>JAAFJF010000020.1 GCA_013298815.1 Polaromonas sp. | reverse complement strand
TGGTCCAGCTCACCGCCAAGCTGCGCTGGGCGCGGGTGATGCCCACGTACATCAGGCGGCGCTCTTCCTGCAGGCGGGTGGCGATATCGTCGTTGGCGGATTCATGTTCTCTGGATGAACCACCCAGACTTCCCGCCGATGTTTCGCCCTTTTTTTTGTCTTCCAGCTTGAACGGCAGCATACCCTCGGTCACGCCCACCAGCATCACGTGCGGCCACTCCAGCCCTTTGGCCGCGTGCAGGGTGGATAGAGTCACGACGTTTTGGTCTTTCTCGCGCTCGCTGATGGTCGATAGCAAAGCGATGGTCTGCGCCACTTCTAGCAGGCTTTTCTTCTCGCTCTCAAGGCTCGCACCTGCCGTATCGTCTATCTCACCACCGCAGCGTTTGCTCATCCAGTCGCAAAAATCCAGCACATTGGTCCATCGTGCAGCGGCCAGTGTTTCTGAGTCTTCACCGTCGTACAAATGCTTTTCGTAGCCGATCTCAATCAACCAATCTTTTAAGAATTGAGCACAATCTTCCACGCCCGTTGTCTGGCTGGCACGGTATTCCAAGTCGTTGATATAACGACCAAATTCGTGCAAGCTACCCACAACACGGGTGCTGACAACGGCGTTGAGCGAAGACAAAAACAGCCCTTCAAACAGGCTGACTTTGTAGCTGCTGGCAAAGCTGCCCAGCTGCTGCAGCGTTTGGTGGCCAATACCGCGCTTGGGCGTGGTGATGGCGCGCATAAAGGCCGGATCATCGTCGTTGTTCACCCACAGTCGAAACCAAGCGCACAGGTCTTTGATTTCCGCACGGTCGAAAAAGCTTTGTCCGCCTGAGACTTTGTAGGGTATATTCGCCTTGCGCAGCGCCTTTTCAAAAGTTTTGGCCTGGTGATTGGCTCTGTACAAAATCGCAAAGTCTTTCAGCTCTTTGTACTGTGTTTGCGGCGATGCACCAGCGGTACTTGTTGCCACAACTTCCATGCCCGAGCGTAGCGATTGAATCCGCGCTACGGCACGCTCTGCTTCATGTTCCTCGGTATCCGCATCCACCACGCGCACGGGTTCGCCTTCACCCAAATCGCTCCACAGGTTTTTCGGGAAAAGCTTTGGATTCGGCCCAATCACATTGTTAGCAGCACGCAAAATGGCACTGGTGGATCTGTAGTTTTGTTCCAGCGTGATGACTTTGAGATTCGGAAAATCCACCGGCAGTTTGCGCAAATTGTCCAAAGTCGCGCCACGCCAGCCGTATATCGATTGGTCATCGTCACCCACAGCGGTAAAGCGTGCTTTGTCACCGACCAAATACTTCAGCACCTCGTATTGCGTCGCATTCGTGTCTTGGTATTCGTCCACTAGCACATGCCCCATCTGTGCCTGCCATTTCTGCCTAACTTGCTCATGATTTTGTAGCAGCTTGAGCGGCAAACCAATCAAATCGTCAAAATCTACCGCCTGAAATGCGCTCAACCGCTCTTCATAACTCGCCATCACTTTGGCGATGATGCGTTCGTTGTCGTCTTTGGCTTGCAGCAACGCCATTTCAGCGTTCAGCCCCGCGCTTTTCCAGCTGCTGATCACCCACTGCCATGACCGCGCCGTCGCCACATCGACGCTGCCACCCGCATCTTTCAAAATGCTGGTGATGTCATCCGTATCCAAAATCGAAAACTGCGGCTTCAAGCCCAACGCAGCACCGTCCTGCCGCAGCATGCGCACCCCTAGCGCATGGAAAGTGCAAATCATCACATCCTTAGCCGCCTTACCAATCAACTGCCGCGCCCGTTCGCGCATTTCTGCCGCCGCTTTGTTGGTAAACGTGATCGCCGCAATGTTCTTCCCCGCCACCCCGCTCTGAATCAGCCGCCCAATCTTGTGCGTGATTACCCGCGTCTTCCCCGACCCCGCCCCCGCCAACACCAAGCAAGGCCCGTGCATGTAGTTCACCGCTTCTTGCTGCGCGAGATTTAAACCAGAACCAGCTGGAGACGAAAGGGGGGAGGACATTTAGAGAACGAGCAAATAAGAAACAGCGGCCATCATACCGACATTGCAATGCATCAACGGTGGAAGCTTTGCCATAACCAAACCATCAAATGAAGGCTCCTTCTTTCGCCCGGCGGGGCGAGAGAAGGCGGGGGATGAGAGTGGGGAAAGCAGCTCAATACCCAGAAGAATAAGCCTCAAGTCCCATAGCAACCACCAAAGCCACATCCCTCCCCACAGCCTCTTTAAACTCCGCCTCAGCCTGAGAAACAGCCCGCTCAAACGCCCCCAACCAATCCAACCCCGTCGCCGTAAACATCACCTTCCGCGCCCGCTTATCAACCCCATCCAAAGACCGCGTCACCAGCCCCCAAGCCTCGCACTGCGTCACCAAATCCCCCATCGCCTGCTTGGTCACGCCAGCACTGGCCGCCAAATCCGACAACCGCGCGCCCTCTAGCGGCAAATGCCGCGTGATGTGCACATGCGCCGCCGTCACCTGCCCACGCGCTGCCAAATTCGACAACGCCAGCGGCACATCCATGTTGTGCGCCATCAGCGTCAACACCCGCTCATCAAACCGCCGCAGCGCATGCCCCAGCAAGCGCCCCAAATGCGTTTGCCGCCAGCCTAAATCCGGTGTTTGAGAGACTGCTTTCAATGCTGTTGTTTTAGCCATGCCACATCATAAATCAGCAGTAAATAATTAGTCAATTAAACTGACTAAAAATAGCAATATAAAAATGTACAAATACAAAAGTTTGATATAAACTACTGTTCAAGCATCCAGCAACCAAGATTAAGATGCAGGCAAGTCATTTAAATTTTTGTAAGTAACTCATTGATTTTAAAAGGAAAGTATCATGGACATGGCTGTAAAAGGAACTCCCGCAACATCCGCACAAAACGCTGCTGCCAGCGCTGAAAAAGCCAAAGCGTTGCAAGCTGCACTGGCTCAAATCGAAAAACAATTCGGCAAAGGCACCATCATGCGCCTGGGTGAGGGCGAGGTGATTGAAGACATCCAAGTTGTCTCAACAGGCTCTTTGGGCTTGGATATTGCGCTCGGCGTCGGTGGCTTGCCGCGCGGTCGTGTGATTGAAATTTACGGCCCAGAATCTTCAGGTAAAACGACTTTGACCTTGCAAGTCATCGCCGAAATGCAAAAACTGGGTGGCACCTGCGCGTTTGTCGATGCCGAGCACGCTTTGGACACCCAATATGCGCAAAACCTGGGCGTCAATCTGCAAGACATGCTGATCAGCCAGCCCGACACCGGCGAGCAAGCGCTGGAAATCGTTGACAGCTTGGTGCGTTCTGGCGCGGTGGATTTGATTGTGGTTGACTCTGTCGCCGCTTTGACACCCAAAGCCGAACTGGAAGGCGAAATGGGCGACAGCCTGCCAGGTCTGCAAGCCCGTTTGATGAGCCAAGCGCTGCGCAAGTTGACCGCGCACATCAAAAAGGCCAATTGCATGGTCATTTTTATCAACCAAATCCGCATGAAAATCGGCGTCATGTTCGGCAGCCCAGAAACGACCACAGGCGGTAACGCGCTGAAGTTCTACGCCTCGGTACGTCTGGATATTCGCCGCACTGGCACGATCAAAAAGGGCGAAGACGCGATTGGCAACGAAACCCGCGTCAAAGTGGTTAAAAACAAGGTCGCACCTCCGTTTAAAACGGCTGAATTCGACATTTTGTTCGGCGCTGGCATCAGCCGGCTGGGCGAGGTGATCGACTTAGGCGTCACCGCGGGCGTGGTTGAAAAATCAGGCGCTTGGTATGCCTTCAAAGGCGAAAAAATCGGCCAAGGCCGCGACAATTCCCGTGAATTTTTGCGCGAAAACCCAGATCTGGCGATTGAAATCGAAAACAAAGTACGCGAATCTTTGGGTATTCCGTTGATTTCAGCTGCCTCCAACGTTGCCTCAGGCATGTCTGGTACGCCAGCGGAAGAGAAAAAGCCGAAAAAGAGCCGTGATTAAGTGCCACTTTAGCCAAATTGAGCGAAAAATCGTTAAAAAATGCATTTTTACCCCTCAAATTTGGCTATAGCCAGCGTATTTACTGCCTAAATAGCTATGAATAATGTAGCAAATAATGCGAGTGAAGGTGACGTTGAGGCCATTAAAAAGCTTCAAACCGGCTTCACTATCTCCCTCAAGGGCCGCGCTTTGCGGCTTTTGAGTGGTCGCGAATACTCGCGTGCTGAGCTGGTGAAAAAGCTAAGTCAGTTCGAAACCGCGCCTGGTGAGCTGGAAAAAGCCTTAGACGAACTGCAAGCCAAAGATTTCATCAACGAGCAGCGTGTCGTTGATTCTGTCTTGCACCGCCGCAGCGCCAAACTAGGTACTGCCCGCATCAAGCAAGAGCTGCAAAGCAAAGGTTTAGATGCTAGCGCGGTTTTGGATGCGGTAGATTTGCTGAAAAGCACGGAGGCCGAGCGGGCGCGGGAGGTTTGGCGCAAGAAGTTCGGCTCTGCCCCCGAAAATGCAGCGGAACGCGGCAAACAAATGCGGTTTTTGATGAGCCGTGGCTTCGGTTCAGAGGCGATTCGAAAGGTAATTTCAGGCGCTTTTGAGGAATTTGACGAGTAAATTCGTCAAATCCCCAGCATCAACTTCAAATTCTGCACAGCAGCCCCACTAGCGCCCTTGCCCAAGTTGTCTAAACGCGCCACCAAAACCGCTTGGCGGTAGCCCTCGTTGCCAAAGACTCGCAGTTCCATCTTGTTGGTATTGTTCAGTGCCAAAGCATCCAATTTGGCAACATCAGCCGTTGGCGCAACAGTAACCCATGAATCCGCACCATTCGACGCTGCATAGTGCTTATGCAAAGCTTCATGCAAGTCAGCAACAGACGGTTTGCCTGGCAAGCTGTCCAAATGCAGCGGAATCTGGACCAGCATGCCTTGTGCAAAGTTACCAACAGATGGCACAAACAGGGGGCGCGTGGTCAAACCACCGTATTGCATGATTTCAGCGATGTGTTTGTGCCCCAAACCCAGCGCGTAGAGCTCAAAAGCGGGTGCTACGCCTTGTTGGTAGGCTTCCATCATGGTGCGACCACCGCCAGAGTAGCCGCTGACGGCGGGAACGCTCAAGGCATAGTCTTTAGGCAGCAAACCGGCGTCAACCAAAGGGCGAATCAGCGCAATCGCGCCGGTGGCGTAGCAGCCGGGGTTGGCGACGCGGCTAGAAGCGGCGACCAAGGTGCTTTGCGATGCGTCTAACTCAGGAAAGCCGTAAATCCAGCCCGGTGTGACGCGGTGGGCAGTTGAGGAATCAATGATTTTTGGCTTGTTACCCTCTAAAGAATCAATAATCGCAACAGATTCACGCGCTGCATCGTCATGAAGGCATAAAACGACCAAATCGGCTTGCGCCATCAAATCACGCTTGGCAGTGGCGTCTTTGCGCAGCTCGGGCGCGATACTGAGCATTTGAATGGCTGGCATGGTGGCCAAACGCTCACGGATTTGCAAACCAGTCGTACCGGCTTCACCATCAATAAATACTTTGTAAGTTTTAGTCATCTTTATATTTTAAAATTATATAAATAGTGTGTTGCACTGATTAAAAGCGCCAAAAAGCGATTTAGATCAAAAATCTGCACAGTAATTTTCGTTACTGTAAGGTAACTCGAGATTTTGTGCAATGCAGCATGTTACAGTTCGAGTTGAAAATTGCGTGCCATGCGGGTGATGATTTAAAGCATCTGCGTGGTGTTAACCGTTCCAATGTTGTTCATTTTTTGAGAGAGCCTCATGAAAATCCACGAGTACCAAGGCAAAGAGCTATTACGTCAATTCGGCATCCCAGTGCCTCGCGGCATACCCGCTTTCACTGTTCAAGAGGCTGTTGAAGCAGCGCAAAAATTGGGTGGCCCAGTGTGGGTGGTCAAAGCGCAAATTCATGCGGGTGGTCGTGGCAAAGGCGGCGGCGTGAAGCTGGCTCGTTCTATCGAAGATGTACAAAAAATCTCAGGGGAAATTCTGGGTATGCAACTCGTCACGCACCAGACGGGCGAGATGGGTCAAAAAGTGCGTCGTTTGTTCATCGAAGACGGCGCTGATATCAAGCATGAATATTACGTTTCCGCAGTGACAGACCGCGCGACACAGCGCGTAGCGTTCATCGTCTCATCCGAAGGCGGCATGGACATTGAGCACGTTGCTGAAGTGTCACCCGAGAAAATCATCACCGAAATCGTTGATCCAGCGTTGGGTTTGACAGAAGCGCAAGGCAAGTTTTTATCCGACAGCATTGGCGTGCCAGCAGGTTCCACGGCCCAGTGCGTTGACGTGTTGCAAAAGCTGTACAAATGCTACATGGAAACCGACGCATCTTTGGTTGAAATCAACCCCCTGGTGCTCGAAGGCAATGGTGGCATCAAAGCCTTGGACGCCAAGTTCAACTTTGACGCCAACGCGTTATACCGTCACCCAGAAATCGTCGCGCTGCGCGATTTGGACGAAGAAGATCCAGCTGAAGTCGAAGCCAGTAAGTTCGACTTGGCCTATATCAGCTTGGACGGCAACATTGGCTGCTTGGTCAACGGTGCAGGTTTGGCGATGGCAACGATGGACACCATCAAGTTGTATGGCGCAGAGCCAGCAAACTTCTTGGACGTAGGCGGTGGCGCTACGCCAGAGAAGGTCACCGAAGCTTTCAAAATCATGCTGAAAAATCCAAAAGTGAAGGCTATCATGGTCAATATTTTTGGCGGCATCATGAAGTGCGACACTATTGCAACCGGCGTGATTACTGCCTGCCGTGCTACAAATTTGAATGTGCCGTTGGTGGTCCGCATGAAGGGTACCAATGAAGAGTTAGGCAAGAAAATGTTGGCTGAATCTGGTCTGCCTATCATCAGCGCGGATTCGATGGCTGAAGCTGCCGAAAAAGTCGTCGCTGCTTTGAAATAAATAGAACACATACCGCAGAACGCATTCCGCAAACGAACAGGAACGAATATGTCAATCTACATCAATAAAAACACACGCGTTATCACCCAAGGTATTACTGGTAAAACGGGTCAATTTCACACTGAAAAGTGCCAAGAATACGCCAACGGCAAAGAGTGCTTTGTCGCAGGCGTGAATCCTAAGAAGGCTGGCGAATCCATTTTCAATATCCCAATTTACGCAACCGTTAAAGAAGCAGCTCAAGAAACTGGCGCTACCGTATCCGTCATCTATGTGCCGCCTGCAGGAGCTGCTGCTGCTATTTGGGAGGCTGTTGAGGCTGATTTGGATTTGGCTATTTGCATCACCGAAGGCATCCCTGTCCGTGATATGTTGGAAATCCGCAACCGTATGCGCGCCAAAGAGGCCGCTGGCGGCAAGAAAACCTTGTTGCTCGGACCAAATTGCCCTGGTTTGATCACGCCTGATGAAATCAAAATCGGTATCATGCCAGGTCACATTCATCGCAAAGGTCGCATCGGCGTGGTCAGCCGTTCAGGTACGCTGACGTATGAAGCTGTGGCGCAATTGACCGAAATCGGCTTGGGTCAATCTAGCGCTGTTGGTATTGGTGGTGATCCTATCAACGGTTTGAAGCACATCGATGTGATGAAGGCTTTCAATGACGATCCAGAGACTGACGCCGTCATCATGATTGGTGAGATTGGTGGACCAGACGAAGCTGAAGCCGCTCGCTGGTGCAAAGCTAACATGAAGAAGCCAATCGTTGGCTTTATCGCTGGTGTAACCGCACCTGCGGGCAAGCGTATGGGTCATGCTGGGGCGCTTATTTCTGGTGGCGCTGATACTGCTGATGCAAAATTGGCTGTGATGGAAGAGTGTGGTTTTAAAGTCACGCGTAATCCATCCGAAATGGCGAAGTTGCTCAAGGCCATGCTCTGAAATTGAAAAGTGCGATAGATTAAACTATTGCACATTTAAAAATTAGGGGCAGTTATGTTTTTCGGTTTAGATTTATCTTCAGCAGTATTCTGGAGCGCTTTTGGCTCGATTATTCTAGCCAATATTGTTTTGTCTGGTGATAATGCAGTAGTCATTGCGATGGCGGCCCGCACGCTCAAGCCAGACATGCAAAAGAAAGCTATTTTTTGGGGAAGTGCCGCTGCTATTGTGATGCGGATTTTGCTCACCATTGTTGCTATTCAACTGCTAACCTTGCCGTACCTAAAACTTATTGGCGCAGTGTTATTGGTTTACATCGGCGTTGACTTGCTCAAAGGTGGTGGTGATGAAGATGGCCACGGCAAAGAAATCAACGGTTTAGGTGCCGCTATTCGTACAATCCTGATTGCTGATTTGGTGATGAGCTTGGATAATGTATTGGCTGTTGCTGCCGCAGCAAAAGGCAATGTGCCTTTGTTGGTGCTTGGCTTATTGGTCAGTATTCCTTTGATTGTATTTGGTGCAACCTTGCTGACGAAAGTCATGGAGCGGTTCCCAATCATCATCACCATTGGTGCAGCTTTGCTGGGCTTTTTAGCTGGCGAGATGTTATTGACAGATCCAGCTGTCGCGAGCCACTTTGGTGCCATCGGAGAGCAGAACGTGTTGTTTGGTGGCATCTTAGGCGCAATTTTGGTGGTTGCATTGGGTACTTGGTTACAAAAACGTAACCAAACAGCGCACTAATCAGCTAAACTCGTTACATATTTGAGCTGTTCAAAAGTCAATTGACCGATTTGCAAAGTAAGGTGCCATGGCAAAAATTATCGTAAGTCTGGATGACAATCTGATCAAGGTTGTACCTCTCAACAAAGATCGCATGACTTTGGGGAGACGTCCGTACAACGATATCGTGGTTGATAATTTGGCGGTAAGCGGTGAGCATGCAGCTTTGCAGGTCATTGGTCGTGATTATTTCATCGAAGATTTGAACAGTACCAACGGTACTTACATCAACGAACAAAAGGTCAAGCGCCAAATCCTGAAAAATGGTGACACCATAGAAATTGGAAAATACGCCATTCGATATGTTCAAGACGGCGCAAGCGCTATGACTGCTGCATTGAACGCTGCGACTGCAGAGGTTATCGCCGCTGATGAAAAACAAGTCGAAGAAAAAAAACCACTGTTCGAACAAACTAAGTTTGCTGAAGCTTATGTTGCTATCAAAATCCTGTCGGGTGCATCGACAGGTAAAGAGCTGCCACTGGTCAAGATTGTGACAACAATCGGCAAGCCTGGTGAAGCAGTGATTGCCATCACTAAACGACCGAAAAGTTATATGGTTGCGCACGTGGAAGGCGCAATACGCCCTTCACTGAATGGGGTTACGTTTGGTATAGATGCTGTACCGCTTAAAAACGGTGATTTGTTTGAGCTTGCTGGCACTGCGATGCAGTTCATACAGAACTAATTCGTTTGTTGGTCGCTTGCAAAAGGCGACAAAATACGCAGCATGAAGTTTTTGGCAAAACATTGGGCTCGCATCACATTGTCAATGTTGCCGCTGTTGTTCGCTTTAGGGCATGCAACAAACTTATTAGACATTCGTGTTGTACAAACACTAGATCATCTCATCTACGATACAAAACTGCGTGCAGTCATGCCGCACACCACCGACCCGCGAATTGTCATTGTCGATGTGGATGAGAAAAGCTTATCTGAGCTCGGACGCTGGCCCTGGAGTCGCAACAAGCTCGCCGTGTTAACCCAAGAGCTTTTCGACAATCAAAAAATTAAAGCACTGGGCTTTGATCTACTTTTTGCGGAACCTGACAACAGTTCTGGATTGCAACAACTCAGAAAACTTTCGGAGAGTGAATTACGCAAAGACAAAGCGTTTCAATCAACTCTGGAGAGTTTAGCCCCATCTTTGGACTTTGATGCGCAATTTGCGGCTGCCGTAAAGCAAAAAAATGTTGTTTTGTCTTATTACTTCACCAGTGATCGTCAAGGTCGGGCAAGCGGCGTTTTACCTCAGCCAGTGATGATGCATGGCAGTCTTGATAAAGCCCCACTTAGGACGACATGGTGGGATGGGTACGGCTCAAATATTGAAAAAATAGCAGTATCTGCTCCGCGAGCTGGTTTTTTTAATGCGTTGGCAGATAGTGATGGCATCGTGCGTGCTATTCCTTTAATCGCCTCTTACCGTGGTGACTATTACGAGTCTTTTGCATTGGCCATGTACCGTACAACGTTAAACGCACGAACGGTTGCTCCTAGTTTTTCAGGTGGCGCGGATTCGGGTTCTATGGATGCCATCAAGTTAGTCGACGAGCCGGCACAAGCAAATGTGAAGCGCATCAAGGTAGATGACCGAGCCGCCGTCTTGGTTCCCTATCGCGGCGCGGGAGGCGTATCTGGTGGATCTTTTCGATATGTTTCTGCGACCGATGTGATTAATCGCCGGATTACCCCGCAAGAGTTGAGTGGAAAAATCATTTTGGTGGGATCAAGTGCGCCGGGCTTGCTCGACTTGCGAAATACACCTGCTGGACAAGCCTATCCTGGCGTAGAAACGCATGCAAACTTGCTGTCCAGCATGCTCGACGAAAAATCAATTGTGGTACCTGACTATGCTTTAGGTGCTGAAGTGGCTGTTTTATTGCTGGTTGGGTTATCTCTTGCTTTTGTCTTGCCAGGCCTGACTGCTACAAAAGCCTTGGCATTTAGCATTTCAACTTTGCTGATACCTGGCGCATTAAATATATATTTGTTTGTTGCGCATGGCTTGGCATTTCCGCTAGCTTCATTGATTTTTTTATCATTCATTGCGTACATGCTAAATATGAGTTATGGCTATTTTGTAGAGAGCAAATCTAAACGCGAGTTGACTAAACTGTTTGGAAGTTACGTGCCGCCACAACTTGTTGATGAGATGGTGCTCGAGCCGTACAACCACACCATGAAAGCGGTCAATAAGAACTTAACCGTTCTGTTTTGCGATCTGCGTGGGTTTACCCAATTAGCTGAAAACTTAGAGCCAGCTCAGCTGCAGCAGATGCTCAATGATGTTTTTGGACGTTTAACTCAGATCATTGTTGACAGGCGTGGGACTGTAGATAAATATATGGGTGATTGCATGATGGCATTTTGGGGCGCCCCAGTCAGCATGGCGAACCATGCAGAGTTAGCTGTTTTAGCTGCAATTGACATTACCAAGGCGATCAAACTTATAAATCAAGAACATCGTGCAATGGGGCTACCTATCATAAAGCTAGGTATTGGTATAAATACAGGGCAAATGTGTGTTGGAGACATGGGATCATTTATGCGTCGTAGTTATACAGTAGTCGGTGATGCGGTCAACGTCGCCTCTAGGTTAGAGGGGCTCACAAAAAAATACGATGTTCCTATTTTGGTAGGCTCCAGCACGATGAGGGCTACATTATCAAGCCAGCAAAAATTTAATTGGCACGAGATTGATAAAGTGCAACTAGCCGGTAAACATGACATATTCACGGTATTTACGCCTGTAGATTTGAGTGCATGAAAAACATGTCGTGTAATGAAATATGATTCATTTTGGATTAAAGATTATTTCGCCAAGCATTCCATAGAACTATGACCACAAGCGAGCAGACGAGCTTATACGCGCAGCTTGAGGTGTTAAACCGTCAATTGTTGACGTCGGTTAGTTTTGATGAAAGCATTCAATCGTGGTGTGTAGCTGCCTGCGAGGTCTTGCAGTCACAGTGCATTGGACTTTTTCTTGCCAATGACGATGGGATGACCATAAGTTCGAAGGTGACAACAGGCATATCTACTAATCTGAGGATTAAGCTGCCGATTAGTCCCAAAAGCTTAGCTGGATTTGTGGCATTGACTAAAAAACAGCTAAATATTCCTGATGTTAGCAATTCAGCAGCTTTGCAGCGCATCCATCCTGAGCTAAGATTTGCAGATGCGGTGGATAAATCCACGGGTTTTCGCAGCGTACAGATGATAATTAGCCCTATCATGGCAGGTAATGCCTTGTTAGGTATTTTAGAAGTAATCAATAATAAAAATGAGCAGCCTTTTACACAACTTCAAATCGAAGCTAGTTCTCGGTTATGTCAAACATTGGCCACTGCCTTGCAGCGACCTAAGAAATCTGGAAATGCACAACTAATGGCAACAAGTAAAGCAACTGCTACAAATAACGTTTCAGCGAAACCTGCCGCCCCTCAAGCCGTAGGACAACGCATGGCTCAGCCTAGCAAATACGATGGCTTGGTTAATTCCGGAGCCATCAGTAAGGCTGGTCTGCACGATTGTCTTGCCAAGCGCGGCGACAAAGATGGGACTATTGAACAGCTCATGATAGATGAGCACAATGTGACGCCCGCACAAATTGGACAAGCTCTGGCTTTGTTTTTCGGCACGCCTTACGAGCCATATAGCAAGGCCCGCTTCAACACCGAAAAATTGCATGGTGCTTTAAAACGAGATTTCTTATCCGAACAAGGTTGGATACCGTTGGAAGAGTCGTTCGAGGGCTTGCTCGTCATGTGCATCAACCCCGAGAACGTTCGCAGCACCTATGTTGTGCAGCATATGTTTCCGCGTGAGACAAAATTCAAATACACAGTTACCTCGCAATCAGAATTTAATCAAACTTTAGACTTGATTTTTGGTAATGCTGACGGCGACGGTAACATCGATCACTTGTTGGCTAACCTTAGTCGCCCCATGCAAGAAGAAGGCGAAGAAGAGGATTACTTAGCCAGCTCGACAGCGGATAACGAGGTTGTCAAGTTCGTCAACAAGGTGATCCTTGAAGCCTATCAAAAGAAGGCTTCGGACATTCATATCGAGCCTGGTCAAGGCAAAGCCAATGTAGGGGTGCGCTTGCGCATTGACGGCAGCTTGGTTCCTTATATAGATGCGCCGCGCCATTTACGCCAAGCTATTGTTGCACGTATCAAAATCATGTCTGATTTGGATATTTCTGAAACTCGTAGACCGCAAGATGGCAAGATACCGTTTAAAAAATTCGGTCCTTTGGATATTGAGCTTCGTGTCGCAACCTTACCCTCTGCGGGCGGGGTTGAGGACGTAGTTATGCGTATCTTGGCAGGTGGTGAGGCTATCCCCATGGAGCAATTGGGCTTAACAAAGCACAACATGGATCGTTTAAATAGTGTTATTCACAAGCCTTACGGTTTATTTTATGTTTGCGGACCTACTGGCTCAGGTAAAACTACTACGCTTCACTCCATCTTGGCAACGCTCAACACACCAGACACCAAAATCTGGACGGCGGAGGACCCGGTTGAAATTACCCAAAAAGGTTTAAGGCAAGTACAAGTCAATAAAAAAGCGGGTATTGACTTCGCCATGCTGATGCGCTCTTTTTTGCGTGCAGACCCAGACATCATCATGGTGGGTGAATCACGCGATCATGAAACCGTTTCTATGGGCGTGGAAGCGTCTTTAACGGGGCATATGGTGTTTTCGACGCTGCACACCAACTCAGCACCAGAGTCCATTACGCGCCTTTTAGACATGGGAATGGACCCCTTCAACTTCGCTGATGCGCTATTGGGTGTGTTGGCACAGCGTCTTGCTAAGCGCTTGTGCTCGTGCAAAGAGGTCTATTCGCCAGCGGGGCCTGAATTACAAAGCTTCATCAGTGAATATGCCGAAGAGTTGCGTCACACGCCAGCTTGGTTGGCAGATGCGCCGGGCGAAGCAAAAAAACTTTACCAAAGTTGGGTGGAAAACTACGGCGAAGGCGGTCGCATTACCATGTATCGCCCAGTAGGTTGCTCCCGCTGCGCGAAAACAGGTTACAAGGGACGCGTGGGTCTTCATGAGCTGCTACTGGCTGACGATGACGTCAAAAAATTGGTGCAGGAACGTGCAAGAGTTTCAACCATTTTCTCCAGTGCTGTTGCAGGTGGTATGCATACTCTGAAAATGGATGGTATGACCAAAGTCTTGCAAGGCTTGACGGATTTGAAGCAAGTTCGCAGTGTTTGTATCAAATAGCTCGTGCAAGTGTTTTTGTGTCTGCATACTAAAGATGGTATCAGCTGGGGTATACATACTGAAACGCTGTTGAAAAAAACTCTTACACTCTAATTGCGTGAGAAAAAGCACGTAAATGTAATTATTTGTAGCAATTTGGCATCAAATGCAATAAATTTATTTTGATAGACCGATATTTCAGTTAAAGTCTAGGTTCTGACCCCGGTTGGGGCGGATTGAAGAAGTTAAAAACCTAAAAATTCGAAATTTCTTCTGTTTTCCTTAGTCTTTTCTCTCAACTTATTTTTATTGGAGTTTATTATGAACCAAGTTAAACGTAACCTACAAAAAGGTTTTACATTGATCGAATTGATGATTGTTGTGGCGATTATCGGTATTTTGGCTGCGATTGCTTTGCCTGCTTATCAAGACTACACGGTGCGAGCTAAGGTCACTGAAGGTCTAAGTCTTGCACAAGGGCCAAAGCTGGCTGTTACTGAAACATTTTCATCTAGCCCAGTTCTGCCTTTCCCAAGTGTAGCGGCGCTTGGACTGCCGGCTGCTGGAACGTTTGCCAACGTAATGACTGCAGTATCACGTAATGTAACTTCAATCGGAATTACGGCTGCTACAGGAGATATTACAGTCACCTACTCAGCTTCATCTGGTGCAGGCGGTTCGACTTTAGTTCTATCGCCACGTAATGGTGCTGCTGCTACAGCTCTTGCAAACGGCATACCACTGACTGATAAAATCATCTGGAACTGTAACGTTGCAGGTTCAACCAAAGGCGGTCCTAATGGTACATTGTTGGCTAAATATGCACCATCTGAATGTCGTGTATAAAGTAAATACCTAGCTTTAATATCAAAACCCGCTTCGGCGGGTTTTTCGTTGCTAAGGAGAATATGTTAAAAATAAATTGGTCGCGGTTCAGGACAGCTGGAACTGCTATGTTGTGGCATTACTTTTCGAGTTTGATTATTGCCGCTATTGTTGCTATTCCAATGTTTGGTGCATGGTATCCGCACCCTTTTCGAGAACTTGCAGGCGGCACAGAACTATTTTTACTAATTATGGGTGTTGACTTAGTCTGTGGGCCAATACTAACGCTGGTATTATTCAATCCTACAAAACCAAAACGCGAATTAGTGACTGATTTAGGTTTGGTGGTTCTGGTGCAGTTGGCTGCATTGGCTTATGGGGTTTGGACATTGCATGTTGCGCGACCGTTGTATTTGGTACATGAATTTGACAGATTTAAGGTCATCGCTTTAGCAGATGTCGACGCGGCTGAGTTACACAAACTGCCAGAAACCTTGCAGCCCAAGTTTTTCAAAGGTCCGCAAACAGTGGGGTTGCGAGAAGCCAGCAAGGAAGAGCGTGAAAAAGTCATGTTTGAATCCGTACAAGGAGGCCGTGACTTTGGTGAGCGCCCTAGCTTTTATGCACCGTATGACGCCGCACAAGCAGCCAAAGCCTACGCGAAAGCAAAGTCCATGGCCGACTTTGTTAAAAAACATCCCAGTAAGCTGGCGGAAATTGACAAGCTACAAGTTGCTGCAGGTCAGGAGCTGATGCGCTATCTTCCTATCATTGCAAGACAAGATTGGGTGGCCGTGCTCAACCCACGGGGGGAGATTGTTGGCTATATACAGGGCGATGGTTTTTAGGATGATTTTCGCGCTATAATCTACATGCTGTGCGGCCGTAGCTCAGTTGGATAGAGTATCTGGCTACGAACCAGAGGGTCGTGGGTTCAATTCCTGCCGGCCGCACCATAAGACTTGAACGCCTTTAGAAGTTGAAAGATTTCTAAGGGCGTTTTCTTTTGTGGATTTTCTTTTGTGGATTTTCTTTTGTGCGCTTGATCTTGAGGCTTTTATCCTCTCATCAGCCGCTCATCTTCGCCGTTTCTTTAGCAAACACTCCCCAAAATTCCGCATTTTGCGTCGTCGCAAAGTTAATCCGCATCAGCGTGCTCGGCCTGCGATCCGCTAAAAACAAAGCGCCAGGCGCAAGCAGGTAGCCGTGGTCTAGCATGCGTTGCGCTAGGGCGTCAGTATCAACACCTGTATCTACCCAACCAAACAATCCCGCAGGCTCAGCCGCTAATGTGCAGCCATGAGTAAGGGCTAACTTCACCGACCTGCCACGTGCGGCGTCAAGCTGGGTGCGAATGCGCTCGGCGTGGCGGCGCAGCTGGCCTTGGTCTATGCAGTGGCTGACGGCTTTTTCTAGGAGTGATGGCGTGGTCAGCGTGGCGAGTAATTTGGTGTCCAGCAATTGCTCCACCAAGTTCGGCGGAGCGGCTAGGTAGCCCACGCGCCAGTTGGGAGCGAGGATTTTTGCAAAACCGCTGACATAAATCGTGCGTTGCAAACCGTCCAGAGCACACAGCCGCGTGGCGTGGGCGGGGGCGATGTGGCTGTAGGTGTCGTCTTCTACGATATGAAAGTCAAACTGATTCGCCAGCTTCAAAATGCTATGGGCACTGCCGGGCGACAAGCTGTAACCCGTGGGGTTGTGCAGCACGCTGACGCTGACGAAGAGTTTAGGGCGGCTGTCAGACCCTCGATAAGCCTCGCAATATTGTGCCATTACCGCCAAATCAGGCCCATCGGGGCCGCGCGGCACGGGCAAAATACGCAAACCCAGCATTTGCAGGCGGGCGAACTCTATCGCCCAGCCGGGCTCTTCCACCATCACGGTGTCACCCGCTTTTAGCAGCGTACGGCTGACCATGTCTAGCGCATGTGTTGCACCCACGGTGGTGATGATTTGCTCAGGGCTGGCCGATATGTTGATGCTGGCAAGCTTGTTTGACAACGATTTGCGCAGCGCAGAATCACCCAAGGGTTCGCCATACGACAGTGAAAACTTTTGCAACTCCGCTGGGCTGGTGACCTTGCGTACCGCGCTCGATAAAAAGCTGGACGCCAGCCATTCAGGGGGAAACGTACCCATGCCAGGCTGGGGTTTGCCGCTGCCTTGCACAAACATGCCGCGAATCAGCATGGCGGCATTCACTGGTCTTGTTAGGGGCTGCGGCGCATGCAATTTTGCTATATTAATAATAGCTGTTTCGGCAGTAAATAAGCCGGCTGTAACCTCACCATTGTTTGGATAATGCCCTAAATTTATAGCTGCATTTTTACTTTGTGCTGAAGAGATGTTTTGTGTAGCTTCTCGCACAAAAAAACCTCTGTTTTTGCGTGCCTCAACCAAGCCTAGGGCTAGCAGTTGGTCATATGCCGCCACCACGGTAGAGGGGCTGACCTGCTGCTGCTGTGCACATTGGCGCACTGAAGGCAGTCGCGAGCCAGGCGCCATCAGGCGGCTGTTGATCCGTTCGGCAAAGCGGCTACTGAGCTGTTCTGCCAAGGTCATGGATTTGCTGGTGTTGAGTAACTCGCTTGCCATGATCTTGATGTCGTATTGGTATGGTGTATCGCAAAAATTAGCAATACACTGAAATAAAGTGAATTGCTGTACTGTATTGATAGTGTATTGTTTTATGACTTACATTGTCAAACTTAGAATCAAAATGATCACATCTGAATGAACGCCACAGAATGACTACGACAGAACTATTGGCCTTGTTGGCTTTAACCACTGCGGCCAGCTTCACGCCGGGACCAAATACGACGCTTTCCACCGCACTAGCGGCTAACTACGGTTTAAAGCGGGCGATGACGTTTGTCTGTGCCGTGCCCGTCGGCTGGGGGCTACTTTTCAGTTTGTGCGCGGGTGGTGTGGGTGCTTTGGTGGTCGCTATTCCCGCCTTGCGTCTGGCTATCAAAGTGCTGGGCGTGGGCTATTTGCTGTGGTTGGCTTACAAAATAGGCATGGCTAGCCAGCTAAGTTCGGTAGACGAGTCGCGATTGAAGGTGACTTTTTGGCAGGGCGTGATGCTGCAGTTTTTGAATATCAAGGCGTGGATGCTGGCGCTGGCTCTGGTGGCGGGTTGGATTGCGGGTAAACCAGACGCGACCAGTCGCTTTTTGCTGATGTTTCCTATTTTGCTGGCCTATGCTTTTGCGAGCAATTTGGCGTATGCGGCGATGGGCTCGTTGTTGCGTGAATGGCTACAAATCGGGCAAAGGTTGGCGTGGTTTAACCGTTTCATGGCAGTGGTTTTGACGATAACAGCCGCTTGGATGGCGACTTTTTGACATGAACTCTGCCCAAACTTCCGCGAAAAATGTCAAAACTGGTCTTTGGCTAGGCCTGCTAGGCGTGACACTGTTTGCCGCCACCCTGCCCATGACTAAGCTCGCCGTCGGCACCGCTACAGACCCACAGCTGACCCCTTGGTTCATCACCTTTGGTCGTGCTGCTGTAGCTGGATTGCTATCAATTTTATATCTGCTGAGGCAGTATAAACGCTGGCTAGAGCGTGATTTTAGTCAGAAAATAGGACAAAAAATGTCTTGGAAGCTGCCAAATGCTTCAGAGTGGGGCTTGCTGGCTTTCACCGCCTGTGGCGTGGTCGTCGGCTTTCCGCTTTTTATGTCTTTGGCGCTGCAATACGTGCCCAGCACGCACGGCGCAGTCGTTACTGGCTTGTTACCACTCACCACGGCCGTGATTGCTGCGCTTTGGTTTCGTCAAAAACCCAGCGCCGGCTTTTGGCTATGCGCGGTGTTGGGAACAATGCTTGTCTTGGGTTTTATGGTGATGCGATCTGCGGATGCTTCGGGGCACTTCAGCTTGCACACTGCAGACGTTTTCTTGCTGCTCGCTATGCTCAGCGCTTCGTTTGGCTACATAGGCGGCGCACGTTTAACGCCGTCTTTGGGCGCAGAGCGGGTCATTTGCTGGGTGTTGGTGTTGTCCTTGCCAATCACAGTGCCCATGACTTGGCTGAATTTACCCTCCAACTTCGACGCCATCCACCCCAGCAGTTGGTGGGCATTTGCCTACGTTGCCGTTTTCTCTATGTGGCTGGGTTTTTTTGCGTGGTACCGCGGCTTGGCGCTGGGCGGCGCAGTCCGCGTCAGCCAAGTGCAGCTAGTCCAGCCGTTTTTAAGCCTGCTGTTCGCCATTCCGCTCTTAGGTGAAAAAGTTGATGCCATGACGCTGGGTTTTGGCTTGGCGGTGATTGCGACGGTGTTTGTGGGGAAGAAGATGCCAGTGGGTGAAACGAGGAAATTATGAAAGAACACATCGCTATCTTGACTTTTGACGGCTTCAACGAGCTAGATTCTTTGATTGCTTACGGCATGTTGAGTCGTATTTCATTGTTGGGTGACACTGATTGGCGCGTCAGCATTGCCAGTCCAACGCCGCGCGTGACATCCATGAACGGTTTGACGATTGATACACATATTGATCTGCACGAAGCCAATTCAGCCGATGCCGTGCTGATTGGCAGCGGCATGAAAACACGCGAAGTGGGGAATGATGCATCCATCATGGGGCAAATCAAGTTGGATTCGCAAAAGCAGCTCATCGTTTCGCAGTGTTCGGGCACATTTTTGATGGCGAAGTTAGGGTTGATTGGCAAAACACCCGCCTGCACGGATACCACCAGCAAGCCATGGGTTCAAGCCGCAGGCGTTAATGTCTTGAACCAAGCGTTTTATGCCAATGGCAATATCGCGACAGCAGGCGGTTGTTTATCCGCACAATATGTATCTGCTTGGTTGATTTTGCGTTTAAGAGGTTTAGAACAAGCCACCGAGGCTTTGCGCTATTTCGCACCTGTGGGTGAAAAGGACGAGTATGTAAACCGAGCGCTTACTCATATTGGAGGGGCTCGTGTATGAATAGGCAAAACATCCCGTTCGGAACGACCGATTGGTCAAGTGTCGAACCCGTAGAAAAATCAGCCCAAGCTGGCAAAGCTTTTTGGCGCACTCAGCAGTTTGGTGATGTTCGCGTCCGCATGGTTGAATACACCGCAGGTTATGTGTCTGACCACTGGTGCGTCAAAGGTCATATTTTGCTGTGTCTACAGGGTGAGTTGCACACAGAACTTGAAGATGGCCGAACTTTTACGCTAAAAGCAGGCATGAGCTACCAAGTCGCCGACAACGCAGAACCGCATCGCTCAACAGCGCCGTTGGGGGCGAAGCTATTTATTGTGGATTAAAAGTATTTATGAAAGCCTCCATTTCCCAAGCCCTGAAGCGCTTGCCAGCCGCGCCCACAGCCACCTACCCGCAAGGCGCACCATTTGCCACCATGATGGCGGGTGGGTCTATGAGCGTGGAGGTTTATGCACCTAAAGGGATTGATCTGCAGCAACCGCACAAGCTGGACGAGTTGTATTTCATCCATAGCGGTACTGGGCAAATTGATATCAATGGTCAAAAGTTTGACGCTGCTGCGGGCGATGTTTTTTTTGTGGCCGCCGGGGTTGAGCATCGGTTCGAAAATTTCAGTGATGATTTTGTGACTTGGGTGGTGTTTTATGGACCAGAAGGTGGAGAGTAGCTATGGAGACTAAAAAATGACAACCGACCAATTACTCGCCCTGTCCGTCTTCGCCGCAGTCTCATCTGGCACGCCGGGGCCGAATAACTTGATGATTTTGACCTCTGGCGTCAATTTCGGCATGAAACGTTCCATCCCGCACTTGATGGGTATCACGCTGGGGTTTTGCTTCATGATTTTTTGCGTAGGCATGGGGCTGCAGACCATGTTTACCGTGTTTCCGCAGTTAGAGACGGTTTTGCGTTATGGCGGGACGGCGTATTTGCTGTGGTTGGCTTGGAAAATTGCTAATTCTGGGCCACCTTCCTCGAATTCAGGCGAGGGTAAAGCGGCGAAACCTATGGGTTTTTGGGCTGCCACAGCGTTTCAGTGGGTGAATCCTAAGGCGTGGTTCATGGCGATAAGCGCTATCACGACCTATGCGTCCGCTGCCACTGATGCAGAGTTTGGCTCAAAACTCAGCCAAGTGCTGCTGGTGGTGCTGGTTTTTGGGGCAATCAACCTGCCGCTTGTTGCTTGCTGGGGCTGGTTTGGCAGCGCGATGCGGCGGTTTTTGCAAGACCCTAAAAATCTGAAAATTTTCAATGTCACGATGGCGGTTATGCTGATAGCTTCGCTATACCCCATTGTGCTGCCCATGTTTCAAGGGTGATTTAAAATCCAATTTACAAAAGAACTAGGAAATATCATGAGCATGAATACAACGATGCACACGACGATGCAGTGGAAACAGGCCAAACGTGCCGAAAAAATGAACCCTTCAGTGATTCGCGAAATCCTGAAGGTGACGGACAAGCCCGGCATCATCAGCTTCGCTGGCGGTTTGCCATCGCCTTTGACCTTCCCAATCACTGAATTTGCCACTGCTTGTGCCAAGGTTTTGGGTGAAGAGGGCAAAGCGGCATTGCAATACGCCGCTAGCGAAGGTTTTGCGCCCTTGCGTGCGCAAGTGGCCGCTGGTTTGCCTTGGGCCGTTGACCCTGACCAAATTTTGATCACCACCGGTTCACAGCAAGGTCTAGATTTGTTGGCTAAGATTTTGATCGACGAAGGCAGCAAAATCATCGTTGAAACGCCAACCTATTTAGGCGCGTTGCAAGCCTTCACGCCGATGGAGCCTGATGTGGTCTCTGTGGCAAGTGACGAAGAAGGCATTGATATTGCCGACTTGAAGGCTAAGGCAAAGGACGCCCGCTTTTTATATGTGCTACCTAATTTCCAAAACCCGACTGGCCGCTCCATGACCGAAGCACGCCGCGCGCAACTCAGCGCCGCTGCTGCTGAAATCGGTTTGCCCATCATTGAAGACAACCCTTATGGCGAGTTGTGGTTTGACGAACACCCACCGCTACCGTTAACCGCGCGCAACCCTGATGGCTGCGTTTACCTAGGCTCGTTCAGCAAAGTGCTAGCCCCTGGTTTGCGCTTGGGCTTCATGGTGCTGCCAAAGGCTTTGTACCCCAAAATTTTGCAAGCTAAGCAAGCGGCTGATTTGCACACGCCAAGTTTTAACCAACGCATTGCATCCGAAGTGATGCAGGGCGACTTTTTGGACAAACACGTGCCGATGATTCGCAAGCTCTACAAATCGCAACGCGATGCGATGTTGACGGCGTTGGCGCGCGAAATGCCGGTGACACCTGGTAACCCAGACAAAAGCGTGACTTGGAACTCACCCGATGGCGGCATGTTCTTGTGGGCGCGTTTGCCTGCTGGCATGAGCGCTGTGGCGCTGTTGCCAAAAGCGGTTGATAAAAACGTCGCTTTCGTGCCAGGTTCGCCTTTTTATGCAGACAATGCTGACCCGCGCACGCTGCGTTTGAGTTTTGTGACGGCATCGGTCGATCAAATCAACATTGGTATCAAAGCGCTGGCGGAGGCTATCCGCGAAAACATGGTGTGATTGTTATAGATTCAAAAAATACCGTTCGGACTGAGCCTGTCGAAGTCTTGAAGAACCCTTCGACAGGCTCAGGGCGAGCGGGCGGCAATCCTTACCTGAAAAACCGCGCTTTCAAGCAAGTTGACGTTTTTACAGCCACGCCGTATCTAGGCAACCCACTGGCCGTCGTACTGGATGGCGCGGAGCTGAGCGATGCTGAGATGGCGGCGTTTGCGCGCTGGACGAATCTGTCCGAAACCACGTTTTTGCTGCCACCCACCCACGCAGAGGCAGACTACCGCGTTCGCATTTTCACCCCAGACAGTGAGTTGCCCTTCGCTGGTCATCCCACACTGGGCACTTGCCACGCTTGGCTAGAGGCGGGCGGCAAGCCGAAAATGCAGGGTTTGGTTGTTCAAGAATCTGCCGTCGGCTTGGTGCAGATTCGGCAAAACGTATCGACCTTAGCTTTTGCAGCGCCCGCGCTTAAACGCAGCGCACTCAGTGCTAGCAAATTAGCGCAAGTGGCCGGTGCACTGGGCATCAGCTCGCAGCAGATCATTGCGGCGCAGTTTTTAGACAACGGGGCGCAGTGGTTGGGTTTGCTACTTGACAGCACGGACACGGTTTTGCAAATCACACCCAATTACATCACCTTGAAAAATTTAAGGTTAGATGTGGGCGTAGCCGGTGTATATGCTGCCTTACCAGCTACGCAATTAATAGCAAAATCAAGCCGTGAAGCACGTGCTTTTGCCGCACAGGCAGCTTCTTTTGAGGCACATGCAGAAGCTGAAACGGCTGATATCGAAGTCCGCGCCTTCATGCAATCCTGCGAAGACCCCGTCACCGGCAGTCTGAACGCTAGTCTTGCGCAGTGGTTGATAGAAGACGGCTATTTGCCCGAAAGCTACACGGCATCCCAAGGCATGTGCCTAGACCGCGCAGGCCGCGTCAATATCGAACGCGACGCCAGTGGACAAATTTGGGTGGGTGGCGCTGTGGTCACGTGTATCGATGGTATGGTTAAGCTATGAACACAAGTACATTAAAAGCACAAATAGATCACATCGTCGTCTTTGCACACACGCTGGAACAAGGCGTTGCGTGGTGCGAGGCGACGTTGGGCATCACCCCCCAGCCTGGTGGCGACCACCCGCAGTTTGGCACGCATAACCGCATTTTTAAGATTGCCACACCCAACTTTCCACTCGCTTATTTTGAGATTATTGCTATCAAAAAAATAGCTGCTCAGGCAATAAATACGCCGGCTAATGGTCAAAATAAGAGTCAAAATAAGGGTAAAAATGAGGCTCAAAAGAGCCGTTGGTTCGATATGGATGACTCAGCGCTGCAAGCCGCCGTCGCCAAAGAGCCACGCTTGGTGCATTTTGTAGCCAATACAGACGATATCCAAGCTGGTCGTACTGCCTTAAAAGCAATTGGCATAGACCGTGGCGCAGCCGTAGAAGCCAGTCGTCCCACTCGCAAAGGCCGCTTGGAGTGGAAAATCACCGTGCGCGACGATGGCCAGCGTTTGTTCAACGGCGCATTGCCCAGTTTGATTCAATGGGGCAAATCAGGTGCTGAAGAACCACTGCGCCTGCACCCCAGAAACACCTTGCCGCGCTCAGGCGTGTCGTTGCAAAGCGTCGCAGTGACCTCGCCCACGCCTGAAAAACTCCAAGCCGCGTATGACGTGATTGGGTTGACGGGCGTCACTGTGTCTGCGGGTGATGCCAATATCACCGTCACCCTGAAAACACCCAAAGGCCTGGTAGAGCTGCAAAGCCACGGCATTTAACCCTTGCCAGCATGACAAAAACGATTGTCCTGCTCAACCCACATGCCGCTGGCGGTAAAGCGGCTGCAGTAGCCGAGCCTATGCGGATGTGGCTTAAAAAAAATTCACCACAGATTGCTTTGGAGATGCCAGATTCCGTGGTGAATGCGCGTTTATTGGTGGACGCGTTGCCGCAAGCCAGTCGTGTCGTCGTTGTGGGTGGTGATGGCACTTTGAACCAAATGCTGCCTAGTTTGCTAAAAGGGCATCATATTGCCGCTCTCGTCCCTTTTGGCAGCGGCAACGACACAGCGCGGGCGCTGGGGCTATATGGCTTGAGCTGGGAAAAAGCAATGGCGCATGGTTTGAACGGCGTTGCGACAAACGTTGACATCGGTTTGGCCGAATTTGAGGTCGATGAAAGTGGTCATCCAAAAGTATGTAGCGTGCCTTTCATTTCCAGCTTGACCACAGGTTTTGACTCATCTGTGGGGCTGCGTGCCATCAACGGTCCCAAGTGGCTACGCGGTTTGCCGCGCTATTTGCTGGCGACGGTGCGCGAGTTGGTGAATTTTCGTACCTGGCGCATGGACGTCAGCGTTGATGGTGAGCACGTTCATTCGGGTCGTGCGCTGTTTGCCTCCACGCTCAATACCCGTACTTTTGGCGCTGGTATGCCAGCTGTGCCTCATGCACGGATTGACGATGGGCGGCTGAATTTGCTGCTGGCAGGCGATGTGAGCTTGTTGCAAACCTTGCTGTTGTTACCCCGCTTGTTGGTTGGCAGGCACTTGAGCCACCCTAAAGTGCGCACCCAACCGTTCCAAACCATGCAGATTGAGGCCGCCACACCCGCGCCCATCGCTGCAGATGGCGAGTATTTAGGGCCGAGCAGGCGCATCACCGTTAGCGTCCAAGTGGGGCAACTGGCTGTCGTGGCTGCGACTAATAATTAAAGCAGAGGCGTTGACAATGTCTACATGGGAAATCTCTATTTAGTACGCCACGGCCAGGCTTCGTTTGGCGCAGCTGATTACGACAACTTGAGCGAGCTGGGTCACAAACAGGCTGAACGCTTGGGTGCGTATTTCAAACAAAAAAACATGCAGTTTGATGCCGTCATCACCGGCACACTGCGCCGCCACATGCAAACTTGGCAAAGTATTGCTAAAGGCGCTGGCTTTGCGCATGAGCCGCTGCAATGGCCGGGTTTGAACGAATATGACAGCGAGGCGGTGATAGGCGCGATTCACCCCGTCAAACTAGAAAAGCCCGATACGCCAGAGATGTACCGACATCATTTTCGATTACTCAAAGACGGTTTGACGCAATGGATGAACGGTGTTGTCAGCCCCGTGGGCATGCCCAGCTATGTCGATTTTCAGCAAGGTGTGGTTAGCGCGCTTGACCATGTGCGTAAAAACCATTCGGAAAAAACTTCTGGCAATGTCCTCATCGTCTCTAGCGGCGGCCCGATCTCAACAGCCGTCGGCCACATCCTAGGCACAACACCAGAAACCACCATCGAGTTAAACCTGCGCATCCGCAACTGCTCCATCACCGAAATCGCCTTCACTCCCAAACGCCACATGCTGGTGACGTACAACACGCTACCGCATTTGGAGGATTTGCCGGATTGGGTGACTTATGCCTAAAAAACACGCTTAAAAATCAAAATTTCTCAGGCCGTAAAACCTCAACATCCCGTATGAAAGACACCATAGCGTAGTTGGCGTAGTAGTGGGTTTGTAGGTGCTGGAGGATGGTTTCAGCCATAGTGCGGCTACAAATCACCTCAATGCGAATGTTGGCAGCTTCCTTCCATGCGGCATCGCGTACACCACGGCTACCACGGCCACGCGCATCAGTCACGGTATAGCCGCCGACGCCTAGTTTGTCTAGGTCTCGCAAAAGGGAGGTCTCTATTGCAGCTTCTGTCACCACCGTCAGGAGGCTTCTTGTTTCGTGGGTTTGTGTCATGGTGTTCATCCTGAAAACTTGACGGCCAACCAATAGTAAATCGGTATGCCAATCAAAATATTGAAGGGAAAAGTAACGCCCAGTACCGCGCCTAGCGACAAGCCAGGGTTAGCCTCTGGCAGCGCCAAGCGCATGGCAGCCGGCACAGCAATGTAGGAAGCGCTGGCGGCTAAGGTGGCCAGCAAGGTTGTGCCACCCACTGATAAATTCAAAGCCAACCCGCAGGCCATACCCAGCGCAGCTGATACCAGTGGCATACAAACACCGAAGATGACGATAAACAGACCCCGGGAGCGAAGTTCTTTGGTTTGTTTCGCCACAATCAGCCCCATTTCCAAAAGGAAAAGCGCCAACGCACCTTTGAACAAGTCATAGAACAAGTTTTTGATAGGCTCCAAGCCCAAAGGGCCTGCAGCCCAGCCAATCGCCATGCCGCCAATCAGCAGGGTGACGCCTTTACCCAGAAAACTCTCATGCGCCAGCACGCCCCAGCGCGTGTCTTTGCCAATGCCGCGAGCGATAACAATACCGACCACGATGGCAGGTACTTCCATGACAGTGAGAAAAATCGCCAGTTGCGGCTCAAAAGCAATGCCGCGCGTGGTGAGCCAGTTGCTTCCCACCGCATAAGTCGCCACGCTGACCGAGCCGTAATGCGCTGCAGTAGAGGCCGCATCTGCTCTGCCTAGTCGACCCGCATAGCGCAAAACTGCGTAAGCAATGAAAGTAAGCACGACGCCCAGCAGCATGACCAAGCCGAGCTGTGGCAGTAGAGGTTTGAGCGCCTGTTGTGCCAAGCCCTCGCCACCCTTTAGGCCAATAGTGAGGAGCAATACCAGCGAAAGTGACTCATAAAGTGCTAAGGGTAGCTTCAAATCCGCGCGTAACAGACCAGCCGTTAAGCCAAAGATAAAAAATAAAATGACGACATCTATCATGCATTCATCCCTGTAGTTTCCATATTTTCTGCAGTTTGTGAATTTACGTCAGTCTGCTTTTGGTGCTGTGTTTGCCGCTGGCTTAATTGCTTACCTGCTTTGGCTTGCGAAGGTTTTGGAAGAGGCAACTTAGGAATCAAACTGCGCAACACATCCGGCCGTGCGCGTGCGCCACTGGCGATGTAGTCGGCCAGCAAGGTTTTTGTGACGAGTTCAACGTCAAATTTTCGTATATCAATGAGGTAAGCGTGCAGTGCATCGATCAAATTCTCTGGGGTGATGCCACTGGTTTTGCCTTGGGTTTTAGGTGAACTTTGCCACAACCAATCGCTGAAATCCATGAATGACCAAAAGGGTGATTCAGCTTGGAGCAATAAAGTCATCGCACCGCTGAATCGGCCTGAATTGGCAACTAAGTCCCAATATCTTGCAAGCCGCGCAAAGCGTTGCATATTCAAAGCACTTACCGCGTTGGTTTGCTGGATTTGATACGGCGGCATCGAGTCATAGACCATGCCGTGCTCAAGCGTGTGCCGCGCAATCGGCGTGCCGCGCAGGCGCTTTAAAATACCGAGCTGGATTTCATGCGGTTTGATGGCAAACAGGCGGTCAAAGCCTTCGCCAAAGCTTTGCAAACTCTCACCCGGCAGGCCAAAAATCAAATCGGTGTGCAAATGCGCGTTGGACTCGTTGACCAGCCAGCCCAGATTGGCCGCGGTTTTGTCGTTGTCTTGCCGGCGCGAGATGCGCTGTTGCACTTCGATATTGAAGCTTTGAATGCCCACCTCAAATTGCAGCACGCCCGGTGGGAATTGGGCAATCATGTCTTTGAGTTTGTCCGGTAAATGGTCCGGTATAACTTCAAAATGCACGAATAAATCAGAACTTAAACGATCCAAGAAGAACTGCAAAATGCGCACCGAAGCGTCGATTTTGAGGTTGAAGGTTCTGTCTACAAATTTGAAATTACGTGCGCCACGGTTGTAAAGTGTCTCTAACTCGCCTAAAAACAATTCCAAATCAAACGCCCAAGCGGTTTTGTCGAGTGAACTCAAGCAAAACTCGCATTTGAACGGGCAGCCGCGCGAGGCTTCGACGTAGAGCAATCGATGCGCTAAGTCGTCGTCGGTGTACAAATCGTAGGGCAAAGCAATCTCTGCTAACGGTGGTTGCTCCCCCGCAATAACTTTCATCAGCGGTTTTGGGCCATACAGCAAGGCTTGGCAGAGTTTGGGAAAGCTCACATCGCCCCAGCCGGTGATGACATGGTCGGACAAATGGACGATTTCTTGCTCTAGCGTCTCAAAGCTAACCTCTGGCCCGCCTAAGATGATTTTGATGTCTGGACGCTGCGCTTTGAGTCGTTTGACCAAGGCAAGGGTTTGCACCGTGTTCCAGATGTAAATACCAAACCCGATGATTTGAGGTTGTTTGACCAGTAATTCGTCAGCCAGCTCTTGTGTGGGGCGGTTGATGGTGAATTCGCATAAGCTGGTTTGAGCTTGCAAATGACCCATATTAGCGAGTAAGTAACGCAGCCCTAGCGAGGCGTGGATGTACTTGGCGTTCAGGGTGCACAACAAAATATCAGTCATCCCCCTATTATGCTGACGGATGCTGACGAACATGTTGATGTGGATGACTAATATTAAAGTTGTATTCCGCGCAAAAATGCTCAGAAGCAGCCAAACACAGCCATGCCAAGCCTAGGCAAAAGCGCTATTTTTCCTTGATTTTCCGTTGCAAAAGGACTTCTGAGCTTCAAAATCTTTGTGCTGGCTTGTATAGTAGATATACGAATGAATTTGTTTGATGCAGGTTACTGCAAATGTGGAGTAAGTGATGCACGTCGTGGATTCAACGCTAACTGAGCAACAATACACAGACATGAGAGCGGGTCTGTCCGCGCTTTGGACTTTGGTTTTTAAACATCGCAATGCGTTAGAGCGATTGTTGGGTTTGAACCGAGAGATAAACACCTACCTGACCATGAAAACTTGGGACCACTGGATTAACTTCCAATCCCTGCTTATTAAATTTGAAGCCGCTTTGGATGAGGCTAGCCATTTTCTACATGAGCTAGACGATGTGATTGCCCGAAGAGACAGCCTGCAGGCAGATTTAATAGCCTACGGCCAGCAGATTACAGTTGAGATGAAGTCCAACTCTGTGAAATACCTGGTCGAACAATTTCACAAAATGGCTTCAAACACGCAAAAACAGGTCGATGAAAGACAAGCTGCCCGTGTTCTAGCGCAAATCAAAATCGAAGATGCACGCCATCATCGGGAAAACGTCACCTTGGCGGGCTATGTTGAAAACAACGACGGCACGGTAACTGATGTTAAAACGCATTTGATGTGGATGCAATGCGCGCAAGGCCAAGTTGGCGCGCAATGTGAAGGTGTTGTTTTGCAATACACCTGGGATTTGGCGATGCGTATCCCCGAAACCTTGAACAAGCGCGGCGGCTTTGCAGGCTACACCGACTGGCGTCTGCCTAATGTGCAAGAGCTGCAAAGCCTAGTCCGTATGGACTCGCATCCCACTATCTGTTTAGATGCTTTCCCCAACGCGCCCGAAGCATTGTTTTGGTCGTCTACCCAATTGCATGAAGGTATCAACGAAGGTGAAAAAGACCAAAAGGATGACAACGCCTTGATTTGGAACGTTTATTTTGGCACGGGCAGCTTAGGCACCAATGCGCCATACAACAGTTATGCCGTCCGTTTAGTACGAACTTATGAGTGATGCCATGTGATCTTTTGTAACAATCGCAGGAACTTTGCGCTTATTACAAACTCATAATGCATCAATGACATTCTTTAAAACATCGCTAACATCCTATTTTGCTCTATTTTTAATAGCTACTCAGGCAGTAAATACGCTGGCTAGTGCTCAAAATGCACCTCAAAATAGCATCCAAATCGGTTTAAATTCGTCTAACAAGAGTGTTGTGAGCACTGAGCGCGTCCGTGCAGAGCTTTTGGCGCATGCGCCGCAAGGGGTGGCGGCAAGCCAAGACGACAAGATCACGCCAAACACCGTTTGGGTGGGTTTGCAGCTGGCGCATCAACCCAAATGGCACACTTATTGGAAGAATTCTGGCGATTCTGGGCTGCCCACTCAGATGTCGTGGACGCTGCCTGTGGGTGTGATGGCAGGTGATATTGCTTGGCCTGCGCCTAAAAAGATAAAAATCGGCAGTTTGACCAATTTTGGTTATGAAGACTCGGTTTTGCTGGCTGTGCCTTTGACCATCACGCCAGCGTTCAAGCCCTCACTGCTCAACAGCAATTTGGACATCAAACTCAAAGCGCAGTGGCTGGTTTGTAAGGAGGAATGCATCCCTGAAGAGGGCGAATTTGCGCTCAGCATCCCGACCAAGGGCTCAACGGCGATTCATTCTGCAGCGTTTGAAGCGGCTTTCAAAGCACAGCCTAAACCCATCATCGCCAACGCAGGTGGCGGCATACCCAGCAGCAAAGCGCTGATTGAAGGCAATGAGCTGAAGTTTGAATTACAAGGCTTGCCCGCTGAACTGCGCGGCAAAACGCTAGATTTTTACCCTGAAACAGCAGAAGTCATAGAAAACAGTGCGCCGGGCAAGCAGGAGTGGCAGGGTGCGGTCTGGCGCATCAGCCTGCCGTTGTCCAGCCAGCGCAGCCAAAGCCCTGAAGTTATGCCACTGGTGCTTAAATCAGGCGAACAATCTTGGCGTGCTGAGGTGGCCGTGCAAGGCGTGTGGCCCAAAGTCGCAGCCGCAGCCACGGTGTCGCCTGGCTTGGCGGTAGCTTTGGCAGAAAACAAAGTTAATGCGGCAAATGTCGCTTCAAACGCTAATTTAACGGCAGCGCCTATCAATTTAACGCTGTTTGCCGCGTTGCTGGGCGCGCTGTTGGGTGGGCTGATTTTGAATTTGATGCCCTGCGTTTTCCCCGTCTTGGCACTCAAAGTGGTGGGTTTCACGCAGCACGCGGGTGACAAAGTAGCGCACAGGCGCAGTGGTTTAGCGTATTTCGCGGGCGTGGTGCTGTCATTTGTGGCCTTGGGCGCGTTATTTTTAGCGCTTAGAGCCGGTGGCGAGCAGCTGGGCTGGGGCTTTCAGCTGCAAAACCCGCTGGTGGTGGCGGGGTTGGCGGTGCTTTTCACGGTTTTGGGCATGAATTTAGCGGGTTTGTTTGAGTTCGGCAGCGTACTGCCGTCCAGCATCGCCGCTGCGCGGTCTAAAAATCCTACCGTTGATTCGTTTCTATCGGGCGTGCTGGCGGTTGCTGTGGCATCGCCTTGCACAGCGCCGTTCATGGGCGCATCACTGGGTTTTGCCTTGGGGCTGCCAGTGGTTGAGGCTTTGTTGATTTTTGCTGCCATCGGCGTGGGCATGGCGCTGCCGTATGTTGCTGCCAGCTTCATTCCCGCCGTGGCGCGCGCTTTGCCAAGGCCTGGCGCATGGATGGACACGTTCAAAAAGTTCATGGCCTTCCCCATGTTTGCCACCGTGGTTTGGCTGGTCTGGGTGCTGGGGCAGCAAAGCGGCATTGACGGTGCGGGCGCATTGTTGGCGATTCTGTTGATGCTGTGCATGCTGCTGTGGGCGCTGAGCTTGCAGGGCAAATCAAAGCTTTATTTTGCTATTATTTCTATAGCTGCTTTGGCATATATTACGCCGGCTATAGGTATAAATATTGTCAAAAATAACGATGTTTCTGCCGTGGCTGCCAATATTGGCGACCGCTGGCAAAACTGGGAGCCAGGGCAGGTAGATCAGCTCCTCGCCAAAGGGCATCCGGTATTTGTCGATTTCACTGCTGCGTGGTGCGTGACGTGCCAATTCAACAAAAAGTCAACGCTATCCAAACCTGAATTACTCGCCGAGTTTGACGCCAAAAAAGTGCAACTGCTGCGCGCAGACTGGACGCGGCGTGACCCTGCCATAGGTGCTGCTTTGAAAGACCTCGGTCGCAGCGGTGTGCCGGTTTACGTTCTGTATGCACCCGGCAAAGCGCCGCAGGTGTTGTCTGAAATCATCAGTGTGGATGATGTGCGTCAAGCGCTTGGGAAGATTTAGAGGTATATAGAAATTTTTTAAATTTATACTGATTCCATGAACCAACCCGACATCCTAAACATCCTCAAAACCTGCAAAACCATCGCCGTGGTCGGTTTGTCACCCAAAGTCCACCGCGACAGCTATGAGGTGGCTGAATATATGCAGTCGCAGGGTTACCGCATCGTTCCTATCAATCCTGTGGCGGCAGCGTCAAATACTCCAATTTTGGGTGAAAAGGTCTATGCCACGCTGATTGATGCCGCCAAAGTCGAAAAAATCGATATGGTCGATTGCTTTCGCAACAGCGCTGATATTCCGCCCATCGCTTCTGAGGCGGTGCAAATCGAAGCCCAAGTGCTGTGGATGCAACTCGGAATTGAAAACGAAACGGCGAAAGCTGAGGCGACCGCTGCGGGCTTGGCGGTTGTTGAGAATCGGTGTTTGCTGGTCGAGCATCGACGGCTTAAGCATTTACTTTAAGATTTGCTTTAAGTTGATTTGAGCACGGGTAAGGCTGCTGCTGTTTAAGCCTGAGATAATGCAATCATGACTTTTTCGACTAACCATATCCACAACTTTAGCCACGTACAAAACCCCAGTTTCTTGCAAGCGTGCATGCGCCAAGCGTCTGACCACACGCCTGTGTGGTTGATGCGCCAAGCTGGTCGCTATTTGCCCGAATACCGCGACACCCGCGCCAAAGCCGGCAGTTTCATGGGCTTGGCGACGAATACTGATTACGCCACCGAGGTAACTTTGCAGCCGCTAGCGCGCTACAAATTGGACGCTGCGATTTTGTTCAGCGATATCTTGACGATTCCAGACGCGATGGGCTTAGGCCTCAGCTTTGCCTTGGGCGAAGGCCCGAAATTCGCTCACAATGTGCGCGACGAAGCCGCCGTGGCCAAGCTGGCTGTGCCCGATATGGACAAGCTGCGCTATGTGTTTGATGCCGTGTCGTCAATCCGCAAAGCGTTGACGCAGGCGGACGGGCGCGGCAGCGTGCCGTTGATCGGTTTTTCGGGCAGCCCGTGGACGCTGGCTTGCTACATGGTTGAAGGCGCTGGCTCAGATGACTACCGCCACGTCAAAACCCTGATGTACAGCCGCCCCGATTTGATGCACCGCATGCTGGCGATCAACGCGGACTCGGTCGCGCTGTACCTGAACACCCAAATCGAAGCTGGCGCACAAGCCGTGATGATTTTTGACAGCTGGGGTGGTGTTCTGGCCGATGGCGCGTTCCAAGAGTTCAGCTTGGCTTATACCAAGCGCGTACTGGCTCAGTTAAAACGCAGCCATGATGGCGTTGTGATTCCGCGCATTGTTTTCACCAAAGGTGGTGCGTTATGGCTGGACGAGATGGGTGGCTTGGATTGCGACGTGTTGGGGCTGGACTGGACAGCGAACTTGGCCAAAGCGCGTGCCTTGGTCGGCGGTAATGCTGGAACTGTAGGAAAAGCACTACAAGGCAACATCGACCCGAATGTGCTTTTCGCCACCCCAGCCGTGATTCAAACCGAAGTTACCAAAGTATTGAACAGCTTTGGCCAGCCGCATACCGACAAAACCACCACGGGTGCTACACATATTTTCAACTTGGGCCACGGAATCAGCCAGTTCACACCTCCTGAAAATGTAGCAATCTTGGTGGATGCGGTGCATGCGCACTCAAAAGCACAACGGTTAGCACAAAAATAGCAAAATAGCAAAATAGCTGAAATTTTTTATCGAGTTGTCAACAAAAAATGGTGCCCCGCAACATTTCGAATAAAACGACACTGCAAATTGCTATCAAACAAATAGCATAGCTAACTTGTTGATTTATAACGATTTAATTTTTTGCCCGATTTCTGTGCAGTTTGTCTAAGGCCTTGATTTGTGGGGCTTTCAATGCGCTAATCAGGAGCTATCAACAAAGTTATCCACAGAAAATGGTGGTAGCTGTGTGTGGGTATACAAATCAACTACTTAGCTCAGGTTTTTAAAATTCAGCATGAAAGTAATGATGTAGCTTGCCGTGTTTTTGTTTTGATTTTCTTATTTCTTTTACGCTGAATCAGTTACTATTCATTTTCTTTTTTTATATTTTTGATTTTTTGAAGTCATTTTTATCTTTTACCCATTTCTAAAGCGAGGTCACCCATGGCATTGATGGACTTTCTCAAGAAGCAGTTTATTGACGTATTGCAATGGACAGAGGAGAGCGACGGCACTTTAGCTTGGCGCTTCCCCATGGCAGACATGGAGATTCAAAATGGGGCTTCACTGACCGTGCGCGAATCGCAACTCGCGGTGTTTGTCAATGAAGGCAAAGTGGCCGATGTGTTTGTGCCGGGTACCTACAAGCTCACCACGCAAAACTTGCCGTTGCTCACGAATTTGAAAAACTGGGACAAGCTGTTTGACTCGCCTTTCAAAAGCGATGTCTACTTCTTCAGCACCCGCCAGCAGATCGACCAAAAATGGGGCACACCACAGCCCATCACCATCCGCGACAAAGACTTTGGGGCGGTGCGCCTGCGCGCTTTTGGTAACTACAACTTCCGTATTGCGGACGCTAAGTTGTTCCACACCGAAATCTCTGGTACACGTGAAAGTTATAGCGTCGATGAGGTTGATGGTCAATTGCGCGGTTTGGTGTTGCAAAACATCAGCAACGCGATTGCCAGCAGCAATATTCCGTTTTTGGACTTGGCATCTAACCAAATGACATTTGCGCAGGCTTTAACGACGCAGCTTGCACCAGAATTTGCCAAAATCGGCTTGAAGCTGGAAGGTATGACGGTGCAAAACGTCTCGCTGCCAGAAGAACTGCAAAAAATCCTCGACCAGAAAATCGGCATGGGCATGGTGGGCAACGACATGGGCAAGTTCATGCAGTACCAAACCGCACAGGCGATTCCGAAATTTGCCGAAGGTTCGGGCGGTGGCAGCGGCATCGCTGGCGACGCCATGGGCATGGGCGCAGGCTTGGCCATGGGGCAGGTGCTGGCACAGAATTTACAAGATGGGTTGAACTCAGGGGCGAACCAAGCAGCCGCAGCCGCAGCGGCGACAGTCAAGCCTGACGATATTATGGCGACGCTTGAAAAGTTGGGCGAACTCAAAACCAAGGGCATTTTGACGCAAGAGGAGTTTGGCGCCAAGAAAGCCGAGTTGCTTAAAAAACTGGTTTGATCTGAGATTGCCATAAACAACCACTCCCGTTCGGACTGAGCTAGTCGAAGTCTTCATGAACCCTTCGACTAGCTCAGGGCGAACGGATATTACTAATTTAAAAAGTAATTCACTTGGCCACTGAATCCCTTCAGCGAAGCTATCGCGCGCCCTGCCCAGGCTGTGGCGCACCGGTCGAGTTTCGCAGTGCGCAATCCACGCACGCCGTGTGCGGCTATTGCCAAAGCACGGTGGTGCGCAGTGGTGACACGCTGGCGCGCACGGGAAAAATGTCAGAGCTGTTTGAAGACTTCAGCCCGCTGCAACTCATGGCTTCAGGCAAGTGGGAGGGTAAATCTTTCACCCTAATAGGGCGGCTGCAATACAAGTACGCCCAAGGCACCTGGAGCGAGTGGATTGCCGGGTTTGACGACGGCAGCACAGGCAGCTTGAGTGAAGACAACGGTGCTTTTGTGTTTTCGACAGCGTTGGCGACATCAAGCGCCATACCCGCTGCACATAACTTTGTCGTCGGCAAAACTACCGCCATCAATGGCAAATCGTTCGCCATCGCCGCCAACAACACGGCGTCGCTCTTATCCGCGCAGGGCGAATTACCCAAACTGCCTGCGTTAGGCGCTCCGTTTGAAGTGGTGGAACTGCGCGGCGATCAGGGCGATGTCATCAGTATTGACTACAACGTCATGCCTGCAGCAGTCTCAAGTGGGCGCGCGGTGCTGCTGGAAGACCTGCAACTCAAAGGTTTGAAAGATGAGCAGGCCAAAGCTGAGTCTGGCCAGCAGTTTGCCTGCCCTAATTGCGCCGCATCGCTCCAAGTCAGTTTGGCGTCCACTAAAAGCCTGACCTGCAGCAGTTGCAACAGCATCATTGACGTGTCCCAAGGTGTAGCAGGGCAACTCATTCACGCGCTGCAAACCGAGCCAGTTGCGCCTTTGATTACCTTGGGCAGCATGGGGCAATTACAGGGAGTGATGTGGCAACTCGTGGGTTTTCAGCACCGTATGGGCTTTGAGGTGGACGACCCTGACGAGCATTTTGGTTGGACTGAATATCTGCTATACAACAAAAAACGCGGCTTTACTTTTTTGGTTGATTCCACCGAGGGCTGGAGCCTGGCAACGCCCACCACAGGTGCGCCAACACTGTCCCCCAACGGCTCAACTGCCACCTATTTGAGCAACAAGTACAGTCAAAAATACAGCTATGAAGCGGAAACTACTTACGTTGCTGGGGAATTTTATTGGCGCGTGGAGCGTGGGCAAAAGAGCAACAACACCGATTTTGAAAAAGGTGCTGTGCTGCTGTCGCGCGAAGAAACGCCGAACGAGGTGACGTGGTCCATGGGTAGCAAGCTGAGTAGCGACACTGTGGCGCAAGTGTTTAAACTGAAGGACAGTGATCTTGGGGGAAAAGATGCACAAAAGAGCGGTGATACTCGTCCACTTAGCAGCGCTGCTGGGCTAAGTTTTGGCACGATTGTGATTTTGACTCTTGTTCTGCTGTTGTTTCTGTTTTTAATCAGCCGCTGCTCCAGTTGCGACCCGAAGGTGGAGAATTGCTCGTCATCGCGCAGCGGCTCATATGGCGGATTCAGCTCCGGCGGCGGGCATAAGTAGTCCAAAATTACAAGATCAGCATCAATACTTTAAGGAGTAAAAAAATGGAACTCATGGGATTAAAACTAGGCGCTGTCGTCGGTTCAGTAGTGTTTGCCTTGATTGGCGTCCTGATTTTTTGGCTATGCTTTGTCATCATTGACAAGCTTACGCCCTACGATTTGTGGGGTGAGATTGTTGAGAAGCAAAACGTGGCGCTGGGGGTTGTGGTGGCGGCTATGAGTTTGGGGATTTGTATTATTGTTGCGGCGGCTATACACGGCTGATGTTTTTTAAAATTTTTGGTTCTCGCCCCCACTCACCCCCCCCAACCCCCTCTCGCCCCGCCGGGCGAAAGGGGGAGTTTTCATTTGATGGTTTGAGAATGGCTCACCTTCTACTGCTCGTTAATCTTGTGTTGCATGAAGTCCATTAAAGCTAGTCCGCTTGAAATCACGCTGCTTGCCAGCGTCTTTGTCGTCGCGGCTTGTGGACTGGTTTACGAATTAGCGGCTGGGGCGCTGGCTTCGTATTTGTTGGGGGACTCGATTTTGCAGTTCTCCACGGTCATTGGTTGCTATCTTTTTGCCATGGGCGTGGGGTCTTGGTTGTCTAAGTTTTTTGATCGGCAGTTGCCTGCGCATTTTTTGCGGATTGAGCTGCTTGTCGCCTTGGCGGGCGGGTTGTTGCCGGCGATTCTGTTTTTAGCCAATGCCTATATGCCAGGCAGTTTTCGTTGGGTGCTGTATGGCATGGTGGGTGTTGTCGGCATCTTGGTGGGCTTGGAAATTCCGTTGGTGATGCGGATTTTGAAGCGCAATGTGGCTTTCAAAGACGTGGTCTCGCAGGTGCTGACCTTTGATTACTTGGGCGCGCTGGCGGTGTCGGTGGCGTTTCCGCTGATTTTGGTGCCGCAGCTGGGGCTGATTCGCACGGGGCTGCTGTTTGGGCTGTTGAACGCGGCTGTGGCCGTCTGGGCGCTGTGGCTGTTTCGGTTTGAGCTGCGGCAGTTCAAAGCGCATGTGTTGGCATGTGGTGCGACCTTTGCTGTGTTAGCCGCCGCTTTTGTGGGCGCAAACCACATCACCACCTTGGCTGAAGACAAGTTTTACCAAGACCGCATTGTTTTCACCGCCGCATCACCGTATCAACGCATTGTGGTGACGCAGGGCAAACAGGGGCACAGGCTGTTTCTGAACGGCAACTTGCAATTTGCCGAGCGCGACGAATACCGCTACCACGAGGCCTTGGTGCACCCAGCGATGGCTGCATTTTCAGCTGGTGGTCCAAAACGCGTCGCCGTACTGGGTGGCGGCGATGGCATGGCCGTGCGCGAGGTTTTGAAATACCCCAGTGTCGAATCTGTCACCTTGGTAGAGCTTGACCCGGCGATGACCAAGCTGTTCTCCGAGCAGCCCACTTTGGTCAAACTCAACGATGGCGCACTCACCTCGCCCAAAGTAAAAGTCATCAACACCGACGCTTTTGCATGGCTGGAGGCTAGCACTGACACCTTTGATGTCATCATCGTTGACTTCCCCGACCCGACCAATTTCTCCATCGGCAAGCTCTACACCAACTCGTTTTACGCCTTGCTGGACAAACGCCTCTCCGCCAGCGGCTATGCCGTCATCCAAACCACCTCGCCCTTGGTCGCCAGAAAAAGCTTTTGGACGGTGGCGCAAACCATTGAATCTGTAGGCCTCACCGCCACGCCTTACCACGCACATGTGCCCAGCTTTGGCGAATGGGGCTACATCATCGCCAGCCGCCGGCCGTGGCATCAACCCAAGTCCTTACCCGCAGGGCTGCGGTTTCTAGATCTGGCGAGCCTGCCCGTACTTTTCGACTTCCCGTTAGACATGGCGCGTGTGCCGACTGAAGTCAATCGCCTCTCCAACCAAGTGCTGGTGACGACGTATGAAGACGAGTGGGGCAAAGTTGCACATTAGAAATACCGCCGTTCGGACTGAGCTTGTCGAAATCTTCTTAATCCCTTCGACAAGCTCAGGGCGAATGGGCTTCTTAAGAATCGCTCCCTCATGAAACGCCGTCAATTCATGCTTTCAGCCAGTGCTTTGCCATTTCTGGGTTGCGAGCAATCACGTCAAATAGGTGATATCCAAGGTGGCTTCACCGGTGTCAATGTTGAGCGTGGCCACCTATTGCGCGATGCCAAATCGTGGTCAACGCCCTCTTCCTCACCTTCTAAAATCCGAAAAACCAAAGTCATCATCGCCGGCGGCGGCGTCGCTGGTTTGGCCGCCGCCCGCGCTTTGCGTTTGCAAGGCATCAACGACTTTGTGATGTTGGAGCTGGAAGACCGCGCCGGCGGCAACAGCAAAGGCGGTGAAGTCAACGGAATCACTTGTCCGCTGGGCGCGCATTACCTGCCTGTGCCGTCTGAGCAAGCCCCCCAAGCAGCCGATTTGCGCAACTTGCTGGAAGAGCTGGGCGTGCGCCAGCGCGTTGCTGGCCGTTGGCAATACGACGAGCGCTACCTGTGCCACAGCCCGCAAGAGCGCCTGTTTTTCAACGGCGCTTGGCAAGATGGGCTGCTGCCTATGCAAGATGTGAGCGCTCACACGCTGGCGCAATACCGCCAGTTCGCCAAATTGGTGGAAGAAGCCCGAAAACGCAGCAATTGGTCAATTCCAGCCTCAAATTCGACGCTAGCCGGCGTAGATACTGCCTCGGCAGCTATTACTTTTATAGTGTATTTGAATCAAAATGGTTTGACCGACCCCCACCTGCGCTGGTATTTGGACTACTGCTGCCGCGACGATTACGGGGCAGGTATTACCACCGTGTCCGCCTGGGCTGGCATGCACTACTTCGCCAGCCGTCACGGTTTTCATGCACCGGGCGCAGAATCATCGGAACGCGATGGCGTATTGACCTGGCCCGAGGGCAACGGCTGGATCACGCACCGCCTAGCTTTGCCGTTGGGTGAGCGCTTACTTACAAAACGCATCGTCACCCGTATCGAGGAAACGAAACACGGCGTCGAAGTTGACGCGTTTGATGTGAGCACTCAGCAAACCGAGCGCTGGCAGGCTGAGCGTTGCATCGTCGCCTTGCCTGTTTTTGTGGCAGCTCGGGTGGTGAAAAATCCGCCCACGCTGCTTCAAGCTGCCGCCCAGCAAGCCCGCTACGCCCCGTGGCTGGTGGCGAATATTCATATCGACAAGCCATTGCTTGACCAAGGTGGCGCAGCGCCCAGCTGGGACAATGTGCTCTACGGCGCGGCCGGTTTGGGCTATGTCAATGCCAAACACCAAAGCTTGCAATCCGTCCCCAGCGCCACGGTGCTGACGTATTACCGCGCTTTGGGGGATATGAAAGACGGTAGAAAACAACTTTTGGAACGCCCATGGGGCGGTTGGCGGGATGAAATTTTGACAGAATTGTCTGCAGCACACCCAGATTTATCAGCCAAAACCACCCAAATCGACATCACCCGCTATGGGCATGCGATGGCGATTCCCATCCCTAATTTAAGTGGTCAAATTGGCACTAAGCCGGCGTATTTATTGCCTAAACAGCTATTAAATAAAGAGCAAAATTCAACATTAAATGCGACAAAAAATCAGCGTTTACTGTTTGCCCACAGCGACTGGGCAGGTTATTCGGTGTTTGAAGAAGCGTTTGCGATGGGGCATGCGGCGGGCAGCCTAAAATAAACCATGCAAGGCCTACATCTCACCGCTGATTGTCACCACTGCCGCTGCGATGCCGCGCTGTTGGTCGATGCTAAGGCTGTGTTGCAACTGTGTGTTGACACGGTAGAGGTGGCGGGTTTACAAGCTGTGAATCAGTTGGTGCATGAATTTCCAGCTATATCCGGCGTGAAGAGTGGGGTTACTGCTACAGTTTTATTGGCAGAGTCGCACCTGTGCATCCACACTTGGCCGGAGTTACAAGCCGTGACCCTGGATGTCTACGTCTGCAACTTCGGCGGCGACCATTCCGCCAAAGCGCACCGGTTGATGGATGCTTTGCTGGCGGTTTTCAAACCCGAAAGCGCGGATCGCCACGAATTGCATCGTGGCACATTGAACAAACACTGAAAACCATGACGACAAAAGCATTGATGACCAAGGCCTTGATTCTCGCCGCCGGACGCGGTGAACGCATGCGCCCGCTGACTAACCATACCCCCAAACCGCTGTTACAGGTACGTGGCAAGCCGCTGATGCAGTGGGCCATGCAGGCTTTGGCGGCGGGTGGGTTTACCGAACTGGTGGCAAACACTGCTTGGTTGGGCGAGCAAATATCCGACCATTTTGGTGCCCATTTTGACATCAAGCCGGCGTATTTGTTGCCTGAGCAGCTATTAAAAAATGAGCAAAATACCGCTGGATCCACGGCGGTAAACATCCGCTACTCCCACGAAGGCCGAGATTTTGGCGAGGCGCTAGAGACGGCAGGCGGCATCGTTCGGGCGCTGCCTATGCTGTGCGGTTCTGAGGATGACGTGTTTTGGGTGCTGGCGGGTGACGTGTTCGCGCCCGATTTTGTGTTCTCCCAGGATGCTGTAGACCGTTTCAAAGCCAGCGGCAAGTTGGCGCATATTTGGCTGGTGACCAACCCCGAGCACAACATCAAAGGCGATTTTGGGCTGCAGGCGGACGGTTTGGTGGTGAATGATGCTACGGAGAAACACACCTTCAGCACCATCGCCTTGTACCGCAAGTCCTTGTTTTCATTGCCTTATTGCGATATTCCGGTTGGGAATCCTCATGGCGTCAAATCCGCCTTAGCCCCGCTGCTCAGAAAAGCCATTGCTGCACAACAGGTGAGTGGTGAGTTGTACACTGGCACTTGGACAGACGTGGGCACGCCAGAACGTTTGGCTCTGCTGAATGCGATTTCCTAAAGTTCTTTTCCGTTCGGACTGAGCCTGCCGAAGTCTACTTAAACCCTTAGACAAGCTCAGGGTGAACGGATATCAAGGTGAATGGTTTGATGCAGAATACACACATGACAACAGTTACAAATCAAATATACGCCGCCCGCCGCGCCCGCTTTGCCGCCACGCTGGGCGCTGATGGCATCGCCATCATCCCCACCTCGCCCGAGCGCCAGCGCAACCGCGACAGCGACTTTTTGTACCGTTTTGACAGCTATTTCCACTATTTAACGGGTTTTACTGAGCCGAATGCCACGCTGGTCATCACGGGCGATGGCAAATCTAGCTTGTTTTGCGCTCCCAAAGACATGGAGCGAGAGATTTGGGACGGTTTTAGACTTGGCCCAACGGCTGCGCCAGCGGCTTTGGGCGTCGATGCGGCGTATTCAAGTGCGGAGTTGGACGCGCTCTTGCCGAAATTGCTGGAAAACAAATCCTCTGTTTATTACCCTTTTGCAACCTATCCGGGGCTGGAAACGCAGGTCGATGGCTGGCTCAGCAAAGTCCGCGCCCGCGTCCGTTTTGGTGCCTTGTGCCCCGAAACCCAGCGCGACGCCTGCGCCGTGCTGGACGAGATGCGCCTGTTCAAAGACGCGTCCGAGCAAGCCACCATGCGCCGCGCCGCGCAAATCAGTGCGGCAGGCCACATCCGCGCTATGCAAACGAGCGCACGGATGCTGCGCGAAGGCAAAGACGTGCGCGAATACCACCTGGACGCTGAGCTGCTGCACGAATTTCGCCAGCAAGGCTCGCAATACTCTGCCTACTCTTCAATAGTCGCCGCCGGTGCCAACGCCTGCGTGCTGCACTACCGCGCCGACGCTGCGCAAGTCAAAAATGGCGATTTGGTGTTGATAGACGCCGGCTGCGAGTTAGACGGCTACGCCAGTGACATCACCCGCACCTTCCCCGCCAATGGCAAGTTTACCGGCCCGCAACGTGCGTTGTACGACATTGTGGTCGCCGCTCAAGAGGCTGCAGTTGCTGTGACCAAACCGGGTTGCAGATTTATTGATCCGCACGAAGCGGCAGTAAAAGTCTTGGCGCAAGGCATGTTGGACGTGGGCTTGCTCGATAAAAACAAGGTCGGCAGTCTGGAAGACGTCATCGCAAATCGTGCCTATTTTCCCTTCTACATGCACCGCACCAGCCACTGGTTGGGCATGGATGTGCATGATTGTGGTGGTTACAACGAGCCGTCGGAGTTGGGTCAAACAACCACCCGAACCGACCCTCTCAGCAACGAAGTCATCACCAACCGCCCCAGCCGCATCCTGCGCCCCGGCATGGTCTTGACCCTAGAACCCGGCATCTACGTCCGCCCCGCAGCTGGCGTGCCCGAGCAGTTCCACAACATCGGCATCCGTATTGAAGACGACGCGATTGTGAATGAGGGTGGCTGCGAGCTGATCAGCCGTGGCGTGCCAGTGAAGGCGGGGGAGATTGAGGCCATCATGCGGGAGTGAAGTCATAATCTGATTCAGTAAGAAAATAAATGGAGACAACTATGAAAATAACTTTCAAATTATTGGCAAGCAGCTGTATCGCCGGAGTGGTGGCTTTAAGCGGATTAAACGCTGCAGCACAAGCATACCCAACCAAGCCCGTCAAATTCGTCGTGCCATTCCCTGCCGGCAGTGCGACTGACAGTGTTGGCCGTATCGTGGCGCAGGCGATGAGTGATGCTTTGGGGCAGCCGATTGCGGTTGAAAATAAGGCGGGGGCAAATGGTGTTCTGGGGGCGGATTTTGTGAAGTCGGCGACTGCCGACCCTTACACGCTGTTGGTGACGACCAGCACCACGCAAGCGGCCAATGTGAGTTTGTACAAAAAGCTACCTTACGACCCCGTGAAAGATTTCACGCCGATTGGCATGATAGGCAGTACCGGTTTTATTTTGGTCGTGAAGCCGGAGTTTCCTGCGAAAGACATGAAAGAGTTCGTCGCCTATGCGAAGGCCAACAAGCTGGCCTATGGTCACGGATCGTCGGGCTCATTGGTGTCTGGTGCCTTGGTGGCGCAGTTGGGTGGGTTTGAAGCTTTGAGCGTGCCGTACAAAGGCATTCCGCCCGCGTTGACCGATTTGATGGGGGGGCAGCTGCAGTTTGCGTTTGCCGATGTGGGGAATGCCATGACGCAAATCAACGGTGGGCGATTAAAGGGTTTGGGCGTGACCACCGCCAAGCGTGCAGGCAAAGCGCCGAACATTGCGCCGATTGGTGACACGGTCAAAGGCTATGAAGTCAGCGCTTGGTTTGCCTTGATGGCGCCTGCGAATATTCCTGCAGCAGATGCTAAAAAGTTGGGCGAAACATTGCGTTCGGTGCTTGCCAAACCAGAAGTCAAAGAAAAGCTGGCGAATGCAGGTATTGATTTGGATGTACAAGACAGCGCCGCTTTGGCGCGCACGATTGATGCTGAAATCAAAAAATGGTCTGGCTGGGTGAAGTTGGCAGGCATCACTCCAGAATAATTGTTGAGCATGAGTGGGTTAAATAATGGCGCACTGAGCGGCTACCGCATCGTAGATCTTACGGGCGTGGTTCTCGGTCCGTATGCCACGCAAATATTGGGTGACTATGGCGCAGATGTCATCAAGGTGGAGCCGCCCAGCGGCGACATCATGCGGCATGCGGGGCCTATGCAGCATCCGGGCATGGGACATATTTTTATCAATGCGAACCGCAACAAACGATCCATCGTCTTAGATTTGAAGAAGCCGCATGACCATGCTGCTTTGCTGAAGTTGTGTGAAACGGCTGATGTACTGACCTTCAATATTCGACCAAGCTCCATGGCACGTTTGGGCTTGAGCTATGAGGTCTTGCAAAAAATCAATCCACGGCTGATTTATTGCGGTGCCTACGGCTACTCAGAAGGTGGCCCTTATTCTGATTTTCCGGCTTACGACGATTTGATTCAAGGCGCCGCATGCATCCCGTGGTTGATGACACAAAGCGGTAGCACCGAGCCGCGTTATGTGCCCGCTACATTTGCCGACCGTGTGACGGCGCTGAACATGGTGCATGCGGTGATGGCAGCCGTCATCGCGCGGGACAAAAAGGGCGGCACTGGGTTGGGGCAGCGTGTTGAGGTTCCCATGTTTGAGTGTTTGCTGCAGTTTGTACTGGGTGAGCATTTGGGTGGCGAAACCTGGCAACCGCCGTTGGGTGGCATGGGTCACAGCCGTATGTTGGCGCCGAATCGTAAGCCATATAAAACGAGTGATGGTTTTGTCTGTGCGCTGATGTACAACGATGCGCACTGGCGCTGTTTTCTGGAGCTGATAGGTGAGGGCGAGCTTTTTACGCAAGATGCACGCTTCACCACGCAATCAGCACGTATTGCTCACATCGACGAGCTGTATGCGTTCGTGCAAACCAAGCTACTGCTGCAAACCAGCGCGCATTGGTTGAAGGTGTTGGTGGCTAACGATATTCCTGTCATGCCGATGATGAAATTGCCGGATTTGTTGACCGACCCACATTTGGCGGCAACTGGCGGTTGGGTCGATGTGATTCATCCGCATGAGGGCAAGCTGCGGCAACTGCGTCCGCCGGTTCGTATGAGTGAAACACCTACATTGATTTCGCGACATGCACCAAAATTGGGTGAGCATACGACAGAGATTTTGCACGAACTCGGTATGAGTTTGTAAGCATGTTGGAGCAGCTTAAAGCCGGACAGTTAACGGGTATCAAACGTTTAGATTTGTCATGTGGATTGACTGAGTTTCCATCTGAGATTTTCGACTTGGCAGATTCGCTGGAGATTTTGAATCTTTCGGGTAATCGGTTATCTAGTCTGCCAGATGATTTACCGCGTTTGCAGAGGCTACGAATTATTTTCTGCTCTGATAACTTGTTCACTGAGCTACCCGCCGTGCTTGGGCGATGTGAAAATTTGACCATGGTTGGCTTCAAAGCTAACCAGATCAGCCGAGTTCCAGCTGAGGCATTGGCGCCAACGTTGCGATGGCTGATTTTGACAGACAACCGCATTCAAAGTTTGCCCAGCTGTATTGGCCAATGCAAACAGATGCAAAAGCTGATGTTGGCGGGTAATGAATTGAATGATTTGCCTGCAGAGCTCGCAAGCTGCAAAGAGCTTGAATTGTTGCGTTTGTCTGCAAACCGATTTGAAGTATTACCTCCTTGGCTGTTGACGATGCCACGGTTGGCTTGGCTGGCTTTGGCTGGAAATCCATTGACGGACGCTTTTGAAACAGCAAGACAAGCGCAGTCTATAGCTGAGATGGATTGGCAAGATATCGAGTTGGGGGCAAAGCTTGGTGAAGGTGCATCGGGTGTTATTTCAAAAGCTAAGCTAATTCAGGTAAACGGAGCATCCAAAGACGTTGCTGTCAAACTGTTCAAAAGCACCGTGACTAGCGATGGCATGCCGCGCTGTGAAATGGCCGCCAGTATCGCTGTAGGCTTGCATCCAAACATTGTAGGTGTGATGGGGAAGATAAGGTTTCACCCGAATGGTGAACAAGGCTTGGTCATGCCATTGATTGCTAGCGACTACAAAAATCTTGCTCAGCCACCAAGTCTAGAGTCATGTACACGTGATGTTTATGTGCAGGTGAAGGCTTTCAGTCTGCAGGAACTAATCAGCCTAGCCCTTGGCATAGCGCGTGCTGCAGAGCACTTACACACTTGCGGCATTTTGCATGGCGATTTGTATGCGCACAATATTTTGCACAGCTCAGTGGGACATGGTCTTTTGGGTGATTTTGGTGCGGCATCATTTTTGCCAATGCAAGACGACTACACGTCACAGGCGTTACAGCGGATAGAAGTGCGGGCGTTTGGTATTCTGCTGGGCGAGTTGATATCGCATTGTTCTGAATCGGACGACGATGCGAATAGTTCAACATTTCAAGCGACCAAGTCAAAACTGATTGAATTGCAAAAGCGCTGCATACAAGCCGAAGTTTCGGCTCGTCCTATGTTTGCAGAGGTGGTGCAATCAATGAATGCTTTAAATCGTCACGTGGATTTCACATGGAATTAGCAAGTAGCTCTTGGTAGTCTTGATTGGTAGCTATGCGCGGGTTGGTTTTGTGGCAATGGTCTGCCAATGCGCCTTTGATGATGTTGTCGAACCAGTTCCGTTGCACGCCCAAGGCGTCCAAACCCGTCGGTAAACCAAGGCGCGCATTCATGTCCTTGATGGCGGCTGGAATGTCGCTTCCTGAGGTCAAACCCATCGCATGCGCCATGCGCTGCAAACGTTGCTCGTTTTGCATAGACGGTGCCGACGCATTGAAGGTCACCACAGCAGGCAAAAACATGGCATTTAAAGTGCCATGGTGTAATCCAGGGTTTATGCCGCCCAGGCTGTGGCTCAGGCTATGCACACAGCCTAAACCTTTTTGAAACGCCATTGCGCCTTGCATAGACGCACTCATCATATTCATGCGGGCGTCAATGTCGCCGCCGTTGTTGGTGGCACGTTCAATATTTGCCCAAGCGCGCGTTAAACCATCTAAACCGATGCCATCAGCCGGTGGGTTAAAAGCTGGCGCCATGAAGGTTTCCATGCAATGGGCAATCGCATCCATACCCGTCGCCGCAGTTAACTTTGAAGGTAAACCGAGTGTGAGTTCGGGGTCGCAAATAGCGGCTTTCGGCACCAAATGCCAGGAGTGAAAGCCGAGTTTTCGGTGGTCATCCACAATCAAAATAGCGCCACGCGCCACTTCGCTGCCTGTGCCGCTGGTGGTGGGTACGGCGATCAAGGGTGCGGCTCTGTCGGTAATCAGCAAAGACCCGCCTTCGATGGTGGCGTAGCTGGTAAGTGCGCCTTCATGCGTTGCCGCTATCGCCACACCTTTGGCACAGTCTATAGATGAGCCACCACCCACGGCGATCAAACCATCGCAATGATTTACTTTGTAGCTTGCCGCTGCAGCACGCACTGAAGCTTCTGTTGGGTTCGACGGCGTTTGGTCAAACACTGCCACTGTCATGCCAGGTAGATTGTCCAATGCCTTTTGTAGAATGCCTGCAGCTTTAACGCCTTGGTCCGTGATGATCAGTGGACGGCTGATGCCGACGCGTTCACATTCTTGTTTGAGTAATTTGATAGCGCCAGCTTCAAATTGAATATGCGTCACATAATAAATAAAGGCCATATTGCAAGTTCCTCGATTGAATTGAATCAATCCAGTATTGTGCGCTAATCAATCGAAGCAACTGTCGATAAAGTGACAGATCTACCAAGAGTAAAACTATCTAAAAATCAACGCTCTAAAACTTTCGGCTGGCATAGCTCAGAGCATCCACAATAGCCACCAAAATCAACATGGCTATCAGCACCGAACTGGTTTCTCGCATTTGAAATAAGCCCAAATGGTACGACAGCATTTGCCCCAAGCCACCTGCGCCCACCACACCTAAAACTGCCGCAGCACGAATGTTGTTTTCCCATCGATACAGCGTGTAGCTGAGCAACTGCGGTAAGATTTGCGGCAGCGTCGCATATATGAAGACGCGTCCAACACCCACGCCGCGTGTACGCAAGGCGAAGCTAGGGCTGGCTGGTGCATTTTCAATCGCTTCAGCAAACAAACGTCCCAGTACACCAGCCGTATGCAGCGCCAGCGCCAAGGTGCCCGCAAAAGGGCCCAAACCAACGGTGATAAGCAGCATCGCCGCCCACACCAGTTCAGGAATACTGCGTAACGCATTCAATACCAACCGAGTTGCACTGCGCCAGCGGGCAGGATCTTCCGCATGCGATTTGCTGGCTGGCAGCGCCAAAGCCAAGCCCAATATCACCGCCAAAATCGTACCTAGAGCAGACATGGCAAGAGTTTCTAGCGATGCGATGAATAGTTTCTTTAAAAAAGCGGATTCAACATTTGGGGGGAATAATTCGGCGATGAATGTCCCCATTTTCTGAAAAGCTGACCACGACAAAAATTGCGCCCATTGCAAATCCAAGCTCCAAAAGCTGGCAATGATGAGGCAAAGCATGGTCGCAACAAACCAGCAAGCAGTGCAGCGCGCATCAAACAATTTGGGCGCTACAACTTTGAAGTCAGCGTCAAAGCTTGGTGGTGATGGGTTGGTTTGCATAATTGTTTTAAGCCAAGCCTTGACGCAGCCAAGCGCTAACTTTGTCTGCCAGCCACACCAGCAACATGAAAACAATCAACATGCTGCAAACTTCAGAGCCGTTGAACATTTTCATGGACGAGTCCATTTGTTGCCCCAAACCGCCCGCGCCCACAAAGCCAAGCACTGCCGATGAGCGTATGGCACATTCCCAGCGGTAAACGGTGTAGCTGGTCAATTCGGCAGCGGTTTGCGGTAAGAGTGCGTAGAAAAACGCTTGTAATCTGCCTGTGCCGTTGCGTAGCAAACTTTGTGTGGCGTGCGGTTCGCTGCTTTCCAAAATATCAGCATACACTTTACCTAGCATGCCGCTGTAGGCCAGTGCAATCGCCAATACGCCCGATGTAGGGCCAAGCCCCACGATGCGCACGAATAAAAGCGCCCAGACCAGCTCAGGCACGCTGCGCAAAACAATCAACACACTGCGAATGGCTTGCCTAAGAATACTGGGAACAAACGCCATACGGCCATTCAGCGCTGAAATCGACAACACACGAACTGACAGCAAACAAAGCGGAATAGCCAACAACATCGCCAAAGTCAAACCAGCCGTTGCGATGGCCACGGTACGCCAAGTTTCGCGCACCAGCATAGTCAAAAACTCAGCATCAAGTTTTGGTGGAAAGAAGTCAGCTAAAAAATGCCAAGTTGGTTTGAGTGCGCCTGGTTCTAGCAACAAAGAAGGTTTAAATTCCGTCAATACCAGCAACGGCCACATGATGACGGCTGCTGCCAGCCACCAAAACATGCGCCCTAGCCATGCTGGGTCTCGCAGCTTTGGGCTAGCTATCTGCACAACATCACCACAGGCGTGGCTTCAATGGGCGCTGGTAATTCTTCAGTCGCAGGGCCATCAAGCTCATGCAGATGCTGTTCGTATAACTGATACAACAGCTCTTTTGTAACTTCCGCAGCGGGTAAATCAAACGCGACGACGCCATCGCGCAAACCGATAATGCGTGGGAAATTAGCCAGCGCCATGTCGACGTGGTGCAAAGTCGTTACCAGCGTTGCTTGGCGCTCTTTGGCAGTAGCGATCAATGTGTCGATGGCTTGCTGCGCACGGCTGGGGTCAAGTGCTGAGAGCGGCTCATCGACCAAAAACAATTTCGCATCAGATGCCAAAGCTCGCGCCAAGCCAACACGTTGCCGTTCTCCGCCCGACAAACGGTCAACCCGCTCGAAAAGCTTTTCGCTCAAATCAAATTGTTGCAACGCGGCATGTGCAGGCGCTAAATCTTGTGGATACAGCAAACGAGACAAGCTGCGCCAAAACGATTCATGCGGTAACTTACCTGCCAAAACTGCATTGATGACACGTTGCCTAGGTGGCAACGGCGGCACTTGCGGAGCTAAAAACAAGCTGCCCCGTAATCGCTGCAAAGTTGCTCGCGGCAATTGCCAAGGATTGATGCCGTTAAGGGACAAGCTACCCACAGAAGATTGACCAGGCTCCGCGCAAGGCGCTAAGGCGCAAGCTATCAGGAGCAGTAAGGTTGTTTTTCCTGCGCCTGACGGTCCGATGATAGCAAGCTGTTCGCCACTGCTGATGTTCAGACTCACATCACGTACAGCATTGGGCGAACCAGTAGTTGCGGCAGGATGCCTACCAGATATATGTGCAAACTCAATTTTCATCGAAATAAGGCAATAAAATAGGCTCTAGCCGGCGTATTTATTGCCTAAGTAGCTATATAAATGATAGTAATTTATTTTAACAAACCAGCTGCACGCGCTGCTGATTCAATGCCTTTGTAATTCTCAGGCTTGGTCGCTACAAAGCGTGTCGCACGCTGCAAATCCAAAATCTCTTTACCTTCAGCCGTAGAGCTGTTCAAAGCCAAAAAAGCCTTGGTGATTTTTTCGCGTGTGGCAACGGGCATGTCTGCATGCACAGTCCA
>JAAFJF010000002.1:78980-181909 GCA_013298815.1 Polaromonas sp. | reverse complement strand
ACCAGTCACGGGATCCCACTCCACTTTGCTGTTGACACCAGCTAATAATGCGCCGTTCTCGTCGTAAGTATTGGGACCAATAAATTTCATAGGTGCTCGCAAAACACCACCATATCGCGCTAACGTATCGTCTTTTAAATACCCAAAAGCAGCAATGCGAACTCTATCGCTGTATTTCTGTAAGTTACCTACGGGCTTGAAATTGCCAGATGGATACTTCAAGCAAAAACCATCAACAGTTCTAGGATCCGTAGTTTCGCAAACCTGAACGCGAGTATAAAAAAATTTATTTGAACTTAAATTTGCGCCTAGGTTCGCATTATTTCCTGGAGTGTCACAAGTCCCTGTTTGAGTGGTTCCAAAATGCACTCGATTTAAACAGTTAGCGATCTTGATGTCACCTGCATATGCTCCTTTCAGGGTACTTGGGACAGCACCGTCAACTAAAGCGGCCGCTAAAGTTTTCGATGGAAAGTTTCCGGAGCTGTTAAAAAAGCTATTCCGTATGACAGCACGTTGTAATATGGTTAGATTCTCTTCATCTTTAATACGGTCACCGCCAGTAAGACCAAGCCGTAGTACATCAATAGCTGATCCAGTTGCCCAATTCATAAAATTACCGCTAAAGCCATTTCCTCCACAAGTGTGTGCAGTTGCAGCTCCTAGACGATCAAATCTTCTTAAAGCTTCATCTGCATTATTGTTGTAGGTGTAACAGCTATCTGCGTCAAAGTAACCTACGTATTCTGTGGCAACAGTGTAAGAATCTAGATATTGAGCACCAACAGTCGGAAACTCAACCGAGAGCGCTAGAGAAATAGTTGGTTTGGCGCCTGAGCCTTTTGCATACAAAGGTTCAGCAGATAAATTGACTGCCAATGGATTAGCCACTTGGCTTAAGGCATAAAAAGATGCAGCACCAATGAGTGGAATTGCTGCCCAAATTAGGCGACGTAGCCAGTTTGAAGTATTTGTCATATTATTGTAATTTTGTTTATGTGTGATATCTTTTGGCGAAGTATTGTTCGAAGGCATAACTATTCTTTCCGAAAAATCATTTGCAAAACAGTACGGATATCGTCTCGAGGGCCAAATCCCATGGTGGTAACACGATAGAGGCGTTTTGCTTCCTTTTTATTCAAACTGCGTTGAACGCCTGGACTTGAATCAGGTAACCATTCAACAATGTATCTAGGAGCTAATGCAGGCTGTAGACCAGTTCCTTGAACTCCTTGAAGTACCGTCCTACCTGTTTGAGCACCCATCACAGTGTAAGGAGGTGTGGAGCTCGTATCCATAAAGTCTACTGTCAACCAAACTGGTTTTCCAGACAGTGTTTGAGCACACAAACCTTGCAATGTGCCTGTCGTACCGCAATCATTGGCAAAATTCATTTCAGAATCGAATAGGTTTTTTCTAGGAGATATGCCCGGCCCTCTAATATCAAACTCAGCATCAATCAGGGCAGCTTCGGCATATTGTTTCGCAATTTGGCTATCACGCTCGTTTCTAGCTCCACGCTCTCCCATCATTGCCAACTGTGCGCCTCCGACCCCTAGCAACGATACAACAACCAAAATGAGAAGCACAAAAATTAGCGCTATCCCCCTCTGCTTTTGATATTTATGAAATCCTAGGTTCATATAATGCTTTAAATGCCTTGAAAATTATGTAGATATACCGTAAAAGTTACTACTTGTCGAACACGCGTGTCGGTGGCCGCTACATTTAAAAACGTGTCACTGAAGTTGGTTGGTGCCGCGGCAAGCGTCCCAAAAGGTGCAAAAGGATAGAATCGCTGCGCAGAAGGTGCTTGTGCAGAACCCACGGGACCGCGGACGATCAGCCCTATCCGTAAACTTCTCACTCGTCGCCAATTTTCTTTTGTGGCAGCAGTGTTTCCAGCAACTACTAATTGGTCTGCGCGTAAGTATCTTTCTGGGATGGTATCTGGCTGCCCTCCACTTGGTGAAGTTCCAAGCGGAGCGGCAGCTACAGGAACAGTATTCGGTTGCACACCATCCGTACCATACAGAACTTGGAAGCTCTCGACTCCTTGTACTAGAGGCGTTGGATTTGCCCAGGTAGTACCTGCGCCATTTCTGTATTTGCACATCAATGCTGGCTCCGGAGCCGCTGTCGTAGGCGTCGATACATAAAGCATACTTTCAATCACATCACTGCTTGAGGTAGCTGTATTGGTTTGTGGCACACCAGCACAATTAAACATGGCGTTATCAACCTCAGTTCCTCCAAGAGCAGATTCGGTATTTAATGCACTGGTTTGATAACGCAGTATCAATATATCGCTACCGTTTGCACAAGCAGTTCCGTCTGCCACAGAGCAGGAACTGTTACGAGAATCATTAGTAGAGCTACCGATTGGATCACTAGCGTCACCTCCAAGCACAGCATTGTTAAAGCCAGAGATTGGTGGATCGGGGTCTACAGACACACCTGTATGCTTGAAAGCTGATTGGGTAACAGTGTCTACGAATGTAACGTCTTTGTATCCGCTCTGCACGCTTAGTCTCGTGATAAAGTCAGTAGCAAATCTGGCGTTATCACGTAACTGTGACGCAGCATCTACACTGCTGAAGCCCTGCCTAGAAACTAACAGTGCTGACACTGAGGCTGCTACGATAAGCAGACTTAACGCCAAAGCTACCATTAACTCAACTAAAGTGAAGCCTCTATTTGCGTGGTACTTCATGGCGATCTTTTGGTAGGGATGCGCTGTCATTTTAGGTAGTACTTCCTGGGGTGACGACATAAATAACAGATGGTCTGAATGCAGCGTTTGTTGAATCAATAAACGCTGTTGCTGCATCTGTATTTGCATCAGCTGTTGTATTTCCAGTTTGTGCACGTGTTTTATTAGTAGACTCACGTGTCCAGCCAATTTTTATGCTTATAGAACCGCCTGCAGATGCTGTGCCATTACAACCCCACTGCGGTAAGCCGCCTAGAGCACTTGTCGTGTAAGGTGCGTTGTCATAGCAAACTTGAACACGCGCGCCAGGAAACGTGTTGTTAACGCGGGTCAGCCAGTCATAAACCTCCCACGAGGCGACATTTATCGTTGACGTGCATCCTGATGTTCCCGTGCACATTTCAGGCGGATTAGTAACAGTGTTAGGTCCACCTAAGTAGTTTGCAATCAAGTAGGGATTTGCGGCTGAAGTTAAGCCCACCGCAATCGATTTATTGCTTCGCATCATATCGCTAAGCTCACCAGCTAGCTGAACAGCTGTAGATTGTTGCTTTGCATCGTTGTTAGACTTTAATGCCATTGCTTGAATGCCTACCATACCCAACAAGCCAAACGATAGAACAATGATGGCAACTAAAATTTCCAGCAGTGTAAAGCCTTGTGACGGCTTTTTTAACCTAGGCTTGAGTGTTTTTTGAATGAGCTGTTTCATGCAAGTTTAAAAATAATTTACGGAATAACTGTACGTTGTAATTTTGCCTTAAGTCAGCTCAAATTAAGCAGCCGCTTGTCCTGAGAAACCAACCGCTTATCCTGAAATCAGTTTAAAGGTACGCAATTACTGCTGTTTAAGCTACTTCCGGACCTCATCCACCAAGGTCTTAAACTCATCAATATCTTCAAAACTCCGATAAACACTTGCAAAGCGTACGTAAGCAACTTTGTCCAACTTACGCAGCTCGCGCATGACCATTTCACCCAAGCGGGTGGAAGCGATTTCTCTGTCGCCTAAATTGAGGAGTTTTTCTTCTATACGCTCAATGGCGTTGTCGACTTGTTCGGTGCTGACGGGGCGTTTGCGCAGGGCTAGGTTGAACGAGGCGATGAGTTTGGCGCGCTCGTAGTCGATGCGTCTGCCGTCTTTTTTGACGACGAAGGGGAAGTTAAGGTCTGGGCGCTCGTAGGTGGTGAAGCGCTTTTCACAAGCCGCACACTGACGGCGTCTGCGGATGAAGCCGCCGTCTTCTGACTCACGCGTTTCCACCACTTGGGTGTCTGTGTGTGAGCAGAAGGGGCATTTCATGGATTTTTAATTACTTATAGACAGGAAAACGAGCGGTCAAGGCATTCACCTTGGCGCGAACAGCTTCGATATTGGCTGCATCGCGCGGATTATCCAGCACGTCAGCAACCAAATTAGCGGTGTAACGGGCTTCTTCGTCTTTGAAACCACGTGTTGTCATTGCGGGTGTGCCGATGCGGATACCGCTGGTGACCATCGCTTTTTCTGGGTCGTTAGGGATACCGTTTTTGTTGATGGTCATATGGGCGCTGCCCAAAACGGCTTCTGCTTCTTTGCCTGTGATGTTTTTGTTGCGCAGGTCGACCAACATCACGTGAGATTCTGTACGACCGCTAACAATACGCATACCGCGTGAAACCAAGGTTTCGGCGACGATTTGGGCGTTTTTGACGACTTGTTGCTGGTAGATCTTGAACTCTGGCTGCAACGCTTCTTTGAAAGCGATCGCTTTTGCAGCGATTACATGCATCAACGGGCCACCTTGTAGGCCTGGGAAAACGGCGCTGTTGATGGCTTTTTCGTGTTGTGCCTTCATCAATATGATGCCGCCACGGGGGCCGCGCAGGCTTTTGTGGGTTGTGGAGGTGACGATGTCGGCATGCGGCACGGGGTTAGGGTAGACGCCGGCGGCGATCAAACCCGCATAGTGCGCCATGTCGACCATAAAAATCGCGCCTACATCCTTTGCCACCTTGGCAAAACGTTCAAAATCTATAGCAAGAGAGTAAGCAGATGCGCCGGCTATGATCAGTTTTGGCTTGCTTTCATGGGCTTTGCGCTCCATCGCGTCGTAGTCAATCGCTTCATTGGCGTCTAGGCCGTAGCTGACCACATTGAACCACTTGCCACTCATGTTCAGTGGCATACCGTGGGTTAGATGTCCGCCTTCAGCCAAGCTCATACCCATGATGGTGTCGCCGGGCTTTAAGAATGCTAAAAACACGGCTTGGTTGGCTGATGCGCCACAGTGCGGTTGCACGTTAGCGGCATCTGCACCAAAAATTTGTTTCACGCGGTCAATGGCTAATTGCTCAGCGATGTCAACGTACTCGCAGCCGCCATAGTAGCGCTTGCCTGGATAACCTTCAGCGTATTTGTTGGTCAACTGGCTGCCCTGCGCGGCCATGACAGCTGGCGAGGCGTAGTTTTCAGAGGCAATCAGCTCAATGTGGTGCTCTTGGCGGGCATTTTCTTGCAAAATCGCGGCATACAGCTCAGGGTCGGTTTGCTCGATAAGAATGTTACGGTTGTACATGGGTTCAGTCCAATCATGAAATTTACAGGCGCTATGACTTTTTTGTTGACGAGCTTAAAGCTAGCTGTAAACGCAAAAATCTGCCCAGGCGAACGGCTGAACGCCAGTCATCACCATGTGGTTGGTGGCTGGCGGTACGCTTCCCAGTGGTTTGCTGTATAGATCCCACATCAGCAAAAAGCCCTCAACTCGAACAGTGGGGGCTTTTGCCTATCGCCAGTTGCGTACCCTACTAGTGTAGCAAAGTTAGCCCAAATGTTGACGAGATGGGGTTACAAAGCCGCTATTTTCTCAACCGTGACCTCGGCAGTTGGTTTGGTAGGTGCCACAACAGGCAAGATGGTAGGCGCTGTATTTTGCGTCTCGGTTGGCGTTTTTGTGCGAATTAGTGTTGATTCCGCGACATCAGTTGTCGGTTTTCGTACGGGGGCAGCTTTCCCGTAAGCGACTTGGTAAAGCCGGGCGTACTCAGCAACAACTTTGTTTGCATAGCCGCCGTCATTGGCCAAATTGGCTGCACCAACGTAATATTTCAGCCCACCTTCGATAGAACCAGCCTGAGCAATACAACCTTGCAACACTTTGACGCCAACGCGCAGGTTCGTAATCGGGTCAAAAGCCGCAAGCTTGCCGCCAAAGTCTTCGTACTTGTCGCTGTGAATTTTCGTCATGACCTGCATCAAACCCTGAGCGCCTACAGCGCTTTGGGCAAATGGGTTGAAGCCTGACTCAATCGCCATGATCGCCAATATCAGCGTAGGGTCCAGCTTGGCTTTCGCACCTAACGAATATGCTTCAGCCACCAAAGCGCTAAGAGGCTCTGGGGCGACTTTGTATTTTTTACTCAACCAAAATGCCACGGCAGCTTGTTGCTTGGGTAAGTCGGCAGGGTCAGTCGCTGTAGCGCGTTGGCTGGCGTCCAAGTCCGCGACGGCTACTTCTTGCTCATCTTCTTGAGCGGAGCCTGTGGTGAACACTGAGTGACGTACTTGCAGCCAGCTCAGTAGTTTGGTCTCGCCTTCATAACGTAGGTCGGGTCGGCCTAAAAGTACCAACGCAAATATGGCGGCTGTTAAGCCAACTACAGCAAAGCCGTTGTGAAATATTTCAAAAAATCCGTCAGCAGTGTCTTTGAGTGCTGTTCTCAGGTTTATTTTTAGGCCTTGGTTAAAAGCGGCCACTTGGTTCAGAGCTTTCATGAAGCATGTCCTTTTCTTTGCGGGTCGGTTGGCAGTCAATCCCGTTTCGGAATCGTTTCTGCTGGCCAACAACGTTTCAGTTGGGTACGCGGGCTATCGTGCTATCCTTTTTTGTGACGATGAACCTTGCCGGATATCGGCAACGGGTGAGGAATACTTTGTGTTACCTAAGGTAAACCCTATATTCCAACAATTGCGCGAATTCTAAACGTGGTCATTAGACTAAGTCAAGCATATCAAATTCATTCTTTATGCATGAATGTAGTTATTTAACTGTATATCTATCCATAAATGCTGATATTTCAAGGGTTTAGACGTGTTTGCCTAGGATTTACTTGAATATGTCAGCGTTGTAATAAATCGAAAGTGTCTGTCAATTTGCTCAATAGACTCAAAACCACAGAAGAATCGGTATGGTTGACGTTCGTGTTACACCCCGCGTGGATGCACGATAATAGAGGTATATGTTTGAATTTTTAACCAACAAATCCGCACCAGCAAAATCCAAAGAATCTGCTGCTAAATCGGCCAAAGCTCCAAAAGCTCTCAATGCTGTTTCCAAGAATGCTCCCATGAACGCTAAATCTGTCCCTGAACCCCATCCGCTTGACGCCCTCACAGGTGGCGCGTTTTCTGCACCTACCGCTGGCGACCGCGCCGCTAAGGTACGTGACTGGATGGCGACCAACCCCAGCAGCGAGCAGATGCAAGAAGTTTTCAAAGAGCTGAGCGCTCGTGACAAAGGCGCTGTCAAGCCGATTCGTGAAAAGTTGGACGAACTCAAAAAAGCCAAAGGACAAGAAGCCGTAGGCGAAGAGTGGGCGGCCAAAGCGCAAGCCTTGTTGTCATTAGGCAAACTCAACATCGCCGACGCCATGGCTTGGCAGCGCGACGCCGCCAAAGCCGGTGCGCCCTTGTCCAAAGAGCCACTCGCCAGTGTCAAACTCAAGCTGGCCGAGCGCGTCAAAAGCATTGAAGACCTGCAGCACCACACCCAAGTGCAGCGCGAGGCCGCTGTCTTATTAGCGCAGCGCACTGAAATTTTGTCCACCAAGAGCTACAAAGATGCGCAAACCGTATTGCCAACCCTACAAATCGACGTGCAGCACTGGCAAGACCAGGCGCAGGCTTTGGTGGTAGACGCCAACTGGTCAAGCGTCGATACAAAGTTCGCCCCACAACTAGAAGCTTCAAAAGCGCAACTATTAGTCGTATGGGACGCTTTCCAAGCCGCCTTGAAGATGACAGAAGCTGCCGTAGCAGACGCAGCAGCTCCGCTGCCACCCGTACCGGTTTGGGCAGATGAGATTCGCAACCTGCGCGGCATCGCCAAAGCCGATGAAGTGCTCAAAAAACCAACAAAACCTAAAGTTGACCCCGAAATCAAACTCCAGGCGGCAAATTATGTGCGTGGGGCGCTCTTAAAGTTAGAGCAAGAAGTGGCTGAAGGTCATGGCAAAGCCAGCGCCGGAGCAGCCAATGCCTTGCGTAATGCCCTGAAGGAGCACGGCAAACTGATTGACGACAAGCTAGAAAACCAAGCCCATGCAGCCTTGGCGGCAGCGGGCGAGCTGGAAGGCTGGCAGCGCTGGCGTGCCGACCAAATTCGTGAAGAATTGTTAATCAAAGCCGAAGGTTTGCTAAAACGCCCTGACGGCCAAGCCTTGGGTGGCCGCAAAATGCAAGAAACCTTGCGTGCCATGCGCGACCAATGGAAGCAAACCGACCAAGGCGGTCCAGCTAACCACGCCCTGTGGAAACGTTTTGACGACGCTTGCAACGCGGCCCACGCGGTGGTGGAGGCATGGATTGAGAAGGTCAAAGCAGAAAATGCGATTCACCGTGCTGATCGCCTGAATTTGATGGCAGAAGTCACGGCTTGGGGCTCTGCTCCAGTTGCCGAATTGGCGAACAAGGGCGATTGGAAAACCATCAGCCGTGGTTTGAACCAGTTTGCCGACCGTTGGCAAAACTTGGGCCATGTGTCTGAAAAGACCTTTGCCGAGCTGCAACCGCAGTGGAAAGCCGCGATGGATGCCGCTTACGCGCCGCTGCAAGCCGCTCAAAAGAGCAGTGTTGACCGCCGCCACGCCATGATTGATGAGGCCAAAGCGCTGGGCGCTATGCCGATGATGCGCATTGACGCCGTCAAAGCCTTGCAACAGCGCTGGACGCACGAGGCGCAAAGCATGCCGCTGGATCGCAAATTTGAGCAAAAACTGTGGGACGCCTTCCGCCAGCCAATTGACGAAGCCTTCAACCGCAAAACCCAAGAGCGCGAAAAAGCTGCATCTGCCATGGGTGAACATGACAAGCTGGTTTTAGAAGCTTCCAAAGCGCTGCAAGCTGCCAATGCTTCAGGTGACGGACAGCAAATTCGCGCTGCCATTGCGGCCTTGGAAGCCGCTATCAAAGGCCAAACGGCCGCAAAAGTGGTCGAAAATGCCGCTATAAGTGCTGAAAATGAGTCAAAAACGGCTTTATCCGGCGAAAATACTGCCTCAGTAGCTATCGAAAATATAGCAAATACAGGTGCCGTTACTGAAAATTCTACCGAAGGCGCGAGCCCTGTAGAGCAAGCCGAAGCGCAAGAGGTGGCAGATGTTGAGGCCGATGCCATCGCTGACGCTGCTGAAGAGGCTGAAAAAGCAACTGCAGAACTGGCGGCACCTGTGGAGCCTCCAAAACCTGCGCCCAAGAAAGTCATCGCAGCACGTGGCGACGACCGTCCGGGCACGAGAAAGGCTGAGCCAGCACCTGCGGGTAAATTTGGCGACCGCAAGTTTGGTGACCGTAAACCTGGAGAGCGTGATGGACGCCCAGATTCACGCGGTCCGCGCCCAGATGGCAGAGGAGACAGCCGTGGCGACCGAGGCGACAGGTTCTCTGACCGCCCCGCCTTCGAAGACCGCGGACCGCGCTTGGGCGACGCTGCCTTCCGTGCCCAGCGCGAGGCTTTGGAATCTGCCCAGTTCGCCCTCAAAAAGCTCGCCGCCGCCGCCCATGGCGAGGTGTTGGTGCAATTGTTGGATGCTTGGAAAGACCGCGCTGCCGATAAAGTGCCAAGTGCGCAAGATTTGGGTAAACAATTGCCGCCTACGGCTCGTTCTGCTTGGACGTCCGCCCTTACAGCCGCCCCAGCAGGCAAACAAGCCGATGCTGATACCGCACTCTTGCGCCTAGAAATGGCGGCTGAGTTGCCAACGCCAGCCGAACATTTGGCTGCCCGCCGTATGCTGCAATTACAGTTGCTCACCAAACGCAACGACCCCGCGCCTGCGCAAACTTGGACAGTCGACGCTGCCAAAGTGTTCGCCAACGGTTTTGAAGATGGTGCGGCGCGACGGGTGCAAAACGCGCTGAAAGTATTGCTTAAACGCTGATATCCGCTGCGGATATGACTTTTTGGCAATCCGCACTGAAATTCCCTGCATGGGCGGGATGGCTGGTCGTTTTAGGGGCGTTTTTGCTGGGCATCGGCACAGACGCTATTGATTCAAGTAGCCACACGGTCAACATCCTAGCACCGCCGCTTCTGCTTTTGATGCTGTGGAACGTTGCAGTTTATGCGTTTATCGCGGTGAATGCGCTCTCTAAATCGCGACATTTCAAGTTACCCAAACGAGATCAAACGGCGGCGATAGCCTTGGCGCGTGGCACAACGGTGATGCACTGGGCTGCAGCGGCGCTGGCTTTAGGTGCCTTGCTGGCGATGTATTGGCGTGGGCTGGTGTTTGACTACCAAGCGCAGTGGCAAAGCACGTTTTTATCGGCGTCATCAGCGCACAGCTTGATAAGTACGGTGCTTTCACCGGCAGCTTGGTTAGGCAGTTTCTTTGGCGGCTTGGCTTTGCCGGATTTGGCCAGTTTTGAGCAATTGCGTGCTCCCGCCATGAACGCAGGACATGTGGGTGAAAACGCAGGGCGTTGGATCCATTGGTACGCCATCACCGTATTTCTGGTCGTTTTGCTGCCGCGCTGCTTGCTAGCTTTGTGGGCGAATCGCCAAGCTACAGCCCTGCAATCAGCGCTTGCGGCAAAAATCGCCAGCCGCGCCGCAGTGCAAATATCTACACCCAACAACCCATCAGCCCTTGCCCCGACCAGCTACAGCAGCGTTCAAACCATCGCCCTGAGCCTAGTCGCCCACACCAACGTCGGCAAAACCACATTGGCTCGCACACTTTTAGGGCGCGATATCGGTGAAGTACGTGATGCTGAGCATGTCACCCACACAGCTGAAAAGCATGTTTTGGTCGAAGCTCTGTACAACCAAGTGCTAGAGCGTTTGGAGCTGTGGGACACGCCCGGCTTTGGCGACAGTGAGCTGCTGGCCAAGCGCATGTCTCAAGCGGGTAATCCGCTTGGCTGGTTCATGTCGGAAGTGTGGGACAGGCTGCAAAATCGCGCATTTTGGTACAGCCAGCGCGCGGTGCGGCATATTTTAGACGAGTCGGATGTGGTGCTTTATCTCATCAACGCTTCTGAAAACCCAGCTGATATCCCCTATCTAGACGCAGAGTTGAAGGTTCTGGACTTAATTAGCAAGCCGGTGGTTGTGTTGCTCAATCAAGTCGGTGACATTCAGACGCCAGAACTAGCAAACGCCGAGTTAAAACGCTGGAAAGCACGCTTAGCAAGCTCGACATGTGTGAAAGATGTTCTCTTATTAGATGCATTCACGCGCTGCTGGGTGCAAGAGGGGCGTTTGTTGACGTCAGTGTCGGCTGCGATGGCAGCTATGGCAAATTTACCATCGCAGCAAGCCATGTTTACACGCCTGAAAGCTGCGTGGGAGCAACGCAACCAGCGGCGCTTTGCGGCATCTATGCATCTGCTTGCTCAGCGTTTGCTGCGAGCGGCGCAAGACTTTGAGGTCGTCAAAGAAACCAGTTTGCTGGGCAAAATCACCAACGCAAATGCCGAAAAAGACGCAGCCATGCAGCGTCTCGCACAACGCTTGGATGCAGACGTGCGCAGCAGCACCGATGCTTTGATTGCTTTGCACCAGCTAGAAGGTAGCGCATCCAAAACAGTGTTAACCCAGTTAGCCCGTTTTGCTGAGCAAGTTGCTCTCAAAGCGCCCAAAAGCGAAGGCAAAGCTGCACTGTGGGGCAGCGTGGTAACAGGTGCTTTGATGGGGCTGAAAGCCGATATTTTGAGTGGTGGTTTAACGTTGGGTGGCGGCATGTTGGCTGGCGGCGTGCTGGGTGCGCTGGGTGGGGCAGGGCTGGCGCGGGGGTACAACCATGTCAAAGGTGTGGACACCAGCAGCTTGGCTTGGACGCCGGATGTGTTGGACGAATTGACACGTTCCGCGCTGTTAACTTACCTCGCTATTGCCCATTTTGGCCGTGGCCGAGGTGAGTGGACGGAAGTTGAACCACCTGCTTTTTGGGTTGAACGCATTGAAGCTGCGCTTGCGCCGCAGTGGGCTGAATTACATGCAATTTGGGCAAAAGCTGCCATTGCAACTGCTGAGCTAACAACTTCAGAGGCTCAAACCAAGCTGCAAACCATGTTGTTGCAAGCCACTCAAGGCGTGCTGCAAAGTTTGTATCCAGAAGCGGGCGAGTCGGCATGACGGCTCACGTTCTGATTGCTGGTGCAGGCATTGGCGGTTTGGGCGCGGCTTTGGCTCTCGCTCAAATTGGGTTAAAAATTACCGTTTTAGAGCAATCCGACGCTTTTGGTGAAGTAGGCGCAGGCGTACAAATCAGCCCCAATGCCTACAAAGTGTTGTGCGATTGGGGCTTGGCAGATGCTTTGAAGCAAACCGCGAATTTCCCTGAAAGGCTACAAGTCCGCAACGTCAGATCCAACAAACTACTTGGACAACTTGAAATGGGCGAAAAAGCCCAAGTCCGCTACGGCTACCCGTTTTCCACTTTTCACCGAGCTGATTTGCACGCTTTGTTGCTAAACGCCGTTCGCCAGAGGCCGAATGTTGAATTGCATTTGAATGCCAAAATTAGCGCTGTTGCTGAATCAAATCAACAAGTTACCGTCACTACAGAAGCTGGCAATAGCTTCAATGCCGACGCTTTGATTGGCGCAGATGGTTTGCGCAGCCGCGTTCGACAACATGTTTTAGGTGATTCTGAGCCACGCGCAACCGGCCACACCGCTTGGCGTGCTTTGCTACCCATAGGCCATGTGCCGCCTGAATTGCAGCAAGACCAAGTCACCGCGTGGCTAGCGCCCGACAGCCACACCATCGCCTACCCCGTGCAGCAGGGTAAATCGCTTAATATCGTGTATTGCGACGAAAATAATGGTCAAATTGGTCAATTTAATGGTGTAAATGCCACCCAGCCAGCGTATTTACTGCCTAAGCAGCTATCAAAAGTATTGCAAAAAGTCTTTCAAACAGCGACGGAGCAAAATGCATGGACGCGCTGGGACTTGTTTGACAGACCGCCCATGACCTCATCTACTAATATGTTCAACCCCGCCCACCCACACATCGCCCTCCTAGGCGATGCCGCCCACCCCATGCTGCCGTATTTGGCGCAGGGCGCGGGCATGGCGCTGGAAGATGCGCAGGCTTTGGCTGTATCGATCAAGCAAAATCCAAACGATTTACCTTCAGCCTTGCAGCTTTACGCCCAATCTCGCTGGCAACGCAATGCCAAAGTGCAAACCCGCGCCGCCCGAAACGGCCAGATTTTCCATGCCAAACCACCCGTCAGCTGGGCGCGGGATGCTGCGATGGGGGTGTTGGGCAAGAAAATAATGGATGTACCTTGGCTTTACGGTTACGTTTAAAGCAAACCCCATCTCGTAACCCTGTAAAATCTACGTTTTAACAGCCTGTCACAAATTGCCATGTCCGCTTGGGTGCTGCCAGATCACATTGCCGATGTTTTGCCGTCCGAGGCTAGGCACATCGAAGAACTCCGTCGCAGTTTGCTAGACACCGCCCGCAGCTATGGCTACGAGCTGGTGATGCCGCCGCTGTTGGAGCATCTGGAGTCGTTGCTCACCGGTACCGGCGAAGCGCTGGATTTACAGACGTTTAAGCTAGTGGACCAGCTTTCTGGTCGTACCTTGGGTTTGCGTGCCGACACCACCCCGCAAGTCGCTCGCATTGACGCCCATTTGCTGAACCGCGCCGGTGTGACGCGTCTTTGCTACGCCGGCCCCGTGCTGCACACCCGTCCAGACCGCCCGCAAGCGACCCGCGAGCCGTTGCAGTTTGGAGCTGAAATTTACGGTCACGCTGGGCGTGAGGCTGATTTAGAAGTGCTTTTGCTGGCGCTGGATTGCTTGAAAGTCGCCCAAGTCAGCGACTTGAGCGTCGATATGTCGGACGCGCGGATTGTGCGGTATTTGTTATCTGAAGCTAGTATTCAAACCGTGTTGCCAGCGTCACAACTGAGCCAAATTCATGCCGCTTTGGCTGAAAAAGATGCCAGTGAACTCGCTAGTTTGACTAAAAATCTGCCCAAAGCAGCACGTGAAAGCTTGGTTGCTTTGGTGCAGCTGTATGGCGATGAAAAGGTGTTGGAGGAAGCCTTAAAAGTGTTGCAGCCGGCGGATATACTGCCTGAGGCGCTATCAAATTTGAAGTGGTTAGCATCGCAAATCAACGGTTCTAAAGTTACTTTTGACCTTGCGGAACTAAGCGGCTACGCTTATTACAGCGGTGCTCGCTTTGCGATTTACGCGAAAAATGCACCTGATTCTTTGGTTCGCGGCGGTCGTTATGACGAAGTTGGCGCTGTGTTTGGTCGCAACCGTCCTGCGGTAGGTTTCAGCTTAGATATCAAAGAATTGGTCAGCGCCGTCGCGCCGCGCCCGCTCAAAGCCGCGATTCGTGCGCCATGGGGTGAATCAGTCAGTTTGCGTGCCGCTATCAAGCGTCTGCGCGATGTGGGCGAAACCGTTGTTTGTGTGTTGCCTGGTCATGAGAGCGAAGTGGACGAGTTTGACTGTGACCGCGAGTTGGTCGAGGTCACTGGTCAATGGGTTATTCAAGCGGTTTAACGTTTATTCAATCAAAGTTAAATACGTTTTTCAGTATCAAGTAAGTACATTTCTAGAAAATTGAGTTATGAGCAATATAAGTAGCAACGCAGTTCAAAAAGTCGGTCGCAATGTGGTCGTGGTCGGTACCCAATGGGGCGACGAAGGCAAAGGCAAATTGGTCGATTGGTTGACCGAAAGCGCTGGCGGCGTTGTGCGCTTTCAGGGCGGCCACAATGCGGGCCACACCTTGGTCATCAACGGCGTAAAAACCGCGCTCAACCTGATCCCCAGCGGCATCATGCGTCCGGGCGTGAAATGCTATATCGGCAATGGCGTGGTCTTGAATGCGGCGCATTTGTTCAAAGAAATCGCGGGTTTGGAGGCGATTGGTGTTGAAGTTCGCTCGCGCTTGCGCGTCAGCGAAGCTTGTCCGTTGATTTTGCCTTTCCATGAAGCGATTGATGTGGCCCGTGAAGTCAAACGCGGCAATACCGGCGCTGAGAAAATCGGCACAACCGGCAAAGGCATTGGCCCTGCCTATGAAGACAAAATCGCCCGCCGTGCTCTGCGCGTGCAAGATTTGAAATACCCAGAGCGCTTCGCCGCTAAATTGCGCGAATTGCTGGATTTGCATAACCATGTGCTGACCACGTATTTGGGCGCTCCCGCGCTGGAGTTTGAGCCGATTTATGCAGACGCCATGAAGCAAGCTGAACTCATCAAGCCGATGATGGCCGACGTGTCCCGCGAGCTGAACGATGCCCACAAAGCGGGCGTTAACCTGCTGTTTGAAGGTGCGCAGGGCACGTTGCTCGATGTGGACCACGGCACTTACCCGTTCGTCACTTCCAGCAACTGCGTCGCTGGTAATGCGGCTGCAGGTTCTGGCGTCGGCCCTAACTTGCTGCATTACATGCTGGGCATCACCAAAGCTTATTGCACCCGCGTGGGCGGTGGCCCGTTCCCGACCGAGTTGGAATGGCAAAAAGAAGGCACCCCTGGCTACCACATGAGCACCGTGGGTGCTGAGCGCGGCGTGGTCACAGGCCGCTACCGCCGTTGCGGCTGGTTTGATGCGGCGCTGTTGAAGCGCTCCGCCCAGGTCAACGGCATCACTGGTTTGTGCATCACCAAATTAGACGTTTTAGACGGCTTGACGGAGTTGAAGCTCTGCGTCGGTTACATCTTGGACGGCCAAACCATCGACATCTTGCCCATGGGCGCAGACGATATCGAGCGTTGCGTGCCGATTTATGAAACCTTGCCAGGTTGGTCAGAATCTAGTGTCGGCGTGACCGAGTACGCCAAGCTGCCGGCTAATGCCAAACGCTATTTGGAGCGCATTGGTGAAGTCACCGGCGTGCCGATTGATGTGATCTCCACCAGCCCAGACCGTGATCACACCATCATGATGAAGCATCCGTTTGAAGTTTAAAAATAAATTTATAAATATACATAAATTGACACTTATTCGGCGTATTTATTGCCTGAGTAGCTATTAAATTTATAGCATTTATTGTATTTAATCATTCAAAATCATTAATTTTAGGAGACAAAAAATGTTAACTGAAGACGGCAAACACCTCTACGTGAGCTATGACGAGTACCACAACCTGATTGAAAAACTCGCCATCAAGATCCACCAATCCGGCTGGCAGTTCGACACGATTTTGTGTTTGGCTCGTGGTGGCATGCGTCCGGGCGATATCTTGTCCCGTATTTTCGACAAACCTTTGGCCATCATGTCCACCAGCTCCTACCGTGCTGAAGCTGGTACTCAGCAAGGCAATTTGGACATCGCCCGCTTCATCACCACGCCCAAAGGCGAAATTGCAGGACGAGTGCTCTTGGTGGACGATTTGGCGGATACAGGCCACACCTTGATCAAGGTCATCGACCAGTTGAAAAACAACTACGCGCCTATCACTGAGCTGCGCAGCGCTGTGCTGTGGACCAAAGGCGTTTCTGCGTTTCAGGCTGATTATTCAGTCGAACATTTGCCGACCAACCCGTGGATTCACCAGCCGTTTGAAGGCTATGACTCAACCCGTGTTGAGAATTTGATAACTAAGTGGTCGGTTTAAAAGGTCGTTCTAGGTTTTTGAGAATATTTTGAAAGCGGTTGATGGATAAAACAACACAACTTATCCATCATCCCTATCAGCCGCCTGACGGCTACAGCGCACCGCAGCCCGGTGTTTTTAAAGCGTCCACCATCTTTTTCCCCAACACCCGCACCATGCGTGCGCGGTACTTTGACGAGTTGGGGCACCAATACACCTACGGCACCAAGGGCACACCGACCACGTTTTTGTTGGAAGAGCGGCTGTGTACGCTAGAGGGCGGCACCTATTGCAGCCTGGTGCCAAGTGGTTTGGCCGCGATCACGTTGGTTAATTTTGCATTGCTTAAAGCTGGCGATGAAGTGCTGCTACCCAGCAATGTCTATGGCCCCAGTAAAGTCTTGGCGAGCAGTGAGATGAGCCACTTCGGCATCAGCTTTATTAGCTACGATGCGATGAATCCGCAGGATTTAGAAGACAAAATCTCGCCGAAAACCAAGCTGGTTTGGCTAGAAGCGCCAGGCTCCATCACCATGGAGTTTCCTGATTTACCGACTTTACTCAACATTTGTAAAGCAAAAGGCATTTTGACCGCGCTTGACAACACTTGGGGCGCTGGCTTGGCGTTCAATCCGTTTGAATTTGACCAAGAAAACGGTAAAGTACAAGGTGTCGATATTTCGGTGCATGCCTTGACCAAATACCCCAGCGGCGGGGGCGATGTACTGATGGGCAGTGTTATCACCCGAGATGATGCGTTGTTCAAACTCATCAAGCTGTGCCACATGCGCATGGGCTACCACGTGGGTGTCAATGATATTGAATCAATTTTGCGCTCGCTGCCCAGCATGGCGCTGCGCTACAAAGCGCACGATGTGGTGGCGAAGCAATTAGCAATGTGGTTATCGAACCGTGCTGAGGTTGTGCAGGTGCTGCACCCTGCGCTTGAAAGCTCGCCTGGGCATGTGCATTGGAAAGCTGTTTGCAAAAATGACCATGCCGCTGGTTTGTTCAGCATCATGTTAGACCCAAAGTACAGCAAAGAGCAGATTGATGCGTTCTGTGATACGTTGAAGCTTTTCAAACTGGGTTTCAGTTGGGGTGGGCCGGTCAGCTTGGTCGTACCGTATGACGTGAAATCAATTCGGGGCGGCACACTGCCTGATACTTTGAAATCAGGCCATTTGGTACGTTTTTCGATTGGTTTGGAAGCTGTTGAAGATTTGCAGGCCGATTTGGTGCAGGCTATGCAAGCCGCTTTCAATTAAATTGCAATAAGAAGGCGCAATAAGCTGTTAAAGTCAGTGTCATAGTCAGTTTTTGACTGATCTCGACACATTACCTGAAAGAACATCTTGGCAACTCCTAATTACGGCTTCGAAAAGCGTCAAAAAGAACTCGCAAAAAAGAAGAAAAAAGAGGAAAAGCTCAAGATGAAGTCTGAGCTTAAATCAGGTTTAAGAGTGGGTGACCCGATTGAAGGTGAACCAGAAGACGGCGCACTAGACAGTGCACAGCCTTCTACTGCTCAGCCCGATGCACCTGCAGCCGTTTAGAACTATTTTCGTTTTTTGTAGCTGCTGTTCTGTGCTAATTTGATTTGCTCTATCGCACGTTGACCCGCCGTGAAACCGGCTGCAATCAATTGCGCGCGGTTGCTGAAATCAGACCCTGAAAATCCACCGACATTGGGTTTAATCAGGACATCAGCTTTTTGGCCTTCAAGTCTTGAAATCGACTGACCCATGATTTCAAACGATTGCATCACAATCTCGTAAATCCCCGCAGCGTGCGCGTTTTGTGGCGCTGCACCCACGTCTATCGCAATAATCGTTTCTGCACCCATTTGCCGCGCCACTGATACGGGCAAAGGGCTGCTGATAGCGCCATCCACCAACTCCATGCCACCAATCATGGTCGGTAAAAACACCCCTGGCATGCTGCTGGAGGCACGTACGGCTTGGCCAGCATCGCCAATGCGCAATTGCACTGGGTCGCCTGTTTTGAGGTTGGTCGCCATGGCGATGAATGGCGTTTTCAGTGCCTCCAGAGGTTTATCTTTGACGAAGTTATTGATGAGCTTTTGCAATGCTTCACCGCCTACCAAGCCGCGTTTGGTGTTGGCTGCAGCGTCAATCACGTCAGCATCGCGCACCTTCATTGCCACCTCTTCCATTTGCAAACCGGTGTAGCCAGCCGCGTAAAACACACCAATCACGCTGCCTGCGCTTGCACCTACGATCAAATCGGGTTTGATACCTGCTGCGTCCAAAGCCTTGATGATGCCAATGTGTGCGAAACCACGTGCCGATCCAGCACCCAACACCAAGGCTAGCTTGGGGCGCTGTTGCGCAAAACTTGCTGTGCCCAGAGAAGCTAAGCCGGCAGCCATGACAGTAGAAAAATAACGACGATTTAGCATGAGGGATTTGTTTGGTAAATAAATAGTTAAAAGCTAGTTTGAGGGACGATATAAGCGTACCAAGAGTTTAATCTTAAAAATCAAGACAAGGGACGTATTGCGCCTTGTTCTACCATGTTTTTGAGCCTAGAAAATGCCAGTTGAAATGCGTTGTTGGTCGATTCTTCCGTCAATTTGTCAACCGTTTCGTCTAAAAGCGTGATTTCAGCACGTCGATTTAGAGCGCGTCCTTGCTCAAGGCTGTTGGACATCACAGGTCTGTGAAAAGCAAGCCCTGCAGACTTCAGACGCTTGGCTGGAACGCCGCGCTTTTGTAGTGCTTCGCTCACAACCATGGCTCTCGCATTCGAGAGCGCTTGGTTGACTTCAATACTGCCTATGTTGTCAGTAAACCCTTCTACAGCTACTTGTTTGGATGATTTATAAAGGATTAAGAACGCTAATTTATCTAAGTATGGTGTCGATGCATGGCTCAGCTGGGCTTTGCCGAATTCAAACAACATGACGTTGTTATTCAACTTAACCTCAACACCGCGTGCTGTCTGATCCATCTGATACAGCTGCTTTTTCATGGGCGTAACGTTATAACCTGCTACCAAAGTAATAGCTAGCAACACCCCTAGCCATAGTGCTAAAGGTTGACGGTTTGTAGTAGTGTGTTTCATACGATAAATCGTACCGAACACGACACACGTCTAGCAATGATCTCGCTGTGCAAGAAGGTGACAAAGCGTTACTGAAATAAATCATTTTGTATCTACTCTCAAAAAAGTGAGACTAAATATTTTTGTCTCAAACATAAATTTTAAAAAGATATAGTCAAAATCTTATTGATGAGATTGAACGCGATGCTATTATTTTTATAGTTAAATGTTTTGTAAGATGATTTAAAAAATATTTCGAAAACAAAAGTTACAGCATAAAATTTATTACGAACATGATGTCAAAGCATATGTTCAGCGACGCAAATGATATGCGTCGATACTTAGAAAGTAGTAGCTAAACTGTGGCCAAACATGGCTTTAAAGTGCTTTAACCAAGCCTGCGTCAACCATGGCTTTTAATTTGGCAAAAGCGGATTCAAACGCATTTGCTGGCTCACCAGCGGTGATGTTTTCGACCTTCTCATCTAAGATAATGATGTCGACACGGCGGTTCAAAGCGCGTCCTTCTTCGTTGTTGTTGGAAACCACTGGCCGCTGAAATGCAAAACCCTCAGCCTGCAGTCGCTCTTGAGGTACTCCGCGAGCTAACAATGCATTTGACACGCTTTTTGCTCGTGCAAGTGAAATGGCTTGGTTAGAAGGCAACGACCCTACATTATCAGTGTGCCCCTCAATCGCAACTTGTTTGGTGGATTTTGTCTTGATTAAAACGGCAATTTTATCTAAGTAAGGTGCAGCTGCCGTCTCATTCAGATCAGCTTTGCCAAATTGAAATAACACTGTGTTTGGCAACGGAATTTGCACACCGCGTGGGGTTTGATCGATGGCAATAACGGCTTTTGGTGCTGCAACAACTGGCGCTGCAACCACTTCAGGTTTGCTTGCACAACCTGCTATGCCTAGTAATCCTAAAACCACAACGGTCAGAGGTAAATATTTAGCTGCACGAAATTGGTTCATTGAAAACATGGACATACGCCTTTGGGTAGTTGTAAATATTGGGACTGATCAAAAATCAGAGAAATTCGCGTGAGCATAAGCTCAAAACCAACTTAGATGTAAACGTTTGCAACAAAAAATCGATTTTTTGTGCAATAGTCTAGGTTTTTGCTTGATTCAGCTGCTGCGCTAGCCGCCGCATAGCTGCATGGGTGTGGTCATCTGGCAATAACAGATTAGATTGCTCATATTGCTTAAAGTTACGCCTCATCGATTGAAAATAAACTGGGTCATAGTGGTCAATCAGTAACTCACGCACCACAGTTTCGCAATCATTAGCTCTCGCCAACGCTTGCCAGCGTTTCACGACTTCATGGCCACGCGCCGAAACCAAAGCGTCCAAACGGTCGCAGAAAAACGCCGTGTCTTTCACAAAAAAGTCGTAGTCTTCCATCAACAAGGTCACACGCGCTTCTAGCGGCAGTTGCAAATTCAGGCAAGGACTGCTGCGCATTTTGTCCATCAACGACACAGGCACAACCACGTTGCCGACTTTTTTGCTTTCAGACTCCACGTAGATTGGACGCGTTGGGTCAAAGCGGCGCAAAGCGTTCCACACCAATGTGTCATAAGCTTTTTGCGTGGGCTGTGGCAGGCCAGGCAAGACGCCGAGGACAGAACTGCGGTGGTTTGCAAGCGCTTCTAAATCTAGCACTTGGGGCGCGGGTTGAGACTCAGTTGCAGGAATAGTTGTTAAAGCTTGCAGCAGCCGAGTTTTGCCCGATCCTGTGGGTCCGCAGATGACGATGAAGTTGAGCTGCTCAACTAAGCGGGGTATATCCGCAACCAGCGCCGCACGAAAGGCTTTGTAGCCGCCTTCAATGATGCGAACATTGAAACCTATTTCACTCAAAATCAAGGACAACGAGCCACTTCGTTTGCCACCGCGCCAGCAGTAAGTCAGCGGTTTCCAGTCACGTGGCTTATCGATAACGTGCTGGTTGATGTGCGCTGAGATATTCGCCGCAGCCATCGCCGCGCCACGCTTCTTTGCCTCAAACGCGTTGATTTGCTTGTACATCGTGCCCACTTCAATGCGCTGGGCGTTGTTCAGCGTGGGCCAGTTAAGCGCATCGGGCAGGTGGTCGTCGGCGAACTCGGCCTCAGTGCGGGCGTCGATGATGGTGTCGAAGCTGTCGAGCTGTTGCAGCGCCTGTGCAGCGGGGATGGGGGTCAAACTCATTGAGGAAAACTCATTTTTTGGCTTACTTATTAGCTTTGGCGGTTTGGGTTTTGAGTTGCTTTTGCAATTCAGGCCAGATATTGTTCAAAATAATTGGATGCGCAGCTTCGGTGGGGTGAATACGGTCTGCTTGGAAGAGCTTGGCCGCATCTGCCGAGTCCGCCACGCCAGCCAGCATGAAGGGCACCAAACCGACTTTGTTCGCCTTGGCGACTTTGGGGTAGGTCTCTGTGAACTGTTTGGCAAACACGGAACCATAATTCGGCGGAATTTGGATGCCGACCAGCAGCACTTTGGCCTTTGATTTCAACGCGGTCTGCACCATTGCGGTTAAATTTTCTTCAGTTTTAGCGACCGGTAAACCGCGCAGAGCGTCGTTAGCGCCCAGTTCGATGATGATGTGGGTGGGGTGGTGCAGGTCTATAAGGGGTGCTAGTCGCGAGCGTCCGCCAGATGTTGTATCGCCGCTGATACTGGCGTTAATTACAGTAAAATCTGGCGTTATTTTAATGCTATTTTCGACTGTAACCGTCGTATTTACTGCCTGAGGCGCTATATTATTAGTAGTATTTTTTATTTTTTTCTTAGGCTTCTCGTTCCAATTAATCGATTCAGCCAAGCGGTTTTCCAGCAATGCCACCCAGCCGCTGCCACGCTTTAGGCCATACTCAGCACTGAGCGAATCACCGACGACCAAAATCCGTACAGGTTGTGTTTTAGAAGCTGTAGCCTTGCTAAATGCAGGTGTAGCCACCATGTTCAGGGCTAGAAAAATAAATGCTAATCTTGAAATAAATGAAGTCATCGAAGAAAGTAGTTGCATGAAAGAGTCCATTATTGCCGTAGAGCACGTGTTCAAGTCCGTCACCGATTCCACCGGCACACTGGATATTCTGCGCGATATTGATTTTCAGCTAGCAGCCCGCGAAACCTGCGCCATCGTCGGTGCGTCAGGTTCGGGTAAAAGTACCTTATTGTCCATCATTGCGGGCTTGGACACACCCAGCAAGGGTACGGTTCGCCTGCGTGGGCAAGACATTTTCGCGGTCGATGAAGACGCCAGAGCCTTGTTACGAGCCCAAAGTGTCGGATTTGTCTTTCAAAGCTTCCAGCTTATGGGTAATTACAGCGCGTTAGAGAACGTGATGTTGCCTTTGGAATTAGCCGGTCGTAAAGACGCCCGAAAAGCTGCCAGCGAAATGCTGGCTCGTGTCGGCTTAAGCAGCCGATTAAGTGCTTACCCTAAAACTTTGAGCGGTGGTGAGCAGCAGCGCGTAGCCTTGGCGCGGGCTTTTGTGGTGCAACCCTCAGTTTTATTAGCTGATGAACCCACTGGCAGCTTAGACCACGCCACGGGCGAAAGCATCATGAAGCTGATGTTTGAGCTGAACGCGGAATTGGGCACGACGCTGGTTTTGGTCACACATGACCCGGCTATTGCTGCGCGGTGTGAGCGCATCATCACCATTGAGGCGGGTGAAGTTGCCAAGGTTTAATTTTAAAGTTTAATTTAAGGCTTTAACTTATTTTGCAAGGATTTCAAGCTCAACACGCGCTGTACCGGTGTGCCGCATACCAATCAGCTCAGCTGCCGCCCTGGATAAATCCACAATGCGCCCCCGTACATGCGGGCCGCGGTCGTTGACGCGGACGATGACGGATTTCAGATTCTGCAAATTCGTTACCTTCAACAGCGTACCAAACGGTAAAGTCAGATGCGCCGCAGTCAGCACTTTTGAGTTGAATCGCTCGCCGCTGGCAGTGCGTCTGCCTTGAAATTTGGCTGCGTAATAAGATGCAACGCCTATAGCGCCCTCTTTTACAGCCTCTTTTTGAGGTTCGTCGATCTGCACTTCTTCTATTTTGCTTTCTTCTTTCTGGAGCGATTCCTTTTTGGGTGATTCTGCTTGTGGCGCTACAGTTTCCTGCGCGCCCACAGCCGAGCTCAGGCAAAGAACTGCGCAGGCGACCACGATTTGGCCAAGGTATCGTTTATTATTTGATCTCTTCATTTCACTTCATCTCTACAACTGATTGTCCACCATGTCATCTACCAACCCCAAAACCTACGAATCTACCCCATCTCAAAAAGTTGCCTTCTTGGGCCTAGGCGTGATGGGCTACCCCATGGCAGGGCATTTGCATTTGGCGGGGCATAGCGTTGCAGTCTATAACCGTTCTACTGCAAAATCTATAGCGTTTAAGGCCGAATATACCTCGGCTACACACGGTTTAACCCCTAAATCAGCAGTTCAAGATGCAGACATCGTGTTTTGCTGCGTTGGCAATGATGACGATTTGCGCAGTGTTATCTTGGGTACTGATGGCGCTTTTGCAGGCATGAAAAAGGGCGCTATTTTGGTCGACCACACCACCGCTTCCGCTAGCATCGCTCGTGAGTTGTACGAAGTTGCCAAGGCTTCGGGCTTGCATTTTGTCGATGCACCCGTCTCAGGCGGCCAAGCTGGTGCGCAAAACGGCTTGCTAACGGTCATGTGCGGCGGCGACCAAGCCGCTTTTGACGCTGTGCAGCCCACAGCCATGGCGTTCTCCCGCGCCTTCACCCGCATGGGCGAGGCGGGGGCAGGGCAGCTGACCAAGATGGTGAACCAAATCTGCATCGCCGGCTTGGTGCAAGGCTTGTCCGAGGCCGTGGCTTTCGGTCAAAAAGCGGGTTTAGACGTCAACTTGGTGCTAGACGTCATCGGCAAAGGCGCAGCCCAAAGCTGGCAGCTAGACAACCGTGGCAAAACCATGGTGGCAGACAAGTTTGACTTCGGCTTTGCGGTCGATTGGATGCGCAAAGACTTGGGGCTGGTACTGGACGAATCCAAACGCAACGGCGCACGTTTGCCCGTCACCGCCTTGGTCGACCAGTTTTACGCTGACGTGCAAGCCATGGGTGGGCAGCGTTGGGATACGTCTAGTTTGGTGAAGCGGTTGCGCTAAAAGGTCAGTTACCGAGTTCGTTAGTAGAGCTGATGAACGGATTCACAACGCGTAAACCAGCCACACGTTGCCCATGCTGCATGTCTTCAGAATACAAGATATGGCAGCCAGCCTGCGCTGCTGCGGCGACGATCAAGCTGTCATAAAAGCTGTAGCCAACTTCCGTTTTTATTTTCAATGCAGAAGTTAGCAGCGCAAGGCTAGGCTCTACTTTGTTCATGGGTGCTAGTAAAAGGCTAGCAAAAGCCATGGTTTGTTCAGCGCTTAACGCCAGTCGTTTGCTGGCCGACGCTACATTGCAAAACTCTTGCATCACTTGGTAGCTGACCACGCCCATGCCAGAGCTAGCGCCATGCGCCATCAGGTCTTTCGCGCGTGATTGTTTTAGTGAGGCGGTGTCGTCAAAGCAATAAACAGCAATATTGGTATCTAGGAAAAAGCGCTCGCTTTCAGACGCAAAGTTGCTCAAGATGCCGCACCAGTGCTATCCAACCGCTCAAGCATACGTTGCTCGCGTTCGTTAAACGCATCACGCACAGCAGGGCGATTTGCCTCTGCCGTGAAGGCGTAGTCAATAGGCACAGCAGATTGTTGGCCTTGGCGTGACGTTAATTGCTCAATCAAGGTCATAGTCTGCGCTTTTTTAAGCGCCACCGTGTCCGCGCTGGCGTAGCTGGCTAGCCAAAGTCTAAACTCTTCATTCAGGGTCGTGCCGCGAAGCTGCGCTAGGCTTCGCGCCTTCGCAATAGACGCATCTTCAGCACTAAAAGTGATGTTTTTCATAGCTGTAGTGTACACGAATACGAATAGTGCGCACGAAATTTAGGGTTGAAATGGATGGTTTAATTTATAAAGCTGTCAACGGTAAAAACCAAATATGGTAGGCAATGCTCCACATCAGCAGCCCAATCACCACTTCTAAAACTACCCAAGTTCGCGCTTTGGCAAACAGTGGTCGCAGCAGTCGTGCGCCAAAGCCTAGGGTCAAAAACCACGTAAAAGAGGCTATCAGCGCACCCACAGCGTAGTCGTACTGGTTGGGCTTGTACTGCACGCTGATGCCGCCAATCAGCAGCACGGTGTCCAAGTAAACGTGCGGGTTGAGCAGTGTGAAGCCCAACGCAGTGGCTATAGCGGTTTTTAAGCTGATCGTCTGGTTCAGCGGCGTTTCCGCCATCGGCTGCGCATGTTTGTAAGCAGTCATAAACGCCCGAAACCCGTAAACCACCAAAAACGCCACCCCCACATACTTCACCCCTAGCAGCGCCCACCCATATTGCCCAAACGTCGCCCCAGCAAACGTCACCCCCACCAAAATCAGCGCCGCATCCATAAACCCGCACAACAACGCAATCACCAACACATGCTGCCGCATCAACCCCAGCTTTAAGACAAAAGCGTTTTGCGCGCCTATGGGGACGATGAGGGCTAGGCTGGTGAGGAAGCCGGAGAGGAAGGCGTTGGACATTGGGTTTAGAGGTATTTTTTGAATCTAGCCGGCATATTTATTGCCTAAGATGCTATAAAAATAATACTAACTACTTATCTTGTTATAACGCCACAAGCCAACATAGTTTTGCTTGTTCCTTACAAAATCACCCTCAATATGTTTGCGTGCAAAGGTTTCGTTTTCAATATAAACATCAATTATGTCTTTTTCGATTTCTAAAACTATATTTCCAGCTTGATTACTTGTAAGTATTTTAAGATCCCTGCGGTTCCATTGGTTGTAATCTATGTATTTACTTGGCGCGCAACCAATTACAGTTAAACGAGGTTTAATAAAATCTAAAAAATCATAACTACGATTTGAATGACGTCCATGATGCGGTGCAAGTAAAACTGTCACATCTTTGACATCATCTAAATGATTTTTCTTTATGTACTCAAATGTACTATCGTGAGCATCGCCACAGATTAAGATTTTTCCACCTATGCTACGATATAAGATTACGTAGGAGCCTTCGTTAATATCATCATTTAAATCTGCATCATTTAGAAGAGCTTTATTCGGAGCGAGAATAGATAATCCATCCCCTCCACCCGTATCGTCTTCATTTTTGTTCGCATATTTGAAATTCGCACCAGCCAATGGCTTAACAACCGTGACTCCATCTTCTTTACCATCTCTAACTGTCGCATATCTATCCCAATCCGCTTCGAGATAAGGGCCATTATTATTAAAATCAGGTTTATCTCTCCGTGCTGTTGAATCCCAAAAGTTTTGTGCTCCGATTTCATTCATTAATTGATTAAATCCATCCATATGATCCATATCCGGATGCGTAAGAATAAATCGAAAGAGATTCTTGATACCAAGTAATTTAATGTAATCAATCGGATTTGTGTTGCATTCACACATAGCAAAATTGCCAAGCGTATTGCTAGATTTGCTTACAGATTCTTCGAAAACTACTGTATCAACTGTTTCTGAATTGCCATCACATATATCAATCATCGTAACGTGCCCAGAAGCATGTTTAATTACTGTGCAATCGCCTGGATGCACGTTTACAAAATGAACTTGTGCTCCCATGACTTATTCCTCGGCCTTCGTTTTAGATGCTCTTGATTTTTCTATTCCCCAAACCGCTTGGGCTACATCTTCAATTTTCCCGATAAATTTATCGACATTTAAACCAGCTATGAATGCAAGTGCGTAAAAACCGAGTTCAGATGAATCTGAGCGTGTTCCTGACTCAAGAACTAGTAGTCCTGCTTTTAAGAAAGCATAGCTGACTCCGCCACATAGTACGCTAACAAGCGGTCTAATAACATACCATGGTGCCCATGCAACTTGCCAATCCTTTCTAACGCAGGCATTCAAATACACAGCTCTTAAACAATAAATTCCTCCACCGATGCCACCTGCAAGAGCCGCATTTAATCCAATTTGTATTCCGACCAAAGGTGCGGGTAGTCCAATTACCAATATCGCATATAAGCCATATAGGCATGCCAGTACAAAACATATCAAATATGCTGAGATGAACACTAGAGAAATCATTGTCGCTCCTTATAAAAACCGTTAATTCTTCCTTCATCATTTTCGTCTTGTTTCAGGTGAATTTAAATCTGCATGAAAAATTAATACTTCGATTTATTAGTATCACAATATGCTACTAATAAAATAGCACCTTAGGCAATAAATACGCCGGCTAGGTGCCAATTTGATCCATAAAAACGGCTATTCAATCGTTTTTGAGGCTCTTGGGGCGCAAAATCGTGCCGCACCACCCCGTTAAACTCACCCCATGATCATCCTAGGCATCGAATCCAGCTGCGACGAAACGGGCGTGGCACTTGTTAAAACTGAGGGCAGTGGGCTGCCTGTGCTGCTGGCGGATGCGCTGCATAGTCAGATTGAAATGCACCAAGCTTTTGGCGGAGTGGTGCCTGAGCTGGCGAGTCGTGACCATATTCGGCGGGTGTTGCCGTTGACGAAGCAGGTCTTGGACAAATCTGGGCTGAATTTGGGCGATATCGACGTGGTGGCCTACACCAAGGGGCCGGGGCTGGCGGGGGCGCTGTTGGTGGGGTCGGGCGTGGCGTGTGCGCTAGGCGCGGCGCTGGGCAAGCCGGTGCTGGGGGTGCATCACCTCGAGGGGCATTTGCTGTCGCCGTTTTTGAGCGCCGACCCGCCGGAGTTTCCGTTTGTGGCTCTGCTGGTGTCTGGCGGGCACACGCAGCTGATGCGGGTGGATGGCGTCGGCAAGTACGAAATTTTGGGCGAAAGTGTGGATGACGCGGCAGGGGAGGCGTTTGACAAATCGGCCAAGCTGATGGGGCTGCCGTACCCAGGCGGGCCGGGGTTGGCGAAACTGGCGGTGGGCGGCAATGAAAAAGCCTTCAAACTGCCGCGCCCGCTTTTGCACAGTGGCGATTTGAACTTCTCGTTTGCGGGGCTGAAAACGGCGGTGCTGGTGCAGATCAAGAAACTGGTGGAGCAGGAAGGCGTGCCCGTCGAGCAGTTTTCACCCGCGCTGATGGCGGATATTGCCGCGTCAACGCAGGCGGCGATTGTCGATGTGTTGGTGCGCAAATCAGGAACGGCGCTACTGCAAACTGGGTTGAAGCGGCTGGTGGTGGCCGGCGGTGTGGGTGCCAACCAGCGGTTGCGGCAACAGCTCAACGCTGTTTGCGCCCTGAACGGGGTGCGAGTGCATTACCCTGAGCTGGCGCTATGTACCGACAATGGCGCGATGATCGCCATGGCGGCGGCTATGCGGCTGCAAAGCGGGCAGCAAACCGCGAACACGGATTACGCTTTTGACGTGAAACCGCGTTGGCCGTTGGATTCGCTGACGGCATAGTCTTTTCTCTGCATTTTTAGGGAATTAAAAGCCAATCAAGGCAGATAAATGAACACGCATAAGCTACAATTTATAATTATTAATAATAAAATTGAAGGAAAATTGCGTGAAATCATGGTTCAAATTTAGCTGCTTTTCAGTGGCAAAAGTGGCAGTTTCGGTGGCTTTTGGCTTGCTGGCTACAACTTCAGTATCTGCACAGCCAGTGGCTGCACCCACGCTCAAAATCGCCATGATCGAGGGCTTGAGTGGCCCGTTTGGCAACACGGGGGAAGCGGTGTTCCGCAACTTGTTGTGGGCGACAGAGCGGGTAAATGCGCGGAACGGTGTCAAATTAAACCTGAAACGTTATGACAGCAAAGGCCAAGCCGACGAAGCGCTATCGATGTTGCGCGCCGCTATCGACGACGGTGCACAGGTCATCATGCAAGGCAATTCATCTGCCACGGCGGCGGTGTTGATTGACGCCATCAACAAACACAACGAGCGCGAACCCGCTAAACGTGTGCTTTTCTTGAACTACGCGGCGGTTGACCCTATTTTGACCAACGAAAAATGCAGCCCTTGGCATTTCCGCTTCGACGCCCATGCCGACATGCGCATGACAGCGCTGATGGATGTGCTGAAAGACGACAAAGCCTTGAAAAGCATTTACATCATCGGGCAAGACTACAGCTTCGGCCATGCCGTGTCCAAAGAAGCCAAGCGCCAATTGGCGGTGTTGCGCCCCGATATTGCCTTGGCAGGCGATGAGCTGCACCCGCTGGGACGTGTCAAAGACTTTTTACCCTACGCCGCCAAAATCAAAGCCAGCGGTGCGCAAGCTGTGTTGACAGGTAACTTTGGCAACGATTTAACACTGCTCATCAAAGCAGCCAAAGAAGTTGGTTTTGAAGGCAAGTTTTACACGTTTTATGGCAACGCATTGGGCGCACCAGCGGCGATTGGCGAGGCAGGCATTGGCAAAGTCATCGCCGTGGCTGATTGGCTGCCAAACTTACCTACTGCTGCGAGCGAGGCGTTTTACAAGTCGTTCAAAGCCCGTTTTCCCAACCCAAGCGACGATTACGTTCACATGCGCATGCAGCTGATGATGGAGGCATTGGCACAGGCGGCTGACAAGGCGGCAGTGATAAGTAAATCAAATGCTATAGATTTAATAGCTGTTCAGGCAGCATTATCGCCGGCTAGTGTCACTTTTTCAGGTAAAACTGGGGTGATGCGCGCTACTGACCACCAGTTCCAACAGCCGCTGGTGGTGGGTCTGATGGACAAGCTGGGCGCGCCTGGGGTGAAGTTTGACGTGGAAGGCTCAGGTTACGGGTTTCGCGTGATCAAGCAGATCAGCGCCAAGGCGGCGGAGCAGCCGACGAGCTGCAAAATGGCGGGGATTTAACCTCTCGTCAAACCCGCACAAGCGCCTGCATTCACCTGCCCACGGCATTCTCTTAGTTGACGCTGCCTGCGGTCTTTTCTTGATTCAGTCCAAGCATTGTCAAATTCTACTTTTGAAGGTGTATTAACGCTAGATTTGGCTTTTTTCTTCTTCGCCGCAAACGCTGGCGATGTGCCAACGGCAGAAATGCACAGACAAAGGCAAGCTAAAAGTAATCGCGTGAATTTGTTCATTTAAAGCATCCTGCAGTTTAAGTAAATCAAGCCTGCATTGTGCACTATCTGAGTGCGAACTTAAAGCGGAAAAGTACTATTTTGGCAAAGAACAATGTGCACCTGTAGGCGCTTTGCCCGATCCAGCTGCGATCAAAGGCGGCTCTTCACGCTGATTAATCTCCGCAGACTTGGCAAGATCCCAAGCGATAAAAGCTGTGAGCAACAGCCAAAAAACGAGGCTGAGCAGGGATTGTTTGTTTTGAAGGAGTTTCATACTTGTGTGTCTCTCCATTCAACGGGTGAGTCGTGGAACACGGCATGACGTATCTTTAGTCCAATCAGCGTGCCAGCAAAGGCGAGTGGCAACCAAATCCAGCCATGCAAGCTGCCAGTCGATATGCCGCTGAGCATCGCACCCACGTTACAACCAAATGCCAAACGCGAGCTGTAGCCCATCACCAAGCCTGCCAGCAAGCCCACAGCCCACTGTTTGGCGGTCAGGGATTGCAATTGCGTATTTGCAGAAGTATCGTTTTTCTTCATACTCACCCATAGCGCGCCTGCCAAAATGCCAATGTTGGTGATAGAGGTCACATCCAGCAGCACCGACTCGCCCAAATGCTTGGCATTGCTGGCTTGGGACCAAAAAGCGTTGGCAGTGGGGTCAAACATGCCTGCGGCTGTGACCAGTTTGCCAGCCCATAAACCAAACCCGTAAACCACGCCCCAAGGCTGACCAGCTAAAACCAGATTCAGCGTAGCAAACCCAGCCAGCAGCACTGCACCCCAAATCCAGCGCTTGCCGAACCAAGTTTTACCAGCGCCCACCCACAGCCGCATCAAAGCTGCTGAACCTAGCAGTAAGCCGCCTGTTATCAAAAGGGCGATTGGCACACCAAAAGACTGTACAAAACCAACTGGTTCGATCTGCCCTAGTGATAGCCAGCTCTGCAAATGTACAGAGCCCAAAAAGCTGCCTAAAGCAAACATCGGCAATATGCCCATGTTCAGCGGCAAACCCAAACCAGCCTTGTACAAGGTGCCCGAGCCGCAGCCGTCCGCCACTTGCATGGCTGCACCAAACACAAAAGCGCCAACGATCAGGCTGATACTGGGTGGCCCCAGAGCCGCTTGCAGCTCAGGAAATTGACCCAGCAACGGCATGGCCAACAGCGCAGCCAAAGCGAGCAAGAGCAGTTGCCCAGCAGCGCCGCTGGGGTCGCGCTGGGTGACCAACTGCCGCCAGCCGGTGGTGAAACCAAAGCGTGCAGCGGCCAAAGTTGCGCCTAAGCCAATGCTAACCAAAAATAGTACAGCTTGGCGCACGTAAACGCTTAGCAACAAAAAACCAAAAAAAGCCGCCAAAACGGCACTCAGTAGCCAACGCTTCATATCAAGAACCTAGATTATTTGTCTGACCAGAGTTTGGCGTCGATCAACAGTTGCTTTGCGCGGTTAGGCACATTGTTCATGGGCAAGCTAGCGTCCTGCGACCAATCTTGCATCGATCCTGCATAGAGCTTGGCATTGGGTTGACCCAATAATTCAGAAGCCGCAAACCAGTTGATCGCAGACCAGTGCCCCGTGTTGCAAAAAGCAATCGTTGGCGTTTGCGGTCTCACGCCGCTGGCTGCCCACACTTTTTTAACAGCGTCAGGTACTACAAAACTGGCGAAATTCGGGTTGTTAGGGATAAACCATTTCTCAAAAGACAAGTTACTTGCACCTTTGATCGTGCCAGGTACTTTAACCAAGGCATGGCGGGTATCGCCATTGAAAAACGCTTCTGGTCGGGAATCCATAACAGCGACTTGACCAGAGTTGACTGCTTTGACAACTTCAGCACGTTCAGCCGTCCATTTGCCCGAGCGAGTCGGTACATAACTTGAGGTAGGTATTTTGGGGACTTCATCGTCATAGAGCATGCCAGCTTGCAGCCAAGCTTTCATGCCACCGTTCAAAATTGACACTTCTTTGATGCCGTGCTCTTTCAGCACCCAGTACACCCAAGCGGCTGTGCCAAAGTCGATGCTGTCAACGCCAGTAGAGACTAAAACTGTGGGCGTGTTTGCTGTTAAACCATGTTTTTGTATAAGTTGCGTTAGCTTGTCCAAACTCGGCAGTTGCGCCGGGTTGTTAGCAGGGCCTCGCCATTCTTCAAAGGGTGAGTTTGAAGCAATTTCGATGTGGTTGTCTTTGTAGGACGACGCTTTGCGAATATCAACCACCCGAATTGGGTTAGTTTGGCTTTGTGGCTGCTTCAAAAGAGCGGACAACTCACCTGCACTTAACAAAGGCGCTGCCGCCCAGCCAGTGCTCAGCCAAAACCCCATCAAGCAAAATAATAAAAAGCGCTTCAAAATCAACCCCTTGTAGATAGTCCAAATCAGCCTGTGTAGCAGTCTATCTAAGAGTTTAAAGCATAATCTAGGGCACAAAACGCTATGACTATTCAGATTTCCCCCCCATTTATTACGAACCAAACGCTAGCCGTAGCGCTGAAAACGACTGGCTATGCCGTGCTGCATCCGGCAAGTGCCTTTGAACTGCTGAGTTGCACATCACAAGACGCAGCAGCTTGGCTGCCCAGCTGGAACGATTTACCGCCAGACGCCTACCTCAAAGACGGTGGCCATTACCGCCGCCGCCGGCATTCTTGCTTTGTTGTCAATGGCTTAGACGTTCAGCAAACGTCCCACCGTGCCCATTGGCAGCCGCTGGAATACAACGCCTTGCACGGCGGCATGCAGCGCATGTTTGAGCCTATGTCGGCTCACGTAGCGCAATCGCCGGCTTGGCCAACGCTGCTGAGCAAACTGGGGGACTTATGTACAGCATTAAAACCAGAGACGACTAAGTGGTTTGTAGAAGCGCATCAGTTCCGCATCGACACCACCGACGGCATTGGCCGACCAACGCCAGAGGGCGCACATCGGGATGGGGTTGATTTTGTAGCTGTGCTGTTGGTTCAACGGCATGGCATCAAAGGCGGCGAAACCCGCGTCTTTGAAGTCAATGGCCCAGCAGGTCAGCGCTTCACCATGACAGAGCCTTGGACGCTTTTGCTGCTAGATGATGAGCGGGTGATTCATGAATCAACGCCGATTCAGCCATTGGATGCTGAAAGTTCTAGTATGAGTTACCGCGATACATTGGTGCTGACATTCAGAGCCAAAGCTTTTCAAGGTGACTGAGCTTAACAAAAGTGGCTTAAATCAAGCGCATCTTTTTCGCAGCTTCGGTCAATTCAGGTCTGAAGTTAGGGTGTGCAATCGAAATCAACTCCAATGCGCGTTGCTTGATGGATTTACCATCGAGCCGTGCAACGCCGTATTCCGTCACCACATAGTTCACTTCGTTCTTGCTGGTTGAGACGGCAGTGCCTTGGGTCAACATGGGCGCGATGCGTGAAACAGTGTCATCTTTAGCTGTAGACGGCAGCACGATGAACGATTTGCCGCCCTTGGACCTATTGGCAGCCCGTACAAAGTCAGTTTGCCCGCCGGTTGATGAGAAGGGTAGTGGGCCTAGGCTTTCAGAGCCGCATTGGCCCAAGAAGTCGATTTGCAGCGTGGCGTTGATCGACATCAGGTTGTCGTTTTGACCTGCTAGATACGGGTCGTTGGTGAAATTGACTGGGTGCATTTCTAACATGGGGTTTCTATCCATGAATTGGTGCAACTTTTTCGACCCCAAAGCAAAAGTCGCCACCATCTTGCCAGGCATGTAATTTTTGCGGCGGTTGGTGACCACGCCGGCTTCAACCAAAGTCAAAATGCCATCACCCAACATTTCGGTATGAATGCCCAAGTCTTTTTTGTTCGTGAGCTGCATCACAACAGCGTCTGGAATACCGCCGTAGCCGATTTGCAGGGTTGAGCCATCTTCAATCAAATCCGCCACATATTTACCAATGGCTTCTTGTACGGGGCCGATTTTGGGCAAGCCAACTTCTAAGACAGGCGCATCGTCTTCTACCAAGCCAGTGATTTGCGAGATGTGAACATGGCAGTCGCCAAAAGCGTAAGGCACATTCGGGTTGACTTCTAGCACGATGACGCGGGCTTTTTTGAGGGCCGCCATGGTGTAGTCAACACCGAGGCTGATAGAGAAGTTGCCATGCGCATCCATCGGTGAGCACAGCGCGAAAACGACATCTGCACCAATATTGCCGCGTTCGATCTTACGTGGCACTTCTGAGAAGTTGTTGGGGAAAATATCAACCCAGCCCGCTTGTGCCCCAGCGCGGTTCGCGCCACTTAAAAAGTAGCCAACATGGCGCACGTTGTCGTAGGTTTCAGGGTCAAGATAAGCAAACTTACGCATCGGCAAAACGGAGCTGACTTTGACATCATGGAGCGATCGGCGGATATCTGACAAGGCGGTCAGAATCGTGGGGGGTTCGCCCGCACCGGTGGGGATGACAATGAAATCGCCATTGCGCACCAACTGTGCCGCTTGATCGGCGGTCATCTTTTTAGCGTTGTACTGGGCTTTGCTGCTGATGTTGAAATTCATGACGTCTCCTGATGTCTTACTTATAAGGTGGGAATTTCAACAGTTTACTCAGACAATTGACGGCTGACTTACTTCATCGCGAATGTACGAAAGTAAAGTACAGACGAAAAAAAACCGACTCGCGTCGGTTTTTCATTGAAGACAAGTTCAATTTATTTGACGTTTTACTTGACGTGTTTGCCAATCAGGCCAGCCATCTCAAACATCGACACTTGTGCTTTACCGAAAATTTCTTTCAGTTTTGCGTCGGCGTTGATCATGCGCTTATTCACTGCGTCTTGCAGTTTGTACTTCTTGATGTAAACCCACAACTTAGACACGATTTCAGTACGTGGCATAGACGGTGCGCCAACAACCGCAGCCAATGCTGGGCTCAGTGTGAGTGCCTTCATGAATGCAGCGTTAGGTACGCGTTTTTTTGCTGGCGCTTTTGGCGCAGCAGCTTTTTTAGCTGGAGCAGCTTTCTTTGCAGGTGCAGCAGCTTTCTTCGCTGGAGCAGCCTTCTTAGCAGGCGCGGCAGCTTTTTTAGCTGGAGCGGCTTTCTTAGCAGGAGCAGCAGCTTTTTTAGCCGGTGCAGCTTTCTTCGCGGGTGCAGCAGCTTTTTTAGCTGGAGCTTTTTTTGCAGTTGCCATGATTTATTTTCCTTGTTTAAGTTGAAAACACACCCCTAAAAATCATGTCAATTTATTTGCTCAACATTTATTTTCAAAGGCTGTGCGAATGCTACTGGAGAAAATAGCGTTTTCATAGGGGAAAAACACTTTTATTTGCACGATTTGTTGTTTTTTAAGAGGCGAAACAGCGAAATCTCTCTCTGAGAGCCTCATTCCGAGAGTGCGACGGGTGATTTCATCACTTCACCACCAGTAGGGAGAGTTGCCAATACGACCCCCAAAAGCGCTAATGCGAAGCCGAAAATTTGAATCGCATTGAGGTTTTCACCCAATACAAAAACGCCAACTAATGCCGCCGCAAGGGGTAAGAAGACCGTGTACACGCCCGCTGCCGATGCTGGAATTATTCTCAAACCCGTCATCCACAACCACACTGACCACACACTGGCTGCCAATGCGTAAAACACAAGCAGCATCCAACTGTTGAAAGTAACGCTGTGAAAATCAAAAGACAATGCTAAGTAAATGCCAAATGGTGTCATCAAGGTAAAACCCCATGCATTAATGAGGGCACTGATACGCTTAGGGCTAAGTGTGGTTGTGAGCTTTTTGCCAATCACAGCATAAGCCGCTTCGCACAACACCGCGCCAAACAACAGCAAATTGCCCAGCCATGAGGTTTCTAATGATTGGCCTTTTACGGGTGCTGTAAAAGCCCCAGGTGCAGAATTTAGTCGAATATTGCCATCCAAAGAGGATAAATGTGAGCATAGCCAGCGTATTTTCTGCCTAAGTAGCTCTGAATTTGATAGCGTATAAAGAATAATTCCAAGGACGCCACATACAATAGCCAGCCAAATGCGCATGCTGATGCGCTCGCGCAGAAATGCCCAGCTCATCAACGCGACCACAGCAGGAATCATCGCCATGATGATGCCTGCGTTAACAGCAGTCGTCATGCTGACGCCGTAAAGCATACAAATTGAAAACAAGAAGTTACCCAAAAGTGACTCAACAAAAACCAAGCGTTTGGTCTGTGTGCTCATTACTGGTTCATTGTTTGGTTTTTTAAGCCAATGCACCATCGCCACGCCACCTATGCCAAAGCGCAACCAAGCGAGTAAGAAAACAGGTAGGACCAAAGTCAATGGTTTTGACAGTGCCACATAGCTGCCGACCAGGGACATCCCGAGGATCAGGCAAGTGATGGCTGTTGTTCTGTTGATGGTAGGACTTATGGTTTCAGGCGTTGTCATGCTTGAACTATAACCTTGCTGCGGCGCATCAAAATTTCTCAATATGGAAAATATAAAACCACATTGCGAAACGAATAGCGCAAGTTATTGATTTTAAATAGAATAAAATATATCTTATATAAGACATAAGAGTGAAAATAAGTCTTGTATAAGACTACAATTACCTGCAAGAACTGAATAATTTGTCGAAGACTTGTTGAAAGCAACTAAGACAATCAACTAACAGTTCTAACCATTTTTTTATCCTAAGGAGTATTTTTATGCCACAAAGCCTTACTGAACAATTGAGCCGCGAACAGCAAATCGCAGCATTAGAAAAAGACTGGGCCACCAACCCACGTTGGAAGGGTATCAAGCGCGGTTACTCAGCGGCTGATGTCGTGCGTTTACGTGGTTCTTTCCCTATCGAGCACACGATTGCTCGCCGTGGTGCTGAAAAGTTGTGGAACCTGCTGCACACGGAAGATTACGTCAACTGCCTGGGCGCATTGACCGGTGGCCAAGCCATGCAGCAAGTGAAAGCTGGCGTCAAAGCCATCTACTTGTCAGGTTGGCAAGTCGCTGCTGACAACAACACTTACTCTTCTATGTACCCAGACCAGTCTTTGTACCCAGTCGATTCGGTGCCAAAAGTCGTTGAAACCATCAACAACACCTTCCGCCGTGCGGATGAAATTCAGCACTCTAAAGGCATCGATGCTGGCGACGCTGGCTACATCGACAACTTCGCACCTATCGTTGCGGACGCAGAAGCCGGTTTCGGCGGCGTGTTGAACGCGTTTGAATTGATGAAAGCCATGATCAAGGCTGGCGCTGGTGGCGTGCATTGGGAAGACCAGTTGGCATCGGTCAAAAAGTGCGGCCACATGGGCGGCAAAGTGTTGTTGCCAACCCGCGAGTCTTGCCAAAAGTTGATCGCAGCACGTATGGCAGCTGACGTCATGGGCGTACCAACTTTGGTGATTGCCCGTACCGATGCTGAAGCCGCAGATTTGGTGACCAGCGATTACGATGAGATCGACAAGCCATTCTTGACTGGCGAGCGTACCGTTGAGGGCTTCTACAAAACGCGCAAAGGTATGGATCAAGCGGTTGCTCGCGCGATTGCGTACGCTGACTACGCCGACTTGGTTTGGTGCGAAACTGGTACGCCAGATTTGGAATTTGCTCGTAAATTTGCTGAAGCTGTGCATAAAGTTCACCCAGGCAAAATGTTGGCATACAACTGCTCACCATCGTTCAACTGGAAGAAAAACTTGGACGATGCGACCATTGCCAAGTTCCAGCGCGAACTCGGTGCCATGGGTTACAAGTACCAGTTCATCACCTTGGCCGGTATCCATTCGATGTGGTTCAATATGTACGACTTGGCGCAAGACTATGTCAAGCGCGGCATGACTGCTTATATCGAGAAAGTGCAAGAGCCAGAATTCGCAGCACGTGACCGTGGCTACACTTTTGTGTCGCACCAGCAAGAAGTGGGTACAGGTTACTTCGACGAAGTGACCACAACGATTCAAGGCGGCAAGTCAAGCGTGACTGCTTTGACCGGCTCTACAGAAGAAGAGCAGTTCCACTAAGCAAAGCTGTCAAGTATTTGGCTACACTAATTAGCTGAATAACCAAAGCTTCATCAAAGCCCGTAGCCGAAAGGTTGCGGGCTTTTTTCATGTTTTCATGGATTTATGCAATTTATGCATACGCCCTCAACGTTAACCCTGATGTCGACGCTTTGGCTGGCAGGTTATATTCTTTGAGTTGTCAGCTACCGTGTTATCAGCAGCTCTATATTAATTGGCTTGCTTATTGCATGTAGATACCACTCTCGCTATTTTGCATTTACTTAACGGAGAAATTGAATGAAATTTATCAAATTGAAACTAGCCGCGACTGTTTTGGCTGCTTTGGGCACCATGTTGGCGACTTCTGCACAAGCCCAGTCTAATGACACACTTGCTAAAGTCAAAGCGTCTGGAAGCATTAGCATGGGTGTGCGCGATTCTTCAGGCGCGCTGTCATATACCTTGGGCGATGGCAAATACACTGGTTTTCATGTCGAGGTTTGCCAAGGCATCATTGCTGATATTGAAAAAGCTGCCGGTAAAAAGCTAGAAGTTAAATACACACCAGTCACTTCACAAAACCGCATCCCTTTAGTGCAAAACGGTACAGTTGATATCGAGTGTGGCTCAACAACCAACAATGCAACGCGTCAAAAAGATGTTTCTTTTGTGGTGACAACCTTTGTTGAAGAAGTTCGTATTGCCGTCAAATCAAACAGCGGCATTACAAGTATTGCACAATTGAACGGTAAAAACGTTGCGACAACGACAGGCACAACATCCGTTCAGCTGCTGCGTAAAAATGAGCGTGCTACTGGTGTTGACTTCAAAGAAGTGTTCGGTAAAGACCATGCAGACAGCTTTTTGTTGCTAGAGTCTGGGCGCGCTGATGCTTTTGTGATGGATGGCTCTATTTTGGCGGGTAACATTGCTGGCTCCAAAACGCCAGCTGACTTTAAAATCGTGGGTGAGGTTTTGAGCGTTGAACCCATTGCCATCATGATTCGCAAAGATGACCCTGCTATGAAGAAAGCGGCTGATGATTCTGTCAAAGCCATGATCAAATCTGGCGCCATGGCCAAGTTGTACGACAAATGGTTTGTACAAGCTATTCCACCAAAGAATGCGAAAATTGGTTTACCAGCAAGTGAAGCTACCAAAGCCGCTTGGGCAACACCAAATGACAACCCTGTAGAGTCATACGCTAAGAAGTAAATCGGCCGCATAGCTGATTGTTAGATGTGATGTCATAAATTTATACATAAGATTTATGGCTAACTGAGCCCTGCCATAGCTTGTGCTTTGGCGGGGTTTATTTTTTTTGGGAAGTAGGTGCAACAATGAATTTAGATTGGAAAGTTTTTTTAAACGATGACGGTGGCGGTCGTACCTATTTGGAGTGGATGATCCAATCATGGGGCTGGACACTGTCAGTCGCTGGCTGCGCGTATGTCGTCGCCATGGTCGTCGGTGTTTTGGTCGGCACAATTCGAACTTTGCCAAACAGCCCTTGGTTGGTAAGACTTGCAAACGCTTGGGTGGAATTTTTTAGAAATATCCCTTTGCTTGTCCAAATTTTCCTGTGGTATTTTGTGGTTCCCAAAGTGTTTCCGATACTTCAGCAAGTGCCTGGCTTTGCCTTGGTTGTTGTGGCTCTGGGGTTCTTCACTTCTGCACGGATTGCTGAGCAAGTACGTGCTGGTATTCAAGCACTCCCAAAGGGCCAAAGATACGCTGCTAGTGCCATGGGTTTTACGACTTGGCAGTCATACCGCTATGTGTTGCTGCCCATGTGCTTGCGCATCATCATGCCGCCATTGACGAGTGAAACCATGAATATGTTAAAAAATTCATCTGTAGCTTTTGCTGTTTCTGTTGCGGAATTGACTTGGTTTTACACCCAAGCTGCTGAAGAGACCTCAAAAGGCATCGAGATATTCTTAGGTGTGACGGCTCTTTATGTGATTTCTGCTTTTGCCGTGAACCGCGTGATGGCATACATAGAAAAGAAAATACAAATCCCAGGCTTCATTGTTGCCGGCGGCACGGGCGGAGGGCATTGATATGGGCGGACTTGATCTAAGTTTTGTGAATTGGGAAATTATTTCCAAATTCGTTGTAAATGGTTTTTGGTTCAGTGTGCAGCTGACCATCATTGCAACATTGGGCGGCATTGCGTTGGGTACTGTGCTTGCTTTGATGCGCTTGTCGGGCAGTAAAGTACTCGCTTTGCCAGCTACGATTTACGTCAATGGCATGCGTTCTATTCCGTTGGTGATGGTCATTTTAGGTTTCTTTTTACTGATGCCTTTCTTGATTGGTCGTCCCATAGGCGCAGAGCTATCCGCCATCATCACCTTCGTGGCGTTTGAAGCCGCATATTTCAGTGAAATCATGCGAGCAGGCATTCAGTCCATCCCGCGTGGACAAGTGCATGCAGGGCAGGCTGTAGGTATGACTTACAGCCAAAATATGCGCCTGATTATCTTGCCACAAGCCTTTCGCAACATGCTGCCCATTTTGCTGACGCAAACGATTATCTTGTTTCAAGACACATCGTTGGTTTACGCGATTGGTGCTTATGATTTGCTCAAAGGCTTTACCACAGCGGGCAAAATTTATGGCCGCCCAGAAGAGGCTTACATCTTAGCAGCCGTGGTTTATTTTGTGATTTGCTTTGGTCTGTCATACATGGTCAAAAAACTGCAAGCCAAAATTGCTATCGTTCGCTAAAACCTATACGCCAAAAATACAGCTTATTAATTTCGGAGAAGAACATGATTGAACTCAAAAACGTTTCAAAGTGGTACGGTGCCGTGCAGGTGCTAAATGATTGCACAACCAACATCAAAAAGGGCGAAGTCGTAGTGATTTGCGGCCCGTCTGGTTCAGGTAAATCGACACTGATTAAAACTATCAACGCTTTAGAGCCGTTCCAAAAAGGTGAAATTTTCGTGGATGGCTTAGCTGTGCATGATCCTAAAACCGATTTGCCCAAACTGCGCTCGCGCGTAGGTATGGTGTTTCAAAACTTTGAACTGTTTCCGCATTTCAGTGTCACTGAAAACTTGACGATTGCTCAAGTTAAAGTGCTAGGACGCAGCGCCGAAGAAGCCAAAACGCATGGTTTGAAATACTTGGACCGTGTGGGCTTGATGGCGCACAAAGACAAGTTTCCCGGCCAGCTCTCAGGCGGACAGCAACAGCGGGTAGCTATTGCACGTGCGTTGAGTATGGACCCGATTGCCATGTTATTTGATGAACCAACTTCGGCGCTTGACCCTGAAATGGTCGGCGAGGTGCTGGATTGCATGATGGGATTGGCCAACGAAGGCATGACCATGATGTGTGTTACCCACGAAATGGGATTCGCCAAAAAGGTCGGTAGCCGAGTCATCTTCATGGATGTGGGTGGAAAAATCTTAGAAGATTGCACCAAAGATGAGTTCTTCAGCCACCCTGAGAACCGTCAACCTCGAACCAAAGAGTTTTTGTCCAAAATCTTAGGACATTAATTTAGGGTAATAAGTTTGAGGTATTGAAATCAAAAGACTAACTCAGCGAAAACTGAGTTAGTTTGTGATGCTTCCAAACCTTGTAGGCGCAAAATACCGCTACTAAACTTGTAGCTGTACAGGCAGTAAATACACTGGCTAAGCCGTATTTATCACTCAAAATTCCACCTAAAACTCCACCCAAAACACCTGAAAATCCGTAACCCAACACGGTAAACAGCGCTTGACCACGACCTCTTAATCGGCCAGGGAAATGGTGGGACAGCATTGCAATACAGACGGTGTGGTGCGTCGCAAAGGTACAAGCATGCATCATTTGCGCAATAACCAAAACGATAAGTACAGAAGCGCTGCTGGCCGTGATGCCCATGCGCAGCGCCATGATGGCGGAGCAAATAATCATCCACATCGACAAGCTGAACTTGGGTAGCCAGCGACTCTGGTGATAAAACCAAAAAATTTCGACCACCACGGACACCGCCCACAAGATGCCGATGGTGGCTTTGCTGTAACCCAGTGAATCAAGATACAGCGAGAAAAAAACGTAAATACCGATGTGCGACAAAACGTGAAAAAACAAAGCTGCAAAAAACCATTGCACTGGCGCTTGCTGCAATATCGGCAAAATACTTACTTTTTCTTGCGTAGCTGGCACTGATTCTTTGAGGTTGGGTAATAACCAAACACTGACGACCACTGCTACCAGCGTCAGAATTGTCCAAGCCGGAAAATGCTTCATGCCAAACTGCTCAAACCATACGCCTGCCAACAAAACGGTTAACAAAAATCCCAACGAACCAAACAAACGTACGCGCCCATAGCGTTTTGCATCGAACGAACCACCTTGGCTGACCAAATGCGCCATCGCAGCTTCGCTCATGGGCATCATCGCGCTGGTATGCGTGAACATGATAAGCAGCACCACGCCCAGCCAAATGGCGCTTAAATCCAGCCACAGCCCCAATGCGGTGATCAACGCGACCGTCGCACCATATCGTAGCAACTTAACACGTTCGCCCGTGTGGTCGCTCAGCCAACCCCAGCCATACGGTGCAAACAAGCGCGTAGCCGCTTGGATGGAAGTAAACACGCTGATGGCAAAAATGCCGTACCCCATGTCTTTGAGCCACAGTGGCAAATAGGGATTAAAAAACCCGATGTGCGCAAAATAGCTGGCGGACAGCGCAGCGAACGGAAATAGCTGTCGAGTCGTCGCTTTAGACGTTGCGGTTGAGTTCACGCAAACTCAAGCCTGCGCTGGGATAGGCTGGGTCGCCACCGTCACATCGCCACATTGCGCGCGCTGGCGCAAAGCATGCTCGATAACGACCAGTGCCAACATAGCCTCGGCAATAGGCGTCGCGCGAATGCCCACGCAAGGGTCGTGGCGACCCTTGGTAATGACCTCGGCCGAGTTGCCCGCCAAATCAATCGACTCACGCGGTGACAAAATCGAACTGGTGGGTTTGATGGCAATCGACACTTCTAAGTCTTGCCCCGTGCTGATACCGCCCAAAACGCCGCCCGCGTTATTTGATTTGAACCCCTGTGGCGACAAAGAGTCCCCATGCGTGGTGCCGCGCTGGGTGATGCTGGCGAAACCTGCGCCAATTTCAACGCCTTTGACGGCATTGATACCCATCATCGCGTAGGCAATGTCAGCGTCCATCTTGTCAAACAAAGGCTCACCCAAACCGACAGGCACGTTGCTGGCTGAGACGCGAATGCGTGCGCCGCAAGAATCGCCAGATTTGCGCAGCGCTTCCATATAGGTTTCGATGTGGCTCACATCGGCAGCCGGTGCAAAAAACGGATTGTTGGGCACGTGTTCCCACGACTCAAACGGCACAACGACGTCGCCAACCTGTGTCATGCAACCGCGAAAAACTGTGCCATATTTTTCCGCCAGCCACTTTTTAGCCACAGCTCCGGCCGCCACCATGGGCGCAGTTAAGCGGGCAGACGAGCGGCCACCACCGCGCGGGTCGCGCAGGCCGTATTTGTGCAAATAGGTGTAATCGGCATGGCCAGGGCGGAAGGTGTCTAAGATGTTGCCATAATCTTTGCTGCGCTGGTCTGTGTTTTTGATGAGCAAGCAAATTGGCGTTCCCGTGGTTTTGCCTTCATAAACGCCGCTCAAAATTTCGACCGCGTCGGGCTCGTTGCGCTGAGTCACAAATTTAGAGGTGCCCGGGCGGCGTCTGTCCAAATCGGGCTGAATATCAGCCTCTGAGAGCAGCATGCCCGGCGGGCAACCGTCAATGATGCAGCCGATAGCTGGGCCGTGGGATTCACCAAAGTTGGTGACTGCGAAGAGGGTTCCGAAGGTATTGCCTGACATATTGTTGTAGATTTTAAGCGCAATGCTCAAGAAGTCGCCAAATTTTGCAGTACAATTACTGCATGACGGAGTGTGGCGCAGCCTGGTAGCGCACCTGGTTTGGGACCAGGGGGTCCAAGGTTCGAATCCTTGTACTCCGACCAAAAAATAGTAAGGGTCAGCAGCAATTATTTGCTTCTGACCCTTTTTTTGCGCCCAATAATTGCTCGGTTTGGGGGCGATTTTTACGGAATTTTGTTTTCGAGAGATTTTAGAGGTAACGAGATTGCTCTGTTATCTTGTGGTGATTGGTGTGCCCGACTGGGTTCGAACCAGTGGCCACCGCCTTAGAAGGGCGGTGCTCTATCCAGCTGAGCTACGGGCACATGGCGTGATTGTATCAAAGCAAGCCATGCTAGCGCAGCATCAATCTTGATTTAACTTCCTCGGGTAATCGGCATCTCCACTTCGCGTGGATTGACCGCATATTTGCCGAGTTCTAATTTGGCAATCGAATTGCGATGCACCTCGTCCGGACCGTCGGCAAAACGTAAGGTACGTGCATGCGCGTAAGCCATGGCAAGCGGAAAATCATCACTCATGCCGCCGCCACCGTGCACTTGCATCGCCCAGTCAATCACTTGGCAGGCCATGCTTGGGGCAACCACTTTGATCATAGCGATTTCGTTTTTAGCAAACTTGTTGCCGCCCATATCCATCATCCACGCGGCTTTGAGGGTAAGCAAGCGTGCCATGTCGATTTTGCAACGTGCTTCGGCAATACGCTCTTGCGTCACGGTTTGTGATGCCACGGTTTTACCAAATGCTGTACGGCTGGAAGCGCGTTTGCACATCAATTCCAAAGCGCGCTCTGCCACACCAATCAAACGCATGCAGTGGTGAATACGTCCAGGCCCTAAGCGGCCTTGGGCGATTTCAAAACCGCGTCCTTCGCCCAACAAAATATTGCTCGCCGGTACGCGCACATTGGTAAATGTCATTTCCATGTGGCCGTGCGGCGCGTCGTCGTAACCCATCACGTTGAGCGGGCGAATGATGTTGATGCCTGGGGTGTCTGCTGGAATCAAAATCATGCTTTGTTGTGAATGGCGCGGCGCTTCAGGGTCGGTTTTGCCCATGGTGATGAAGATTTTGCAGCGTGGGTCGCCAGCGCCAGAAATCCACCACTTGCGGCCGTTGATGACGTACTCGTCGCCCTGGCGTTCAATGCGGGTTTCGATGTTGGTCGCGTCTGACGATGCCACGTCCGGCTCTGTCATCGCAAAGGCTGAACGGATTTCACCATCGAGCAATGGTTTTAACCAACGCGCTTTATTCTCTTCGGAGCCGTAACGCGCAATCGTTTCCATATTACCCGTATCAGGCGCGGAACAGTTGAAAACCTCACTCGCCCAAGTCACCGCGCCCATGATTTCAGCCAATGGTGCGTACTCTTGGTTGGTCAAACCCGCGCCAGCGTAGCCAGAAGCAGAAGCGCTGTCTACGGGCAAAAACAAGTTCCATAACCCAGCCGCTTTGGCTTTTGGCTTTAAGTTTTCAATAGTTTTCAGCGGCGTCCAGCGCTTGCCGGCTGCGGTATTGGTCGCCAGTTCGTCGCTATAAGCTTTTTCAGCGGGGTAAATGTGCTGGTCCATGAACTGCTTCACTTTGGCTTGCAGTTCTTTGGTTTTGGGGGAGTAGTCAAAATCCATAATAGTCCTTAGCTTTCTTGGGTTGTCTTAGTTATTTCTTTTCAATTTTTGGATAGAAATCAAACCTGCATCGCAAACTTCCAGCCCATTTGCGCCAATTGCTTGGCGCCTGCGCCAGAGCTAGCAGCTTGTGCGCTAGACGCGGTGCCCGCTTCCACACGTTTAGCAATGCCTTGCAAAATGGCGGCAAGTCTGAACAAGTTGTAGGCCATGTAAAAGTTCCAATCTGCTTTCAATTCTGCAGGTGTGCACAGCTTTGTGCTGTCGCAATAGCGACGAATGTAATCAGCTTCGCTCGGAATACCCAACGCAGCTAAATCTAAGCCACCGATACCGCGAAACGAGCCTGGCGGAATATGCCACGACATGCAGTGGTAGCTGAAATCAGCTAGCGGGTGCCCGATGGTTGACAACTCCCAATCTAACACCGCGATGACACGCGGCTCGGTGGCGTGAAACATCAAATTGTCCAAGCGAAAATCGCCATGCACGATGCTGATTTTTGACTCGTCTTTCGCACTGGCCGGCATGTTCGCCGGCAGCCACGCCATCAGTTGGTCCATCTCTTCAATCGGCGTGGTAACGGACGCGTTGTACTGGCGCGTCCATCGGCCAATTTGGCGTTCAAAATAATTGCCCGGTTTGCCATAGCCGCTCAAGCCTTGTTTTTCAATATTGACGGTGTGCAGCGCAGAAATCACGCGGTTCATTTCAGAATAAATGTCACCTCGTTGCGCTTGCGTCATGTCTGGCAAGGCTTGATCCCACAACACACGGCCATTCATGCACTCCATCACGTAAAAGGCACGGCCAATCACAGCCTCGTCTTCACATAGGCAATACATTTTCGGCACTGGGACATCAGTGCCTTGCAAACCACTCATCACGGCAAATTCTCGCTCAACTGCATGTGCGGAAGGCAGCAGCTTTGCCACAGGGCCAGGCTTTGCGCGCATCACATAGCTCATGCTTGGTGTGACGAGCTTGTAGGTTGGATTAGATTGCCCACCCTTGAACATCTCAACCGTGAGCGGGCCTTCGAAGCCAGCTAGGTGTTTGTCTAAATAGTGGCTCAGTGCGTTGACGTCAAACAAGTGTTTTTCTGACACTTCTTTGGTTCCTACAAAATGTTCAAAACCTTCCATTTATTCCTCCACAATCGTTATACGGCTCAATGCTTCACGGTCACGTATGACCAAGCCGCCTGGTTCTATGCGCAAAACGCCATCACGTTCCATCGCTTTGAGTTCTTGGTTCACCCGTTGGCGTGATGCGCCCAGAAGTTGTGCCAGTTCTTCTTGAGCCAGTTGCAGGCTGATACGCATCTCAGCGCCGTTTTCTAAGTTGGGCACGCCGTAGCTGCGCACCAAATGCACTAATTGCTTGGCTAAGCGCGCTTTGAGCGGCAGTGTGTTTAAGTCTTCCACCAAACCAAAGAGCTGTCGGATACGCCGCGCATGCAAACGCAGCATGGCTTCGTACAGTTCCGTGTGAATTGCTAAAATCTTTTTGAAGTCTGCCTTTGCCACGCACAAAATGGTCGTCTCACCATGGGCATAAGCATCGTGTGTACGTCTATCGCCATCAAAAATAGACACATCTCCAAACCAAATGCCTGGCTCCACATAAGTCAGTGTGATTTGCTTGCCAGAGACCGATGTCGAGCTCACTCGTACAGCGCCTTTAGCACAGGCAATCCAAGTTTCAGGAGGTTCGCCACGTGCAGCAATCAAATCGCCATCGCGGTAGCGCCGCACAAACGCACAGCGCAAAATGTCGTGTCTAAGCGATGGTGACAGGGACGCAAACCAGCGGCCTGAGTTGATGGCTTCGCGTTCTTCGATGGTAAGTATGGGTTCGTCCATGGGATTTTATATTTTTAGTTTTCTACAATGGTAAGACGCATCAAGGCATCGCGGTTGCGTACGATCAAGCCACCAGGCTCTATGCGAATCACCTCTTCACGTTCCATGGATTTCAGTTCTTGATTAACACGTTGTCGCGACGCGCCCAGAAGTTGTGCTAATTCTTCCTGTGCTAAATGTAAGCTTATTCGCATCTCCGCACCATTTGCCAAACTAGCAACGCCGTAGCTGCGTACCAAATTTACCAATTGTTTCGCCAAGCGAGCGCGAAGTGGCAAGGAGTTTAAATCTTCAACCAATCCAAACAAAAGCCGCACGCGGCGTGCGTTCAGTCGCAGCATGGCTTGATACAGCTCGCTGTGAGCATCAAGTATTTTTTGAAAATCATGCCTTGCGACATTGAGCAGCGTGGTATTGCCATGCGCAAAAGCATCGTGCGTACAACGGTCCCCATCAATGATGGCGACATCACCAAACCAAATGCCGGGCTCAACATAAGTAAAAGTAACTTGTTTGCCAGCTGATGTTACAGAGCTGACCCTAACAGCACCTTTGGCACAGGCAAACCAAGTGTCTGATGGCTCGCCACGTGTCGCAATAAGCTCACCATCTTTGAACCGCATCACATAGGCGTAGCGCAAAATGTCATGCCTCAGCGAAGGCGAGAGCGATGAAAACCAGCGTCCAGAGTTGATTGCTTCGCGTTCTTGGATGGTGAGGATTGGATCGTCCATGTCTACAAATGGGTATTAAAGCTAACAGCTTACATTGTCGTAGCTGCGAAAGACTTAAAACAGAGGCTTGTCACAAGGGTGTCAGTGCCGTTTTTACGTCTTGTTCCAAATTAAGAGTCTATCCAATGCCACTTCTCTACCTTAAAGCAGTCAAAATATTGATAAATTGCTGCTTTGATGTTCAACCAGCGCTAACTTTAAATATGAAAAAATCTGAATCATGATGACGTTAAAAAAATATGCATGGCACGCCGCAGGCTCGGTGGTGGTTGCTATTGCAGGTTGTGGAGGTGGTGCATCCATCGCGCCAAGCCCAGCGCCTACGCCAGTTCCTGCGCCAGCCGCAACGCCAACCCCTTCCGCTACACCGACTCCAGTACCCGCAGCAACCCCAACACCAGCTCCTTCCCCAACGCCAGCAGCAGCTGAATGCCCCATTGGCGATTACAAATCAGCACTTGTAGCTGAAATCAACGCTATTCGAGCTAGGTCGCAAGTTTGCGGTGGCGTCGCCTACCCCTCTGTAAGTGGGTTGGGGTGGAACGGGCAGCTAGAAAGCGCTGCTGACAAACATTCCACAGACATGGCAGTTAACAACTTTTTTGCCCATCCAGGCTCTGACGGTTCAAGAATTGGTGCGCGCGCGAGTGCGGCTGGTTATGCATACAGCAGAGTTGGTGAAAATATTGCTGCGGGGCAATCATCGGCGGCTCAAGTCAGTGCGGATTGGCTAGCGAGCGCAAGCCATTGCGCCAACATGATGACCCCGTCCTTTGTCGACATAGGCGCTAGCTGCAAATACAACCCAAGCAGCACTTACCAGTATTACTGGACGCTGGTGATGGGAAATCGGTAGAGCATATTTTGCTATAAGCTAAATAGTAAATTTTTAGCTTAAATACGGCTCTAGCCGTCGAATTTTCTGCCTAAATAGCTATTGAAAATATAGCAAAATTGACTTAAATCTAGAGTCATTTATTGCATCTTACCCGTACATTCATTCGTACTTGGGCGTCGTTTTACTCAAAAACGCTTCAATCCCGATCCCTGCATTGTTGTGCCGCAGGTTAGCCACGAAGTTGTCTCGCTCAAGCTTCAGATGCGAGGGCAGGGTGTTGTTCGCAGCTTCGTTGATCAGGTCTTTGCAACTGGCGAGCGAGTTGGGCGCTCTGGCGTTCAGGGTGTCGGCTAAAGACAAAGCTTCCGTGAGTGCTTCGCCTTGGTTCACCAATCGGTTAATTAACCCTAGGGTATATAAGCGCGGCGCATCTAATTTGTTGCCACACATTAACAATTCCGTCACCAGCTGGCGTGGCAGAGCGCGGCTGAGCGACCAGCTGCCGCCGCCGTCTGGCGACAATGCAATGTTGCTGTACGCCATCACAAAAACCGCGTTTTGCGCGGATACGATGAAATCACAAGCAAGAGCCAGAGAAAACCCCGCCCCTGCTGCTGCCCCCTCAACCGCTGCGATGACGGGCTTGGGGAAAGCGCGAATCGCCTCAATCCAGCTGTGCAGGGCTTCAATGCTAGCTTTTTGGACCTCAGGCGGCGCTTGGCGGTTGTTCTGCATGCGGCGCAAATCGCCTCCCGCACAAAACGCTGGGCCAGAAGGCGTGTTGGCACCGGTGATGATGACGCTGCGCACCTCGGGGTTGGATTCCGCCACATTCAGCGCCTCAATGCCAGCGGCGTAGATTTCAGGCCCTAGCGCGTTGCGGTTCTCGGGGTTGCTGATGGTCAGCACCATGGTCAAGCCGTGGCTGGTGCTTTTGAGTTCTGCGGGCATTTTTTATTCCTCAGTATGTAACAACGATAACCCAATCGCCCCCCGGCGACGCAGCCACGGGCTGGGGCGATAGCGGGGGTCGCCATAGACGGTTTGCATGTTGAACAGCACTTCCAGCACATTGGTCGGCCCATACAAATTGCCCATTGCCAGCGGTCCTTGCGGGTAGCCCAAGCCAAGCGTCACGGCGGTTTCTAAATCTTGCGGGCTGCAAACGGATTGCTGGCAAATATCGGCTGCGATGTTGACGATGGTGCTAACCACCCGCTGCGTTACAAAGCCACCGCTGTCGCGAATCACGCTGACCGCTTTGCCGTCGCGAGAGAAGAGGGCGTGGGCGGCGTCGCGCATGTCGGCGCGAGTGGCGGGGTTGGTGGCCAGTACTCGCCTTTTTGTAGCAGCGTCGTCAACCAGCATGTCGATACCAACGGTGCGGCTCGGGTCTAAGCGCTCCACCACAGCCACGGTGGTGATGTCAAAACCCAGCGGCGCCACGATGGTTAAAGCGTTCATTGATGGCGAAGCTCCAGTTTCAATCGTCGCACCCAAGTCTTTCAGCAACTGCAGCAGCTCCGAGCGGCGGGACGCGCGGGGCGATACCCACACCGGCGGCATGTCAGTGACGACAGGCACAGCCGGCTCAGGCGGAATCACCGCTGCACCGTCTTTGTAATCGTAAAAGCCCGCATTGGTTTTGCGTCCCAGCACGCCGCCTGCCAGGCGTTGCGCGGTGATCACACTTGGGCGATAGCGCGGTTCTTCAAAATATTGGTGGTAAATCGACTCCATCACGGGGTGTGACACGTCCAACGCAGTCAAATCCATCAGCTCAAACGGCCCAAGCTTGAAGCCGGCTTGGTCGCGCAAAATGCGGTCAATCGTCGCAAAATCGGCTACGCCCTCGCTCACAATCCGGAGCGCCTCAGTGCCAAAACCGCGCCCTGCGTGGTTGACGATGAAGCCCGGTGTATCAGCCGCCTGCACCGCTTTGTGCCCCATTTGTACCGCATAGTCCGCCAATTTTTTACAAATAGCAGGGTCGGTTTTCAGGCCGGCGATGACTTCAACCACCTTCATCAACGGCACAGGATTGAAAAAGTGGTAGCCCGCAAACTGCGCAGGCCGCTTCAAACCCGCAGCAATGGCTGTGACGGACAGCGACGAGGTGTTGCTGACCAGCACCGCATCTGTGTTGACGATAGCTTCAATCTCGCTCAACACCGTTTGCTTGATTTTGAGGTTTTCAACGATGGCTTCCACCACCAAGTCGCAGCCCGCCAAGTCGTGTATGGATGCGGCAACGTGCAGCTTGGCACTGCGGCTGGCAGCTTCGAATTCGGTGACGCGACCTTTTTCAACCAGCTTGGTCCATTGCTGGCTGATGGCGGTTTTGGCTTTGTTGGCAGCGTCAGGCGCAGCGTCAAACAGCACCACGCGGCTACCCGCTTGTGCCGCAATTTGCGCAATGCCGCGCCCCATGGCGCCAGTGCCGACGATGCCGACGGTCGAGAAAACGGGAGTGGAGTGTTGTGTCATGGTGTGCAGTATAGTGCAGTTTGCAAATGTTTCATCGTGAATTTTAGGCTGTCGTTCATTCGTTTATTCGTTGATTTGTCCTTTCGTTTGCATGATAGTCTCTTGCATGACTTGGCTGATACCGTGTTTACGACAAAATAAAGCTGTAGTTTCATTTTTATTATTTTTGGAGGATCCATGGCACTTACTTTATGCGGCTTTGCAGGCAGCAATTACTACAACAAGGTCAAACTTCAGCTTTTGGAAAAAGGCGTGGCTTTTGAGGAGGAACTGGTTTGGACAGGGTTGAAAGACAATCCCGCTTTATCCACACGCTCCCCGTTAGGCAAAGTGCCCTTTCTCCAAACCGAGCATGGCGTGATTGTCGAATCCAGCGTTTGCAGCGAGTACGTTGAATCGGTGTACCCGCAAAACCCGCTGATGCCTAGAGACCCTTTTGCAGCCGCTAAAGTGCGCGAATTGGTGGTTTATTTAGAACTGCACATGGAACTGGTTGCTCGCGAGCTGTTTGGCCCCGCCTATTTCGGCGCACCACCAGCCGCACCGGAAAAGCTTGAGCAAGTGCGTAAAACCTTGAAAAAAGGCATTGCTGGCTTTGCAAAATTAGCAAAATTTGGCCCGTATATCGCTGGCGACACGTTTACTCTGGCCGATTGCGCCGCGATTATGCATTTCCCGACCATTGCTGGCGTGGGTAAACTGGTACTGCAGGAAGACGTATTTGCTGATTTGCCGGTTCGCGACTACCTCAAAGCCATGAAAGAGCGCCCTATGGTTGCAAAAGTCGTGGCAGAAGCCAAGCTAGGCAATGAGCAGTTGATGGCGAAAATTCGAGGCGGGAAGTAAGATACAGCAGTGATTCGAGCTACAGCCGTCATTCCCGCGAAGGCGGCAATTGGCAACTCGCAAAGCTTTTCGCGATGAGAGGTTTAAAAAAAGGGAAGTTGACGAGCCTTGACCCCAGCACTGGCTCCACAGTTAGGGCTGCTTGGTTCCCCACCTGACCCGGTTGGCCGCTTCCCCATGTGGGAAGGCCCGTCGCTTTGAATTATAAGCTAGTTTAATTTGCTATATTTTTAATAGCTGCTAAGGCAGTAAATACGCTGGCCAAAGCGATATTTAAGCGATAAATTGAAGGCTTTTTGAGGTATCCAGCTCAAACTGGTCCATCGCGGTCTCGGTCAGCGCATCACCTGACCAAGCTATCAAACTGGCGGGTGGCAGCGTCGCTGCGGCTGCGCCTGTGGCGATCAATCGGGTCAAAACCTCTGGAGACTTGATGCTGGCTGCCAGCAAGGCGGGACCTTTTTGTGCGCCTATCAGCTCGTTTTGCACGGCAACGCAAGCTTGCATGAACGGCCAAACATCGCGACCATCGGCGACCAATCTGCCCACATACGGCGCGACGAAGGCGGCTTTGAGGGATTTGGCCCAGAGCAGTTGCACGGGGTTAGATAAGCCCGTTAGCAAAATCTCTTGTCCTATAGCTTGTACAGCAGCGATAGTGGGCAGCCAGTCTGGGTGGCAGGGGAGTTTGATGGTCAGGCGAACGTTGGCGTTTCCAGCGGCAGCGCGTAGCTGGTCTAGCCATTTCAGAGCCAAGGTGGGGTCATTGTTTGGTAATTGCAGCATCAGCTCTGGAAAGCCGTGGTCGGCTGCTGCTTGGATGAGCTGCAAATAGGTGTCTAAATCAACAGGCAAACCGGCTTGAAAGACCAAGCTGGGGTTGGTCGTCACGCCGCGGACGGTGGGGCAGCCGGCTGGTAGTTTCCAGCTGCTGATCTGGGCAGAATCTAGGTAAATTTTCATGTGCAGCTAAATCAAAATCAACGACGAATATTAAATTTATCGTTCGAACTGATTCGTTTGAATAAATCGGTTTTAAACCAAATCTTGCTTCAAGAAAATATCTTTCAGCGGGAAAAACTGGGTATGCAGTGGCAGCAATGCGCCACCAATCGCCCGTGCATGGCTACCGACAACGCCAGACATGACCGCTGGAGGTTGCAGGCCTTCTAAATTATAGAGTTTGAGCTTGTCACGGGTGGCTTTGATCAAGGCTGTAATCAGCGTTGAGCCTAAAGAGCCATCGATCACCGCTGCGTCTAAATCTAGCAAAGCGGTGGCACTGGTAATTGTCATCGCCAAGGCCAAGCTGGCTTGGGCGAGCCACGGCGCGGTGATGTCAGCATATTGATCATCCATGATGCTGTCTTGGTGCACCAAAAGAGGGTCAAAACCGGCTTTTTCCAGCGCTTGCTCAAGTTGCCAACCGGAGGCGAGTTGTAGCAATTGCGCGGGTTGACCGTATTTGCCTGCTCCAGAGGCCTGCCCCGTTGCCAAACCCGTCGGCAGAGAGCCAATCGCGCCTGCATTGCCATTTTGCCCCGCCATGATGTGCCCTGCAATGACCAGACCGCCTCCAACAAAAGTGCCCACAAACACATATAAAAAATTGTTTACTGACAAACCGTGGCCTTGCAACATTTCAGCCATGCAGGCGCTGGTAGTGTCTTTGGCAAATTCAACTGGCAAATGTGTCAGAGCTTGCACGGCGCTCAACAGGTCAAAATGTTCCCAACTTTTCAGGGCTTGTGCGCTTTGCTCTGAAGAGTCACCCAACAGGTTGGACCATTTATGCATGGACAGGGGGGCAGTTAAACCAATGCCGACTGTTCGTTCCCAGTCTGTACCCATAGTTTGCTTGATTTGCGCCAAGGCTTGTTTGATGTTGGGCAGCACCACTTCAGGGTCGGGGTAAGGGTAGCTAAACTGCAGCTGGTGGCGCGTGATGCCTAAAAAGTCAGTGACTACCACCTCCAAACTGCGTCGCCCGACTTGCAGCCCTAGACTGAACGCCCCATTGGGATTTAATGAGAGTGGGACGGAAGGTTGGCCAATCTTGCCGCGTACGCGGTCTTGCTTGATGAGTAAATCGTCTCCCTCTAAGCGATTGACGATGATGGAGACGGTTTGTGTAGATAGCTGGGTCAGGCGTGCAATGTCCGCCTTGGCAATCGCGCCATGGTGGCGTATGGTTTGCAGCACAATGCGCTCATTGAACTGACGCATACCGCTGTGGTTAGACCCGCGCATCATGCGCGCATCGCGGTAGATAGTCGGGGAAGACGTAACGATGTCGGCAGTATCGGCAGTATTAAAAGCAGTGTTGGGGGAGCTCAAACCAAAATCACACCTTTGCAAAACATGGCATTTCCATAGGCGGTGCCTTCGCCGCATTGAACAATCAAGCTGGCGGTTTTTACTTTGTCGTAAAAGGCAAATCGCTCAATGGGTTCAATTTGGTCAAGCTTAACACCTTCTTTGGCCAATAGCTGCACAACCGCGTTCTGCGCTGCAGTACGGTGGTTTTCAGGCATGTCACTCACGCGCATGTAAGCGGCGGGTTGGGGGACGTGTTCATCTAACGGAAATACCGATAAAACAGCTTGGCTTGCTCGCTCTAGCGTGATACCGGGTAGGCGAACCAATGGTTTACCTTGTGCGAGGTAGTTGGCAGTGAAGTTGGCATCGACAACGGCGACCCATTCGCCATGCCCCATCGCAGACAAGTGCATCAACAATTCCGGGGACAAAATGGGATCAATTCCTTTTAGCATTTAGACGGTCTCTTCTAGGGTTTCTTCTGTGATTTTGGCGTGCTCTGGAGCTAAGCTGGCAGGGTCAATCGCGCCTGTGATTAAGCCGACAATTTCTTGAGGGTTGGTTTGGCTAGTCAAGCGGTTGCAAATGATGCGACCTTGTCGGAACACATAAATGCGGTCTGCTAAATCAAACACTTGGCGCAAGTTGTGACTGATGATGATGAGTGGAATACCACGCGCTTTGAGGCCTTGGATGATTTGCTCAACCCGAGCAGTCTCTGCAACACCAAGGGCAGCTGTAGGCTCGTCCAAAATAATCAATTTTTTGGCAAATCCTGCCGCGCGTGCAATAGCGACGCACTGGCGCTGACCGCCTGACATACCACGCAAGCTTTCAGACATGTCTTGAATCTTTACGCCGGTGGTTGACAGCATAGATGTCGATTGTTCACGCATGGCTTTGTGGTTCAAGATGGACAAAGGGCCTAAATTGATGCGAGTGATTTCACGACCGAGAAAAATATTGGCAGGAACATCCAAATCCTCTGCCAGCGCCAGCGTCTGGTACACGGTTTCCATGCCTTGGTCGCGGGCGTCGAGCGGCGATTTGAAGCTGACTTTTTTGCCGTCTAACAGTAAATCACCACTATTGGGTTGTTCCGCGCCTGTGATCAAGCGCACAAAAGTGCTTTTGCCCGCGCCGTTGTCACCCACGATAGCAACATGTTCACCAGGCATGAGACGGAAATTGGCATCGGTCAAGGCTTTCACGCCGCCGTAATGCTTGGTCAGCTTGCTGATTTCAAGCACTGGTTTGGAAGTAGTCATAGGGGTTAAAAGTTCAAATAGGTTGCTAGCATGCCACAAGTTGCTCGAGATTGTATTAGTAAAACTACTAGGTTTATTTAAATGAAACTGTGATGTAATCCATACCTAGCAAGTGTTGTACCTTTTTATGACGCGGCTACTAAGTCAATATTGACAACTTAAATTTGGAGATTCCCCATGATTCAAAAGCGTTTATTAGGCCAATTGGCTTTGGCAGTCGTTGCTGCTGCAGTTTTGACTGCCTGTGGCAAAAAAGAAGCCGCTCCCGCAGCTGCTGCACCAGCAGCACCAGCCGTGAAAGAAGTGACCGTTGCATACATTACCAACGGCAACACCAACGAAGGCTGGACGCTCATCAACGGTGGCGCTAAAGCCGCTGGCGCTGCCCCAGGCGTGAAATTCATTGAGCTGGCTGCTGAAAAAGGCGAGTTGTCCAAGCAATTGGCTATCGTTGAAGACATGATTACCCGCAAAGTGAACGCTATCGCTATCGCGCCAGTTGACAGCAAAGGTATTGCGCCAGCTATCAGCAAAGCATTGGCTGCAGGTATTGCAGTGATTGCTGTTGATACAGGCATTGACGGTGCAGAAATCACATCTTATGTCGCAACTGACAACGTGCCAGCAGCTAAGTCACAAGGCGACTGGGCTGCTGACCAAGTCGGCGACACAGACACGGTTATCTACGTGACGGGTGACCAAGGTCAATCCACAGGCCGCGAGCGTAAAGAAGGTTTCTTGGCTGGTTTGAAAGCTAAAAAGCCTAACGTTAAAGTGGTCGAAGTTCCTACAACTTGGGATCAAACCATGGCTCAAAACGGCGTGGAAGCTGCTTTGAAAGCAAATCCAAAAGCTAAAGTCATTGCTTGCGCATGGGACGGCGGCGCTTTAGGTGCAAAAGCAGCCTTGTTGGCCGCTGGCAAGAAGCCGGGCGACGTGAAAATCGCTGGTTTTGACGGTTCACCAGGTGGTTTGGACATGATGAAAGAGGGCTGGCAACAAGCTAACTCTGCACAAATGCTTGCCAAAATCGGCAAAGTGGGTGTCGAGACAGCGATTGCAGCAGCTAACGGCGGCAAAGTTGAAAAACGTATCGACACAGGTTCATTCTTGGTGTTGCCCGCCAACGTTGACCAGTTCGCTAAAGATTCTGGCGTTGGCCAGTTCATGAAAGTGAAGTGATTTTAGATTTGTTAGTTGAGAGAGTAAGTAGTTAAGTAAGAGAGACTTTAAGGCGACCGTTGCAAAGCGGTCGCCCTTTTTTATTGTTACGTTTAGTTGGTGTTTTTTAGATTTTTAGTATTGTTGAGGACGGTCATATGAATTCCCTGAAGCTAATCACCCGCCAAGAGTGGTATGGCGCGTTGGTCGCGTTGCTGGTGTTGAGCCTATTTTTGACTTTTGCCTCACCTTATTTTTTGACCACAGGTAATTTGTCCAATATTTTGGTCCAAGCCTCTGTGGTCGCGCTGCTAGCAGGCGGCCAAACCTTTGTGATATTGACTGGCGGCGTAGACCTCGCCGTGGGTGCAATATGTGCGCTAGCAGGAGCAATTGCTGGGCACATGATGATTAAATTGGGTATCAATCCTTATATTGCCATCCTTGCCGCTTTGGCCATTGGCGCTGCGGTGGGTTTGTTTAATGGTTATTTGGTCGCGTTTGTAGGTATTCCATCATTTATCGTGACTTTGGGGGGGTTGACACTGTGGCGCGGTCTGGCGTTTGATGCGACTGGCGGGTTTGACAACTCTGGCATGCCGCCGTTGATTCGGTTTTTGGGTTACGGCGAATTTTTAGGTGTGCCTATGCCAACTTGGATTGCAGGCGTGTTTTTTGTATGCATGTCTTTTGTATTGTCTAGCACCAAATTGGGTCGCTATGTTTACGCCATGGGCTCTAACGAAATGGGCGCACGCCAAGTGGGTATCAATATTCGCTGGTACAAACTTGGAGTCTACGTTGTGAGTGGCTTGTCTTGCGCCATCGGTGCTATTGTTTTGATGGGTCGTATGGACTCATCCAGCGGCAAAATGGCGCAAAATTTTGAGTTGGACGCGATCGCAGCGGTCATTTTGGGCGGTACCTCACTCTTTGGTGGACGCGGCAGCATTTGGGGCAGCTTGCTGGGTGCGGTGCTCATCACCATGATCCGCAACGGTATGAACTTGATGGAAATCTCGCAATTCCGCCAAATGATGGCGATTGGCGCGGTCGTCATCATCGCGGTTTGGATTGATGTGGTGCGTCGTCAGCGTTTATTGAAAAAGTAAATCTGCATTTTTGCAAAAAAGTATCGAGTTTTGTTGCTTAAAGTTCAATACGAAGACGACACAAGAAACATAATTCTGAGATGAAAAAATCAATTTGTGTGCTCGGCGAAGCACTGATGGACTGCATAGCCCAGCCAGACGGCACCTTAAAACCCCTCAAAGGTGGCAGCCCCTACAACATGGCGCGTGCAGCGGCTTTGCGTGGTGCAGATGTGAGCTTTGTCAACCCACTGTCAACAGACAATTTTGGCGACGACATGCGCGCGCAGTTGGCTTCAGAAGGCGTAAAGCCCTTGCTGCCAGCAAGCCGTTTGCCCACGTCACTTGCAGTCGTGCAAATCAAAAATGGTCAACCCAGCTACGGCTTTTACCGCGAAGGTATCGCCGACCGTGATTACACGGTTGATCAAATTTTGACGGTTTTGGAGGGCATTACACCCGGCGTACTGCACGCTGGCTCGCTGCTTCTCGTGCCACCAGAACACGAAAAAGTCATCAATGTGCTCAAAGGCGCAAAGAAAATGGGCTGGACCATCAGTATTGACGTGAACCTGCGCCCCAAATTAGCAGCGAACCTTGCCCAATACGTCGCCGCCGTGCAAGCCGCCGTGCCCTTGGCAGATTGGCTCAAAGCCAGCGACGAAGATTTGGAATTGCTCGGTTTTGTAGCACCCAAACGCAATCAAGGTGCCGAGATTGCCAAACACTTCACAAACCAAGGCATCAGCCGCGTTGCGCTGACGTTTGGTGGCGATGGCGCTTGGCTGCAAGTAGACGGCAAATTCGCCGAACAAGACGTCCCCAAAGTCACCGTGGTAGACACCGTAGGCGCTGGCGACACGTTTTGGGGCAATTGCTTGGGCGATTGGGTTCTACAACCCGAAAACGCCGCCAGCCGCGTCCAAACCACCGTGTCCCAAGCCATGCAAGCAGCAGCTATTAACTGTACAAGAGCAGGCTGCCAACCGCCTAAGTACTCGGAATTAACACCGATTTAATACCTAGATCAACGGTCGAGCTGTTGACGCATTAAATTTAGCTTGTTAAAGTTTCCAAATAATTTTTGGGAATATCAATGCGCACTGTTATTAAACTTTGGATGTTTTTACTCACTTTAAGCTTGTTTCCAATAGGCGTATTTCTACTTTTAATGACATTGGCTTGGTCACATCCGGGAAGTAGCACATGGGATTTATTTTTATTACCCCTCAGCATCGGCATAGCAATTTGGGGTTGTTCTAGAGTCGTGATTGATGGTTATATAAGTTGGCCACGTCTGTCGTTAGCACATCTCCCGCTCGTTACTTTTGTGATTTGGGCGCGTTTTTATTGATCGAGCATTCGAAAGACGATTGCCATTTAATTTTGCTGCAAAAATGCTATAAATTTAGTAGCATATCTAGCAACAAATACACTGGCCATAGCCATATTTGCAGGGTATTTTCCGAGGTTTTATGCATTTTGCTGAATTTAGGTGCTTTTTGCCAGAATTCACGCCGTAGAATCTAGAGCTTATGTCTTATTTGGTCCTCGCCCGCAAATACCGTCCTAAAAACTTCACCGAACTGGTGGGGCAGGAGCACGTGGTGCAGGCGTTGACCAACGCGTTGACCACCCAGCGGCTGCACCATGCCTACATGTTCACGGGCACGCGGGGGGTGGGGAAGACGACGATTTCGCGGATTTTGGCTAAGTCGTTGAACTGCCAAGGGTCTGACGGGCAGGGCGGTATCACTGCGACGCCTTGTGGCGTGTGCCAAGCTTGCACTGATATTGATAGCGGCCGGTTTGTGGACTATACCGAGCTGGATGCTGCCTCTAACCGGGGTGTGGACGAGGTGCAGGCGCTGCTGGAGCAGGCGGTTTACAAACCGGTGCAGGGGCGCTTCAAAGTCTTCATGATTGACGAGGTGCACATGCTGACCAACACCGCGTTCAACGCGATGTTGAAAACGCTGGAAGAGCCGCCGGAATACCTCAAATTCGTTTTGGCGACAACGGATCCGCAAAAAGTGCCGGTGACGGTGCTTTCGCGCTGTTTGCAGTTCAATTTACGCCCTATGGCTCCTGAAACGGTGCTGGAGCACCTGCAAAAAGTGCTGCAAGCCGAGGGCATTGGCGCAGATACGCAGGCGCTGCGTTTACTGGCGCGCGGAGCGCGAGGGTCGATGCGGGATGCGCTGTCGTTGACCGATCAAGCCATTGCCTTCAGCGGCTCGGGCGCAGATGGCAGGCTGGAAGAAGCGTCTGTGCGGCTGATGCTGGGCAGCGTGGACCGCAGTTATGTGTTCAACCTGATTGGCGCTTTGGCGCAGGGCGATGGCAAAACCGTGGTTGAAACGGTGGAAACGCTGCGTTTGAACGGCTTGTCTGCCGCTTCCACCTTGGAAGAAATGACGACTATTTTGCAGCGTATGGCGGTGATGCAAGCTGTGCCCAACATGCCGGTGGATGCGTCGGATGCGGAAGCCGTGCAAACCAGCCAATTGGCTGGGGATTTGCCCAAAGACGAGACGCAGTTGCTCTACAGCCTGTGCCTGCATGGCCGCGCAGAGCTGGGTTTAGCGCCTGATGAGTACGCTGCGCTGACGATGGTGTTGCTCCGGTTGTTAGCCTTCAAGCCAGATGGATCCAATCCACCGGCTGAAAAAAAAACTTTTAAATCAGTTGTAGCTGCTGTTCAGCCTGCGAAATTCGTTCGCCCTGAGCCAGTCGAAGGCTCTATGTCAAACCAAGCGCAAGGGTTTGTGCAAGCTCAACCCGAACGTGAAACAGCGCTTGTAGAGCCAATAGTTGCTCAAAAAACGCCTAAAACACCAGTTGAAGTCGTAAAAACACCTAATTTAGAGGTAAATATGCCAATATCCGGCGCATTTACTGCCTCAGCAGCTCCTAAATTTGTAGCAATTCCAGTGCGTGAGCAATCTGCACCCAGTGCCCGTACCGAGCAACGCACCGAGCGCGCGGGGTTGAATTCTGCGATTGCACCGGCTGAATTGGTGCCTACACCTGAAGGCGACCTTTGGCACGCTGCGGTGCAGCAATTGCTGGCGGCTGAGGCGATTGCCGCTTTGGTACGCGAGCTGGCTTTGCAGTCGCAATTGGTTGCGCGAACCACGCCAAATAACGACAGCGAACCGCACGATTGGCTTTTGCGGATTGAGCGTGAGTCGCTCAGTCAAAGCGGTAGTCCTGAGAAATTGCAGTCTGCGCTTGAGACCTTGGGGCACTCTGTGCGGATTAGTATTGAAATCGGTCCAGCCAGTGACACGCCCGCCAAGCGTATTGCTGCGGCAGCGGCCGAGCGCCAGCGCATGGCGCAAGATATCATCACGCAAGACGCGTATGTGCAGCAGCTGATGCGAGATTTTGGGGCGAAAATCGTGCCTGGCAGCATCAAAGTTACTGACAAACAGGTTTAAATCCGCGCTTTAAACCATATGTAAAGCTATTTAAATCAACCACTTAGATTCAATCAAAAGGAAATACCATGTTCAACAAAGGACAACTCGCGGGCCTGATGAAGCAAGCCACTGCCATGCAAGAAAACATGAAAAAAGCGCAAGAAGAGCTGGCCAATTCAGAAGTTATTGGCACTTCGGGCTCTGGTTTGGTCAAAATCACCATGACAGGTAAGCACATGGTCAAACGCATTGAGGTTGACCCTAGCTTGCTCGCAGACGACAAAGACATGTTGGAAGACATGCTGACAGTAGCTTTTAACGACGCAGCCAAACAGCTGGCAGACAACAGCGATGCCAAGATGGGTAGTGTCTCCAAAGGCATGCCGGGTTTGCCGGGCGGCATGAAGTTTCCGTTTTAAAAGTATCCTTCTAAGCCCTCTGAATGGATAATTCCAGCGCCAACATCAATGCCTTAGACGCGTTAATTCAAGCGTTACGTCGTTTGCCTGGCGTGGGGCTGAAATCTGCATCGCGCATGGCGTTTCACTTGCTGCAACACGACAGAGCAGGTGCCCAAATCATGGCGCAAGCGCTGGCGAATGCGGCTTCGCAAGTGCTGCATTGCAGCCAGTGCAATACCTTTACCCAAAACGAGGTTTGTAACACTTGCAGTGATGTGCAGCGCGACCAAACGCGGCTGTGCGTGGTGGAAACGCCAGCCGACCAATTGGCGCTAGAGCGCACGGGCGCGTTCAAAGGTTTGTATTTTGTGTTGATGGGTAAATTGAGTCCGCTAGACGGTATCGGACCCAATGAAATTGGCTTGAAAAAGCTATTTCAACGCGTGCAAACTTCCCCTATTGAGGAGGTGATTTTGGCGACAAACTTCACAGCTGAAGGCGAAACCACCGCGCATGTGATTAGCGAAGGGTTGAAAGCACGCAGCATCAAGGTCACTCGTTTGGCGCGTGGTGTACCGATTGGCAGCGAGCTAGAGTATGTTGACTTAGGTACTATTGCGCATGCACTGGTAGACAGAAGATAACGGATTTAACGACATTTAGCAGACGATGGAAGCAGTTAGTCTGCGTTAGTAATAACCCGATTAATACAAACCCGATTAAGGATGTTCCCGATGCGCGGATGAAATGATGACGATATGCTTAATGCAATGTCGATCAAGGAAACAACAGCATTGTGGGAAACATCAACCGCCGTCAATTTAGCCTAGCCAGTTCATTGGCAATCGGTTCATCTGCGGGTTTTTTAGCTGGCTTTGGTGCGTCGTCACAAGCGCAAGGTCGGTTCGAAAAAAGTAAAACTACCTTGGCAGTTGGTGGTAAAGCTGCGTTTTACTATTTACCGCTGACCATTGCTGAGCAACTTGGTTTTTTTGCAGCGGAAGGTTTAGAGCTTGAAATTGTTGACTATGTAAGCTCAATTCGTGCACAGCAGGCTTTGGCTAATGGCAATGCAGATGTCGTCTGCGGCGCATTTGAGCATCTCTTCAGCCTGCATGCAAAGCAGCATTTTGTGCAGTCTTTTGTTGCTTTGGGCCGCGCCCCACAAATGGCGATGGGGGTGTCGGTTAAAAACATGCCCTATTACAAGCGATTAGCTGATTTGAAAGGCAAGCGTATTGGTATAGCCGCGCCTGGCACGGGGACTAATTTCATGGCCAATGTGCTCCTACAGCGTGCGGGATTGGCGCAAAACGACGTGAGCTACATAGGTGTGGGTACTTCGGCAGGGGCTTTGTCTGCATTTCGAACAGGTCAAATCGATGCAATTTGCAATTTAGAACCTGTTATGTCGCAACTTGAGCAACAGGGTGATATTAAAATAATTGCAGATTCGCGTACCTTGCGGGGTACGGAGGCAATCTTCGGCGGCGCAATGCCAGGAGCTTGTCTGTATACAACGCCAGATTACATCCAAAAAAACAAATGGGTGGTGCAAGCATTGTCAAATGCTATTGTGCGGTCATTAAAGTGGTTGCAAACCGCTGGCCCTAAAGATTTATTGAGAAATGTGCCCGATGTGTACTTGATGGGAGACACAGGTTTATATCTTGCCACATTCAATAAATTACGCGAATCTATCGCATTGGATGGCTTGGTGGCAGAAGATGCTGCCAAAATGGCGCTCAAAGTGATGTCAAGTTTTGATCCCAATATCAAAGCTGAAAAAATTGACATCAGTAAAACATATGTCAATGTGTTCGCTAAACAGTCTAAATTGCAATTTTCCGCTTAATTAGCAACTTATTGCTTGCTCTGTTGCCTATAATTTGGGCAGCTATGAATGACACATCTCCCCCCACTTTTTTAAAAACTTCCGCACTAAATTTAGTTGCACTCCCAGCTTTTGAAGACAACTACATCTGGATGCTGCACGACACTCAGCAAGCTTTAGTGGTTGACCCCGGCGATGCCGAAGTTGTTCTTGAGGCGCTGCAGCGCTTATCCTTGCGTTTGGAAACTATTTTGGTGACGCATCACCACATTGACCACACGGGCGGTGTTGATGTTTTGCGTGATACAACGGGCGCCATGGTTTTTGGCCCACTGACCGAGACGATGCCCGAGCCTATAAGACGATTAGAAGGCGGTGACAAAGTTCAAGCAATAGGGCTTACTTTTAATGTGATTGATGTACCTGGACATACCTCCGGTCACATCGCTTTTTATGTCGATAGTGTTGAAGGTGTACCGTTGCTGTTTTGTGGCGATACTTTGTTCTCTGGCGGTTGTGGCCGTTTGTTTGAGGGCACGCCTGCACAAATGCACCATTCATTGACCAAATTAGCGGCGCTTCCAAGCCATACGCGCGTATGCTGTACGCACGAATACACCTTGTCTAATTTGAAATTTGCCCGCGCTGTGGAACCAAACAACGCTGAGCTTATCCAATACCAGCAGGAATGTATTTCTAAACGCGAAGCTGGTGTGCCCACGTTGCCAAGTACGATAGCCCGTGAGTTACAAATCAATCCTTTTTTACGCAGCGATCAAGCCGATGTTGTGCAAGCAGCGCAACAGCTTGACCCTACGGCTACTGATGCAGTTGCTGTATTTACGGCGATTCGCCAATGGAAAAACAATTTTTAATGACTTTATTTTTTAAGCAACGCTATCCACTTTTTACTGTCGCCATTAGCTTGTTTTTAGGCGCATGCGCCCAGACCGCACAGGTTCAAAATCAAAACGAAAAAATTGAGCAAGCCCCCCGTACGCAACAGTTGCAAATTGAGACCCCAAAAGTTGCAACTACTGCAATTATTGCTCCAGCGGTTGTACAAGATAAGTTAAATCTATCTGCTTTGCCAGCAAGAACTACAGAAGAAACTATTCCTGTAGGGCCACCAACCAGCGACGCCGATTTATGGGCCAGAATTCGTCGCGGTTTTGCTATGAATACTTTGTCCTCTGAGCTTGTAGTTAGCCAAGAACAATGGTACGCCACACGTCCAAGTTATATCGGTCGTATGACTGAGCGGTCAAGCAAGTATTTGTATCATATTGTTGAGGAGCTGGAGCGCCGTAACATGCCTACGGAATTGGCCTTGCTGCCGTTTATTGAAAGCGCGTTCAATCCTCAGGCTGTCTCAGGCGCAAAAGCTGCAGGTATGTGGCAGTTTATGCCAGCAACCGGCAAATATTTTTCACTCAAACAAAACGTATTCAGAGACGATAGGCGCGATGTCCTGGCGTCAACCAAGGCGGCTTTGGACTATCTGCAGAAGCTGCATCGCATGTTTGGCGATTGGCATTTGGCATTAGCTGCTTACAACTGGGGCGAAGGCTCGGTTGGTCGTGCGATTGCTAAAAATCAACGCGAAGGCTTGGCAACTGATTACAGCAGCCTGACCATGCCAGACGAGACTCGCAATTACGTGCCTAAATTGCTGGCTGTTAAAAATATCGTAGCTAATCCGCAGCTGTTCAACGCCGCTTTGCCTGAGATACCTAACCATCCTTATTTTCAAACGGTCACCATCACGCGTGACCTAGACGTGGCGTTAGCTGCAAAGCTGGCAGAAATCAAACTGGAAGATTTCAAGTCCTTGAACCCGTCAGCCAACAAACCAGTTATTTTTGCAGCGGGCACTCCGCGTATTTTGTTGCCATGGGATAGCGCAGGAATTTTCGAACGCAATTTATCCATTCACAATGGACAAACTGCGGGCTGGACGGTTTGGGTAGCGCCTACAACTATGAAGGTTGTTGACGCTGCGAAGCGCGTGGGTATGAATGAAACTCAGTTTCGCGAGCTGAATCGTATTCCGCCACGTATGCTGATTAAGCAGGGTTCAACGCTTTTGGTACCAAGGTCTGCTAAGCAAGATAAAGATGTCTCAGAGCATGTAGCCGACAACGGGCAAGTTAGTTTTTCACCGGAAATTGTGCTGAAACGCATGTTGGTGAAGTTGCGCAAGTCTGAAACCGTTGCATCTATTGCTAAACGTTATAAAGTGACGACTGCCAGTGTGGCTGATTGGAACAAGGTAGCCGTAGCAAGCACATTCAAAGCCAAGCAATCGGTCGTTTTGTACCTGCCGGCCAAAGTGAAATCAATAAGCCGTAAGGGCAGTAGAGGCGGGAAAAAAGCAAAATTAACTCGTGCCGCTAAAAGCAAATGACTTAAGCGATGAAAGCTAAATCTCAATTCAACTGAATCAAAAAACTTGCAAAATTGGCTAAAAACTCCTCCTGGTCAATATCTATTGGATTGGGAGCTTGCTCAATTTGAACGTACTGTAGCTGACATTTTTGGCTACCACGCTTTACAGCTAGGGCTGCCAGCGTTAGACGCTCTGCAGGTTAGTCGCATACCACATCGATGGATCGCTTCCCTAAATCTGCCTGAGATTAATCCTGATTTTGCTGTAAATAAAACAGATGTTCGAGCATCAAATACATCGACTGTGTGCGAAACAGTAGATTCAAAAAATATTTCGAATGACGCGACACAATCAGAACAAGAAGTAGGTAAAAAAATAGCATTCTTTACAGAGTTTGAAGCACTTCCTTTTGCTGAAAATAGTCTTGACTTGCTGATATTGCCGCACAGCCTCGAGCTCAGCCCTGACCCGCACGCTACTTTGCGCGAAGCCGAACGCGTTTTGGTGCCGGAGGGTAAATTAATCATTTGTGGTTTTAATCCCTTGAGTCTGTGGGGTTTTAAGCAAAAGCGGAGTCATCTTTATAAACGGCTCAATTTCGGTGATTTGTATTTGCCTGAAGCGGGCGAGATGATTGCTTACAGGCGTTTGCGAGATTGGTTAAGACTGCTTAATTTCGATGTAGAGCCGACTTATTTTGGATGCTACCGGCCTGCAGTTAGAAGCGCCGGCATGTTGCAACGTTTTGCTTGGATAGACAAGTTGGGCGAACGTTATTGGCCGATTTTTGGCGCGGTTTACTTTGTGGTTGCTGTGAAACGGGTACGCGGCATGCGTATGATGAGGCCTCTTAAAAAACTGAATAAAATTATAAACTCTGCTCCTGTTTCAGTAGCTACTAAGTCAATAAATAAAAAGGTTATGCACGGAAAATAGATATTTTTCAGTAGAAATCCATGAATAAAATAATAATTTACACAGATGGCGCTTGCAAAGGTAACCCAGGCCCTGGCGGCTGGGGGGCAATTCTGCGGTCAACGGGGCATGCAGAAAAAGAACTCTTTGGGGGTGAGCTTTTAACGACTAACAACCGCATGGAAATGACGGCAGTGATAGAAGCTTTGAGTGCTTTAAAACGACCTTGCGATGTGGCTATATATATAGACAGCAAATATGTATTGCAAGGTATGACCGAATGGCTACCTGGTTGGAAAGCGAAAGGCTGGAAGACGGCGGCAAAACAGCCCGTCAAAAACGTTGATTTGTGGCAAAAGCTGGACACACTTGTAAATGCTAGCGGGCATACAATCGAGTGGCTATGGGTCAAAGGGCATGCTGGCGATCCTGGCAATGAGCGTGCAGACGCGTTGGCGAATATGGGTGTTTTGAAAGCACAAATAACCGAGAAGTAGTTTTCAATACTTTAGGACTTTGTGTAAAGTCTTTGTAAAGTATTGTTTACATTTGCAAGATTTCCTGATCGCTTGTGTATAACCAAATCAATTTAAAACTGAGACAAATATTACATTTATGGCTTCAAAATCGGTTTACTCAATAGTTGCTGTTTTAGGCATTGCGGCTGCCTCTGGTGCTGCGTGGTGGTATCAAAATAAGGCATCTTCAGGCTCTGCTGTAACAACAAATGTAACATCAGCTACGGCGACAGTAGCCTCAGCTGCAACCCTAAATAGTTCGCCAAATACCGCACCAGTTGCTGGTGTCGCAGCACCTGTACGACCGCCTTCGGTTGAGTCCGCCAAAGTCGAGGTGATGAAGTTGACGGACGATACACAAGCCGTGGGCAGCTTAAAGTCACGCCAAGGCGTAACGCTGCGGCCAGAGGTGAGTGGTCGCATCACGCAGCTCAACTTTAAAGATGGCGAGCGGGTTAGAAAAGGGCAATTATTGGTACAGTTCGATGACCAATTACAGTTAGCACAAGTCAAGCAAAGCCAAGCAGAGTTGTCCATCGCACAAGCCAACCACAAGCGCAACCAAGAGCTGGTTGTGCAAAACTTCATCAGCAAACGCTCCGTAGAAGAAAGCGCTGCAAATTTAGAAGTGGCGCAAGCGAAGCTATCGCTTTCACAAGCCACAGCATCGCGTCTCAAAATCACTGCCCCGTTCGATGGCATGACGGGGATTCGTACCGTCAACGTAGGTGATTATTTGAAAGACGGTGGCGACATAGTCAATGTTGAGGACATCGCTGCTGTGTTTGTGGATTTTCGTCTTCCTGAGCGGTTTCAAAGTAAAGTAAAAAAAGGTCAAAAAGCGCAGGTGGACATGGATGCGTTGCCTGGCCGTAAATTCACTGCTGTGATTCAAGCGATTGACCCATTGCTGGATGCCAACGGTCGATCAGTCGGTGTGCGCGCTTGTATTGATAACCGCCAAAATCAACTTCGCCCAGGTATGTTCGCGCGGGTAAACACTGTGTTTAGTGAGCGGGAAAAAGCGATTGTTGTACCCGAAGAGGCAATCGTGCCTCAAGCTGGTAAGCAGTTTGTCATTAAGTTGCTAGATGGTGTCGACAAAGAAACCAAAACTACCCAACGCGTTGAAGTCAAAGTTGGCATCCGTAAGCCTGGCAAAGTCGAAATTTTGGAAGGTTTGGTTGACGGTGACGAAGTCGTTATCGCAGGTCAACAACGTGTTCAAAAAGATGGTACTGCGGTCAAAGTTGTTGAGCTGGGCAAACCAAGTGGCAAACCTGCGGTTGTTGCACCCAGTGCATCAGGTGCTATTCCTTTAGCAGGTAGTCCCGCTGCTGTACCACCTGCGCCACCAGCGACCGCAGTAATACCGCCAGCAATGCCTGGCAAATCCCAAGTAAATGCGAAATCTGTACAAAAGCCATTGCAGGGCCCGAATCCATGCTTGGAAAGCGCATCTAATGCCGATCCTAAATCAGCTGGAAACATGAGAAGGAAGTCCTGATGCAACTCGCAGAAACGTCTATCCGCAGACCTGTACTTGCTACAGTTTTATCGCTGCTTGTTGTTTTGATTGGTGCAGTCAGTTTCACGCGCTTGTCTGTTAGAGAATATCCAAAAATTGACGAGCCTGTTGTCACTGTCAGCGTGCGCTACCCGGGCGCATCGGCGGAGGTGATCGAATCACAAATCGCCAAAACCTTGGAAGACTCTATTGCCGGTATTGACGCTGTTGACGTCATTACTTCTGTCAGTCGTGCTGAACAAGCACAAATCAGCGTGCGTTTTCGCTTAGAAAAAGACGCTGACTCTGCTGCTGCAGAAGTCCGCGACCGTACTTCACGCGTACGTAACCGTTTGCCAGCCGCCATTGAAGAGCCTGTGATTGCCAAAGTTGAGTCCGACGCTTTTCCTGTTATTTGGTTAGCGTTTTCAAGCGACACTTTGAACCCGCTTCAAATCAATGACTTGGTGAATCGCATCGTTAAGCCACGCCTGCAAACGGTAACGGGTGCTGCCGACGTACGTATTTTTGGTGAGCGCAAATATGCTATGCGTGTATGGTTGGATACCGACAAGCTGGCGGCTTATAAATTAACAACTCAGGATGCTGAAGACGCCATCCGCCGTAACAACATTGAAATCCCTGCTGGGCGTATTGAATCAACCACACGAGAGTTTAGCGTTACGTCGCAAACCAGCTTAGAAAAACCCGCGCAGTTTGCAGACATTGTCATCAAAACTGTGAATGGCTTCCCAGTCAAAATGCGCGATGTGGCTCGCATTCAAGAAGGTGCGGCGGAAGAGCGCAGCTCTGTTCGCCTGAATGGTAAATATGCTATTTCCGTGGGCGTTATTCGCCAAGCCACGGCCAATCCCTTGGTGTTATCGCAAGGTGTGCGAGACATGATTCCTAAGCTTAAGGCGGATCTACCTGCTGACATGACGATTGATGTTGCGAACGACAACTCAGTGTTTATTGAGCGATCAATCAGTAACGTCTACCAAACCATTTTTGAAGCTATCGTTTTGGTTGCGCTGGTTATTTTTGTATTTCTGCGTACCTTACGCGCTTCGATCATTCCCATCATTACTATCCCTGTGAGTTTGATTGGCGCGTTTGCGATGATGGCGCTGGCAGGCTTTACCATCAATACTTTAACCTTACTTGCCCTGGTGCTAGCGATTGGTCTTGTTGTAGATGATGCAATTGTTGTTTTGGAAAATATTTACCGACATATTGAAGAGGGTTTAGATCCGTTCTCTGCTGCCATAAAAGGTGTTCGTGAGGTCGGTTTTGCGGTGGTAACTATGACGGCGACTTTGGTTGCGGTATATGCACCACTTGCATTTACACCGGGGCGCACAGGGCGTTTGTTTGTTGAGTTTGCATTAGCTTTGGCTGGTGCGGTTGTGGTTTCTGGCTTTGTCGCTTTGACTTTGTCTCCCATGATGTGCTCGTTATTATTGAAGCACAATCCAAGCCCCAATTGGTTTGATAGGACAATGGAAAAAGTGCTAACGGGTACAACCAACGGCTATAGTAAATTACTACGTTGGATTGTGACGACCGGCTACGATAAGCAGTATCAAAGAACAGGTTTTCTAGCATCTTTTAAACGCACATTTTTGAATACACGCTGGATTGTTTTAGGTGTGATGGCGATTTGTGCCTATTCGATTTTCATCATCTTGCCGAATATGAAACGTGAGTTGTCGCCTTTAGAAGATAGAGGTGTCATCTTGGCAGTCGTGAATGCGCCCGATGGTTCGACACTTGATTTCACCTCAAAATACGTGAATGAGATGGAAAAAATGGGCATGAAATACAAAGAGTTTGACCGCATCTTTGTGACTGCTGGAAACCCTACTGTTTCACAAGCCAATGTCTTTTATCGTGCCGTTGATTGGAACGAGCGTAAAAAGACGACGCTTGAATTAGCGCGTGAAATGCAACCAAGTTTTGGCCGTTTGGCTGGTGTAACTGCTTTTCCAATCACGCCACCGTCTTTGGGGCAAGGCTTTCGTGAACGACCTATCAACTTCGTTTTGGTGACTTCAGAAAGCTATCAAAACCTCAACGCAGTGACACGTCAATTCATGGATGAAATTGGTAAAAATCCGGGCTTCCTGACGCCTGATATTGATTTGCGCTTGAATAAGCCAGAGCTAAAAATCGATGTTGACCGCGCCAAAGCCAGCGATTTAGGTGTCAGCGTCGAAGTTGTCGCACGCGCTATCGAAACCATGCTGGGTGGTCGACAAGTGACCCGCTACAAGCGTGATGCAGATCAATACGATGTGATTGTACAAACGCAAGCTTCTGGCAGAGACACACCAGACGACATTGAAAAAATCTTTGTTCGTGGACGCAATGAAGCCATGATTCCCCTGTCGGCATTGGTCAAAGTTCGTGAAGCTGTTGCGCCTCGTGAGTTGAACCATTTTGGGCAACGTCGATCAGTGTCCATTACCGCAAACTTGGCGCCAAACTACTCACAAGGGCAGGCGTTGGAATTCTTAGAAGCTACGGCACAAAAAGTGTTGAAGCCCGGCTACAGCACAGATTTGAATGGCAGCTTGCGTGAGTTTAAAAACTCGCAAGGTTCGCTTGGCTTGGTTTTCGCCCTTGCGTTGTTGTTTATCTTTTTAGTTTTGGCTGCTCAGTTTGAGAGCTTCATTGACCCGTTCGTTATTATGTTGTCTGTGCCCATGTCTATGATTGGCGCTCTGTTGGCTTTGCAATGGAGTGGAGGCTCGCTTAATGTGTATTCACAAATTGGTTTAATCACACTGGTTGGTCTTATCACCAAACACGGCATTTTGATTGTGGAGTTCACCAATCAACTGCGTACGGATGGTATGCCCATGATTGATGCCTTGATTAAAGCTTCTTCACAACGGCTACGCCCCATTTTGATGACAACAGGCGCTATGGTATTAGGTGCATTGCCCTTAGCATTGTCCACGGGTGCTGGTGCAGAGAGTCGTATTCAAATTGGCTGGGTGATTGTTGGCGGTATGTCATTGGGCACGCTTTTAACAATTTTTGTTGTTCCTACGATGTACAGCATATTTGCCCGTAAAGCAGTACCAGGCGCCAAGACAGCTAAAGAAAATACTGAGCCGGTGTTAACTCACACGCCAGAATTTGTGGCTAAGTGAATATTTGGCAATTGATGGTGAGACTAAATCACGCCATCAAATATCATCACATCAATTTCATCGCCAACTGCTATCGAGCTTTGATCGTGGTGAAGTACGATTAAACCGTTTGCTTTAACCATAGAGCTCAAAACGCCAGAACCTTGGTTGCCAGTCGTCTTGACTTCGAGGTTCCCATCGCGTGATGTAGTGACCGTTCCGCGCTGGTATTCAGTACGCCCCGGTTTTTTGCGTATTGCTTCTGTGCAGCGCGCTTTGAGGAGCGGTGGGTTTGACGCAGTAGAACCCATCATTCGTAAAAGGGCAGGTCGGACAAAAGCTAGGAAGGTTACCATCACAGCCACGGGGTTGCCTGGTAAGCCGAATAGCACGGAAGATTTTGTCCCAATACGTCCAACTGCCATGGGTCGACCAGGCCGCATGGCGATACGCCAAAATGCAACACCGCCTAAGCCACTACTTGATTCTGAAGCCAGCTTTTTCATCATGGCACGGGTGTAATCGGCTTCCCCCACGCTAACGCCGCCGCTGGTGATAATGGCATCGGCAACATCAGCCGCTTTTACAAAAGCCGCCTCTAAAAGCGCAGGTTCATCGTGAACAACACCCATGTCAATCACCTCACAACCCATGCGAGTGAGTAAACCAAACAGGGTGTGACGGTTGCTGTCATAGACAGCGCCTTCACGCGGCGCATCTCCCAAACTTAGAATTTCATCGCCTGTGGAAAAGTAAGCAACGCGTATTTTACGGTAGACCTTGACGGTGGGTAATCCCAAGCTCGCTATCAAGCCTAAAGCAGCTGGTGTTAGGTGTGCGCCTTTGAGTAGTGCCGGTGAACCTTGTTGCAAATCTTCACCAGCTTTTCGGCGGTTATCTCCTGCCTGCAATGCATTGGGTGGAATTGTCACCTGTGTTTTTTCGGCATTCACGGTGACCATTTCTTGCGGCACAACGGTATCAAGTCCTTGGGGCATGATCGCACCTGTCATGATTTTTACGCACTCACCGTGGACTATGGTTCCTTGCCAAGCTTTGCCCGCAAATGCAGTTCCGATCATTTTCAGCTCTAGCGCACGACCGATGCTTAGTTGCGCACCATCAAATGCAAAACCATCCATCGCTGAGTTGTCATGCGGTGGCACGCTGATGGGTGAGGTGATGTCGTCTGCCAATACTCGATTCAAACCATCAAACAAGGCAACGGTTTCGATGTCTGCAACTGGGCTTACCAGTTCTGCAAGAAAGGTATTGACTTTATCTGCGCGTAACGCATTTGGGTCATAACCAGCAAGTTCTGACGCGATTTGGTCAATACTTTTCATAGGCGCTCAGTTGCTGCAAATCATCTAATGTATTGGCGTTGTAAAAAGCTTTGGGGTCGTCATGTGCTTCGTTAAAGTCGATACGTGCGATCTTGTGTTGCACCGCCCACGCACCTATTTTCCGACCACCCGCATCTGTGAACGTTGTTAGACTTTCTACCAGCTCACGTTTCATCAAACAAAAGACAGGTTGATGTCGTAAAACGCCTTCTTCATCTGGACTGCTTACCATGGCTATATCTGCGTCATGTTGAACTAACGCATCAGATAACCGGGTAACTAAATCCGAAGGGAAACGTGGTGTGTCACAGGGCACAGTTATCAGAAAACGAGTTTTGCAATGCTGAAGCCCAACCAAGAAACCAGCTAATGGTCCAGCAAAGTCTGCAAGTCCGTCAACAACTACTTCGGCTGCCATTTCGGAGGCCCAAGCTTGATAGGTTTCTAAGTTGCGGTTGGCGTTGATGATTATTTTCCCAACTTGTGGTCGCAGTCGGTCGATGGCATGCTTTGCTAAAGGTGTTTCGTTATAAACCTGCAAGCCTTTGTCAACGCCTCCCATGCGAGAGCCGCGACCGCCTGCTAACAAAATGCCTGTAATTTGACTTTTATCCACCGATATAGCTCATCTCAACGCGTTTACCAGAAATCGTAGCAGATGTTTTGTCCGCTGGCATGGTGCTGCGCAGTTCTGAATAGCGATCATTCCTGCCACGCCAAATGTGGGCCAAAGCGGTTGTAATCGTTGAATCATTGGCTTTGTCGCTAACACTTGATTCACGTAACAGAGGGCGAAAATCATAGCCTTGGCTGGCAAACAAGCATAAATACAACTTGCCTTCCGTGGACAATCTGGCCCGGTTGCAATCACTGCAAAAAGCCTGCGTCACGCTGCTGATGACACCAATCTCACCCAAGCTTGGGTCGTGCTTGCCCATAGCATCCGCATAACCCCAACGTTGAGCTGTTTCGCCAGCTTGTGATGGCTCAAGTTGAACCAAAGGCATTTCAGATTGGATAAGTTTGATGACTTCAGCAGATGGCAGTACATCATCCATACGCCAGCCATTAGTCGCGCCTACGTCCATGTACTCAATGAACCGCAAAACCATCCCCGTTCCACGAAAATGTCTGGCCATAGGCAAAATTTGCTCAGCATTGGTGCCACGTTTCACTACCATGTTGATTTTGATGCCACTGAAATGACCTTGTTTATCCAAACCCAGTCCCGCTTGGCGTGCAGCTTCAATCCCCGCCAGAACATCTGCAACGGGAAAGTCCACATCATTCATGCTTCTGAAAACAGCGTCATCTAAACCATCTAAGCTGACAGTCACGCGTTGCAAGCCCGCAGCTTTCAATGCAACTGCTTTTTTGGCGAGTAATGAGCCATTGGTTGTCAACGTCAGATCCAGCTTTCCGCCATCTTGTGTTCGCAAAGCGGCTAATTGCTCAATCAGGATTTCAATATTTTTACGCAACAGTGGCTCGCCACCCGTGAGTCTGATTTTGCGAACACCATGTGACATAAACACATTCGCCAAGCGCGTGATTTCTTCAAAAGTCAAAAGTGATGAATGTGGTAGATAAGGATAGTCTTTGTTAAAAACTTCTTTGGGCATGCAGTAGCTGCAGCGAAAATTGCATCTATCCGTCACGCTGATGCGCAGATCATGCAACTGCCTCCCTAACTGGTCGGCTAGCAAACCATCGGCAACAACAGGTTTTAAGTCCGTTAGTTGAAGCAGCGATGGTTCTGCACTATTCGCAAGTCGCTCGTCGTGTAAAACAATCACACGCTTAGCTGTCACGTCAGAGACCTTTGCGTGAAAAGGTCAATGTCGCGTTTGTACCGCCAAATCCGAAGCTGTTTGACAAGGCTGTTTGGATATCAACATTGTCGATTCGCTGGCGTACGATAGGCAAACCTTCTGCAGCAGGGTCAAGATTGTCGATATTGGCTGAGGCTGCGATGAACTTGTTTTCCATCATCAGCAAGGTGTAAATCGCTTCGTTCACGCCCGCAGCGCCCAAAGCATGTCCAGTCAAAGACTTCGTTGATGCGATGTGTGGAACCGTGTGCCCCGTATCGCTAAACACGGCACGTATCGCTTCAATCTCTTTCACATCGCCCACTGGCGTGCTAGTTCCATGGGTATTGACGTAATCGACTTGTCCTACGTCTTTGCCGTTGGAGTCGAGCAGAGCCATGCGCATGCAACGCTGTGCGCCTTCGCCAGACGGTGCCACCATGTCGTAGCCATCAGAAGTTGCGCCATAGCCAACCAATTCAGCATAAATTTTTGCACCGCGTGCCTTGGCATGCTCGTATTCTTCCAGTACCAAAATACCACCGCCACCAGAGATCACAAAGCCATCTCGCTCAGTGTCATAGGTACGTGACGCTTTATCCGGCGTCTCGTTGTATTTGCTCGAAAGTGCGCCCATCGCGTCAAACATGAAAGACAGCGTCCAATGCTCTTCTTCAGCGCCACCCGCAAAAACAATGTCTTGCTTACCTAATTGAATTTGCTCCGCGCCCGCACCAATGCAGTGAGCGCTGGTCGCACAAGCCGAGCTGATGCTGTAGTTGACGCCTTTGATTTTTGCACCGGTGGCCAAACAAGCGGAAACACCACTTGCCATGGCTTTTGTGACCATATAAGGACCAACACGACGAACGCCCTTGTCCCGCAAGGTGTCGATACCGGCAGAGATACTTTCATGCGATGCGCCACCCGCGCCGACGATCAAACCTGTGCGTAGATTGGATACTTGATCTTCGGGTAAACCTGCGTCTGCAATCGCTTCTTGCATCGCAATCCAGGCGTAGGCATGACCATTGGCCATGAAGCGCATCAATTTGCGGTCAATCAGCGCTTCTACATCTAAGTTTTTGACTGAGCCCGCTACATGCGAACGCAAACCTTGCGCGGCATATTCAGGTTGAAACGTGATGCCAGAACGGCCTTCTTTTAAGCTTTCTACAACTTCTGCCTTGTTGTTGCCAATACTGCAAACAATGCCCATTCCGGTGACGACGACACGACGCATGGTGTGATCCTATTAATTAATTTCTGGTGGCTGGTTTGGCTGGATTAGCTCGTGTACAAGCCAACTTTTAAGTCCGTAGCTGTGTAAATTTCTTTACCATCAACTTCTAAAGTTGCATCGGCCACGCCCATCACCAATTTGCGCATGACCAAGCGATTCAGGTCAATTTTGTAGGTAACTAATTTTGCGGTAGGCAACACTTCACCTGTAAATTTAATCTCGCCAGCACCCAGCGCGCGACCGCGCCCAGGGCCACCGCTCCAGCCTAAGAAAAACCCGATCAGTTGCCACATGGCATCCAAACCCAAGCAACCCGGCATGACCGGGTCACCTTCAAAGTGGCAATCAAAAAACCATAAATCTGGGCGAACGTCTAGCTCAGCAATGATTTGTCCTTTGCCATGCTTGCCGCCGTCGGCTGTGATGGAGACGATGCGATCAAACATCAGCATAGGCGGCAGCGGAAGTTTCGCATTGCCTTCGCCAAAAGTTTTGCCGTGTCCGCAGTCAATCAGTTCTTCGTAGGTATAGCTGTTTTGTCTTTGAGTCATTTTTATGATTTTCAATAATGAATGGCTAATTATCTATCGAATCCAGGAAATCTTGCGCCTATCCTGCAAATTGACGCACCATACCAGTAAAAAAATAGCCCACCGAAGTGGGCTCGCTGTCATTTTTTGTGGTTGTTGGTTTGCAACTACTGCACAGTCACTTCTACGCGACGCGCTTCAGCCGCTGGGCCATCTACTTTGGCTTGTTCTGGCTTCTTAAGCTCAACCTTATCTTCCGCCACGCCGGCTGCTTTCAGTGCATCGCGCACATTCATGGCCCGCTGCTTGGCCAATTCTGCGTTTTTAGCTGGGTCGCCTGATGCATCGTGGTAGCCGCTGATGACGGCTTTTTTGCCGCCAGCCACCGCTTTGAAGACATCAGCCAGTGCCGCTGCACCACCTGTGGCCACGTCAGCCTTGCCACTTGCAAAGTAGAACTTCACCACGCCGTTTTCAACTTTAACCGAGGCTTCGTCCGCAGCAGCAGGAGCCGCAGGTGTAGCAGCAGCCGGCGCAGCAACCGCTGAAGCTGCAGCACCACTAGCTGCAACTGCCACAGCGGCTACGGGAGCAACAGGCGCAACTGCGATTTCACCACCATGCAATTTCATCATCAAAGGCACAATCAAGAGCGCCACAATGTTGATAATTTTGATGAGCGGGTTGATCGCTGGGCCAGCCGTGTCTTTGTACGGGTCGCCCACAGTATCGCCAGTCACAGCCGCTTTGTGCGCTTCTGAGCCTTTGCCGCCGTGGTTGCCGTCTTCGATGTACTTTTTCGCATTGTCCCAAGCGCCGCCGCCTGTACACATGGAAATCGCCACAAACAAGCCCGTCACAATCGTGCCCATCAGCAAACCGCCCAAGGCTTTTGGCCCCAGTACCAAACCGACCAAAATTGGCACTACCACTGGCAAAAGTGATGGAATCATCATCTCTTTGATAGCGGCAGAGGTCAGCATGTCAACCGCAGCGCTGTAGTCTGGCTTGCGTTTGTTGGCCATGATCTCGCCATCCGCAAACTGGCGACGCACTTCTACGACGACAGAGCCCGCTGCGCGGCCCACAGCCTCCATCGCCATTGCGCCGAAGAGGTAGGGAATCAAACCACCAATAAAGAGACCGATAATGACCAGCGGGTCGCTCAAATCAAAGCTGATCGCCTTGCCGTAAGCTTCCAATTTGTGGGTGTAATCAGCAAACAGCACCAGTGCCGCCAAGCCTGCAGAGCCAATCGCGTAACCTTTGGTCACAGCCTTGGTGGTGTTGCCCACAGCGTCGAGTGGGTCAGTGATATCACGCACGCTTTTTGGCATTTCGGCCATTTCAGCGATACCGCCGGCGTTGTCAGTGATAGGGCCATAAGCGTCCAAAGCCACCACAATGCCAGCCATAGACAGCATGGATGTCGCCGCAATCGCGATACCGTACAAGCCAGCCAATTTATAGGCTGACATGATGGCGATACACACAAAAATCACCGGCCAAGCGGTAGAACGCATGGAAACGCCCAAGCCAGCAATGATGTTGGTACCGTGCCCCGTTGTAGACGCCGCAGCGATGTGTTTGACAGGTGAATACTGCGTGCCGGTGTAAAACTCGGTGATCCAGACCAAGGCTGCTGTGAGCGCCAAGCCCACAAAACAAGCACCAAACAGCGCTATTTGGCTGCCAGCGGCTTTGATGGAATTATCCGGCATCAACCAAGTCGTCACAAAGTAAAAAGCGATGAGTGACAAACCGCCGGCCACTGCCAAACCTTTGTACAGGGCAGGCATGACGTTTTTCATACCCGGTGAAGCTTTGACGAAGAAGCAACCAATGATGGAAGCGACAATGGACACCGCACCCAGCGCCAACGGATAAACCACAGCCGCCGTTCCTGCACCTGTGACCAATAAAGCACCTAGCACCATGGTGGCAATCAACGTGACCGCATAAGTTTCAAACAAATCGGCTGCCATGCCAGCGCAGTCACCCACGTTGTCGCCCACGTTGTCGGCAATCACGGCAGGGTTGCGCGGGTCATCTTCAGGGATGCCTGCTTCCACTTTACCCACTAAATCTGCGCCTACGTCAGCGCCTTTGGTGAAAATACCGCCACCCAGACGGGCAAAAATCGAAATCAGCGACGAACCAAAGGCAAAACCAATCAGCGGGTTCAGCATTTTGGCCAAGTTTTTATCAGGTGTCATGTTGCCGTTGCCGACTAAGAACCAGTAAAACACCGTCACGCCAAGAAGCCCAAGGCCAACCACCAGCATGCCTGTGATCGCACCACCGCGAAACGCCACATCCAGAGCAGGGCCAATGCCTTTGGTGGCCGCCTGAGCCGTGCGCACATTGGCTTTGACCGACACATTCATGCCAATAAAACCGCACAGGCCAGACAACAATGCGCCAACTACAAAACCCACGGCAGACATGCTGTCTAAGAAAAAGAAAATCAAAATGGCTAAAACAACACCGACGATGGTGATGGTTTTGTACTGTCGCGCTAAATACGCGGCAGCACCGGTTTGAATCGCGGCTGCAATCTCTTGCATTCGCGCATTACCAGCATCTTGGGAAAGAATCCAACTGCGGGCCCAAAAGCCGTAACCCACGGCAATCAGTCCACAAACGAGCGCCAAAATTAGCGCGGAATTACCTGTCATGTCTATCTCCTTCGTTGATTCGCTTGAAAGGAGTAGGCACTGACCACTGGCAAATAAAAAGCAAGTAGAACAACGCAAACTCCCGCTGCGTTGCTTCCTCGCTGCCCTTATGGATGGGCGTGTCGATTGGCCAACGGTGGGACTTTAACTCGGAAATATGACAATCTGACGTCTTTGCAAGCCAGTTGAAAGTAAAATGCGGGAAACTACTTAGACAAAAACAGTCACCGTAGGGAACTTTTCAATCCATTTCGGGCTGTTTTGCCCCCTTTTTTAACCTCAAGAAGCTATTAACCATGTCCTTAGACAAAGTCACCCCTGGTAAAAACGCCCCCCACGAATTCAATGTCATCATCGAAATCCCGATGAATGCCGACCCGATCAAGTACGAAGTGGACAAAGAATCAGGCGCGATCTTCGTTGACCGCTTCATGAGCACTGCTATGCATTACCCAACCAACTACGGTTACGTGCCTAAGACTTTGAGCGGCGACGGCGACCCAGTTGACGTGCTCGTCATCACCCCAGTGCCTTTGTTCCCAGGTGTCGTCGTCACTTGCCGCCCCATCGGCATCTTGAAAATGACTGACGAAGCTGGCGAAGACGGCAAAGTCTTGGCTGTGCCTATCGACAAAAAATGCTCTTTGTACACCCAGTGGCAAAAACCTGAAGATTTGAACGAGCTGCGCTTGAAAACCATCTCCCACTTCTTTGAGCACTACAAAGACCTGGAAAAAGGCAAATGGGTCAAAGTCAACGGCTGGGAAGGCCCAGAAGCCGCTAACAAAGAGATCATGGACGGTATTGCCAACTACGAAAAGAGCTTGAAGGCGTAATTCGCTTGAAAATGTATTTTTAGGTAGTAAATATGCCTCTAGCCAGCGTATTTACTGCCTAAATAGCTATAAATATTATAGCAAATTGAGTTGTAAATTAGATTACCAACGCTCAGGCAAAACCTTAAGACGGCTTAAATTGCGGTTTTTCATTCTGACGTAGCCGCCCACTTCAAGGTCTTTGAGCAGTTTGCTCACCATCTCACGCGATGCGCCTACGTCCGCTGCTAGCTCAGAGTGGGTGATGTTGATGCCTTTGTTGATTTCAGGCGTTACCTTCTCAATCGCACGTTTTAACCGCGAGTAAACGTCCATCAGAGCAATGCTGCGGGCATTGTCTGTCGATTGCCTGGCTCGGGCAATCACCGTGTGCAGCATTTCAGTACCAAACCTTGGGTGCTCTGACATATAAGCCTCTAGCTGCGCGTTGCTCACCACAGCGCAGACTGTGGGCTCTAGAGCCTCGCAGTTCGCAGACCGATTCCCGCCGTCCAGCGTCATCTCGCCAAAATACTCGCCCTCAGAGAGGTAGCCATACGTGATTTCTTTACCCGACATCGAAGAACCATAAGCCCGCACGCGACCCTGCAGCAAGATGTAAAAGCCATCGCCATGGTCACCGTCTTTGAAAATAAGGGCACCTTTTTTGAAATTTTGTTGCTTGCCAAGCTCGACAAGCTGTTTCAAGTCTTCGGTGAGGGATTGCTGTGTCATCTCAATGTTTAATCAATTAATATGCCAATATTCACATATTAGACCAAAACTAAGTCCACTTAACAACTGCTCATGCACCTGATCGGTACTATTCACATGTTTACATACCAGAGCCGTGTTGTGACCTTGGGTAAATAAACTTTTGCAGCCCCATCAGTTTAGGTGCAACAAAGGGCTTCCAACTCTTACGCGTTTGCGCTAGCCGGTCGGCCACCGCCCACCAAGCACTGGGGTTCAAGCCCATGCCCACATGGCTGGCAAAAACTTCGATATTTTCAGTGTGGGGGTTGAGCGTTGTCGGAGCCTGGATACTGCCTTGCCAAGCTACCACGCCATCGGTTTTTGAGTAAATACTGGTTGTCGGCACACTAGGCGCTGTCGGTAAGTCAAAATTAGAGCGTTCAATCTCAGTTTTGCGCCCGCTGGCAAACTCGTAAACGCGCCAAGCGTTGGTAGATTTGGGCGATCCGGCAAATGGCGTGCCCAATGTGATGACGCAATGCACCATCTCAGGCATCATCTTTGCCAACTCACGCGCATAAACGCCGCCTAAACTCCATCCCACCAAGCTTACTTTTTTACCCGAGCGCTCAAAAGCATCCGTAATTTGCTGCCGCGCCGTCTCCAAAACGCCAGGTCGTGGGCCCAAGTTCAGCCCTTGGTTCCAGCCCTCAGTCGCATAGCCTAGTGAGTCCAAATACTTGCGCAGCGGCACGGTGCTCAAATCCCCCGCGCTCAAGCCCGGAAACACAATCACGCAATTACCATCAGCTTTTGTATCTGCCTTAGGCGCTTTTTGCAGAGCAGGCCAAGTCGGTACCACAGCCCCAAACTCCCAAAAAGCCCGCATCTCCAGCGCCATCAATGCCAAATGCGGTGGGGCAACATCGTGCAACTCGGTGTAGGGTTTTGGCATGTCGATTTGCTGCATATTTGATGTGAAAGTTTCGTTGTAGCGTACGGTATCAGACTTGTCTGAAGCAGCAGTTGTAAAAATGCGCATTTCATAGGGGTAAACGTTAAAAACGACACGTTTTTGGCGCTTTTAGAGGTGGCACTCTTAATTTGCGTTGGGCAGAGAGTGTGGGGAGTTAGCAAACTTATTAACTGTATGAATTATCAGTATAATTAAACCATTAGTAGATCCAATTTTATTTTGTAGATACAATATAATATGCTCACATGGGACGAATCCAAACGCAAGCTGAACATCAAGAACCATGGGCTTGATTTCTCTGGATGCGATGTAATCTGGGATCACTTCACTGTGACGCGTGAAGACACTAGGCAAGACTACGGCGAAGTCCGCCTTGTTTGCTTCGGGGTGTTGAGCAGGGAAGTGGTTGTGATGGTTTACACAGAGCGCTCAGCTGGGGCGCACATTATTTCACTGCGAAAGGCAGAAAAACATGAAGCTCGCTACTACAGTCAAATTGCCAAAGAAAACATCAGCTAAGGTGCTAGATGCTGACAACCCGCCGTGGACGGAAGACATGCTGGGAGCACCCATCCTGAAACGCGGACGCGGCCCGCAAGCCACGCCGACTAAGGTTTTGACATCAGTGCGTTTGGATGCTGATATTTTGGAATTCTTCAAGTCGCAAGGCGCTGGCTATCAGTCGAAGATGAATGATGTGTTGAAGGACTGGGTGAAAACGCATTCACCTGCTTGATTTGTGCCAACATTTACTACTCGAGCCTTCAAGTGAAAATAATTTACAAAATCACCTACCCCAACGGGAAAATATACGTAGGCAGCGACACTGCTTACAGCGTCAATTATTTTGGCAGCGCTAATCCGCAGCTATTGTTTAATGACTTCACTTGGGAGCAACAGCGGGACTTCACAATACGAAAAGAAATTCTGTGGGAGTCTGAAGTTGCAACGAATAGTGAGGTGCTCAAGGTTGAAATGGGGTACATCCGAGATTTGCGCGCAAATGATCCCAAGATTGGCTATAACCGCCACCCACCATTTAAAGAGACAAATCATATTTAAAAGCTAAATCTCATCCTTTCAAAGGACTCCGCCTCCCCAAATCCTCCATATAGTTCTCAATCCCTTGTCCTTCGCGGTCTAGGAAGCGTTGGACGGCCTCCGAAAAGGCGGGGTGGGCTAGCCAGTGGGCGCTGGTGGCTTTGATGGGGAGCAGGGCTCTGGCCATTTTGTGTTCGCCCTGCGCGCCGCCCTCAAAGCGCTGGTAGCCGTGGTTGATGCACCATTCAATCGGCTGGTAGTAGCAGGCTTCAAAATGCAGGCAATCGACGCGTTCAAGAGCGCCCCAGTAGCGGCCGTAGGCTATTTTTTCGGAGTTTGTAGCTGTTTTTGGGTCGATTTTGTCTAAATTTTCGCTAGATGACTCATTTTTAGTGCTATTTTGGCCTCTATCCAGCGTATTTAATGCCTGAACAGCTACTAAACTTGTAGCAATTGGCATGCCTTCACGTTCGGCGGTGAAGAGCAGCCAGTTTTCGGGCATGGTGGTTTGCATTTGTTTGAAGAAGTCGCGGCTCAGATACGGGGCGTTGCCGTGCTCCCAGTAGGTGCGTTCGTAGCAGCGGTAGAAGAAATCCCAGTCCGCATCGCTGATATCTGCACCCAGCGACCAGCGGAAGCTGACGCCCGCCTCGGCCACTTTGCGGCGTTCGGCTCGGATTTTTTTGCGTTTGTCTTGAGCCATGGTGGCCAGGAAGGCATCGAAATCTGCGTAAGGCGCTGGCGTATTTGTCCAGTGGAACTGGACGGTGTGGCGCAGCATGAGAGATTCTGCTTTGCAGGTTTCCACATCCTCATCACTGCAAAACAGCAGGTGCAGGGACGATAAATTTTCCTTTTCACACCACGCAATCACCGCTTTAAGGAGGATTTGTCGAGATTTCGCATCCCGCGCTAGCAGCCGCGAGCCGGGCACGGGGGTGAAGGGCGGGGCGATGAGGGCTTTGGGGTAGTAGGGCAGGCCGTGCTGTTGGTAGGCGTTGGCCCAACTGTGGTCGAAGACGAATTCGCCGTAGGAATGGTCTTTCAGGTAGAGCGGGCAGGCTGCGCAAAGGATCGCATCGTCACCTTGGCCTTGCCAGAGCGTGATGAAACGCGGTGTCCAGCCGGTCTCTGGGCTGGCACATCCATTTCCGTTATCACTTTGCTGCATCGCAGCCAAATACTCGTGCTTTAGGAAAGGGCTAGGGTGGCTTTGGAGGGCGAGCAGGGCGTTCCACGCGGCGGCATTCACCTCTAGCGGCGAGGCGTGTTCGCGAATGACATAATCGAGTGAATCTGAACTTGTTTTGACTGACATTTAATATTATTTTCTTAGCTTTATGACACTCAAAATCTGCGTTGCGCAATTAAACCTCGTCGTTGGCGATTTGCAGGGCAATGCACAAAAAATCATCGCTTCTGCAACAGAAGCCTACGCGCAAGGTGCAAGGCTGCTGCTCACACCCGAATTATCCATCTGCGGCTACGCGGCGGAAGACCTGTTTTTGCGACCCGCCTTTATCTCCGCCTGCCATGATGCCGTGAAAACGGTGGTCGATGCCTGCGCAGGGTTAAAAGGCATGGTCGTGGTCGTTGGTCACCCCACGGGTGGGGACGAGCGCAGCAAATCAGTGGCGATTCAGCGGCGGTTTAACGCGGCAAGTGTCATCAGCGAGGGGCGGATTCTTGAAACCTACGCCAAGCGCGAGCTGCCCAATTACCAAGTGTTTGACGAACGGCGCTATTTCACCCCAGGGCAGGGCGTTTGTGTGTTCCAAATCGGTGAGTCAGGAAATCAAGTCAGTGTGGGCTTACTTATCTGCGAAGACGCCTGGTTTGCCGAGCCTGCTCAGCTGGCTTTGGAGGCGGGTGCGCAGGTGCTGGCCGTCATCAACGCCTCGCCCTTCCACGTTGGCAAGGGCGGCGAGCGGGTGCAGCGCATGGCTGATCGGGTCAAAGCCACGGGGTTGCCGCTAATTTATGCGCACTTGGTGGGCGGGCAGGACGAGGTGGTGTTTGACGGCGGCTCATTTGCGCTCAATGCCCAAGCGGAATTGGTGGCCAGGGCGGAGAGTTTTAAGGAAAAATTACTTTATATTGGCGTAAAAATAGGGGTAAATAGCAATCTAGCCAGCGTAAATACTGCCTCAGCAGCTATTGATTTGATAGTAAATGAGGTCAATGACAAGAAGGATGAAATTGCCCCGTTACGCAGCGATGAGGCCGATTTGTGGGATGCTTTGGTGCTGGGTATTCGCGATTATTTGGGTAAAAACGGCTTTCCTGGCGCGATTTTGGGGCTGTCGGGCGGAATCGACTCGGCTTTGGTACTCGCGCTAGCGGTGGATGCATTGGGCAAAGACAAAGTTCGCGCCGTGATGATGCCGTCGCCCTACACCGCAGACATCAGCTGGATAGATGCCCGAGAGATGGCGCTGCGCATGGGCGTGCGTTATGACGAAATCTCAATCGTTCCTGAATTTGAAGCGTTCAAGAAGAGCTTGAGTAGCGAATTTGCAGGCTTGAAAGAGGACACCACCGAAGAAAACATCCAAGCGCGGATTCGCGGCACGCTCTTGATGGCGCTGTCCAATAAATTTGGCAGCATGGTGCTGACCACGGGGAATAAATCGGAAATGGCAACGGGCTATTGCACGTTGTACGGCGATATGGCGGGCGGTTTTGCAGCGATCAAAGACATCGCGAAGACGACAGTTTTCAAGCTCTGCTTATGGCGCAACCAGAACGATCCGAACGGTACGGGCAGCAACCCCATCCCCGAGCGCATCATCACCCGCCCACCCAGCGCCGAGCTGCGCGCCGACCAAAAAGACCAAGACAGCCTGCCGCCCTACGAGGTGTTGGACGCGATTTTGGAGCGTTATATGGAAAACGACCAGAGTATTGCCGAGATTTTGGCGGCTGGTTTTGCACCGGCAGATGTGCAGCGCGTCACCCATTTGATCAAAATCAACGAACACAAACGCCGCCAAGCGCCGATTGGTATTCGCGTCACGCACCGCAGTTTTGGCAAGGATTGGCGGTATCCGATCACGAGTAAATTTCGCGCCTAAATTCTTTCATTCCCGCGAAGGCGGTAATCTAAGGTCGCGCGTGTGGATTCCCGCCTTCGCGGGAATGACAGAGCTTGAACGGAAAAATATTCTCATGTTTAAGTGTTAATATATTTCAAAACTCGTGTTTACTAATTAAAGAAAGAGACAGAATCCATGAAACTCATCACCGCCATTCTCAAACCGTTCAAACTGGAAGAAGTCCGCGAAGCTCTGGCCGAATGCGGCGTGACGGGTTTGACGGTCACCGAAGTCAAAGGTTTTGGCCGTCAAAAAGGCCACACCGAGCTATACCGTGGCGCGGAGTATGTGGTCGACTTTTTGCCAAAAGTCAAAGTCGAAGTGGTGGTGAAGACTGCCGATTTAGACTTGTGCGTTGACGCCATCGTCAAAGCCGCACGTACTGGCAAAATTGGTGACGGTAAGATTTTTGTCACCAGCGTGGAGCGCGTGGTGCGTATCCGTACGGGTGAGCAGGACGAGGTTGCGGTTTAAGTTTGTCGCTTTAAATCTGAAAATTTAGAAGCAAAAGCGCTGCAGCAATGCAGCCGACCACACACCGCCGCACAACAACAGGCTAAGCAACACTGCAGCGCTGCCCATGTCTTTAGCGCGTTTTGATAAGGCATGCCATTCGGGGCCGATGCGGTCTATGGCGGTTTCTATACCTGTGTTGAGCAGTTCCACAACCATCACAATAAGCACTGTCCCAGCAAGCAGGGCAGTTTCTACCCAATTACGACCAAGCCAAAAAGCTGCAGGAACTAAGAAAACAGCCGCAATGGCTTCTTGCCTAAAAGCGGTCTCACCCCAACCGGCCTTCAACCCCTGTATGGAATAACCGCCAGCGTGAAGGATGCGGTTTAAACCGGTGCGAGATTTTTGGGGGTTAACTTCTGAATCATGTGGATTTTGCATCCACGCATTATCGACTATCGACTGACTACCGGCTCAGTGGCTTTGAGTCGACCAAGCGCGTACCTGCCCAAACATCGTGCCAAAACTGCTGCTGCGGCTGAAAGCGGCTTAACAAGGCATACACCAATACCCAGCCGATAACGAGTAAACTGGTTTCCCCACCGCTCAGTGAAAAAGGCGCTAGCGCTGCTAATGGCGGTAAAAGCCATATCCAGCTGAGGACATAGCGCACCAAAGCACGCATTTGCGTGATGGGCTGGCCAGAAATGGAAACGACGCGTATATTCCAGGTTTTCATAGCCAGAGTTTGTCCTCTAGACCAAAACCAAGCGAAGTAGATACCGAAAATAAGGAACAGAAAAGCTTGTAGGGCGTGGCGGTTGTTCAAAGCATGACGCGTTTGGCTGAGTGTGCCGAACAGGTAACCGGCGATGAAAACAACGCCAAACATCAGCAGCCCTTCATACAGCCAGCAGGCCATGCGGCGTTTGAGGCTTGGGGTTGTCAAAGCGACCATCGACGAAGCCTCGCTCATCTAACCGTAGCTTTGTCAGAATTTGGTTTACTAGCGACCAGTTTGTCTTTGGCGACGGGTTTCGCAGCCGTTGCAGCACCCGTAGGTTTAGGCGCGACATTGATGTTGGCTAGCGCTTGCTTTGTTTCAGGTGGCAAAGCTTTGTAGGTTTCCCACTTGGCTTGTTTGTCGCTAGGCGTCAATGTTTTGGTTTGTGCAAAGTTGATGCGAGCTTGTTCGCGTTGTTTGGCGCTCAAGCTGGCCCAATCTGTCATCCGACTGTGCAATTTGGTCTTGTCTTCAGGGCTGAATTGCGCAAAATTAGCTGATACGGCAATCCACTTTCGCTTGTGACCTTCTGTCAAGCTCGCCCAATTGGCAGACAAAGGTTGTAGTGCAACTTTTTGCGTTGGTGTCAATTTATCCCATGTTTCAGCGGGTGTCTTTGCTATTTTTGCTGCAGCTAGTACGGGCTTTGCAGCTTGCGTTGCGATTGCTGACGATGTGGACGTCAAATTAGTTGTATTTTGTGCCGTAACTAGGCTCGCGAAGGCTACAAGTGCTGCAACAAGCGCACTTGATAGTCCTAATTTAACGAGCTTTGTTTGTGTCAGCATACCGAAAATCAACTGTCTTATTTCGTAATCTAGTTTGGTAGCTTATTGACCAGCATTTTCACCTGGGTGCGTGGCGTTGTAGTCTGCATGCAATTTTAAAAACTGAGCAAAACCTGCATCCGCATAAGCAGCAGGAGGCAAGTCGTCTACCAACAAGGCGGAATCGACTTCAGCTAACTCGGTTGCGCGCAGGTCGTTTTGAATCACGGAAATAGCGATCAAGCCAACAACCAGAGCGATTAACGGTAAAAAAGAAGCCAAACGGTTCCACAAGTTCATGCCTTCGTCGTCGAAACTCATGGTTGCTGAGCCGCCTGAGCCGTAAACAGCTGTTGCGGCTTTCGTGGCAGAAACAAGTTGAGTACGCTTACGATTTGTTACGGCTTGCAGGCGTGCAACGCGCAGACGTTCAGAAATGTCGTGCGGCAAATCAGCACTACCCGACGACAGACGAGCTGCTAGCTTGAGTCCGAAACGGTCTTGGCTTAGTTGTGCGGAATCAATAGATTCGATGCGAGATAAGTTGTAATTTAAGCTATTCATAGTTGTATTCCCCGAGCTTTCAAGGCTTTGGCTAATGCCGCTACGGCTCTAGAACAGTGCGTTTTCACGCTGCCCTCTGAGCACCCCATAGCAGCGGCAGTCTCAGCCACATCAAGCTCTTCCCAGTAACGCATGAGGAAGGCTTCTCGTTGACGCGCTGGCAATTCTTGTATTTCTGCCTCGATTTCGCGAAAAGTTTGAGCCCGACTTGTCGCAGACTCTGCACTTTCCGTGCCATCTGAGTCGTTTTTCAGCTCTAAAGTTTCCAAAATATCGAAATCTCCGTCTTCTCCGGCCGATTCAAAGTCGCTAAAGTTGGAAAAAACCGCTCTTTGGGTCTTTTGGCGCCTGAACCAGTCTAAGGTGCAGTTCGACAAAATACGCTGAAAAAGCATGGGAAGCTCAGCGGGTGGCTTGTCACCATAGTGCTCAGCCAGCTTCATCATGCTATCTTGCACAATGTCGAGCGCAGATTCTTCGTTGCGTACGTGGTATATCGAGCGTTTGAAGGCTCGTTTTTCTACGCTTTTCAGAAAATCAGAGAGTTCTTGTTCAGTTGCCAAGTGTTTTAGGCCTTTTTAGGCCTTCGCTTCATGTCGGTTTGTCTTTGTTTTTAGTTGTCATCACCTAATTACAAGGGAGTTACAACGCATTAGAACCGCGATTATGGCATTTCAAACCGCTAAGAATGGCGCATAAATCGCTAAAAACGAGTTTTTTATGATTTGAGGTGCGATAATACCAATTGCAAGTCAAACAGCAAACGGGTCACAACAGAGCGCTACAACATTGCGTTTATGGTTGCCGGCCTCAAGTCCTAACTCAGCTTCACAAGAGCGGCTCCACAAGAGCCAAGAGCAGGGGCACCCAAGGTATTTCGTTAGAGAAATTCACAAAGGTTTACGCAAAGGATCCACTATGGAAATCAATTCAGCCGAAATGTCGGCAGCTACCGCCGCAGCTTCTTCTAAGTCCGACCATTCAAACGCTCCCGAACTTCGTGGCGCGGAAATTCTGGTCAAATCTCTACAAGCAGAAAACGTCAAATTCATCTGGGGTTACCCAGGCGGTGCAGTTTTGCATATTTATGACGCTCTTTACAAACAAGACACCATGAAGCACGTGCTGGTGCGCCATGAGCAAGCTGCTGTACACGCTGCAGACGGCTATGCCCGAGCGACGGGTGATGTAGGCGTTGCCCTCGTCACATCTGGTCCAGGAGCCACCAACGCCGTAACTGGTATTGCGACTGCGTATATGGACAGCATCCCGATGGTGATCATCACCGGTCAAGTGCCAACGCACGCCATCGGTTTGGATGCTTTTCAAGAGTGCGACACCATCGGCATCACGCGCCCTATTGTCAAACACAATTTCTTAGTCAAAGACGCGCGCGATCTAGCTGAGACGATGAAAAAGGCTTTCCACATTGCACGCAGCGGCCGACCTGGTCCTGTGGTGGTGGATATTCCTAAGGACGTATCTTTCAACAAAGTGCCTTATCACGGTTACCCCGAAACCGTTGAAATGCGCGCCTACAACCCTGTGCGCAAAGGCCACAGCGGACAAATTCGCAAAGCTTTGATGTTGCTCTTGAAGGCAAAACGCCCGTACATCTACACTGGTGGCGGTGTGTTATTGAGCAATGCCAGCGCTGAACTGCGTACCTTGGCAGACATGTTGGGCTTTCCGTGCACCAATACCTTGATGGGCTTGGGTGCGATTGCTGCCAGCGACCCTAAGTTTTTAGGCATGCTGGGCATGCACGGTACGTTTGAAGCCAACAACGCCATGCAAAGTGCAGATGTGGTTTTGGCGGTCGGCGCACGTTTTGACGACCGCGTGATTGGTAACCCCAAGCACTTTGCGCAAGTTGAGCGCAAGATCATTCACATCGATATTGACCCATCCAGTATCTCAAAGCGCGTCAAAGTTGATATTCCAATTGTTGGCGATGTCAAAGAAGTGCTTTTAGAGATGATTGCGATGATCAAAGAAGGCTCTTTGAAGCCTGATACCACGGCTTTGGGCGAGTGGTGGAGCACAATTGAGACTTGGCGTAAGCGTGATTGCATGAAGTATGACCACGGCAAAGGCGACGTCATCAAGCCGCAATATGTCATCGAAACTTTGTGCAACATGACCAAGGGTGAAGAGACCTACATCACTTCAGACGTGGGCCAGCACCAAATGTGGGCAGCGCAATATTACAAGTTTGAAGAGCCACGTCGTTGGATCAACTCTGGCGGCTTAGGCACCATGGGCGTGGGCATTCCTTACGCCATGGGTATCAAGTTGGCAAAGCCGGACAAAGAAGTGTTTTGCGTGACCGGCGAAGGCTCGGTGCAAATGTGTATTCAAGAGTTGTCAACCTGCTTTCAGTACAACACACCCATCAAAATCTTGTCTTTAAACAACCGTTACCTAGGTATGGTGCGTCAATGGCAAGAGATCGACTATGAAAGCCGTTACAGCCATAGCTATATGGACGCATTGCCTGATTTCGTTAAGTTGGCAGAAGCTTACGGGCATGTCGGCATGTTGATTGAATCACCAGCTGACGTTGAGCCCGCATTGCGCGAAGCGCGTAAGCTGAAAGATCGCACGGTGTTCATGGACTTCCGTACCGATCCGACTGAGAACGTGTTCCCCATGGTTAAGGCTGGCATGGGTATCGACCAGATGCTTTTGGGTTCTGAAGATTTGTAATTTTTACAAAAGCCCTTCACAATATTTTTTTGAATCTATTGCCCGCCAAGCCTGCACATTACCGTGTGTGGGGGAGGGCGGCGAAAAGAGGAAATTATTCACATGAAACACATCATTGCAGTATTACTTGAGAACGAACCGGGCGCTTTGTCGCGCGTGGTGGGCTTGTTTTCAGCCCGTGGCTACAACATCGAGTCACTCACCGTTGCACCGACGGAAGACCCTACTTTGTCACGCATGACGATTCAAACATCGGGTTCCGATGATGTCATCGAGCAAATCACCAAGCATCTGAACCGCCTCATTGAAGTTGTCAAAGTGGTTGATTTGACCGAAGGCGCTTACACCGAGCGCGAGTTGATGATGGTCAAACTACGCGCTGTTGGCAAGGAGCGCGAAGAAGTCAAACGTATGGCTGATATCTTCCGTGGTCGCATCATTGATGTGACTGATAAGAGCTACACCATTGAGTTGACCGGTGACCATGCTAAAAACGATGCTTTTTTGGAAGCGATCGACAAATCAGCCATTCTGGAAACCGTGCGTACTGGCCCTAGCGGCATTGGCCGCGGCGAGAGAATCCTACGTATTTAGGCATACCTGTCTAGGTTCGCGTTTAAAATACGCAGTTGCTTGATAAATTAACAAAGTTCCCCACCCCTTTTTTTAACGGAGATTGAGATGAAAGTTTTTTACGACAAAGATTGCGACCTTAGCCTGATCAAAGGTAAAACTGTTGCGATTATTGGCTACGGTAGCCAAGGCCACGCACACGCACAAAATTTGAACGACAGCGGCGTTAAAGTCCTCGTTGGTCTGCGCAAAGGTGGCGCTTCTTGGGACAAAGTGGCAAAAGCCGGTCTCAATGTCGCTGAAGTCAACACAGCTGTTGCATCTGCTGACGTGGTGATGATTTTGTTGCCGGATGAGAATATCGCAGCTGTTTACTCTGAGATCGAGCCGCACCTGAAAAAAGGCGCTTCTCTCGCGTTTGCACACGGCTTCAACGTGCATTACAACCAAGTTGTGCCACGCGCTGACTTGGACGTTTGGATGGTTGCGCCAAAAGCACCAGGCCATACTGTGCGCTCTACCTACGCCCAAGGCGGCGGCGTGCCACATTTGGTCGCTGTTCATCAAGACAAATCTGGCAAAGCCCGTGAATTGGCCTTGTCATACGCGATGGCCAACGGCGGCGGCAAAGCTGGCATCATTGAAACCAATTTCAAAGAAGAAACTGAAACCGATTTGTTCGGTGAGCAAGCTGTTTTGTGCGGTGGCGCCGTTGAACTCATCAAAATGGGTTACGAAACTCTGGTCGAAGCTGGCTATGCCCCAGAAATGGCGTATTTCGAGTGCTTGCATGAGCTGAAATTGATCGTCGATTTGATCTATGAAGGCGGCATCGCCAACATGAACTACTCCATCTCTAACAATGCAGAGTATGGTGAGTATGTGACGGGCCCTGAAGTTATCAACGAGCAAAGCCGTGCAGCGATGCGCAATGCCTTGAAGCGCATCCAAAACGGCGAATATGCCAAAATGTTCATCCAAGAAGGTCGTTTGAACTACCCAAGCATGACTGCTCGCCGTCGCAACACTGCCGATCACAGCATCGAGCAAGTGGGTGGCCAATTGCGTGCGATGATGCCTTGGATTGCTAAAAACAAATTGGTTGACCAAACTCGTAATTGAGTGTAACAATTGAGGGTGATGCTTCGCCCTGTTATTAACAAAGGTCACTTAGGTGACCTTTGTTTTTGCTATTATATCAATAGCGGCTTAGGCAGTAAATACGCCGGCTAGAGCTATATTTCGGCATAAATTTGGATTATTTTAATATGCATGATGGAGTAGATGCGGTCAAAGACGCTGCAGACGATTTAAACGCAAGTTTGCATGTGCAAAAGCGGCGCAAAGGCATTTATATTTTGCCGAATTTGTTCACGCTTGCTGCCCTGTTTGGCGGCTTTTACGCCATTGTGATGGCAATCAATGGGCGTTTTGATTTGGCCGCGATTGGTATCTTTTGCGCCATGGTTTTAGACAGCTTGGATGGCCGCGTCGCCCGTATGACCAACACCCAAAGCGCTTTTGGTGAGCAGATGGATTCATTGTCCGACATGGTGTCCTTCGGCGCTGCGCCGGCGTTGATTTCCTATGTTTGGGCGCTCAATGGTTTGGGCCGCTGGGGCTGGTTTGCATCTTTTGTCTACTGCGCTTGTGCTGCATTGCGTTTGGCACGTTTCAATGTGAATACGGCTGTCGTTGACAAGCGTTACTTTCAAGGCTTGCCATCACCTGCTGCTGCGGCTTTAGTAGGTGGCTTTTTGTGGGTGGCTACAGAGCTCAACCTCAAAGGCGCAGACGTTGCTTGGTACATGTTTGGATTGGTGCTCTTCTCGGGTTTGACCATGGTCACCAATGTGCCGTTTTACAGCTTCAAAGACGTGCAAATGAAAAAGAGTGTGCCGTTTGCAGTGATAGTGGCCATCGCGTTGGGCATTGCCGTCATCAATATCCACCCGCCTTCTGTATTGTTTGCTTTGTTTGTTGGCTATGGTATGAGCGGCTATGTCATCTATGCTTGGCGCAGAGCCAAAGGCATCCGCACCAGTGTCATCAGTACTTCAAAGGATGAGCCTGAAGAGCGCGGTTTGCATTAAAAACCCATGATTTGGTGATTAAAAGCTTAGAACTCGAAAACTGTGCTATAGTAATTTCATGAAAACAATGTTGCTAACACTACTACTAAGCTTGAAAGGGCTGGTTAAGTAGCGCACGCACACTTTTTCCAAATAAGCCCGTTAGCTCAAGTGCAACGGGCTTTTTTCATGGCGTAACGGATTTTTCACTTGAAGTATTTTTAGATTTTATTCATTAACCGAGGATTTCATCATGGCCGCAGACAAGCTCATTATTTTTGATACAACTTTGCGTGACGGCGAGCAGTCGCCAGGCGCGTCTATGAACAAAGACGAGAAACTTCGTATCGCACGCCAATTGGAGCGTTTAAAAGTTGACGTGATTGAAGCCGGTTTCGCAGCCAGCTCGAATGGCGATTTTGAAGCGGTGCAGTTGATTGCAAACCACATCAAAGATTCGACCATTTGCTCCTTGTCGCGCGCCAATGACCGTGATATTTCGCGTGCGGCAGAAGCCTTGAAAGGCGCCAACAGTGCACGTATTCACACTTTCATAGCCACGTCGCCATTGCACATGGAAAAGAAGTTGCGCATGACGCCGGACGAGGTGTTTGAACAAGCCAAGCAATCCGTCCGATTTGCACGTAATTTGGTGGGTGATATTGAGTTCAGTCCAGAAGACGGCTACCGTAGCGATATGGATTTTTTGTGCCGTGTCTTGGAAGCAGTCATCAAAGAAGGCGCGACAACCATCAACGTGCCCGACACCGTGGGTTACGCGGTGCCTGAGCTTTACGGTAACTTCATCAAAACTTTGCGCGAGCGTATTCCGAACAGCGACAAAGCGATTTGGTCCGTGCATTGCCATAACGACTTGGGTATGGCTGTGGCAAACTCATTGGCCGGTGTCAAAATCGGTGGTGCGCGCCAAGTGGAATGCACGATCAACGGTTTGGGCGAGCGTGCGGGTAACTGTTCACTCGAAGAAATTGTCATGGCGGTGAAAACGCGCAAAGACTATTTCAACTTAGAGATGAACATCGACCCGATTCATATCGTCGCGGCCAGCCGGATGGTCAGCCAAACGACGGGTTTTGTGGTCCAGCCGAACAAAGCGGTTGTTGGTGCAAATGCCTTTGCGCATGCCAGCGGTATCCACCAAGATGGTGTGCTCAAGGCACGTGACACCTACGAAATCATGCGTGCGGAAGACGTGGGCTGGTCAGCTAACAAGATCGTCTTGGGCAAATTAAGTGGTCGCAACGCTTTCAAGCAGCGCTTGCAAGATTTGGGCGTGCAGTTGGAGTCAGAAACTGAAATCAACACTGCTTTTGCGAAATTCAAAGAATTGGCAGATCGTAAGAGCGATATTTTTGACGAAGACATCTTGGCCTTGGTCAGCGACGAAAGTGTCAGCGATGCCATCGAGCAATACGTTTTTGTGTCACTCTCGCAGCACTCTGAAACAGGTGAACGCCCCCAAGCGAGTATTGTTTTCACGGCTAATGGCAAAGAATTCAAAGGTTCATCAGACGGCAACGGCCCCGTGGACGCCTCCCTCAAAGCCATCGAATCACACGTCAAAAGCGGTGCAGAGATGGTGCTCTATTCTGTGAACGCCATAAGCGGATCTACAGAGAGCCAGGGCGAAGTGACGGTGCGCTTGCAAAACAGCGGTCGGGTGGTCAACGGCGTGGGTTCTGACCCTGACATTGTGGTCGCCTCCGCTAAAGCTTATTTGAGTGCTCTCAACAAGTTACAAAGTAAAGCTGACCGAGTTGCTGCACAAGGCTAGGAGTAAATAAGGGTTACTACTCATAACTTATTTTGCAAGTTAACAATACTTCGCAAGTGATTGATCTTGCGAAGTATTTTTAATTGTGTACACTCCATGCATATCTCGCTTGCATGGAAAGACCCACTATGGCTTCTGCTCAGATTTCCCCCTTTCGCATTCGTATTCGCAATAATTTCGGTTTTGGACATACTTTGAAACATATCTTTCAACTGGCAGGCAAACTTGCCTTGGTCAGCACCCTCTTTTTGGCTTTCAGTTTCCCGGTTTCAAGTCTTGCAAAACCGAATAAAGCGCAAGCTAAAAAGGCCGTTGCAACCAAACACGTTAAAGTTTCCGCAAAATCTAAAAAAGCTGGTAAACAAATCGTTGCAGCTTCCAGCCGCAGCAAAGCTAACGGCAAGATGGTGGTGCGCGTCAGAGGCAATGGTCAAGCTGTCGCAGTCAACTCCCGTCTGTTGAAAGACGCCCGTGGTCGCCCGCTCAAAGGTAAAGCCTTGGTTGCTGCACGTCGTCGCGCTATTGTTTTAGCGTCAATGCCGATTATTCCGCCTAAGCAATCTTTTGGTGAAATCGCCGGTTTGCACAGCGAACGCGATGAGCTAGATTTGAAATCTGGCGTTGCCTTGGTGATTGACCAAGACACCAACGAGGTACTGTTTAATAAAAACGCAGCCACGGTGCTGCCGATTGCTTCTTTGACCAAGCTGATGACAGGCGTTGTGTTGTCTGAAGCGCGTTTGCCTATGAACGAACCAATCACTATCACCCAAGACGATGTAGATACCGAAAAAGGCAGCCGCTCACGCTTGACTGTGGGAACCACATTGACCCGTGCCGAGATGTTGCATTTGGCTCTGATGTCTAGCGAAAACCGCGCGGCCAACGCGTTGGGTCGTACCTATCCTGGTGGTTTGCAAGAGTTCGTGCGTTTGATGAATGCCAAAGCCAAGCAGCTGGGCATGCGTGCAACCCGCTATGTCGAGCCAACAGGTTTGTCTAGTCAAAACCAATCTAGCGCACAAGATTTGGCCGTTTTGGTGAACGCAGCCTACAAAGACCAAGTTGTACGCGAATATTCCACATCGCCAGGCTATGAAGTGGCTGTAGGTGCTCGCACGCTGCAATACAACACGACCAACCGCTTGGTTAAGAACCCAGAATGGGACATTGGATTACAAAAAACAGGCTATATCTCAGAAGCAGGGCAATGCTTGGTGATGCAGACAAAAATTGCAGGCCGTAAACTCATCATGGTGTTTTTAGATTCAGCGGGCAAACTGAGCCGCTTGGGCGATGCAGAGCGCGTTCGCCGTTGGGTAGAGTCAAACACGCCGTCCCTACCGGCAGTTACTTTGCAAAAGCAGGGCTAAACTGCGGCTTAGACTTCTTTGCCGGATTAGCCCTGGTAACCCAGTGCTGTAGAAATTTCGGCTGCGGTTGATTGCAGCTTCGCCAACCAAGCTTCATCCAACCTGTCTGCCGGTGCTGAGATAGACAAGCCCGCGACCAATTTGCTTTGATCGTCATAAACACCAGCCGCCATACAGCGCACACCTATTTCGAGTTCTTCATTGTCACGCGCCGTACCATACTGTCGCACGCGTGAAAGCTCTCTTTCCAGCGCGTTTAAATCCGTCAAACTTGTCTTGGTGTGCCCAGCTAAACCTGTGCGAGCGGCGTAAGCTCTTACCTTGACGGCATCATCGACAGCTAAAAACAATTTGCCAACAGATGTCAAATGCAGTGGTGCACGGCCGCCAATAGCTCGCACCACTTGCATACCAGAGCGTTCGCTATACGCACGCTCGATGTAAACAATCTCATCACCTTGGCGCATAGAGAGGTTGACGGGTTGCTGAATCAGCTTGTGCAGCTCGCGCATGGGCGCAAGCGCAGCATCTCGCACATCCAAACGGCTTTTCACAGCGTTTCCAAGCTCTAACAGGCGCATACCTAAGCGGTAGCTTCCAGCTTCGGGACGGTCTACGTAACGGCCTAGCGTCAGATCATTCAAAATGCGGTGGGTGGTGGAGGGATGCAAGCCCGTTTTTTGGCTGATCTCTTTGAGTGACATGGCCTCATCTCGCTCGGCCAAAACATCGATCAAGGTAAACATGCGTTCCAGCACCTGAATGGTGGGAGTCGCTGCAGGCAGGTTTTTAGCTGTTTTGTCTATTTTTGGCATGGCTTCATTCAAAGTTGCAATCTAAAACGATTTAAAAAACGATTTCGAAATCAAGTGAATTTTACCATGTGAAATTATAATCCTAGGGTTTAGCCTAGCCCCCATTTGCCTTGTTGCAGCGTTTCATGCGGTGAAAAGCGTATTTTGTAGCGCATTTTCGTGCTTTGCTCAATCCAGTAGCCGAGGTAAACGTGCGGCAAACCCAGCTTTTGCGCTTGTTCAATTTGCCACAGCACACAAAACGTGCCGTAACTGGCCTGCACATCAGGTTCGTAAAAGGTGTAAACCGCCGAAATGCCATCGTTCAGCACATCCACAATGCTCACCATTTTCAGCGCGCCCTCGGAACTATGGGAGGTGCCATCAGGCATGGTTTCGCGAAATTCAATCAAACGCGTATTCACACGGCTTTGCAGCAAAAACTGCGTGTATTGGTCAATGCTGTCTTGGTCCATACCGCCACCCGCATGACGCGAAGCTTGGTAGCGCAAATACAAAGCGTAATGCTCGGCATCAAAGCCCAGCTCCAGCACGCGTGCTTGCAAATTTGTATGTTGCTTTTGTGAGCGCTTTTGGCTGCGCGACGGCGTAAACTCATTTACCAATACTCGCAGCGGCACGCAAGCTTGACAGCCATCACACTGTGGGCGGTAGGTAAACATGCCACTGCGCCTGAAACCCTGGGTCACCAGCTCAGAATACGCATCATTGCGAATCAAATAACTCGGCGTCGCCACCTGAGAGCGGGCCTGCCTGTTGTCCAAGTAACTACATGGGTATTCCGCCGTTGCATAAAACTGCAGCGTTTGCGGGGGCAGGTCTTTGAGTTGTGACATGATGCTTGAGTGGCTGAGCTTACAACAACTCTTGCCAAAGCTGAGGTGTAAATTGCCACACGGGCATCAACTGGTTCACTCGCGCTTTAACGGTGCTTACAAACTCACTTCTGGGCATTTCTTTTGCACCTAAAGATGCCAAATGAGCGGTGTTTTGCTGGCAGTCAATCATTTCAATGCCATTAGCTTTGCAAAAACACACCAGCGCGGCAAGGGCGATTTTGGACCCATCCGCCGCGTGCGAAAACATAGATTCGCCAAACACCGCGCTGCCAATGTTGACGCAATACAGTCCACCCACCAGCTTACCGTTCACCCAAGTTTCTACACTGTGCGCAAAACCCGCTTTGTGCAGGGTTATATAAGCGCTGACCATCTGCTGCACTATCCATGTGCCGCGCTGGCCATCACGCTTGGTGGCCGCGCAAGTGTTGATGACTTGCTCAAAAGCTGTGTCCATTCGTACTTCACAATCGATTGCGCCGTTAAAGCCTTTTACAAACTTCTTCAGCGTCTTTTTGAAAGATGGCTTTACCTTAAAGTCTGCCACTTTTAGCACCATGCGCGGGTCAGTGCTCCACCACAAAATCGGCTGCCCCTCGCTGAACCAAGGGAAAATACCTTGCGAATACGCCCGTTTCAGCGTTGCCACGTCTAGCGCACCGCCCACGGCAACCAAACCTGGCATCTCAATGCTCAGTTCATGCGGCTCATCCACTGGTGGAAAAGCCTCACCCGCGCCCAGTTGGGGCAGAGGTTTTAGCGCGTATGGTGAAGCAGAAGTCGTCATTTCGCCTATTATGAGAGTAATTGTTTAAGCTTACTCCCTACACATTTACAAAGTCATAATCGTTCATGCCCTATTCATCCATCCAAGCCATCACCCTAGACTTAGACGATACCCTGTGGCCCGTTTGGCCCACCATCAAAAAGGCTGAAGCCGCGCTGCACGATTGGCTAAAAACCCACGCGCCCAGCACCGCCGCCCTCTTGGAAACGCCAGAAACCATGCGCGGCAGGCGTGAAACCTTGATTGCTGAATTTCCCCATCTAGCGCACGATTACAACTTTTTGCGAACTGAAGCCATCCGTCGCAGCTTGATAAATGGCGGAGACGATCCAGCTTTAGCTGTTGTCGCCTACGAAATCTTCACCGAAGCCCGCAATAGCGTCGAACTTTTTGAGGACGCCTTACCCGCGCTGCAATACCTAGCCGCCAAATACCCCATCGTCGCTATCTCCAACGGCACAGCAGACATTCAGCGCGTCGGCTTGGTCAAATACTTCAAAGGCGCGATCAGCGCCCACGAATTCGGCATCGCCAAACCCGACCCCCGCATTTTCAAAGCTGCCGCAACAGCCGTCGGTGTGAACGTCGCCAATGTCCTGCACGTCGGCGACGACAGCGCTTTAGATGCCATCGGTGCCCTGCAATCTGGCATGCATGCCGCTTGGCTCAACCGCGAAGGCAAAGACTGGCCGCACGCATCAGATTACCAACCCGAGCCGCACCACCAGTCGCTACGGCATGTGAAAAGTTTGGCGGAATTGTGTGAGTTACTTTGAAATTTACATTTTGAAGTTTAGACTTTGAATTTACTATACTTTTAATAGCATCTTAGGCAGCAAATACGCTGGCTAGAGGTGGGTAATTCCCCTTCATCATGAAGGGGTGGCGCGAAGCGACGGGGTAGTTTTACCGCCTACAGCTACCCCGCCCGTTGGGCACCCCTTCAAAATGAAGGGGAATTTTTTACCTAAAACAGCCTCGGATCGAACACAAACGGGTTTTTCTCAACCACCAGCTTGATGTTGGCATAGTCGGCATGCGCGGGGTTGATCAGCAGATTGCGCTCCGCTTGCTCCACAAACGACGGCACCCACAGGCCGAGGCTGGCTTTGGACGCCAGCCACTGCATGCCCAACTGCTGCGTTCTGGCTTGCTGAGCGCGCCAATCGGGGGGTAAACCGAGATTTTCAGCTTCTAGGCAAATGGCGTTTTCGGTCAGCTCCAGCCGCATCAAAGCCATGTTTTTAGGCGCTGCGCCGTTGCAATGCACCCGCTTTTCAAGCTGGCACAACGCGCGGCTGCTGGCGGCGTAGACGATTTGGGGCGACTGCGGCGCACCCATGTGCCAGCGGCCATCGCCCAAAGTCGAACCAAAGCCGAGACTGACTAGATTCAAAGCGCCCGAATAGGCAATTCGCCAGACATGAACGCTAGTAGTCTCGCCAGCCGCCAATCCTCCAATCAAACCACACCGCCGTATTTGATGGCAACCAGCATGTCCTTCACCCGCCGCGTACCAAACGATGTTTTCGCCGCCTCCAGCGGGCATTCGCCCTCCAGCATAGCGTGCGGGCGGCGCAGCCAGCCGTGGGCGGCGTCGTCAGACTCAAACGTGTCCGTCGCCATCGCCTCCAGCTCCAAGAGCCGCAAAACTCCCTCAGCCGCGTGCATGGGCAGCACTTGGTCTTTGTTGGCGCGGCGCAGGGCGGTGGTACGGTCCAGATCCAAATAAGCCGCAAAATCGCCCTTGCCCACGCCAAACAAATCAGACAACGGCTCAATCGCCCGGCTGGAAATGCCTTGGCGCAAGATGGAGACGGCTTTTTCGCTGTTAAACGCAGCCGGTAACCCAAAGCTGTCATCCGCCCAAGCCCTGCCTTCCCGAACACCTACGAAAGCAGGCGGTTTGCCAAGGCTATTTAGTTCATCAATATCAATGAACTCACCCAGAGCAGACAGCGTTTTGTCGCGTTGAGTGACGAGGTAGGGGGCTACAGTTAGTGCATTCATGATGCAATTACATCATGTATTTGATGTAATTGCAACAAATTTGTGAAAAATGTTGACGCACAATAGTAAAAACGTAAGAACAAATTTTCTAAGGACGCCTCAACCATGATCACCCGCTACGCCCTGTTTGAAGGCAGCATCCACCCCGGCCAAACAGAAGCCTTCCGCGCCGCCATTCTGGCCGACGTGCTGCCGCATTGGCAATCCTTCCCAGACGTCCTAGCCGTGCGCGTCTGCTTTGAAAACGAGCGCGACGAAGGCGCGCCTGAGCTG
>JAAFJF010000002.1:0-78970 GCA_013298815.1 Polaromonas sp. | reverse complement strand
CTGAGCTGCCCCTCATCCTAGCCATCAGCTACCCCACCCGCGCAGCCGTAGACACAGCCCTGGCCAGCCCCCAACGCGCCGCAGCCAAAGCCGCCACCGACGCGATTTTGGCAAAGTACTTCACGGGGCGCGTTCATCATCACATTACGCAGGCGGTTGAGCGTGTTGCGTAGGTAAAAAATGATTGCTCGAAGTAGATTGCCTTAAATAGGCATTAATTTGATTTATATTTGTTGCTTTTAAAGCCAACTAGAAAGTAATCATTAATGCGTCTCGCAAATATTCTGATCCCAATACTTCTGCCACTTTCCGTGGGCGGCGCTTATTTCGCAGGCTCCTACGTTGCGAAGCATGATGCGGACATTGTTTGCAAAAAATCGTTAGATTTCGTCACTGCATTCGATCATTCCGAATCACTGATGTTCGCTACTCAAGCAATCAAAAGCTTACAAGCATTGAAAACGGATGAAGCGCACAACTTGCTAGTTAGATACACAAAGTTATTGAGACCGGTAGTTGAAACTTGTAGTAAATCGTCCTTATGCGCAGGTTTGGTCGGTTTTATGCCAACTCAAGCTCAGTTTGAAGAGATAGCCGGTTTGAAAGAAAAGCCTTTGGCAACTCCGCTAAATACACTAAAATAGTGCGTATTTACTGCAAATAATATAGCATCTTAGTCAATAAATACGTCGGCTACAGCCAAAAATAACTCTAAATTGAGGCTTTTTACGTATTTTCGGCTTTCCTACCCTCCGCAAACACCACATACCAATCCAAACAACTCAATTGCAATCCAACCACATTTGTCATAAAATCCAATTAAAATACGGCAACCTGCCGTAAATAAGAGAAAATAACCATGAGTACTGCAACCTTATCTCGCCTTGAAGCACGCATCAGCCCTGATGTGTATGCCTTAATTCGCCGTGCGGCGGAGATGCAGGGGCGCAGTATTACGGATTTTGTGGTCAGTGTGGCTCAGCGGGCGGCGCAGGAGGCTATTGCCAGCTCGGAGGTGATTAGGCTGTCTGTCGCTGACCAAGCTGCGTTTGCGCAGGCGCTCATGCAGCCAGCGCCAGCGCCCAATGTGGCCATGCTCAAAGCGAAGGCGCTGCACAAACGGGTGGTTAAGAGCGATATTGGCGCATGACTGATGCTCAAAGCGATGCCAAAGAAGCGCTGCTTGCTGATTCAAGTATCCAAATCGTAGCTTTAGCGCGGTCTGCCAAACTAGACGCAGCCCGCGCTGGGTTTGATTGTGGGTCTGAGCCGCTGAATCGTTATTTCAAAGAGCTGGTGACGCAAGACGTATCGCGCAATTTGGCGAGCTGTTTTGTGGCCTATGACATAGCGAACGAGCCTTCAAACGTAACGCCTTTGGGCTATTACACCTTGTCTTCCGCGAGCGTGCCAATGCTTGATTTGCCAATCGCATTGACCAAAAAATTACCCCGTTACCCCTCAGTTCCAGCTGTGCGTTTGGGGCGGCTGGCTGTTTCTATGCAAGCGCAGGGCAAGGGCTTGGGCGGCGTCTTATTGGTGGACGCCATTGCGCGCACCCAACGGTCAGACATTGCCGCTTACGCCATGGTGGTAGATGCTAAAGACGAAGCTGCGGTTCGGTTTTACGAGCATTTTGGTTTTGTTAGATTTTCCAGCTTGACCAGCATGCTGTATTTGAGGTTGAGTTGAGCCGTATTAGCAACTTAATTAGCAACTTAATTTGCTGCCAATAAAATAGCACCTTAAGCAATAAATACGCCGGATACAGCCAAATTTACCTCTAAATCTAGGCATTCTCCGCCTTTCTACCCTCCGCAAACGCCACATACCAATCCAAACACCCCGGATTCGCCATCGCGTCTTTGTTCACCACTTTCTCAATCGGCTGGCCGAGCAGCAGTTTTTTGATCGGCAGCTCCTGCTTTTTGCCCGACAGAGTGCGCGGAATCTCGGCTACTTGGAAGATGTCGTTGGGGACGAAGCGGGGGGAGAGGGCGGTTTTGATGGCGTTGATCAGTTTGCTGCGCAGGGCGTCGTCTAGGGTCAGGCCGGTTTGCAGGACGACGAAGAGGGGCATGTAGCTTTCGCGGCCAAGATATTCAAGGTCGACGACCATGGAATCCATCACCTCGGGCAGGGCTTCGACGGCGCTGTACAGTTCGCTGGTGCCCATGCGCAGGCCGTGGCGGTTGATGGTGGCATCCGAGCGCCCATAGATGATGCAGCTGCCGTCCAGCCCGATTTTGAGCCAGTCGCCATGCCGCCAAACGTTGGGATAAGTGTCGAAGTAGCTTGATATATAACGCTTTTTCTCGGTGTCACCCCAAAAATACAGCGGCATGGACGGGATGGGCTGAGTGCAAACCAGCTCGCCCACTTCATTGATGACGGGCTCACCTTGCTCGTTCCACGCTTCCACCGCGCAGCCCAGCTCGCGGCATTGCATTTCGCCAGCGACCAGAGGCAACTCGCGGTTCCCACCAATAAATGCACCGGCAAAGTCTGTACCGCCCGAAATATTCGCCCAAAAGATATTCGGTGAGCCTAGCTTGTTAAACTGCGCTGTCCCCCAATTTTGCGTATCGGCTGAGAGCGGCGAACCGGTTGTGCCCAGTGCTCTGATTTTTGACAAATTACCGGCTGGATCATGCATTTTTGCAATTTCAGTCAAATCAATCCCCGCTTTTTGGCAATTCGCAAAAAACGCCGCACCTGCGCCAAAGTAGGTCACGCCAAGCTCGGCGGCAAAGCGCCACAGGGTGGTGTAGTCGGGGGCGATTTTGTTGCCAGCCGCATCCACGGTGCTGCCGCCCGGGCTGCCGTCAAAAATGCAGCAAGTTGTGCCGTTCAGCAGGCCGCTCATCTGCGCATTCCACATCACCCAGCCGGTGGAGCTGTACCAGTGAAAGCGCTCGCCATAGGTGTTGGGCGCGTAACTGCAGCCCACGTCGTTGTGCAAAACCTTGCTGGCTAAGGCGACGATGACGATGCCGCCATGGCTGTGGACGATGGGTTTGGGCAGCCCTGTCGTGCCACTGGAATAGACAATCCACAGCGGATGGTCAAATGGCAGCCAAAGCGGTTCAAATGCGTCTAAAGCAGCTAAATTGGCATCATTTTTGGCTGTAGCCGACGTAAATATTGCCTGAGTAGCTATCGTATTCATAGCGTTTATGGTGTTTGCAGAGCTATCAACGTATTTTTGCAGCGTTCCTAAGTTGTCCTGCAAAACCACATGCTGCACGCTGGGCAGCGCTGCGCACAGCTCGGCAACGACGGCTAGGCGGTCAAAGTCTTTGCCGCCAAAGGTCACGCCGTCGCAGGCGATCAGCACCTTGGGTTCGATTTGCTTGAAGCGGTCTAAAACGGCGTTCGTCCCCATATCGGGCGCGCAAATGCTCCACACGCCGCCAATGCTCACCGTCGCCAAAAACGCCACCATCGCCTCAGGAATATTCGGCAAATACGCCGCAACGCGGTCGCCCGGCTGCACACCCTGCGCTTGCAGGTGCAGGGCGAGGGATGCGACTTGCTGCTTCAGTTGCGGCCAAGTCATCACTTTGGCGGCTTGTTTTCCTAGGCTTTTCTCGTTGTGGCTGATGATGGCGGGGAATCCTGCAGAATCTGCGGCTTCGACATGGCGAAACACCTGTTGCGCGTAGTTGCCCGTCGCGCCGGTGAACCACTTCACGTCAATCATGCGCTCAGAGGCTGATCGGTCGCACACTGCGGAATAGGGCGTCGAGGATTTCAGCTCAAAATAATCCCAAATGCTCTGCCAAAACGCGTCTAAATCCGTGGTCGACCACCGCCAGAGCGTGTCGTAAGAGTCAAACTTCAAGCCGCGTTTTTCGCTTAGCCATTGCCGATAGAGCGTGATTTGAGGCAAGAATGGCGCGCTAGTCGGCGTTGTTAGAGTTTTTTGCATGGTGATATGTTGCCATAAAGTTGCAAGGTCTTTTTAACCTTCGCGACACCATTTGTCTGCTTTTCATACAATTTATGCATGTCAAAAACCGAACCCATCTTCACCGCCGGTGACGCCTCCAGAATCATCGAAATGGCGTGGGAAGACCGCACGCCGTTTGAGGCCATAGAACGTACTTATGGGCTGAACGAGTCTGCGGTGATCCATTTCATGCGCTCCAATATGAAGGCCAGCTCTTTTAGAATGTGGCGCAAACGTGTGACGAGTCGCGCCACCAAGCACGCAGCGCTGCGACCAGAAGGCGTTAAGCGGGCTTATTGTCCGACGCAATATAAGCGGATGTGATGGAAGCATCGCCTTTGCATTCTGATTTACTTTCTGCCGCAACTTTGGGCTTAGGTTGGCACATTTTTTCACCATCCCATCGCTGCCCGCACCAGCATTGCCCGTCGGCATTGATCATGCAGTGACCTGTGCCGCAGCAGCGCTCATCTTCTCCACTCATTACAAACTCCCAATTTTTGTATTCTTTAAATGACTAAATTATCGAATTCGGCTGATTCTTTACAGATAATTATCCCGCCAATTGTGAGTTGGTTGGGTTATGGGGGCTTGTTGCCGTTTGTGGTTTTGGCTGTTGCTGCTTGGTTTGACAGTAGCCACAGCAGCTTGTGGCGTGATGCGCTGGTAGGTTACGGCGCTGTTATTTTGAGCTTTATCGGTGCGTTGCACTGGGGCTTTGCGATGAGTCAGCGTGATATGAATATGCATCAACGTACGCGCAGCTTTGTGTGGAGCGTTGTGCCGTGTTTGCTGGCTTGGGTTGCGCTGTTGATGACCCTCAAATACGCGGTCGTGCTGTTGGTCTTAGGTTTTTTGATTCACTTTTGGCAAGACTGGCGTTTGGTTCAGCGGGTGAATCTGCCAGCTTGGTATTTGGCACTGCGTTTGCAGTTGACGTTGGTCGCTTGTATTTCTTTACTTTCTAGCTACTTTTCATAGCGAGAGGCTTTGGGAAACATCGTTTTCAGCGCCTCTTGCACCATCACCAAGCGGGGGTCTAGGTTGTCAGCGTCGTCGGTGGTGTCGTTGATGCAAAAGAAGTCGAGCTGGCCGTTTGCGGCTATGAAGCTTTCTAAGTCTGTGTTGTTTTTTATGTCTCCTGTGGACAGGTAAATGTGTGAGTAGTCGCGCACGGTGGCTTGGCCGTTGCCCAGCGCCCAGCGCATTACAAAGTCGGAGACGATGGTTGGCTTGTCCCATGCGCGAAAGACGGTTGAACGCACTGATTCAAACAAATCTCCCGCTTCTGTTTCTAGCGCGAACAGCATCGATTTCAGCATAGGTCTGGGGGAGTGGGCGAAGGTTCGATAGGTGTGTTTGAAAGGGCTGAAATTCGAATATTGGTTTGAATGTTGATTCGATTTTTCATGCATTTTTAGCCATTGAATCGACAAACGGCAGGCATTTTCAAGCGCAGTGGCATCGGGCTGCAACCCTAAGTTGCTAACGGCTAAATCGTCTGACCAGCCCACACAAATGCCATTTGGGCGAAACCAATGGCTCAAATCGACGGTTGAGCCGAAGAAAACATCGTCATTGAAGTAGAAATACCGCTCAGTCAAATCGGGAATGTGGTGGATGTAGGACTCAATGTTTGCAGAATCGAAGGTAGGCAGTTTGCCTACAGGAATCAAGTCTCTGTGGTCAATGATTGAGATTTGGGCTGAGTCGTTCAGCCAAACTGGCGTTTGCGCATCGGTGACGATGTAAACATGACCACAATCGGGAAAATACCGCTCCAGTGCGCGCAGGCTGTAACGTAGTTCGTCATTGTCGCGAAACCGACCTTCCACGTTACCGTACTTGGCGATGCTGTTGAGGTTGTTAGCATTTAATTGCCCTAGGGCGTGCCCTCTTTTTTGCCGCCAAACTGGGTCGTTGCCATCTACCCATAGGTAAACGATGTCAATTTTTTCATGGATATACATACATAGACTATAAGTTTTTTTAAGTAACCACATCGAAACTAGCGTTTCCCCTAATAAACTTTCGCGAAAATAAGTAGATACTTCGTTTTCTTGCTGAACTAAATAGCTAATCGCTGTTGAACGAAGCAGGTTTTAGCTAAAACTTAACGCCCCTTGGGGTTTATTTTTATTAACTGGAGATAAAGAATGCAATTTAAACGTACTCTGACCGCTGTGGCTTTGGCTATGGCAGCTGGTTCATCTTTCGCACAATTGGTTGTCGGCGTGAGCTACGACGCCTTCCAAGAAGAGCGTTGGAAGACCGACGAAGCTGCTATCAAGGCAGAATTGGCAAAGTCTGGTGCTAAGTACATCATGTCTGACGCTGGCGCTTCTGCAGAGAAGCAATTGGCTGACATCGATGGTTTGATCGCCAAAGGCGCAAAAGTGTTGATCGTTTTGGGTAAAGACAAAGATGCGATTTTGCCAGCTATCAACAAAGCTGCTCAGCAAAAAATCCCAGTCATTGCTTATGACCGTTTGTTTGAAGCGCCAGGCGTGACATACATCACTTTCGACAACAAAGAAGTGGGTCGTATGACTGCTCGCGAAATCTTGAAGGCCAAGCCAAAAGGCAACTACGCCATCATCAAGGGTGATCCAGGTGACAACAATGCTGCATTCTTGCGCGAAGGCCAAGGCGAAGTGTTGGCTGACGCTATCAAAAAGGGTGACGTGAAGATCGTGGGCGAAGAGTTCACATCTGGCTGGAACCCACAAAATGCTCAGAAAAACATGGAGCAGATCCTGACTAAGAATGCTAACAAGGTTGACGCTGTTGTGGCACAAAACGACGGCATGGCCGGCGGTGTTGTGGCTGCTTTGACAGCTAAAGGCCTGCAAGGTATTCCAGTGTCTGGTCAAGACGGCGACCACGCTGCTTTGAACCGTGTAGCAGCTGGTACACAAACTGTGTCAGTCTGGAAAAACTCTGCTGACCTCGGCACAGCTGCAGCTAAAGCTGCTGTTGAGTTGGGTGCAGGCAAGCCAGTTACTGGTGCTGCTGACTGGGCAGGCGGCCCTAAGAAGATGACTTTGAAGTCAATTTTCTTGAAGCCAATTCCAGTTACAAAAGACAATTTGGATGTTGTTTTGAAAGCTGGCTACATCAAGAAGGAAGTCTTGTGTAAAGGTATCGATGGCGCGAAAGTTGCAGTTTGCAAATAAGTCCATCAGCTAACTAGCCAACGATGAACTGCTGGCTTCAGTGCGAGCAGTCATCGTTAGCTAAGAAGGTTCACGCCGCGGGCCTAGCGCCCGCGGTGTCGTTTGTGGCCTATGAATTTGGCCGAGTTTCCGTTTCTGTTTTGTAGATGTAGAGGTAGAGGTAGGAGAGCGCGATATGAATGATGCAATTCAATCCATCAAACGTGCCCAGATTGACTGGCGCATGGTTTTGATGTCCGCAGTGTTGATAGTAATCGCACTCGTTTTTAATTTTTTCTCGGATGGCATTTTCTTGTCTGCCGAAAACTTATACAACATCGCCCAGCAAACCGCTGTGGTGGGTATTTTGGCAACGATCATGGTGCTCATCATTGTTGCGCGACACATCGATTTGTCAGTCGGTTCAGTCATGGGCTTTGTGGGTGTTTTGATTGCATTTTTGATGTACACCGCGAATTGGTCATGGCAAGCGGCATGTTTAGCCGGCCTGGGAGCTGCGATTGCGGTGTCGCTTTATCAAGGTGCGTTAACGGCTTACATTGGTGTGCCAACGTTTGTTGTGACTTTGGGGGGCTTGATGTCATTTCGGGGTGCTGCATATTTAGTAGCAGATGGGAAGACTCAACCGTTGGCTGACGAGTTTTTTCTCAAGTTGGGTGGTGGTTTTAACGGCGGCATTGGTACACAGGCAAGCTGGATCATCGGTGGTTTGATGTCTCTGTGTTTGGTTTACGCCATGCTGAGCAAGCGCAAAGCCAAGAAAGCTTATGGCGTGCCGACTAATTCACTCACGATGGATGCCTTAATCGTCTTAGTGCCCGTAGTGATTATTTTGGCCTTTGTCGCAGTGATGAACGCATACCACATCCCTAATAAAGCTGAGGCACAGGGCATCCCTATTCCCGTGCTTATTTGGGGTGCAGTGGCTTTGTTTGTGTCTTTCTTGGTGCACCGCACCCGTTTTGGGCGCTATATTTTTGCTATCGGTGGTAATCCAGACGCGGCCGAATTGGTGGGTATCCCTGTCAAGCGTGTGACGATGCTGTTGTTCTTTTTGTTGGCAATTTTGATCACCATCGCCGCAATTGTTGCTATTTCGCGTTTGAATGCTGGCACAAACTCTTTAGGCAATAACTTAGAGTTGCTGGTGATTGCAGCAACGGTTATCGGTGGTACGGCCCTAGCAGGTGGTAGCGGCACAATCATCGGGTCTGTACTGGGCGCTTTGATCATGCAAAGTATTGATAGTGGCATGCTCTTGTTGGACATCTCCATCGGTACCCGATACATCATCATTGGGCAAGTTTTGATTGCTGCAGTCGTCTTTGATGTGGCTTACCGCAAATGGACAGGAGATACAGTATGAGTCAGGTAAAAGCTAATGTAGACACCTCCAAGTGTTTGGTGGAACTACGTAATATCAAAAAATCTTTCGGCGGTGTTCGTGCGGTTGACGATGTCAGCATGACTTTGTATCCAGGTGAGGTGGTTGCTGTCTTAGGGCACAACGGTGCAGGTAAATCAACATTGATGAAAATGTTGGCTGGTGCCTATCCTATTGACAGCGGTGACGTCATCATTTCAGGTGAAAAGGCGCATGTGCGTTCACCGGCAGATGCTCAAAATTTCGGCATTGAGACTATTTATCAAACTTTGGCGCTGGCTGACAATTTAGACTCGGTTTCAAATTTATTTTTAGGACGTGAGTTGCTTACCAAGTGGCGCACGTTAGATGACCATCGCATGGACGCAGAGGCGCGCAAGGTGTTCCATCGCTTGAATAAAAACTTTACAAACGTCCGTATTCCGGTGCGCCGTCTATCAGGCGGGCAGCGTCAAGTGGTTGCGATTTCTCGGGCTATTTATTTCAATGCGCGCATTTTGATCATGGACGAGCCAACAGCAGCTTTGGGGCCTGAGGAAACTGCAATGGTTGGCAACTTGGTTCGCCAACTCAAAGCGGAAGGTGTAGGTATTTTCTTGATCAGTCACGATATGCACGATGTGTTTGCGTTAAGCGATCGCTTGGTTGTTATGAAAAACGGAAAATCACTTGGCATGTACAAAACATCTGATGTGACAGAAGATGAAGTGCTGGGTATGATTATTTCAGGCAAGCAGCCCGTTGGCAAACCTCAAACAGACAGATCAGTCCAGTAATTTTGGTTCAATATGAAAACCACGGGCGATCAGCAACTTCTCAAGCGCATCAATCGTAGCGTTTTGCTGCGCTTGATGCGCTCAGAGTCTGGCTTGTCGCGTGCTGATTTATCTCGTAAAAGTGGCCTGACAAAGTCTACTGTCAGTGCCCTGGTGCGCGAGCTGCTGGCTGAAAAATGGATGACGGAAGCTTGTGCGCCTGTCGCCGTAGAAGGCATGGGGCGACCTTCTACCCCATTGCAGTTGGATGCTGAAACACGTGTGTTAATGGGGGTTGAGATTGCAGTTGAATGCTTGCGCGTCGTAAGCGTCACGCTTACGGGCGCAGTGGTGTCGCATGCGCAAGTACCCTTGGCTTCTAATTTACCCGAACTTGTGTGCCAACAAACCGCTCAATTGGTATTTGAGCAATGTAAAGTTCTTTCTACAAAAAAATTATTGATATCCGGTGTGGGTGTTTGTTTGCCTGGTGCTATCAACGAAGATGCTGGTATCGTTAGATTCGCGCCTAACTTGGCTTGGCGCGAAGTTCCCTTTTTGAGCATGATATCGGATGCATTTTTTCGCATCGGGGTGCCACAGGTGCCCATACACTTGCAGAACGATGCAGACGCGGCTGCGCTCAGCGAGTACGAATTTTCGACCCAAGAGGGCGAGGATCCTTTGATCTTTGTAAGTTGCGATGTGGGTGTTGGTGCTGGCATTATTTTGAACGACAGGTTGTTTGTTGGTGCCATCGGTATGGCTGGTGAAATTGGGCACACCACTTTGCAAATTGACGGCCCACTTTGTTCTTGTGGTCGTCAAGGTTGTGCAGAAACTTTTATTGGTTCCCGTGCATTAAAGTCTGCTAGAAACACAGACTTAGCAGGTAAATATCTGGGCGTGCTGATTCAAAATTTAGATGTCATGTTTAATCCCCGCACCATAGTCTTGGGTGGGCAATCATGCGTTAATAACCCAGAAATGATTGTAAAAGCTGTCGCAACCTTGGCTAATTACTCAAAGTTAGCTGACATGCCATTAACTAAAGTGCGCGCTGCGAAGTACGGTTTATTGGCTGCAGCAGTCGGTTCTGCTGCGTTGGTTTGGCATAGATTTCTGCGACCGATGCCAGTTGGCAAATCAACACAGCAAGCGGTTGAAACATTTGTTGAAAAACTTGTCGTTGATGATCTGCCTTCCGTAAAGCATGTTAAGACAGAGGTAGTTCATTTTGTTTCGCCTGCTAAGTCGCAAACTCATAAACCCTACCGGTCATCCGCACAAATTCAGGAGCTTTGAATGTATTTAGGTATTGATGTTGGCACATCAGAGGTTAAGGTTTTGTTGCTTGACAACGAGCATCAAGTGATCGGTGTAGCCGGTTCGTCTTTGAACGTTTCTAGGCCGAATGTAGGCCACAGCGAGCAAGATCCTGCTTCGTGGTGGACTGCCACACTTGCAGCCTCGGCACAGCTAAAGAGCAAGTTCTCCGTCCAGTATTCGAAGATACAAGCCATCGGTTTATCTGGGCAAATGCATGGTGCAGTGCTGTTAGATGCTAGTAACCAAGTTCTGCGACCAGCAATTTTGTGGAACGACACTCGCGCTGCCAAAGAATGTGAAGACATGATGGGTGAACTGCCTATGCTGCCGCAAATAGCTGGTAGTCTGGCTATGCCAGGTTTTACAGCGCCTAAGTTGCGTTGGCTGGCTAAACATGAGCCAGCTGTATTTGCAAAGATTGTGAAAGTCATCCTACCAAAAGATTACATCCGATTCATGCTGACAGGCGAGTTCGTCTCTGATATGTCTGATGCCAGCGGAAGTATGTGGCTGGATGTTGAAAAACGCACTTGGTCAGCTGAGTTACTCAAACTTACTGGCTTGACTGAAGCGCACATGCCAAGATTGGTTGAAGGCAGCGCTCCAAGTGGAAATTTAACCTCTCAAGCCGCTGCAACTTTGGGTTTACAAGCTGGTATCGTTGTTGCCGGTGGTGCGGGTGACAATGCTTCTAGCGCAATTGGCATGGGTGCAGTCAATGCTGGTGAAGGCTTTTTATCCTTGGGCACTAGTGGTGTCTTGTTTGTCGTAACACCTAAATATCAGCCCAATGCAGCCAGTGCGACCCACGCTTTTTGTCATGCTGTGCCAGGCCGTTGGCATCAAATGAGTGTGATGCTGTCCGCAGCTAGTTGCTTACAGTGGGTGACTAAGCTCTTAGGTGCAAGTTCTGAAGCTGACTTAGAAGCACAGGCGAGTGGTTTAAACGCAGCGCAACGCGCATACGCACCTCTTTTTTTGCCATATTTGAGTGGTGAACGTACCCCACACAACGATGCTGTTACGCGGGGTAGTTTTCATGAACTCAGCAACGACACAGATGCTGCAGCACTTGCGTACGCTGTGATTGAGGGTGTTAGCTTTGGGCTAGCTGACGGCATGCTGGCCTTGCAAGCTGCAGGTTGTGATGTGAAGCAGCTTTCATTGGTGGGCGGGGGTGCTCGCAGTGCCTTGTGGGCGCAGCAATTGGCAACTTTGTTGAATATCAACATCGTGACGCATGAAGAATCTGCCGCAGGTGGCGCGCTTGGTGCTGCACGTTTGGCTTGGCTGGCAACTGGCGCAACTTTGGCCGATGTGTGTTTGACACCAAAAATATCAGAAACCTACCAACCTGACTCCGAAGAATTGAAAATTTTAGCGCCGCGCTACCAGCGCTTTCGCGCAATTTATCCAGCATTGAAAGCTATTCAAAAATAAAAAAATAACTATATAAAAAAAGTTATAGAAACACATAACAAGAAAACAGAAAAACTGTACGCAGAGACTATCGGACTTTACTTAACAACAACTGCTTCATCAAGGACAAGACATGAGCTCGTATTTCAACGCTGTCGCCCCCATCAAATTTGAGGGCGCTGAATCTAAAAATCCTCTCGCCTTCAAATGGTATGACAAAGACCGCATGGTCATGGGCAAACGCATGGAAGATCATTTGCGTTTTGCTGTTTGCTACTGGCACAGTTACTGCTGGAACGGCTTTGACCCGTTTGGTTACGACGGCACGTTTGAGCGCCCTTGGCAGCACATTGCTGACCCGATGGCTGCAGCCAAAGCCAAGGCGGATGCTGCATTTGAGTTTTTTCAAAAACTAGGTGCACCTTACTATTGCTTCCATGACCGCGACGTCGCACCCGAAGGCGCAACACCGCGCGACAGTGTCAATAACCTGCACGCGATGGTTGATGTGTTGGCCGCTAAACAGCAAGAAACGGGTATGAAGCTGTTGTGGGGTACGGCCAATCTATTCAGCCATCGCCGCTTCATGTCAGGCGCTTCGACAAACCCAGATCCAGAAATCTTTGCACTCGGTGCGCTACAAGTCAAAGAAGCGATGGACGCAACGCTCAAGCTCGGTGGTGAAAACTACGTTTTGTGGGGCGGCCGGGAGGGATATGAAACTCTGTTGAACACGCAAATGGGACAAGAGCTTGACCAAATGGGTCGATTCTTGAACATGGTGGTGGACTACAAACACAAAATAGGTTTCAAAGGTGCGATTTTGCTAGAACCAAAGCCCCGCGAACCGACCAAGCACCAGTACGATTTTGACGTGGCGACTGTTTACGGCTTCTTGCTCAAGCACGGCCTAGAAAAAGAAGTCAAAGTCAACATCGAAGCCAACCACGCCACATTGGCAGGACACAGCTTTGAGCATGAAATTGCCACGTCTATCGACATGGGACTTTTTGGCTCTATCGATATGAACCGAGGTGACATGCAGTGTCAGTGGGACACAGACCAGTTCCCGAACAGCATTCCAGAAACAGCTTTGGTGATGTATCAAATTCTGCAAGCGGGTGGCTTCACAACGGGTGGTGTGAATTTTGACAGCAAAGTTCGCCGTCAATCGATTGAGCCTGAAGACATGTTCTATGGACACATTGGCGGTATGGACGTGACAGCGCGAGCTTTGTTAATCGCGGAAAAAATGATCACAGATGGCCGTTTTGAGAAAGCTCGTCAAGACCGTTATGCCGGCTGGAAGTCAAGTTTTGGTGGCGACGTCATGGCTGGCAAGTTGAGCTTAGATGAGGTGGCTGCGCGCGTATTGCAAAACAATACCGACACTCGCCCTGTTTCTGGTCGTCAAGAAAACTTGGAAAACTTGCTGAATTCGTTTATTTAATTAAATTCATATAAATTATTTAAATTTTACTTAAATTAGCCTTTAGCCGGCGTATTTATTAGGATTATAGCTATGAAAAAAGTAGTATGGGGTATTCTTAGTACCGCCAAAATTGGTTGGGAGAAGGTTATCCCTGCTATGCAACAGAGCGAGTTCTGCGATGTGCGAGCCATCGCCTCGCGTGCGCCCGGCAAAGCAGATGAGTGGGCGGCTAAGCTGGGTATTCCCAAAACCTACGGTTCGTATGAGGCTTTGCTGGCTGACCCTGAGATTGAAGCCATTTACAACCCTTTGCCCAACGATTTGCATGTGCCGTTAACGCTGCAAGCAGCGCGAGCGGGTAAGCATGTGTTGTGCGAGAAACCCTTTGCCATCAACGCCAACGAAGCAGCGCAGCTGCGTGAGGTGGCCGGCAAAGTGCACATCATGGAAGCCTTCATGGTACGCTTTCATCCGCAATGGCTGCAGGTGCGTGAGCGTGTGCGCAGTGGCGAATTGGGCGATTTGCGAACCGTGCAAGCTTTCTTTTCGTACTTCAACCGCGACACTAACAACATCCGTAACAAGTATGAAATTGGCGGTGGTGCGTTGTACGATATTGGTTGCTACCCGATTGTGATGGGTCGGTTTTTGTTTGATGCCGAACCCAGGCGCGTCATTGCCTTGGTTGACCGCGACCCTGACTTCAAAGTTGATCGTACCGTCAGTGCTTTGCTAGATTTTGGTGATGGACGTCGATTGGATTTCACGGTTTCCACGCAATCTGTGTCGCACCAGCGCGTGCAGGTGGTGGGAACTAAAAAGCGGATCGAAGTACAAATACCTTTCAATGCACCATTGGGTGGTGAAACTGATTATTTTTTGGACGATGGTGGTGCGCTAAATGGTTCATCTATGCAAAAACACACCTTGCCGGCCTGCAATATGTACGGTTTGCAGGGTGATGCATTTTCTAAGGTGGTGCGTGGCGAAATGACCTTGCCGTATGGTGTTGAAGACGCAATTTTGAACATGCGTGTCATTGATGCCTTATTTATGTCTGAAAAAACCGGTGCTTGGGTGAATGTCTAATTTTGTTAAAACTCTTCTGATATGTTCCGTAGCGCTGCAAACGGCTATGCTGCCGGTTTCGGCGCAAGTTGCTGCGACTGTGCCTGCTGTTCCAAAATTTGTAGAAGAAACCGACAGCGCAGGCTTACAAAGCCGCTTTGAAGGTGAAGATGAATTCATGGTTGGCGGTGGCGTGGCAACGTTTGATTGTGATGGCGATGGGCTGCCCGAACTCTATGTGACCGCAGGCGTCAACAAAGCCAAGTTTTACCGCAACAAAAGCGTTCGTGGAGGCGTACTAAAATTACTAGAAGAACGCAGCGGTTTAGAGCTGACCAATGCTATTGGTGCGTATCCGCTAGATATCGACAGCGATGGCAATACGGATTTGGTTGTGTTGCGCGTGGGCGAGGTTGAAGTTTTCAGAGGTTTAGGTGCTTGCAAGTTTGAGCGCGCAACGGCAAAGTGGGGCGTCAAAACAGGCAACGAGTGGCACACCGCTTTTTCTGCGACTTGGGAAAAAGATCAAAAATGGCCAACTTTAGCGATTGGCACGTATATTGATCGCGCTAAGTTGGCTGAGTTTCCATGGGGAAGTTGCACAGCAGGCGTTTTGCTCAGGCCGAATAGCGCTGGCAATGGGTTTGCAGAACCAGTGAAGCTTGAGCCCGCATATTGTGCTTTGTCCATGCTATTTTCAGACTGGGGTCGCAAAGGCACGCCAGATTTGCGCGTCAGCAATGACCGTGAGTTTTACAAAGGTGGGCAAGAACAGTTGTGGAAAATTGCCACAGGTCAGCCTCCAACCCTATTCACGGAAGCGCAGGGTTGGAAGCCAATGCAAATTTGGGGCATGGGCATTGCCAGCCAAGACATCGACGGCGATGGCTACCCAGAGCTGTATTTGACCAGCATGGCAGACAACAAATTGCAAAAATTGCAACTTGACGCCTCCGGCAAAGCTTCTAAACCTGAATATGTTGACGTTGCTTACAAACGAGGCGTCACAGCTCATCGCCCTTACGTAGGCGGTGATATTCACCCCTCTACTGCTTGGCATTCGCAATTTGCCGATGTTAACCATGATGGTTTGGCTGATATCTTCATTGTCAAGGGCAATATTTCAACCATGCCCGATTTCGCTGCCTTAGACCCCAATAATCTGCTGCTACAGCAAACCGATGGTCGCTTCTATGAGGCAGGGCAACTCGCCAACATAGCCAGTGTGGGGCGTGGACGCGGTGGCATGTTGGCGGATTTGAATGGTGATGGCTTGTTAGACATGGTCGTCGTCAACCGTTGGGATAAGGCTCAACTCTGGCGTAATCTAGGTAACCAAGGGCCAGGCACGGCTGAAAAACCATCGTCCATGGGCGCTGCAGGGCATTGGCTGCAATTACGGCTGAAGCAGGCTGGTGGAAACCGTGACGCGGTTGGCGCATGGGTTGAAGTTGATTTGGGCGATGCCATGCAGCAACTTGGCAAGCAGCGCATCATCCGCCAAGAGCTCACTGTTGGCGGCGGTCATGCCAGTGGACACATGGGCTGGATGCATTTTGGTTTGGGTGCGGCAACCACGGTCAAAGTCCGTGTGCAATGGCCTTTCTCAGACTTCGGCCCCTGGCAAACCGTTGCTGCGGATGGTTTTTATGTGATGGATAAATCGGCTGGTAAAGCGGAAGCTGTGAATGTTGGGAAAGCACCATGAACATGCATCAATTCTTAATCAACACGCTGACTGCCGCTTTGGTCGTTGTAGGTCTGACAACACAAGTTCAAGCTCAAACTACACAGCAAACGGCAAGCGTCGCCACCCGTACGGCAGACACTTATAGCGCCGCAGTCTCGACCGAGTGGACATCGCTGGCGCTGTCGCTGACCCAGCAAACTCCGGGTTTTAGCCCTCCCGTCGCAGCGCGTGCTTTTGGCTATTTGGGCTTGGCGTTGTACGAATCTATCGTTCCTGGTATGCCCGGTTACACCAGCTTGGCGGGGCAGTTAAACGAACTCAACTCCTTGCCAGTGGCGCAGCCCGACGAACCTCTGCATTGGCCCACCGTGGCAAACGCATCGATGGCCATGATGACGCGCATGATGTTTAGCAATGCTACGGCTGAAAACAAAGGCCGCATCGACCAGCTAGAGCGCAGCTTACCGCTCAAATATGGCCAAGATTTTGACCCGAATACCTATACGCCAGAAATCATCAACCGCTCTGATTCCTATGGCAAACTCATGGCCATGGCGATCATGACCTGGGCGCGTACCGATGGCGGCCACGAAGCCTGGGGCCCGTTGCGCCGTAACCGCGCTAATTACGTGCCGCCAAGCGGTGCAGGGCGCTGGACGGCCACGCCCCCCGCGTTTGCGAAACCGTTGTTGCCCTACTGGGGTGAAAATCGCCCCTTCGTCTTGAAGTCTGTGAAAGATTGCCCAGCACCGCCGCCGCCGGAGTATTCTGAAGAGCCAAGCTCGGTCTTCTATAAAAACGCGCAAGAGGTCTATAACATCAGCAACGCCGCCACGCAAGAGCAGCGTCAATTTGCGCTCTATTGGGCGGATGACCCAGCTAAAACACCCACACCAGCAGGCCATTGGCTGTTTATCGCCAACGATTTACTCAAAACCCGCAAAGCTAACCTAGCCGATGCCGCTCAAACGCTGGCGCGTCTGAATATCGCCATGTCTGACGCCTTCACCGCCGGCTGGGCGACCAAATACGCCCTTAACGTGCTGCGTCCCGTCACCTACGTGCAAGGCTCTTTCAACAGCAACTGGGTGCCCAGCTTGATGACAACGCCGCCGTTCCCTGAATATCCGTCAGGCCACTCCGTCCAATCCAGCGCAGCAGCCGGCGTGTTGAACCAAATCTTCGGCGAAAACACCGCTTTCACCGACAACACCCACAACGACCGAGGCTGGGGTCCGCGCACCTTCACCAGCTTCAACGCCGCAGCTAACGAAGCCGCCTTGTCGCGTCTGTATGCAGGTATCCACTTCCGCTTTGGTGTAGAAGGTGGGCAGGTTCAGGGCAAGTGTGTGGCGGCGAAAGTCTTGGCCTTGAAGCTTAAAATCAATTGAGTGAACCGTAAATATCTAAACTTTTATACAAATTTGGCTGTATCCAGCGTATTTACTGCCTAAGCTGCTATCTAAAATATAGCGGTTTACTTGTGAGATTGATTCGCACTTGACAACTTTAAGGTGTAATTGCAAAATACAGGTCATCAGACAACCGATGACTATAATCGGTGCTACTTCATTGATGTCCTCTAAGATTGAACTCGCTACCATGAAAATTTCTGCTGTTCGGGTGACGCCCATCGCCATCAAAGACCCTGCTTTGCTAAACGCCGCTGGGGTGCATGAGCCTTTTGGGCTGCGCTCCATCATCGAGGTTGTGGGCGCTAACGGCATGGTCGGTTTGGGCGAAACCTATGGCGATGCGCCAGTGTTGGACTTGCTGACGCGTGTGAAGGACAGTTTGGTGGGGTTGTCGGCTTTTGACTTGAATGGCTTGCTGGGCATGGTGATCGCCGAGTCCAAACTCACCAAAACTGCGCATATTGAGATGGAGCTCGCTCCTGGTTCCATGGGTGACAACCTGACGAGCAGCGTGTTTTCAGGCTTTGAGGTGGCGTTTTTAGACTTGCAGGCTCGTACCTTGGGCATTCCGTTGGTAGAGCTTTTGGGCGGGGCAGTGCGCAACAAAGTGGCCTATTCGGCTTATTTGTTCTACAAATGGGACGCCAGTGTTGACCCAGAATACGCGCCCGACCCGTATGGCGAGGCGGTGAACCCCGCGCAAATCGTCGCGCAGGCCAAGAAGATGATTGAGCAATACGGCTTTGAGAGCATCAAGCTCAAAGCCGGTGTGTTTCCGCCAGATGAAGAGGCCGATGCGATCAAAGCCCTCAAAGCCGCTTTCCCGAACCACCAACTGCGGATTGACCCCAATGGCAATTGGTCTATCCCCACCAGTATCCGCATCGCCAAGCGGTTGGCGAATGATTTGGAATATTACGAAGATCCGACGCCGGGCTTGGAAGGCATGTCCGAGGTCTACAAAGCGACCGGCTTGCTACAGGCGACCAACATGGTGGTGACATCGTGGGACCATTTGAAGCGCAGCGTTGAATTGAACTCAGTTCAAATTGTGCTGTCTGACCACCACTATTGGGGCGGTTTGCGGGCGACGCAGGCTTTGGCGCGGACGTGCCAAGCGTTTGGCATGGGTTTATCTATGCATTCGAACTCACATCTGGGCATCAGCTTGATGGCGATGACGCATTTGGCGGCTTCGGTGCACCATTTGACTTATGCCTGCGACACGCATTACCCGTGGCAGAGCGACGAAATTTTGGTCGGTGGCAAAGTGCCTATTGTGGGTGGTTGCGTGCATCTGACGGACAAGCCGGGTTTGGGTGTAGAGTTAGACCAAGCAAAATTGGCTGATCTACATCAAGCGTTTTTGACTTGCCGAATTCGCACACGCAACGACGTGACGCAGATGCAAAAGTTCAGACCCGATTGGTCAACCGTCAAGCCGCGGTTTTAATAGTGGATTTAGTTGAGTTTTGGTTAAAAAGTGAGTGTTAGTTTTATAAACAGGAGACGAAAAGATGAAAAAAGCATGGTTAAAACTGGTCAGCGCTGCTGCAGTTGGCTTGATTGCATTGAGCGCTTTGGCTCAAGAATACCCAATCAAACCGATAAAACTGATCGTGCCTTTCCCACCGGGCGGTACCAGTGATGTGATGGGTCGTATGGTGAATGATGAATTAGGCAAAATTTTGAAGCAACCCGTGATCGTTGAAAACGTAGGCGGCGCGGGCGGTGTGGTTGGTACGGAGCGTGCTAGTAAAGCGGCTGCAGATGGCTACACCATCATACAAACAGGCGTTGGACAAAACGCGGTTGCACATGGTTTGGATGCCAACTTGAAGTACAACTCGAACACGGATTTCATCCACTTAACGCAAGTACATTCTGGTCCGAACGTTTTGCTAGTGCACCCAAGCTTGCCATTTAAAACCCTGAAAGACTTGGTTGACTACGCTAAAGCCAATCCTGGGAAATTGGATTATGGCTACACCCATGCATCTTCCGGTCATATGGCGATGGAGCTGTTCAAGCAGACTGCTGGCGTCTTCTTGACTGGTATTCCTTACCGTGGTGGTGGTCCGATGATGACTGACTTGCTGGGCGGCACAATCAAAATCATGTTTATCAACCAAGACGTCGCGTTGCAGCATGTTAAGGCGGGAAAATTGCGCCCTTTGGCCGTCACCAGTGTTAAGCGTAATGCGCTCTATCCAGACGTGCCGTCGATTGCTGAATCTGGCTACAAGGGCTTCGAGTCGTTGTCATGGTCTGGCTTGTCCATTCAAAAGGGCACGCCGCCAGCTGTGGTTGAAAAGTTAGAGGCAGCGATGGTGCAGGTTTTAAGTTCACCAGCCATCAAACAACGATTGGAGTCACAGGGTTTTGTAGTTCCAACCTTAGGCTCAAAAGCCTATACAGCGTTTGTCGCGAGTGAAATACCACGATGGACCAAAGTCATTAAAACGGCGGGCATTACGGCACAGTGATACTTTTGCCAACATAAGCAAACATAAAATCGGGTAGCTTGCAAAAGTACCCGATTTTTTTATGCATTTAATGCTTATATCCAGCGTATTTACTGCCTGAATAGCTATTAAAAGAGGAGCATTTTTTTAAGATGAAGCCATCATTGTCGCCTATGAATTGTCAACTTTTAGTAAGTAAATTCTTGCTTTTTAAGGGTTTTTACGTACAAAATGTGCTCGTACAAAACTGATGTATCGAGTATAGTTATATGTGTTTAGATGAATAACCATATATATTAATTGACATATAAACATGATTGGAGACCATGGCATGATGAATAAACGAATAAAAATTCGATTAGCTACTATTTTGGTAGCTTCCTTGGCTGCATTTGCAGGTGCTACAGCCTCAGCGCAAAGTAAAGACGAGTTGTATGTGGCAAGCGTCTCTGCGACTTGCGCTACGTGTCATGGTACCCAGGGCGCTGCTACAAACGGTTCAGCGGTCGTTTCGTTGGCTGGCATGCCTGCTGCAAATATTATGTTGCAAATGAAGGCTTTCAAAGATGGCTCGCGGCCTGCCACAGTCATGCATCAGCTCAGCAAGGGCTACAGCGATGCACAAGTCGCCATGATTGCAAACTATTTTGCCGCACAAAAGAAATAAGGACGGGACTGATATGACAAATTCAAACAATATGCAGCGCCCATTACGTCGCCGAGAGTTGTTACAGTCTGCTGCTGCATTGAGCTTACTTGGCTTGGCCGGTTGCGCGACAACTTCTATGCCTTCTAAAGCCAAAGTCGTCGTAGTTGGCGGCGGCTTTGGTGGCGCGACAGCGGCTAAATACGTCCGCTTGCTGTCGCAGTACAAAATTGACGTGGTGTTGATCGAGCCCAACGCTTCTTTCATCTCTTGTCCAGTATCAAACATGGTACTTGGTGGCCACAAATCTATGGCTGACATCACCAGTTCATACGAACATTTGTCAAAAAAGCATGGCGTGACAGTGGTGCAAGATATGGTTAGCAGTATTGATGCCGCCAAGAAAACGGTGACTTTGGCCCGCGGTGGCAGCATTGCTTATGACAAACTGGTTGTCTCCCCAGGTATTGATTTGATGATGGGCAGCATCGAAGGCTTGGCTGCTGCTAACGCCAGTGGCCAAATCGTGCAGGCTTGGAAAGCTGGCGCTGAAACGGCAACTTTGCGCAAGCAGCTGGAAGCTATGCCTGAGGGCGGCACCTACGCTATCACCATACCGGTTGCGCCATACCGCTGTCCACCTGGCCCGTACGAGCGTGCCAGCCAAATCGCGTCATACTTCAAAGTTGCGAAACCAAAAAGCAAGATTTTAATTTTAGACGGCAACCCAGACGTGACCTCTAAAGGCCCATTATTCAAAAAAGTCTGGGCGACCGAGTACAAAGGCATGATTGAGTACCGTGGCGACCATAAGGTGACGGCTGTTGATGCTAAAACCGGCACTATTAAGTTTGAGATTCAAGAAGACGTGAAAGCCAACGTCATCAACGCATTGCCTAATATGCGTGCTGGTTTGATTGCCGTCAATTCTGGCTTGAATAACATGGCAAACGGTCGCTGGTGTGGTGTGAACTACCTCACTTTTGAGTCAACCGCCGCCAAAGACGTGCATGTGTTGGGCGACTCCATCCAAATTGCGCCAGGCATGCCCAAGAGCGGCCACATGGCCAATGCACAGGCTAAAGTGGCTGCCGCTGCCATTGTCGCCCAGCTCAACGGTTGGGAGGTTAACCCCAACCCCATGCTGACCAACACTTGCTACAGCATGGTCGATGCGAAAAACTGCATCCACGTGGCCAGCGTGCATGAATACGTGGCGGCTGAGAAAACTTTCAAAACGGTGGCAGGCTCAGGCGGCGTATCGTCGATTGACTTGAAACCCGAAGTCACTATGTTGGAAGGCGCTTACGCCGAGAGCTGGGCGCAAAACATTTGGGCGGATAGCTTGGGTTAAATCCAAAAGCCGCTGAGTATTTTATCCATCCCGATGATTCAGTTCATCGGGTTTTTTTTGACTCAATCGCTTATATCTAAAAAAACATATATTTATGCATGAGAAGCATCGCTATGAAAATTAATCGTTTTATTCAAGCCGCTCCAGAAGGCTTTTTAGGCAGTGAGCAAATCAAATCCGTTTACGCTGGTAGACGTGGTTTTATGGCTGGTGCTTTTGCTACAGCCATGGCTGCTGCAACGGTCGCCCGTGCACAGTCCTCTAAAGACGACCCCAACATCGTCAATTTACCCGCTCATACCAAAGGTTTAGGACAGGGCGTTGCTGCACGTGGTTATGGCGTTCCAAGCGTTCACGAAAAAAACTTGCAGCGTCGTGAAAGTCCCGGCTTAACAGCAGTCAGCGCTTCTGGTGTTAGCTTTACCCCGCTTCAGGGCTTGTTTGGCATCGTCACACCCAGTGGCTTGCATTTTGAGCGCCATCACCAAGGCTGGTGGGACATTGAACCGGACAAACACCGTTTGATGGTGAACGGTAGCGATGAAAAAATGCTCAAGAAGCCTATGGTGTTCACCATGGATGATTTGATGCGTTTGCCATCCGTTAGCCGCTTTCACTTTATTGAATGCGGCGCGAACACGGGTATGGAATGGGGCAACGCCGCTGTACCAACCGTGCAATACACGCATGGCATGGTCAGTTGCAGTGAGTTTACGGGTGTGCCTTTGCGATTGCTGCTTGAGATCTGTGGCGCTGATATGAAGCGTGGCAAATTTGTGTTGGCTGAAGGGGCAGATGGTTCTAGCATGACGCGCACCATTCCGATGAGTCTCATCATGAGCGGTGAAGTTTTGGTCGCCTACGGCATGAATGGTGAAATGTTGCGACCTGAAAATGGCTATCCGTTACGTTTGGTAGTTCCAGGTGTGCAAGGGGTAAGCTGGGTCAAGTACTTGCGCCGTATCGAGCTGGGAGATGAAGCTTACGGCACGAAAGATGAAACCATTCACTACATCGATTTACTGCCAAGCGGTATGCATCGCCAATACAGCAGTACGCAAGAAGTGAAGTCCGTGATCACCACACCTAGCGGTGGTCAAGTTATCCTGGACAAAGGCTTTTTGAATGTGACTGGCTTGGCTTGGAGCGGACGTGGAAAAATCACCAAAGTTGATGTATCTGCCGACGGTGGACGCAACTGGAAACCCGCAAGATTAGAGGGGCAAGTCATGTCTAAGTGCTTGACCCGATTCAACATGGACTGGGCTTGGGACGGTAAGCCAGCGTTGCTGATGAGTCGTGCCACAGACGAAACTGGACATATTCAACCAAGCTATGCGGAAAATAGAAAAGTTCGCGGTACGCGCAGCATTTATCACAACAACTCTATCCAAACATGGTTGTTGCAAGAATCTGGTGAGGTGAAAAATGTTCAATTATCTTGATTTTTCATCGAATTTTAAGTCGCAAATGATTGCAAAAATAATAGCAGCTTTGACAATAATGACGCCTGCTACAGGCATTTCTCAGGGGAAATACGAGGCTGTTGGTAGAGTTGCAACGACAAATGAAGTTGCAGCGTGGGATATTGATGTTAGGCCAGACTTCAAAGGCTTGCCGAAAGGCATGGGCAGTGTAGCGCAAGGTGAAAAAGTGTGGGAAGCGCAGTGTGCATCTTGCCATGGCAGCTTTGGTGAAAACAACACGGTTTTCAGCGCTTTGGTGGGTTACACCACGAAGAAAGACGTTGAAACAGGTCGTGTTGCCAGCCTGATGCCCGAGGCTGCAACGCCCACCCGTACCACGATGATGAAAGTCTCGCAACTGTCAACTCTGTGGGATTACATCAACCGTGCCATGCCGTGGACAGCGCCGAAATCATTAAAGCCGAATGAGGTTTACGCTGTGACAGCATACCTGCTTAATATCGCCAATGTGGTGCCAGAAAACTTCACCTTGAGTGATAAAAATATGGTGGAAACTCAAAACAAATTGCCAAACAGAAATGGCATGATGACCAAGCACGCGATGTGGCCAGGTAATGAGTTTGGCGGCGTCACCAAGCCAGATACGCAAGGCTCTAACTGTATGACTAACTGCGTGACGGAAGCCAAGGTTGCAAGCTTGTTGCCAGAGCATGCGCGTAATGCGCACGGCAATTTGGCAGAGCAAACGCGTGCTTTTGGTCCTTCAGTAGGTGCAGATACAACCAAACCTGCCGTGAGTACAGGTGCTGATGCTAAAAAAGCGGTCGTCATCCCCGCTATCACAGTTGCAGCGGCTAAAACAGTTGAGAAATCTGTGGAATCTAATACATCACTAAAAAGTGCTGATGTTTCTGGCATTTTGAGCAAAAACGCATGTTTGGCCTGTCATGGCATCGACAATAAAATTGTTGGGCCAAGTTTTAAAGAAATACTTGCAAAGCAGGGCAGTAAGGCAGATGCGGTGGCCTATCTAACTGCAAAAATAAAAAGTGGTGGGTCAGGTGTTTACGGAAGCATGCCGATGCCAGCACAAAGTTTGAGTGATACGGATGCAAAAAAAGTGGCAACTTGGATTTCGCAAGGGGCGGTCAAATAGTTGATGGGTGTTATCCCTGTTAACGCCGAAACGTAAATTATGTTGAAATATATATTGGTTAAAAATTTTAATTAGGAGTAAATAATGAAACGTCGTGAATTTGTACAAAGCACAACGGGTGCAGCAGCGCTAGGCTTGGCGGTTAGTACTGGCTTGTTTCCTGCGGCTGCGTCAGCACAGGTAGCTTGGAACAAAGCGGCTTTTGAGGCAAAGAATCTAGCTGACGTTGTGAAGGCGTTGGGCGGTACTGCTGCTGCTAGTGAAAACAATGATGTGATTTTGAGTGCACCAGAAATTGCTGAAAATGGTAATGTTGTGCGCCTAGGTGCGCAAAGTTCGATAGCTGGCACAACTTGGCTAGGATTGGTTGTTGAGAAAAATCCAGCAGCGTTGACGGCTGGATTTGATGTCATCCCAGGCACCGATGCCAATATGTCAACCAACGTCAAAATGGGGCAATCGACCAATGTTTATGCGCTCGCGAAAGTGGGCGATAAATTTTTCTATGCCGTAAAAGAAGTCAAAGTCACTCTGGGTGGCTGTGGCGGCTAAACCTAATTATGCATGGTTAAGTCGCTGTTGATATTTAAAATTGATATTAGAAATTTAGGAGTCCAAAATGAGTGATCCAATGCGTATTCGCGCAGCTGCTACAGGCGATAAAGTTACTGTACGCGTTTTAGTCAGCCATGAGATGGAAACAGGTTTGCGCAAAGACGCAGCAGGCAAAGTAGTCCCCGCCTTGTTTATTCAGACCATCAGTGCAGTGCACAATGGCAAAACTGTGATGAGCGCTCAATGGGGCCCCGCAGTTTCTAAAAATCCCTTCATTCAATTCACATTTACTGGCGGTAAAGCGGGTGAAAAAATTGCTGTATCGTGGGTAGATAATACAGGCGACAAACGCACCGACGAAGCGACGATTTCTTAAGTTTGAAAAGTATCATTGAAGTGTCAAGCCAGTAAACTATTTTGGTGGGTTACTGGCTTTTTCATTGATGCCAAACTTCGTGAGCGATGATCAAAATATTGAAATTGAATGTTGAATTTGAATGGAGAGCAAGATGCCCAAAACGATAAAAATGAGCGTTGATAAAACATTTTCTAAATTAAAGCCGTACGCCGTAGCTGGCTTGATCATTGTTGCGGCACTCGTGAATGTTGCTTATGCTCAGCAAAAATCTGCCAAAGATGCTATCGATGATTACCGCGCTAGTTTGCAAGACGGCAACCCGGCAGATCTCAACGCTGCAAGAGGCGAAGCTTTGTGGAAAACCAAACGTGGGTCTAAAAATGCAAGCTTGGAAGCTTGTGACTTGGGTTTGGGGGCTGGTAAGGTTAAGGGCGCGGTTACTGGGTTGCCAAGGTATTTTGCAGATACCAACCAAACGATGGACTTAGAAAGCCGCCTGGTGCATTGCATGGTGACGCTACAAGGCGCTAACAAAGCAGATTTCACCGCTAGAACAGCATTTAGCGGAGAAGGGCAAAAAGCAACGGTCATCGAAGATTTGGTCGCATACATTTATGATGAATCGCGCGATATGGTCATCAATGTTCCGCAAAACCATGCCACAGAAAAAACAGCTTATGCGCGTGGCAAGGAAGCGTTTTACTTTAAAGGTGGGCCATTTGATTTCAGTTGCGCCAGTTGTCATGGCGAAGATGGCAAACGAATTCGTCTGCAAGATTTGCCGAATTTAACCAAACCAGGTCCAGCGCAAGCTGCCTTCAGCCAGTGGCCAGCTTACCGCGTCAGCCAAGGAGCCGTGCGCACCATGCAATGGCGTTTGTACGATTGTTTCCGGCAACAGCGTTTTCCTGAGTTGCAGTACCTGAGTCAAACATCGGTTGACCTGATCACCTTCATGGGGGTGAATGCTAATGGCGGAAAAATGGCTGCTCCTGCATTGAAGCGATAATTTTAAAACATTAAATATTGAGATTTATTATGATAAATAAGCTATCAGCCACCGTTTTATATGCCTCTACTGCTATTAAAAATGTAGCTAAATTGTCCATTCTAACTGCATGTATAGCTATGCTCGCCAGCTGTGCATCAAGCTCTGTGCAAAAACCTAGTGCTGCTGAGGTTCTTGCAACTATCAAGGGAAGTTTCGCAGAACGAGGCCTTGCTAAGCTTGATAGGTTGGATCAAACGGAGATTCAAAAAGTCTGTTCTGAATCGCTGTCCAGTGGCAAAGAGGTGCCTAAAGCGACGCGCGAGAAGATGGAGCAAGCTATTTACGCTGCGATTCCTTACCCCAAAGATGGTAATTACACAGGGGATTGGAAAGAAGGTGAAAAAATTGCCCAAAACGGACGTGGATTGCAATTCAGTGATGTGGCTGGCGTGCCCAATGGTGCAAATTGCTATGCCTGTCACCAGTTGACACCGACTGAAATCAGTTTCGGCAACCAAGGCCCATCACTGATGAAGTACGGCACGATTCGTGGCGTTAAAGATGTCACCTCTAAAGATTCAGAAGCTATCGTCAAATACACATGGGCTCGGATTTGGAATACGCATTCTGTCAATTTGTGTAGCAACATGCCTAGGTTTGGTGATGCTGGCATTTTGACTGAGCAGCAAGTCAAGCACGTCATGGCGCTGTTGCTGGATCCTCAGTCTCCGGTGAACAAATAATTTCAATTAGTCTACTTTTCATTTTGCTCTCACCATGAATTTATCGCGTCGTGAATTTACATCCGTTTTGACGGCTGCTGTTGTCGCTGGCTTTCCTATGGGGCGTGAAGCCAGTGCGCAAGAAGCCGATCAGCTTTATAACGTGCCCAAGACTGGGAATGTCCATTTATTGCACATGACTGATTGCCACGCGCAGCTGCTGCCTATTTATTTCCGCGAACCCAATGTCAATATTGGCGTCGCGGGCATGACGGGAAATGTGCCACATTTGGTGGGAGAGCATTTGCTGAAGTATGCTGGTTTGAAGGCGGGTAGTGCCAATGCATATGCACATACCTATCTGGACTTTGAGCGGGCAGCGCAGCAATATGGCAAAGTCGGCGGCTTCGCGCACTTGTCTACTTTGGTGAAGCAACTACGCGGTGGTCGACCCGGCGCCTTACTACTTGACGGTGGCGACACTTGGCAGGGCAGTGCGACTAGCTTGTGGACGAACGCCCAAGACATGGTTGACGCTTGCAAATTGCTGGGCGTGAACGTGATGACGGCGCATTGGGAGTTTACCTACGGCGAAAAGCGGATGATGGAGATCATCGAAAAAGACTTTGCTGGCAAGATCAACTTTGTTGCGCAAAACGTAAAGACCAGAGACTTTGAAGACCCTGTTTTTAAGCCCTATGTTCTGAAAGAAATGAATGGCGTGACGGTTGCGATCGTTGGACAAGCCTTTCCGTACACACCGATAGCAAACCCCAGCTGGCAAGTGCCGAATTGGACGTTTGGCATTCAAGATGCGAACATGCAAAAAACAGTTAATGAAGCGCGTGCCAAGGGCGCACAAGCGGTTGTTTTACTGTCCCACAATGGCATGGACGTTGATTTGAAAATGGCATCACGCGTGACTGGTATTGATGTCATTTTGGGTGGGCATACGCATGATGGCGTACCTGTGCCAACTATGGTTAAAAATGCAGGTGGACAAACCTTGGTGACCAACGCAGGTAGCAATGGAAAATTCCTAGGTGTGCTTGATCTTGATGTTCGTGACAAAAAAGTTGTCAACATCAACTACAAACTGCTCCCTATTTTTGCTAATTTCTTACCCGCAGACAAAGAAATGGCCGCATTGATTGACAAAGTACGTGCGCCTTTTCTCTCAAAATTGACTGAGAAATTAGCGGTCACTGAAGGCGTGTTGTATCGTCGCGGCAACTTCAACGGCACATTTGACCAACTGATTACCGATGCGCTGATAAGCGTGCGAGGTGCGCAAATTGCGTTTTCACCTGGATTCCGTTGGGGGACTTCTCTGCTGTCAGGTCAAGCCATTACGCGCGAACACGTTATGGATCAAACCGCGATTACCTACCCGTGGACGACGGTGTCAGATTTGAGCGGTGATGCGATTAAGACAATACTGGAGGATGTTTGCGACAATTTGTTTAATCCAGATCCTTATTACCAGCAGGGTGGAGATATGGTTCGAACTGGCGGCATGACGTACACCTGTAATCCAGCAGGTAAAGCGGGATCTCGCATAAGTGACATGCGAATAGGCGATCAGCTCATTGAGGCTGGCAAAACTTATAAAGTGGCTGGTTGGGCTCCTGTTCAAGAAGTCAGTAAAAATGCAGGGCCCCCAGCGTGGGAAATCGTCGAGACGTACTTAAAAGATAAAAAGGTCATTTCTCCAATTAAATTAACTAACCCGAAGCTATTGGGGCTTGAGAATAACTTTGGTATAGCCATTTAATGGAGCGCTCAAGATGAAAGTCTTTAGGCGTCGCTATTTCTTATCAGCATTTTTTTGTTTGAATGTGATATCGCTCAGGCATGCGCACTCTGCGTCCAAAGTATTGCCAAGCACAAAGTCTCTTCTAAACGATATTTTGTCGGCAATAAAAGTCTCAAAACCTTTAGTCGTTCTGGTTAGCTTAGATAACTGTCCATTTTGTAAAATTGCCCGTGAAAATTATTTGATTCCTTTGATCAGCGAGCAATCACTGCCTATCGTACAAGTTAACATTGGGCATGCGACGCCGATAATCGATGCGTTGGGCAAGCATACGACGCAAGCTGAGCTTATCCAGTCTTTGAAGGTGCTCGCAGCTCCCACTATACTTTTCTTCGGAAGAAATGGCGCCGAACTAGCGCCCCGTTTAATTGGCGGAACAAATTCAGACTTCTACGGAGCTTACCTGCAGGAGCGTATTGATATTGCTACAAAAGCGCTTTAATCGGCGGGTGCCAGGTGCCAGGTGCCAGATGCCTGAGAATCTGCGGTTGCGACATGAAATTTTCAGCGGTTCAAAGTGAAAATATAAACAAAAAAAGCTTTTGTAATTCCACTAGGAAACCGCAAAAGCTTAAATCTGTGAGTATTTTTGGCTCCTCAACCTGGGCTCGAACCAGGGACCTACGGATTAACAGTCCGGCGCTCTACCAACTGAGCTATTGAGGAACAAGCCTCAAATTATAGCTCGATTTTTGAATGAATTAGAAAAAGATAACATTCTTAAAGACGTTTAATAGGTTTTTTTCGCCAAACTAGGCGGTAATACATTGTTTGTAAAGCAAGCATTGATAGAAAAGTGATGGGGTAAGCCGCCCATATTCCATTGATGCCATAGGTATTGCTCAGCGACCAAGCTGTAGGGATTTCAATGCAGATAATACATGTCATTGTGATGGCGGTAGGCACAACCACCTCGCCGCTGGCACGCATCAAACCTGAAAGCACCATGGACATGCCCATGATCACGCTACTCCAAAGCATGATGTGCAATAGTGTTTGCGCTAAGTCCACGACATCTGCGGCAGTGATAAAAAGTCCAATAATAGTGCGCGAAAACAATAATCCGACGATAACCAAAGAGCCAGTAAGCACTAAATTAAGTATGATGCCTGTCTTTGCGATCTTACCCAAGGTGTTCCCGCGTCCCGCACCTATGGCCTGTGCACCTAAGATGGAGGCTGCTATGGCAATTGAAATAGCAGGGAACTGCACGTAATTAACAATTTGGTTGACTGCACCGTAAGCAGCAGTTGCTTGTGAGCCATAGCGGTTTACCAAAAACAAGACCGCTATCTCTGCCAAGGAGATAGTTATCATAGATAAGCCAGTAGGCAAACCGATTTTCAAAACCTTGGCAAGTATGGCGCGGTCTATTCGTAAGTGGTTGAAAAACGCGGCATCAGGGGCGAGTGGGTGCTTAACCGTTGGTTGTGACAACACATGCATGTCAGGTGAATATGCGTTTTGTTTAAGTGTTATTGAGTCACGCAAATGCCAGACTCCCCAGCCCATAGCTATTACAAACGAAGTCCCTGCCGCATAGGCGCCACTGGTGACACCCATTTGAGGCAAACCAAACCAACCGCGAATCAAAGCTGGCGTCAGGACAAAGCTCAACACAGTTGAAATTAGCAAAATAAACAAGGGTGTTTTGGTGTCGCCCACCCCACGTAGCATGGACGTGGCAAGTAAAAAGATAAAGATAGCAGGTGTCGCGATCAGCATGACGCGTGCATAAGCAGTTGCACCAGGCAATATGTCTGAAGGTGTTCCTAGTGCTTGAAGCATGGTTTCGGTAAATGTGCCGCCGAAAAAGGCTACGGTTAAGCCCGCTAACAAACCCACCATCAGGGTTGTACCAGCGATGGCTTTGACGCGATCAAGCTCCTTTGCGCCCCACGCTTGCCCAATCAGCACCGCAGCACCTGAGCCCAAGCCAATCATGAACGCAATCAAGAAAAAAAACACAGGAAAGAAGGCTGATACCGAAGCCATCGCCCCAACACCTAGCATTTGACCTAAATAAATGTTGTTTGCTGTTCCCGAAAGCGCTTGCAGCATGTTGCTGATGATCATGGGAACTAAAAACGCAAGATAGCTTCTCCACAAAACGGGATGGTTTTGAGAAGATGTCGATGCTGTACTGTTTAAGTCTGAAGAGTTCATGCCTGTAATAAGCCCTGGAGAGCTATTAGAGCAGTATTTCTTCTATTTAAGAAAAATTCACTGTGATTTTTAAATATTTTCATGTGAATAATCACACAAAATCGACTTTAAATTTGCTATCAATTTAATAGTAATTTTTAAGATTCAAATATGATAAAAGCCCATGATTTAACTACCTAAGCGGCTATACAAAATATAGCAACAGTATAAAATTAATAATACTAAAGTGTGCGTTTTGACTCAAGCAATTGCTTCTAGTAATCTGAGGGACGTTATTTCTGCAGTCGCAACTCCGATGTCCTGTAAAACTGCATCGGTATGTTCACCTTTTGTCGGTGGGTTAAGCCGAACGCCCATGCGCTGGCCAGCCATGGTGAATGGAAAAAGTGCGGTTTGGGTCTTTTGACCCGCGCGGTCGCCGTCTGGTAGCAGGATGTCCGCCAAGCCGCCGCTGGCAATCAAATGTTCATCGTCATATAACTCTTCAGGTCTTGTTATGGGCGCAAAAGGCAGGCCTTTGGACTCAAAAATTTGCGCAATTTCTGTGACGGTATAGGCCGCTAAACGTGTACGTAAATCGGGCATCATTGTTGCACGCATACGAACGCGGTCGTTGTTTGTCGCTAAAAGTGGGTCAACTTTCAGGTCCGAGAAGCCAAAAGCTTCGCAAAATATGAACCATTGCGCGTCTGACACCGTTGCTAAAAAGATTTGTTCCTCGTTTTTAACTGTGAAAACATCATACAAAGCCCAAGGTGAAATACGATCAGGCATCGGGGCGGCAGGTTTACCCGTAATGGCGTATTGAAGCATGTGCTGGCCAACTAAGAAAACATTGTTTTCAAACAAAGCGGACTGCACCTCTTGCCCACGCCCAGTGATGCCGCGCTGCACTAACGCCCCTAATGTACCAATCGCGCCGAACATGCCACCCATGATGTCGTTCACACTGCTACCTGCACGTAGTGGGTCGCCTGGCCGTCCCGTCATATAGGCTAAACCGCCCATCATTTGCACCACTTCGTCTAAGGCTGTACGGTGTTCGTAAGGGCCAGGTAAAAAGCCTTTGTGAGCGACATAGATGAGCTTTGGGTTAGTTACCGACAAGCTTGCATAGTCCAAACCGTATTTGACCATGGTGCCGGGTTTGAAGTTTTCTAAAACTACGTCAGCAGAGTTGGCTAGCTTTCTTGCGATGGCTGCACCTTCAGGTTTTTGCAGGTCAATGGCAATACTTTTTTTATTCCGGTTAAACATGGGGAAGAAACCAGCGCCAGCACCTAGCAGGTGGCGTGTGCGATCGCCATCAATAGGTTCTACTTTGATGACCTCAGCGCCCATGTCAGCCAGTACCATGCCGCAAGTGGGGCCCATCACCATGTGGGTGAATTCAACGACTCGTAAACCCGTTAAGGGCAAATTTTGAGATAAATTTCGGACTGTGTTTTTGGGCAAATCATTCATTGCCTTAGTTTAGCGGAAGGAGCTATCTAGCTGCGCCACCAAAACGATTTTCTGCTAGCTTACGAAACTCAGTGGGCGTGGTGCCCTTTAGCTCTAAGAACCGTCGATTGAAATTGGCGACGTTATTGAAGCCAACGTCGTAACAAATATTGGTCACGTAATGGTCAGAACTCATCAGCAATTGGCAGGCACGGTGAATGCGTACTTGGTTCACAAAATCAGTGAAGGAGTGACCCGTGCTGCGTTTGAAAAAACGCGAGAAACGAGTTTCACTCATACCCATATCGTCCGCCATTTGCGCAGCAGTCAGTGGCAAGGCCATGTTTTCGGTGATGCGATTGACAACGATGTTGATTTGATCCAGCTCAGCCGCATTGTCCACACCTTGCATTTGCACGCTAGACAACATGCGGTAGTCTGTGCAGCGCGCCAAATCAGTCATCAACTCAAGAAAAGCCGCTAAACGACGTGCACCTTTGGATTCTTTGACGTGGTGCCAATGGGTTTGACCGCTTTGGGAGAGACCAAAAAACTCAATCCCATGTCGTGCACGCTCTAAAAGCGGCAGCAGTTCCGCAAATTCGGGAATGGTTTGGCTTGCTTGCTCAATGGGAGCGTGCTGAAACTGAATCACCAAATCTCGGTGTTCAACACCTTCAGGTGGAATGTCGAGTGAAATCCAGTTGTGCGGCAATTTAGGGCCACATAAAACAACGTGACCTGGTTCAAACGGGCCAATCCAGTCTCCCACAAAAGCCTTCCCTGAAGTTGCCGTGATCATGTGCAGCTCGTATTCTTCATGGCAATGCCAACGCGCAAGTGGAGTGGGGTAGCCGTGGTCCAAGCAGCGAATAAAACCAACTTCATTCGTGGGTTCATATCCCAGGGCTGGGCTACGGTTGTAGTCCGCCTCCAACTCGGGCTGTCTCGTTTTATTTCGTACAGACTTTGAGTTTTTTGGGGTTGCTGAAGGGGATTTTGAGTTTGTCATTGCATCATGTGACCTAACCATATCATAAGCCTTAGCTCATGACATTGCCACCATCAACGTTGAGCGTTTGTGCTGTGATGTAGGATGCCTCGTCGCTGGCCAAGAAGATGGCCGCTCCGCAGATGTCAGTGGGGTCACCCATGTAGCCCAAAGGTACGGCTAAGCCAACTTGTTTTTTCTTTTCACCCAAAGGCAAGTTTTCATATTTGGCAAAAAGTGCATCCACATGCTTCCACATGGGCGTTGCAATCACGCCAGGCGCAATACCGTTAACGCGGATATGGTGCGATGCCATTGCCAACGCAGCGCTTTGCGTGTAGCTGATGATTGCAGCCTTTGTCGCGCAATAGTGCGACACCAATGCCTCGCCACGTCTGCCAGCTTGCGATGCCATGTTGATAACCGATCCTCGCGTCTTGTTCGTCACCATGTGCGCCAATACCTTTTGCATGACAAAAAATGCACCTTTTACGTTCACTGCAAACATTTTGTCGTACATGGCCTCGTCGCTCTCTAGCAATGGGGCCATATCAAAAATAGCAGCGTTGTTATAAAGAATATGAATAGGACCAAATGCATCGCTGGCTACTTGCACCAATCGGTCGATGTCAGTTGACTTGGTCACATTGGCTGAAATGTATTTAACTTTTCCGGGGTACTGAACAGCCAAGTTTTGTACTTCTTCGGAAGCTGCATGCGGTAAATCTACCACGCTACAAATCGCACCTTCGTGCAAATAGGCTGCAGCAACTGCCGCACCAATGCCACCACCTGCACCTGTCAAAACAGCGTGTCGATTAATTAAACGTGTACTCATAATTTGTGGTTTTTAATAAAGTTAGTAACTTGTTGATAGGCCTGACGCATTGCAGCTACCAGCCTTGGATCGTTTGCTAATTCGCCCCATAAAACCGCATCAGTACAATAGGCGGCGATGGGGTCTGTTGCATCACACATGGCGTGTGCTGCGTCTACATTCATGGCTTGATCTTGATAAATGTAAGTGATTTGACCTTTGTGCCAGCGCTGTAAATAGGCTAAAAACAGAGCAGGCAAGATGGAAACACTGGCGATGGACTCACCACGGGCGAGTCTTTCACGAATAGTCGGTGTAATGAAGCCAGGAATTTTTGAATAGCCATCCATCGCTACGCGTTGATTTGTGTCGCAAATGGCAGGGTTGCCAAAGCGGTCAAGTACCACATCGCGGTAAGCTGCCAAATCAATCGGGCTAGGCTTTTCCTGTGTGTTCAAAACAGGAATGACATCGTCAGTGGCATAGTCAAAAGCAAACTTGCGAATGGCCGCATCGTGTGTGCCTTCATGGATATATTGGTAACCCACCAACGTTCCTGCCCAAGCGATACAGCTATGCGCGGCGTTGAGCAGACGAATTTTTGCTTCTTCGTAGGGTGCAACTGATGTCACCATCTCGACACCCACCTTTTCCCAAGCAGGACGACCAGCACAGAAATTGTCTTCAATCACCCATTGAATAAAGCTTTCACCCATCACCGGAACGGCATCCGCCCAGCCGGTGGCTTTGAGCACGCGCTCGGCCACATCAGCCGTAGGACGTGGCGTGATACGGTCCACCATCGCGTTGGGGCTGGTTGTGTTGGCGTTGACCCAGGCTAGCAAATCGGTATCACCCAGCAAGGTGATGAATTGCAGCAAACCGCTGCGCGAACGGTCGCCGTTGTGTCGCAAATTGTCACAGTTGAGCAGGGTCACTTGCCCGCTGTTAGATAGCATACGTTGACGCAGGATGGCAGTGAGTGCACCGTAAATCGTGCTGCCAGGTGCATGTTGGCGTGCTAGTTCTAAATCTATCGCTACATCGTTGATCGATGTATCAAGCACATTTTTTGCATCAAGGTAGTAGCCTGCTTCAGTGACCGTGAACGAAATGATACGGGTCGTTGGCTTAGCTGCTGTCGCTATCAAGGCCGCTAATGTTGGCTCAAAAGGAATGACTTGATGGATGGCTTTTATCCGAGTGAAATCATGCACGCCGGCTGGCGTGATGGTTTCTAGGGTGTATTCACCATGTTGTACGGCTAACGAGGTTATGGTGTCGGCCATATCGGCGCGAATGTTCCCGCCAGCCAGCTGCCAGCTGCGGTCGCCAGAAGTTTGTAGATTGTGGATGTACAGCGCTTGGTGTGCTCGGTGAAACGAGCCCACACCTAGATGCAGCATGACGTAAGGCGTTGTTAGCTCGGTTGTCATATGGCTAAGTTGCTTATTTAGTTGCCGCGGTAACACGACCTTTAGAGTCAAAAAAGTGTGCTGTTGCAACGTCAATGCTGACACCTACATCAGAACCTACGCTGAGATTTGTACGCGTGTTTTGACGTGCTACCAGCTGTGTGCCGCGCGCTGTTGTCACATAAATCAAAGTTTCTGCGCCCAAGGCTTCCACCAATTCGACTTTGGCTGAGAATTGGCCTTGGTCAACACCGGTTAGGGTCACATTTTCTGGACGCAAACCGACAAATCCATCAGCAGGTGCGGCGATGCCAGGAATATTACCAAGTTGCGTTAAGTCAGCGAGGGACACGATATTCATCTGTGGCGTACCAATGAATTGCGCGACAAATTGGTTTGCCGGTTTGTCGTAAAGCTCCAGTGGCGTGCCAACCTGTTCAATCAGACCATCCCGCAGCACAACAACGCGGTCAGCTAATGTCATGGCTTCGACCTGATCATGCGTGACGTAGATCGTGGTTGCGCCTAAGTCGCGATGTAATTTGGCAATTTCAATGCGGGTTTGGCCACGTAGTGCTGCGTCTAAATTTGACAAAGGTTCGTCAAACAAAAACACTTTAGGGGCACGCACGATTGCGCGACCAATGGCAACACGTTGACGCTGTCCGCCAGAGAGTTCTTTAGGCGTTCTTTGCAAATAATCGGTCAAATTCAAAATTTTCGCAGCTTTGCTGACCTTTTCTTGAATAACGGCAGGATCTGCCTTGGCCAATTTCAAAGCAAAGCTCATGTTTTCAAACACACTCATGTGCGGATACAAAGCGTAGCTTTGAAATACCATCGCTAAATCGCGCTGGCTAGAGGGCAGGTTGGTAATGTCACGGCCTTCAAGTTCCAGCGAGCCGCCATCAATCTGCTCTAAGCCTGCAATCAAACGCAATAAGGTTGATTTGCCGCAGCCAGAGGGACCAACAAAAACGACGAATTCGCCAGGATTGATGGACAGGTCAATGCCCTTGATTGCACGGTGTTCTCCAAAGAACTTTTCAACGTTTTTTAATTGCAGATAAGCCATATAAACTTTCTATTTACTAATTTTGGAATTCAATTTGGGTGTTAATTGATGAATTGATTTGTGAAATTCGAATCGAATTACTTCACAGCACCAAAGGTCAAGCCTTGGATCAATTGCTTTTGACTGAACCAACCGAAGACCACGATGGGAGCAATCGCCATCAAAGAGGCCGCTGATAACTTGGCCCAAAATAAGCCTTCTGGGCTAGAATACGATGCAATCAAAGTCGCCAAAGTGCCTGATTTTGCGGCACTTAAATTTAAGGCCCAAAAGGCTTCATTCCAGCTCAAAACCAAGCACAGCAAACCTGTAGAAGCTAAACCACCCATCGCTAAAGGCATGAGCACATGGCGGAATTCTTGATACAAAGTTGCGCCATCCATGCGTGATGCTTCCAAGATTTCAGACGGAATGTCTTTGAAGTTTGAGTACATCATCCACACCATGATGGGCAAGTTGCTCATGGTGAACACGATGATCAAGGCCGTGCGTGAATCCAGCAAACCTGAGTATTGCGCCATCACATAGATGGGCACAAGCGCGCCAACGGCAGGCATCATTTTTGTTGACAGCATCCACATCAAAATGTCTTTTGTGCGTTTGCTTTTGAAAAATGCCATGGAATATGCCGCAGGTGTTGCCAAAGCCAAACCTATGACAGTAGATGCGACGCTGGTAATCACCGAGTTCCAAGCGTAGCTGAGGTAGTCGCTTCGTTCTTGCACCTCATGGAAGTTCTCCATCGTGGGAGAGAAAATCAACAGCGGTGGTACTGAAATAGCTTGTAGTTCTGTTTTAAATGCCATCAATGCCAACCATCCCAAGGGGAAGAACAGCAGTAAGGTGAAAAACCAAGCCACGCAAGTTCGCAGCGCGAGCATGGGCGTCATAGAAGATTTAGGTGCAGATGTCATGGTGTTTTTATTTATCTAGGTTTTTGCCGACCATACGAATCAAGAATATCGCGGCTATATTGGCCAAAACGACAGCAAACAACGCTCCGGCGGAAGCCACGCCAGCATCAAAACTCAGCAAGGCATGCTTGAAAATCAAGAAAGCCACATTGGTGCTGGCATCGCCAGGACCGCCACCCGTGGTGGTGTAAATTTCTGCAAACACGCTGAGCAAAAAAATCATTTCAATCATCACGACAACAGCTATAGAGCGGCCTAAATGTGGGATATACAAATAGCGCAATTGCTGCAAATAAGTCGCGCCATCCATGCGTGAGGCCTCTAACTGCTCGCGGCTCATGGATTGCAGGGCGGTGATGAAAATCAAGGTTGCAAAAGGCAGCCATTGCCATGACACCATGACGATGACGCTGAACAAAGGGTAGTCGGTCAACCAATCAATTGGCGTCGCCCCAAAGAACTGCCAAACTTGCGCCAGCACGCCATAAATGGGGTTCATCATCATGTGCTTCCACAGCAGAGCATTGACGGTAGGCATGACGAAAAACGGTGAAATCAACAAAATACGCACCAAGCCACGGCCTGGGAACGGTTCGTCAATCAATAATGCCAATCCAATACCGCCGATGACGGTGATGAGAATCACACTACCAAGCAAGAGCAATGTGTTTTTCACTGCTTCACCAAAAGATGGATCGGTGACGAAGTATTCAAAGTTTTCAAGACCGATAAAACCGACAGCTTCTGGCTGCATCAGGTTGTAGCGGATGAGTGAAAAGTAGATGGTCATCACCAAGGGCACGATCATCCACAGAAAGAGCGTGGTTACGGCTGGCGCCATCAATAGACGGGGTAAAAAACGATTCATGGTGGTACTAGCCCGAGGGGAGTGAATAAATTATCCGCCTGACGCACCTCACACTTAAATGCATGCGGTGCGCCAGTGAATAAATTTAGCTAAAAAACCTAACGAATACACTGGATAATCTGCCGGCTATTTTGCTGATAGCCGGCAATTTATTTGCCTAAGCTGCTACATTATTTGTAGTAGCCGGCTTTCTTCATTTCACGCTCAGCTGCTACCTGAGAAGCTTTCAAAGCTTTGTCGATAGTGGTTTTGCCTGCCAAAGCTGCGCTCATTTGCTGACCCACTGCGATACCAATGGCTTGGAACTCAGGAATCGCAGCAAACTGTACACCGACGTATGGGCTCTTTGGCAAAGTCGCGTCGTTCGGGTTAGCGCTGTCGATAGCGGCCTTCTCTGCAACTGCAAACTTAGCGGCTTTCAAGAAGTTTTCGTTGGTGTAGGTGCTTTTGCGAGTACCTGTTGGCACATTGCCCCAGCCCACTTCTTTACCGATCAGGTTGATGTACTCTTTAGAGGTTGACCATTCGATGAACTTTTGTGCTGCAGCAGCATTTTTAGTTCCTGCTGGAATTGCCAAAGCCCATGCCCACAACCAATTGGCACCTTTTGGTGTCACCATGGTTGGTGCTTGTGCGAAAGCCACTTTGTCAGCTACTTTAGATTGCTTAGGATCTGTAATGAAAGATGCTGCGATGGTCGCGTCAATCCACATACCGCATTTGCCTTCGTTGTACAAAGCCAAAATTTCGTTGAAGCTGTTGTTAGCTGAGCCTGGTGGGCCGTATTTGGTCAACAAATCAACGTAGAAGGTGATCGCGTCTTTCCAAGGCTTGGATTCCAATTGTGGTTTCCACTTCATGTCAAACCATTGGCCGCCTGATGTGTTCACCAAGGTGGTCAAGAAAGCCATGTTGTCACCCCAGCCTGGTTTGCCGCGCAAGCAAATACCGTAAACGCCTTCTTTAGGGTTGTGAATCTTAGCTGCCAAGTCTTTCACTTGTGCCCAAGTTGGGTTGCTAGGAACAGTCACGCCAGCTTTGTCTGCCAAGTCCTTACGGTACATCAACATGGAGCTTTCGCCGTAGAACGGGGCTGCGTACATTTTGCCGTCAACTGACAAGCCATTGCACATCGCTGGCAAGATGTCGTCTGCGTCGTATGCAGCGCTGGTTTTGAGTTCGTTCAACCAGCCTTTTTTACCCCAAATCGGTGTTTCGTACATACCGATGGTCATCACGTCGAACTGACCGCCTTTGGTGGCGATGTCAGTGGTAACGCGGGCGCGCAGTGCACCTTCTTCTAAAGTGACCCATTTCACTTTGATATCCGGATTCGCGGCTTCAAAGTGTTTGGTTTGTTTTTGCATCTCGATCATGTGACCGTTGTTCACGGTCGCCACGACGATTTCAGTGGCAGCGTGTGCCATGCCGGCCATCAAGCCAAAGGCTATGGCTATGGCTAGGGAAGCTTTCAATTTCATGAGTCTATCTCCTGGTTTAAGTTAAGGTGCTTATCGATGACAGTGGTGCACCGATAGTGGGCTATCTTATGGAAAACAGGCAAATAGCTTTGATACACACAAGATCAATGTATGTACTTTCATGCATCACTAGGGCATGGTTTTCCCTAATTTGTGCCAGAACGTATCAGCTTTTGCTAATTTGGCATCATTCCCAGCCATGATCAGATAGGGTACAGCCCCAAACTTGGGCGGACTTTATTGAAACTTATTGCTTGTTCTCGTGCACCACGCCTAAGCGCTGGTGCAGCACTGTACTGGTCGTGGTGTATTGCAAGATCGTCGGCGTATCGGGAAAAACAATCGCAGCCGCAGCAAACGATGCCAGTGCTGCTTCATGAAAGCCACATAAAATCAGCTTCTTTTTACCAGGGTAGGTGTTGATATCGCCCACGGCAAAAATGCCCGCTTCGCTGGTTTGAAACTTCTCAGTATCGACAGTCAACTGTTTGCGTTCAATCGCTAGCCCCCATTCGCCGACAGGGCCGAGCTTGGGCGACAAACCCTGCAGCACCAGCAGCGTATCTACCGATAGCGGGGCAGGTTTGCCATCCACATCCGTCACTTGCAAGCTCATCAATTGCTGGTTTTTCTCCTCAAAACCAGTAATTTGCCCAATACATAGCTGCAATTTACCCGTTGCAATCAGGCTGCGCATTGCGTCTAACTTGCCAGGCTCGGCTTTGAACACATCACGTCGATGCAGTAAGGTGACATTGACTGCATCCGAACTTGCCAGCTGAATCGCAGCCTCCACAGCCGTGTCTTCGCCACCCACTAGAATGACCTTTTGGCCTGCAAAATCTGCTTCACCATCTAAATGGTAGAAAAGCTGTTTTCCTACGAATGCGTCTAAACCTGGAACAGTTAATTTTTTGGGCTGAAAAGCCCCCACACCAGCCACGATAAAGATGGTTTTGGTCAAAAACGATCGGCTGGCAGATGAATGAGCCGTAGTTTCCACCAAAAACCGCCCATCCGCCTGACGCGCGAAGGCATTGACTTGCCGGTTTAAATGAAACCCTGTCCCAAACGGCTTGATTTGCTCTAAAAGTGAAGCTACCAGCTGCCGCCCGGTCGTGGCGACTGTGCCTGGAATATCGTAAATAGGCTTGTCGGGGTAAAGCTCGATGCATTGACCACCAGTATGAGGTAGGGCATCGACAATGTGTGTCTTTATGCCCAGCAAACCCAACTCAAAAGCCTGAAACAAACCCACCGGCCCCGCCCCAACGATGAGGGCATCGGTTTCAATGGGATGTGTCATAGCGGGATTTATCAGCGAACCAACATACCAATCTTGCTTTTCACGTCTTTCCAGTTGTCTGCGTCCGGCAGCGCTGGCTTGCGCTTGGTGATGCTCTTCCAGCCTTCGGCACGCGCCAATTCGACGTTCAATTTGATGAACGCGAGCTGGTCTGCTGGCACATCTTCTTCCGCGTAGATGGCATTGACAGGGCATTCAGGGATGCATACGGCGCAGTCGATGCATTCATCAGGGTCGATGACCAGCATGTTCGGGCCTTCGCGGAAGCAGTCAACCGGGCACACGTCCACACAGTCGGTGTATTTGCATTTGATACAGGATTCAGAAACGATATGGGTCATGGTGTGCTCAGAGAGAAAATGTAACTTTGTTTAGCTAAGTCTATGATTTTACGAGATTCAGGCAGTGAAATTAGGATATCAGTACAGCGCCAGAGGTTTTATGGCTGGCCGTATCGACCAACACCAGCGAACCCATGCCGCGAGACAGCTTGTACGGCACAGCGGCAATCGGCTCTTGCAGGCTAATTTCAACATGGCCAATGGCGTTCGGGTCCAGCTGTGTTGCTTCCAATTCAGCCAAAGTATTGATATCCAATTTATGCACGACACGCTTGATTTTGGCCTTCACCCAGCGGTGCCCATGCAATGCCCAGTAGGCGCGACCAGCGATCAGCGGCTCGTCGTCCAACCAAGCGATGGTGGCTTTAATTTCGCGGCTAGGGGTGAACGTATCCACCGCCAGCAACCAGTCGCCACGCGACACGTCCACTTCGCGGTCTAAAACAATGCCTGCACTCTGGCTGGCATCCACGCTGCCAGGGCGGCGGGCGCGGTCCAGCACCTGCGCCACGGTGGCGGTTTGGCCACTTGGCAGAATCGTGATTTGTTGACCCACGCTCACGCTGCCCGTGGCGACGCGACCCCAAAACACGCGGCGACCTTGGGATGTGTCGGCGCTGGACGAGAATTTTTCGACCCACTGCACTGGGAAGGCAAATGGCTGCTCGGTTTCAGCAGCGGTTGTCGGCAAAGATTCCAAAATCTGCAACAAACTCGGCCCGCTGTACAGTGCCCAACCCGGTTTGGCATCGACAACGTTCCAGCCTTTGAGGGCGGAAATCGGCACCACGGCGGCGACGGTGATGTCGGCTGCAGTGGCAAATTTGCTCAAGGCGGCGCTGATATTGGCAAAAGCCAACTCGGCATTGTCAACTGCATCCAGCTTGTTGACGGTAAAAACGATGGAACGCACGCGCAGCAAAGAGGTTAGCAGGCTGTGGCGGCGGGTTTGCGGCAACAGTTCCAAGGCGGGGTTTTTCCAATCCAGCTTGCTGGCATCGACCAACACGACGGCAGCGTCCGCGCTGGAGGCGGCGGTCACCATGTTGCGGGTGTACTGCTCGTGGCCGGGTGCGTCGCCGATGATGAATTTGCGGTTTTCGGTGGCGAAATAGCGGTAGGCCACGTCGATGGTGATGCCTTGCTCGCGCTCGGCGGAGAGTCCGTCGGTCAACAATGCCAAATCGGTCTCACCCGAGCGCTGCACACCGGCCAAGTGGTCTTGCAGCACGGCTTTGGTGTCAACCAGCAGTCGGCCGATCAGTGTGCTTTTGCCATCGTCCACGCTGCCGCAGGTGATGAATTTCAAGGCACCTTCAGTGTCATGCTGGGCAGATTGGGCGTTTGGCGGTGAAATAGTAGCTGTAGTCATGGTTTTAGGTGTCATTTAGCACTCTAGCCGGCGTATTGATTGCCTGAGTAGCTATTAAATTTATAGTGTTTTTAGTTATTAAGGAAGTTCCGTCATTCCCGCGAAGGCGGGAATCCACAGCTCATCAGAAATAGCCATCCTTTTTGCGCTTTTCCATCGACGCTTCACTGGTTTTGTCATCCATCCGCGTTGCGCCGCGCTCGCTCATGTCTGCCGCCAGAGTTTCAATCACCACATCGGCAGCGTTCGCGGCCAGGCTTTCGACCGGGCAGGTGCAGGTGATGTCACCCACGGTACGAAAGCGCACGTCACGCAGCTCGGAGGTTTCACCGGCTTTGAGCGGCGTCAGTTCGGTCACAGGGACGAGCAAGCCTTTGCGCTCCACCACTTCGCGCTGATGGGTGTAATACAGCGACGGCAACGCAATCTGTTCGCGTTCGATGTACTGCCAAACGTCCAGCTCGGTCCAGTTGCTGATCGGGAAGACGCGGAAATGCTCGCCCGGCTGCAGCTTGGTGTTGAACAAATTCCACAATTCCGGCCGCTGCGCCTTCGGTTGCCACTGGCCAAAGCTGTCGCGGTGGCTGAAAATACGCTCCTTGGCGCGGGCTTTTTCTTCGTCACGGCGCGCGCCGCCAATCAGCGCGTCAAAGCGGAATTCGTCAATCGACTCCAGCAAGGTGACAGATTGGTGCACGTTGCGCGATTCGCCCGGATGCGCCAAACGCACTGTGCCGCGTTTCATGGAGTCTTCGACACTGCGAACAATCAATTCAGCGCCTAATTCCGCCGCACGAAAGTCGCGGAAATCGGTCACTTCATGGAAGTTGTGACCGGTGTCAATCATCAGCAATGGATACGGAATCTTGCCTGTTTTAGCGTTGCCGTGGTTGCCCAAAAAGGCTTTTTCAGCACATTTGAGCAGAACCAACGAGTCTTTGCCGCCCGAAAACAGCAGGGTCGGGCGCTCAAAGGTGGCGGCGACTTCGCGCAGGATGAAGATGGTTTCCTCTTCCAGCGCGTCCAAGTGGGCGTTGCTGAGATGCACGTTGGTGAGGTGCAAATCGGTCAAATGCTTGGCGGTTGGCTTGTTCGATAATTCTTCAGTTCTAGCGTTCATAAATTCGTTTTCAGTATTCATTCCCCTTCGTGGCGAAGGGGTGCCCAAAGGGCGGGGTAGTTTTCTGGCGTCGCAACTACCCCGTCGCTACGCGCCACCCCTTCAAATTGAAGGGGAATTTAAGCAGTCATCTCAGCGCAGAAACCTCTGCAACCTCAGTATCCACCGACACATGCAAGCCACATTCCTTCGCCGCCCCACCTTCCAAATTCGCCTCCCACCACCAGCGCCCAGCGCGGAAGTCTTCTCCTAAACTGATGGCGCGGGTGCAGGGCGCGCAACCAATGCTGGGGAAAAACTGATCGTGCAGCGGGTTGTAGGCCACCTGGTGCAATTGTATGTAATGCCAGACATCGCCCCAAGTCCAATTCGCCAGCGGGTTGAATTTGACGCGGCCTTTGGTGGCCAAATCAGCCTCGTCCAGCAGTGGCACCTCGGCGCGCGCGCCTGATTGCTCGCGGCGCAAACCGGTGACCCAAGCCGTTTTACCCGCCAACGCACGGTCTAAAGGCTCCATTTTGCGGATATTGCAGCAGGCTTTGCGCAGCTCAATGCTTTTGTACATCGGGTCCAAGCCTTCTTTGGCGACGAACTGGATGACGGCTTCGTTGTTGGGCGTAAAAATCGTGAACTTGTCACCCAGCTCGGCCTTCATTTTGTCCATCAAGGCCAGCGTCTCAGGGTTCAAACGGCCAGTTTCCAGCACAAAGGCAGGAATATCAACCTTCAAAGACATAACCAAATGCGCAATCACCACGTCTTCAGCGCCCAGGCTGTTGGCTTGGGTGATTTTGCCGGCGTGGGCGGTGGCGGCTTGGCGCAGCAGCGCCTCGGTTTCAGTCAGTTTGGCTGCAAACGTGGCGGATGCGCGGGCGTTTAAATCTATGGCGCTCATGCTGCTACCTTTGAAGCATTGTTAGCAAAATGCGGTGCTTTTTGCACCACGTCAGCTTGGTAAAACTCGGAGTAACGGTCCAACTGGCGCTGTCCAGCGGCCAAATCCTGGTCCGCCCGCAACTCAGCTACGTCAAAACCACTGCGTGCCATTTGCTGCAACTGGTCGACCAGTACATCGCCCGTCGCGCGAATCTCGCCTGTGAAACCAGCACGTTTGCGAAGCATGACGGCCTGGGTGAAGGCGCGGCCGTCGGTGAACTTGGGGAAGTTCAGGACGATGGTTTTGATGCCTGCCAAGTTGCTTTCCAGCGGGTTGGCGTCGTTGGCAATGAACAAAACACCATTTTCAGTGCCATTTTCGGCTGTAGCCGGCGTATTTGTTGCCTGAGCAGCTATTAATTTCATAGTATTTTTAATCTAATAAGTTGTTCTTCAAGCCTCTTGCCCATCTTTGGCATAGCCGCCGACTTTGGGTAGGGAATGCAATTCTTCGTGCTTATCGGCCAAACGGGCAGCGTTGGCTGCTGCTTTGAACGGCTCCATGCCGACGCGTTTGAAGGCGTCTATGAAGGTCTCATTCCCTAGGCGGTTCAGGCGGAAGGTGTCCAGCAGCGCCTCAATCACGCCCGGCACTTCCAAAGCGCCAAAAGACGGACCGACGACCTTGCCGGCCACGGCGTCGCCGCTCAAAGCCGAGCCGTCCGAGCCGCCCAAGGACACTTGATACCACTCTTTACCGTCCTTATCCACCCCCAAAATGCCGATGTGACCGCTGTGGTGGTGGCCGCAGGAGTTGATGCAGCCGCTGATGTGCAGGTCGATCTCACCCAGGTCGTGCAGCTCGTCCATGTCCTGGTAGCGCTCGGTGATCTGCGCCGCAATCGGGATGGAGCGGGCGTTCGCTAGCGCGCAAAAGTCGCCGCCCGGGCAGGCGATCATGTCGGTGAGCAGACGAATGTTGGAGCGCGCCAAACCGGCGTGGCTGGCCGCGACCCACAGGGCCGGCAGGTCTTCAACGCGCACCCACGGCAGCAACAAGTTTTGGTCATGCGTGACGCGGGCTTCACCGGCGGAGAACTGGTCGGCAAAGGCGGCTGCGGTGTCCAACTGGTCAGCATCCGCATCGCCAGGGGCTTGGCCCAGGCGTTTGAACGACAGGGTCACAGCGCGTAGTTTCGGGTTTTTGTGCGCGGCGACGTTTTGCTGCAACCAGCGGTCGTAGTCTTTTTGGCGCTCTGGCGGCACGGTGGTGGCCTTGGTTTCAGAGACTGCAGCTAATTTTGGCGGCACAAAACAGGCCGTCACGCGGTCCAGCTCGGCCTGCGTGATGGTGTGCGGTGCGCCGTCTTGCGTCAGGATGTTTTGGTACTCGGCTTCCACCTCGTCGATGTAGCGCTGGCCTTCGGCTTTGACCAAAATCTTGATACGCGCCTTGTAGATGTTGTCGCGGCGGCCCCAGCGGTTGTACACGCGAACCACAGCTTCCAGGAAGTTCATGATCTGGTTCCACGGCAAAAACGCGCGGATCTCGGTGCCGATGACGGGTGTACGCCCCATGCCACCGCCCACGAGCACGCGGAAACCGAGTTCACCTTTGTCGTTCTTGATCAAATACAAGCCTACATCGTGCCAGCGCACGGCCGCGCGGTCGTCCGTCGCGCCAGTGATGGCGATTTTGAACTTGCGCGGCAAAAACGCAAACTCGGGGTGCAGCGTGCTCCATTGGCGCAAAATTTCGGCAAACGGGCGTGGGTCGGCAATCTCGTCCGCCGCCACACCGGCCAGCTCGTCGGTGGTGATGTTGCGGATGCAGTTGCCGCTGGTCTGGATGCCGTGCATGTTGACGGTCGCGAGCAAATCCATCACGTCCGCGCTGTCGGTCAGCGGAATCCAGTTGAACTGCACGTTTTGGCGGGTGGTGAAATGGCCGTAGCCGACCGGTAAATGCGTTGTGCCCCAAGTGGCTTGCGTGCCAATGGCTTTGTCAAACACGGCCTTGCTAGGCTGGTCAAACTCGCGCGCGATGCGGCCCATGACGCGCAATTGGTCCGCCGAGATCTCGCCATACGGCACGGCCACGCGCAACATAGGCGCGTAACGCTGCACATACCAGCCGTTTTGCAGCCGCAGTGGGCGGAATTCTTCGTCGCTGAGCGTGCCAGCGATGTTGCGCTCCAATTGGTCGCGGTGCTGTGCGGCGCGTAACTTGACGAAGTTTTTGTCGAATTCGGTGTATTGGTACATTTTTATTATGGGAATAACTGAAAAGGGAAAGGAAGAACGAAAAACGAATGGAAGCTAATGAATCAAAGCTAATAGATCACAGAGCAAGTAATTTGATGCCCGCATAAGCCAGCAAAATCGACAGCACCCCGCGAATAGCGCGGTCAGGCGTTTTCAGCACCATGTGCGAGCCCAGCCAAATGCCAGGCAGAGAGCCTATCAGCAATTTAGCCAGCAAAGCCCAATCGACAGTACCCAGCCCAGCGTGCCCCAAGCCAGCCACCAATGTGAGCGGCACAGCGTAAGCAATGTCAGCCGCCACAATGCGTGGCAGCGGCAGGCGGGGGTAAAGCAACATCAGAACCGTCACGCCAATCGCGCCAGCACCCACAGACGTCAGCGTTACCAGCGTGCCAATAAACGCGCCAAACAAAATTGGAAAGCTCCAGTGGCGGGGCACCGCGGCGGCTTTTAAATCTTCAGCCGCAATATCGCGCGGCGCATTTTTACCGCGAATCGCTTTGTACAACGTGGCCGCAGCCGTCAGCACCAGCGCAATGCCCAAGGTGGACGTCATGGCCTTTTGTACAGCAGGGTCGGCCGGCCCCATTTGGTGCAAAACCCACAGCGTAGCCAGTGAAGCCGGCACACTGCCCGCACACAAAGTAGCCACAATCCGCCAATTCACCAACCCAGACCGCGCCATCTTCACCGTGCCGCCCAGCTTGGTGAAGCAAGCAAACAACAAATCCGACCCAATGGCTAAATGCGGCTTGATCCCAAAAAAGAAGATCAAAATAGGCGTCATCAACGACCCGCCGCCCACGCCAGTCAACCCGACCACAAAGCCAACAAAGAAACCCGCAAATACAAAAGCTAAATCATGCATGGGGGTGACTTTATGGGAAAGTCTTTAGATTGCAAAATACTTTGTAGTTCGTTTGTTATATGAATTTTTACATATAAGGAGGGTGTTTAAGCTTGAATCAAGTGTTTAGAATGGCTGGACGGATACAAATTTAAAATGCTAGTTGTGCAAAGGAGAAAACTTTGAGTTCTTTTGGCTTTAGTTCGTTCGGTATTAAGTCATTGACAGTTAAGTTTACTTGTGACATATGTAATGCAGCAGTTAAGAGTGAGAAAATTTTTGTACCTGAACCTAACTATTCGGCAGAAAAATCGCGTGACAGTCAGGTTATTCAAGACGGTTCAGCAGTTTGCGAGAGCTGTCATAAAGAATTTGAAATTAATCTTTATGTTAGTTTTGGCGGTGGGTATGGTGAAATTGAAGGGTTACCAGATAATACAGATATTGAGTTAATTGAAATATTTGATACAAGTGATTCAACTGAATTTCAGTGGGAAACACCTTCAACAGTGCAATTCGAAATTTTTAAAAAGCATGTTTCTAGTATAAATAAACTTTTGATGCAGGAGCTAGATTCTGAAACAGAGTTTAGTTTATTAGTAATGCTGTACGCGCATGTTGTCGCGGCAACTGAACAGTTTCTTTCCTCAGTATTTATACGAGAAGTGACAAACTCAGATAGTTTAATTAAAAAATTATTAGAAACTGATCCTGAATTTGGTAAAAGAAAATTATCTTTGAAAGATATATATCAAGAGAGTGCACAAATAAAAAATACAGTTGAAATATATTTGAAAAGTTTAATTTTTCATGACTTAAAAAAAATAAAGCCCATGTATACTTCGGTATTGAATTATGATTTTGGAAATATTTCTTGGCTTTTTCAGGCAGTACTTAAAAGGCATGACTGCGTACATCGTGCTGGTTACGAAAAAGACGGTGGAAAAGTAAACATTAATAGAGATGATGTAATTGATCTCATTATTAATTGTAAAATATTAGCTGCAAATTTGGATTCGCATGTCATTAATCCTACTGTGAATGATGCAATACTAGAAGTATCTTCAAATATTAAAACTCATGCTACTTAAAGGTTAAATATTTCGTGTCGTTTACTATTTTCAAGAGTCAATGAAAATGAAATAGAAAATGCTGCTATTCCTAGCCGCCCTAGGTCTACACAACAAATACCGCATAAAATAGGCATAATAATGGCTCTAGTCGGCGTATTTATTGCTTAAGCAGCTATAAAAAGTATAGTGAATTGAGTGGTTTGAAAACTTGATATCGCAATTTGCGACCTCAAGTTTGGATGGTTGCCGCGTTTTAAATCCCCTTCAATCCCTCTTTTTCAAAGTGGGAGGTAAGGCACAGAATCTTCGTTTTCACTCAAAACGATTAAAATATAAGCAACTCAGGAGCATACCCATGACCAATGTCCAATCTATCGAACAAGCTATTGCCCAATTGCCCATGCAAGATTTGGCAGAGTTTCGTTCATGGTTTGCCAAGTTTGACGCACAGGCTTGGGATACTCAGCTGGAGTCTGACGCTACCGCCGGCAAGTTGAATGTATTTGCAGCTGAAGCCGTGGCAGAGTACAAGCTGGGCAAGGCGCGGGAGCTTTGAAGCATTTCACTTCTAGCAAGTTTTGGGATTGTTTTGACGCTATACCCAGTTATGTTCAAGACATGGCGCGTAGCAATTTCGAGCTTTTGAAGCAAAACCCCGCGCATCCTTCACTACATTTCAAACACATCAAAAGCACCGCCTTTCGAAGCGTTCGCGTTGGTATTTCATACCGAGCTTTGGGCGTTTCGGTAGAAGAAGGTGTTCAGTGGTTTTGGATTGGTTCGCACGCTGACTACGACAAGCTGCTGAGCTGAAATCTCAGAAATTAGAGTTGTTTGAGATAAAAATATGCCTCTAGCCAGCGTATTTATTGCCTAAGCAGCTATAAAAAGTATAGTGAACAAAGTGGAGTGGACAAAGGGAAAAACTATGAAAACATTGACCTTTTTTATCGCCGCGCTAGTTTTGAGTATTTCCGCCTGTGCACAAAAACCCGCTGAATCTAGCAAGGTAGAGAATATCTCTGGCAAGCTAGACACCGTTGTGCCTTGGTTGCAAGCCAAAATATGGGATTATCAAAGCAGGTCAGTTTCTAACCCACCACGCAGTATTATAAAAACTACATTTGAAGGCAAACCAGTTTATTATGTGCCGCCGGTTTGTTGTGATATTCCTAGTGAGCTTTACTCACAGGATGGTGCGCTGGTGTGTTACCCGAGCGGTGGCATTACTGGGAATGGCGACGGGAAATGTCCTATGTTTAGAATAGAGTATTCGGATAATACTAAAAATTGCAAAGATAATAAAACCAGCTTGGTTTGGGCAGACAAAAGAAAGGCCGCTGCTGATAATAAACCAACGCGGGTTATTCCGAATTTGCAGTAATTTTTTAGATTACTTACCAGCCTTCTTAGCCGCAACCAAAGCTGCCAATTCACTACCAGAGTTGTAATACGGCACTTTGAAGGTGAGGCGTTTTAGGCGTTGGTAGAAGCTGTTGCTGCCTTTGATCTCGGTGTTCCACATTTTGTCTGCGGTGGCGTAGTTGTCGTGCAGATTCAGCTCCCACGCGTCTTTGGAGCTTTGGCCGCCGAAGATGTAGAGTTTGCCTTCTTTCATGCTCCAAGTATCTGCATCGCCACCCCATGGGATGCCATACAAAATGCCGTCAGCGCAGTAGCCACCGTATTGGGGCAGGTATTTGGCGGGTTCTTTGTCGAACAGGGCTTTGTGCTCTGCGGTGGCGAATTGGAAGGTGACGCCTTCATAAACACTGCGGAATTCGGCTTTGCCCAAGGCGTGTTTGTTGTCGGTGAAGTAGCTCACCACGTCGTAGCCTTTAAGCATCAAGCGGCTTTGGCCGTCTTGCTCGTGCGCGTTGACGGGGGTGTAAGCGCCGCCTGGGTTTTGTGCGGTGTTGGCGCTGATGGTGGAGCAGCCGGCCACGAACACCAGGGTCAGAGTGGCTAGCCAGGAGGCTAAGCCTTTGAAAATATTGAGATTTTTAGGGGTCATGCAGTGAGTCTCCGGTTGGGTAATGTGGTGGAGTCAGTTTGAGTGGGTTGGACGTGAAAAGTTGCAGTGGGGTAAGTTTCTGCTAGGGGCGCAGGCCAACCCAGCAGTTCGCTGGCTTTTTGTAGGTTTGATTTTAAATCGACGTCGCTTTGTCCACCCAAGTGCAAAATGCCGTAGCGGTAGCTGCCCAGCCATTTGAAGTCTCGCGCGGTGGAGCCACCGGTTTTGGGGAAGCTCAAGAGCAGGTGGTCGGGGAATTGTTGTTTTAATTCATGCAGTTGCGCGTCTGGCGGCATGGGCGGGATGGTTTGCTGCAGCGTGGGCTGGGCGCTGTCGAAGACACGGTAGACGGCGCTGGTCGCCACTTTTGCGGTGGGCAAAGCGCGAGGCAGCAACCACGGGTCACGCCCGTTTGCCAACTCCAAAGCCATGGCGTAGAGGTCAACACCGTCAACCCGCAGGTACAAATCTGCAAACTGCGAGGCCATGCGGGGGTTGAACTCAATCACCGTCAGCTTATCAGTCACGGCGTCGAAGAAAAACTCCATGTTGAATAAGCCGTGGGTGTAGCCAATCGCGGTCAAAAACCGCGATGCCACGTCTAAAGCACGATTTTGGATATCAGCGGGGAGTTTGCTAGGATAGTCAAACCGCATAAACGCCTGCGTGCCGGGGTACATGACGGAGTCAACCACGCCCAGCGGTTTGATGTTGCCGTTAAAAGCGATGCCGTCTAAGCTGTATTGCTGCGCGTTGGCAGAGTTGGCTGGCGTTTCCAAAATCATGCTGTGCGCTGTGCCAGCTTGGGGCAAGATTTTCTTGGCGATGCGCTCAAAGGGTTCAACCAAGCGCTTGATGACCCACAACTCATACGCACCAAAGCGGGTGAACTGGTGTAATTCGTCTTTTGAGTGGACGATTTTAGCCAGCACGGAGAAGGCGGCTTTGACGGGTTTGACGAAAGTGGGGTAACTCAGTCCTTCGGGCACAGGTTCGCCATAGGCAGCGGGCATGCGTTGAAAGTGTACCGTTGCTTCTGGGCAAACTTGCTGCAGCACTTGGCGTGCGTACAGCTTGTGCTGGCAGGCAACGACGGCGGCGGGCGGCGTGCCTGGCCAGCCCATTTTTTCGGCCAGCATGGCGGCGGCGAGCGTGCCAAATTGTTCGTGCTGTGAGGTGACGGACGTCCAGCCTGCGCGCTTGGCTTGGTTGGCGAGTTTGTTAACGAAGCGGTCTAGGTCAAAAAACACCAAATTGGCGTTGCTGGGAAACGAAAACAAGTCAAAGCCTCTGCTCGCAAAAACACGTCCCCATGGTAGCTCTTTTTGTGCGGCTAGCCGCTCAAAGCCCTCGGCGTCCCAGTCATAATTGAACAGCAGCAGTGTTTTCATTGTTTGTATAGTCGCAGACAAAGGTGATTAATTACATTTCCTCAGCTAACTATGGTTATACGCTGCCTGCAAGATATCAGATTCAAAGTTTGAGGTTCAGGGCTGCAAGACGATGTCTGCCACGTAGCCAAGGCTAGAACCTAGGGTATTGTCCGAATCAGCACCAACAATGATAGCTGTGATGGGCGGTATAACACTGGTTTCGTTGCCAAAGGCTTTCAAAAAATCAGCGCTGATGCTGCGCTGGTGCGATTGCCAAGTTTTGAGTTGTGCTTCGCCAGAGTTCAACACGATGTAATGCACGCGGCCTGTGAACGGGTTGTCAAAGTCGGTGCCTACGGGCTCAGCATGGGCCCAGACGTAGCAAACGGTCGCTGTGGGTAGGTGTTCTTTGCTGAAAAGCTGGGCAAACCGCAGCTTTGCCCGTTCATTGAAGGGGACTTTGTCCATGGGCATGTCAAAAGCGACGCAGACTTTGAGTGCCGCATCGTCTGCAGCTTTTGACTTCAAATTTGCAGCAAGTAGAGGCAGATCTAAGCGCCAGCTGAAAGCGATGCTGCTCGCAGCGCCAGAGTAGGTATGCGCCAAGTTGCCGTAAGACTTGTCCGTACGCACGCGCAACACTTTTTTGGCATCGAGGTCAACTATGTCAAAAAGTGTGGGTGGTTTGGCGTAACGGTCAGGCAGGCCAAAGTAGTGCCATGGCGCAGGTGGTGTTGTACCTGAAGATATAGAAAAAGCGCTTAACTCGGCAGCAAAAGAAATGTTAGCGACCAAGGTCGTTAAAATTAAGAGCTTAACGACCGCTATCGTTAAGGGACCAATCGTAATCAAGATAGCTGATAGAAACCGTTTTGGCACGAATTTGTCCTTGAATAGCTGAATCATTACTTAAATTATCGGCGTATTTGGCGAAAACGTCTTCGACTTTGCTAAATCCCTTGTAACCTTTTTCGAAGTCGTCTTTGAACCATTTGAAAATGCTTGAGACCTGCAGTTTGCCGCCCTCATAGCGGTTGCGGGTTTTATCTTGCACAAAGCGTGCCATGCCAGCGTCCAATTGCGCGTCTAACTTGGCTGCGGTGAATGCTTCTGTCGGCAGGGCGGGGCAGCCGATACTGGCGCAGACGATGGCGACGTGGATGCGTGGGTCTTGGTAGCCGCCATTCACAATGTTTTTGCCTGTGGGGCGCAGTTTGTCGTGCTCAATCCAGTCCAAATTGCGCTCTTCGCCCAAGAGTTTGAAAAAGGTTTTTTTCCATGGGCTAGAAAAGGTGCTGCCAAGGTCTTTGATGGATTTGACATCGGGGTATTTGGTCAAAATCAACTCAATAGTGAAAGCGTTGTAAGCGTTGATCAAAAACGCCATCTGCTGGTCTTTGCTGAATGCGGCGAACTGAGCGGGAGTGACGGCGCTAAAAGCTTCCAAGGTTTTTATCAATTCTGCGCGTTCTGACGCAAAACCTTTGTAGTTCACGCGGCTTTGTTTGCCATCGGGTAGAAATTTGACGTGCTTTTTGAGCTGCGCGTCATAGGCGGCGTAATTGTGGTCAAAAGACTGTGCAAATACGGCACTAGCCGGCGTAAATACTGCCAGAGCAGCTATCAAAAATGTAGCAAATTTTACGGTTATAAATCTCATCATCGTCTTCCTTTGCAAGCTTTGTTTAACCCCTGCGCCAATCGTGGTATTTTTTCACCCATGCCAGCAATTTCACTGGCTGGTGCGCACGTTTCCACTCGCCAGCCACATATTTGTTACTCTCGGCTAGAGTGGGGTAGGCGTGGATAGTTCCTAGAATTTTGTTGAGTCCCAAGCCATGCTTCATTGCCAGCACATACTCAGCCAGCAAGTCGCCCGCATGCACACCCACGATGGTGACGCCCAAAATCTTGTCTTTGCCAGGGACTGTCAGCACCTTGATGAAGCCATGCGCTTCGCTGTCGGCAATGGCGCGGTCTAGGTCGTCGATGCCGTATTTGGTGACTTCATAGGCAATGTTTTGCGCTTTCGCCTCAGATTCGTTTAAGCCAACACGAGCCACTTCAGGGTCAATAAACGTGGCGGCGGGGATGATGCGGTACTCAGCTTTGAACTTTTTGAACGTGCCAAACAGCGCGTTAACGGCTGCATACCAAGCTTGGTGAGCGGCGGTGTGGGTGAACTGGTAGGGGCCAGCCACGTCGCCAGCGGCGTAAATATTCGGGTAAATGGTTTCTAAATACTCGTTGGTATCCACGGTGCGCTGGGTGGGAATGCCCAAGTCTTCCAAGCCGTAGCCCGTGAGCCGCGCCATCCGGCCTACGGCGCAAATGACTTCATCGTACTCAATGCGTTTTTCAGCCCCGTTGTGCTCAACAACCAGTGTTTTGACGCCATTGACGTTTTCAAAGCGCAGCGCTTTGTGCGAAGTCAGTACCTGTACGCCATCGCTGGACAATGATTTTTGAGCGTAGGCCGACACTTCTTCGTCTTCCCGTATCAAGATGCGCGGCGCCATTTCAACCTGCGACACCACAGAACCCAGTCGCGCAAAGCTTTGCGCCAGCTCGCAACCAATCGGGCCACCGCCTAAAACGACCAAGCGCTTGGGCAAGGCGTCTAGCTTGGCAAAAGCATCCCACAAGGTGTCGCTGGTCACGTAGCCAGATTGTTCAATTCCTGGCAATGGTGGCACCACGGGGCTGGCACCAGCGGCGATGACAATGCTACGCGTCGTTAATGTTCTGGTGCCGCCATCTATCAGCGCGATTTCAACTGTCCACGGGTTGATGATTTTGGCGTAGCCTTCCACCACGTCAACACCCAAGCCGGTGAATCGCTCCACGCTGTCGTGCGGGGCAATAGCAGCAATGATGTCGTGTACGCGCTGCATCACGGCTTTGAAATCAAAAGCCGGAAAAGCAGTTTTTAAACCGTAGTTCTCAGCGTGCCGCATTTGGTGCGCTAATTTGGCGGATTTGATGATGGCTTTGCTGGGCACGCAGCCAAAGTTTAAACAATCGCCACCCATTTTGTGGGCTTCTACCAAGGTGACTTTCGCTTTGACGGCTGCGCCAATCAAGGCTGTGACCAAGCCACCCGCGCCTGCACCGATGACGATAAGGTTACGGTCAAAGGTTTTGGGTTTGACGCTGTTCCAACGCGCATAAACCTTGCGTTTTTTGAAGAAATCGATGACCTTTTTCATGAGCAGCGGGAACAAACCCAGCAAGACAAATGAGCCAATCAAACCGGGGGATAAGATGGAGCGCAAAGAGTCGATCTTGGCGATTTCAGTACCCGCGTTGACGTAAGCTACCGTACCAGCCAACATACCTAATTGGCTGACCCAAAAGAAAGTCCAGGTTTTCATTTTGGTCAGACCCATCAGTACATTGAGCACAAAGAACGGAATCAAAGGCAGCAGCCGCAAGGTGAACAGGTAAAACGCACCTTCTTTTTTCATGCCTTTGTTGACATCAGCAAGCTTTGCGCCAAAGCGTTTTTCAATGCTGTCGCGCAGCACGTAGCGGGAAATCAGCATCGCGAAGGTAGCGCCCAAGGTTGACGCGAAAGACACGACGACTGTGCCCCAAACCAGCCCAAAGCTTGCACCTGCAGCTAAAGTCATGATGGCTGCACCAGGCAGTGACAGGGCTGTGATGGCCACATAAATAGCGAAAAACACAGCGGTGATGAAGACAGGGCGCTCGTTGTAAAGCACTGAAAACGACTGCTGGCTTTCTTTGATATAGGCTAAGCTAAAGAATCTACCCAAATCGAATACGAAAAAAGCGATAGCTGCAGCAATGACGGCAAGCAGGATGAAGAGTTTTTTCGTGTTCATATATGTAGTACGCCGTTTGTGGATGTTTGGATGTTGTGATTTGCTGGGAACTATGAATCACTAATACTTATTGACTGAGTCTAATTTACCTTCTTGATTCTTACACTAAAGGCTGTCGCTGTGACTATTTCTTCATATAGCGTTGAATGCTGAGTGCCTTCACAAGGCGCGGCGTCAGTGGTAACTCTTCACTTTTATCGTTTTCACATTGCGCAGCTAACAATTCTGCGCACAATGGCGCAAAAGTTAAACCCCGTGACGCCATAGCTGTGCAAAGCCATAAGCCTTGTAAAACTTCACCGACGATAGGCAATCTATCAGTCGTTGCGCAGCGTATACCAACCCAGTTGTTCACCAAACCGCGCTCAAAAGCTGGTTTGAGTTGAGCCGCTATTTCAGGGGCTAAGTTTTCTAGACGTTCAAAATTGTCTACTTGGTCGCGAATGCTTGCGTCTAAACTCAGATTATTCCGGTCATAGGTCGCGCCAACGAGCCATTCGGCGTCAGTAGCTATGTAGCTACCGCTACCGTTGATCGGATAGGTCGAAGTCTCTGCAGTTGCAGGTGCACTCAAGTTACCGTAGGTCACTTGCCCGCGAACAGCTTGGAAAATCAATTTTGGCGCAGCTGACATCGTATTTAACAGCTCAGCGCTTTGGTTGGCAGTGGCAATGACGACCATATCTGCCCGTGCAAGGATGTGCTCATCTTTGTCTATAAGCATCCATGAATCACCATCCCGAGATAGCCGTTTCACATCACAATGGCCTCGCCAGGTCACATTGGCTTGCGCTAAACACGCTTTTACCAGTGCAGCAGGCTTTATCCACCCAGCATCAGCGTGCCACCGTTCAGCCTCCCCATATTTGCGCGACATCACACCGCTGGGTTGCCAGTCAAGACCTTCAACCAGCAAGCGAGAAGCCAGTCGTTGCGTGAATTGCACGCCGACAGCGCAGATTTGCGAGGTGAAGTTGTTGTCTGCCGAGACATATGGCGCGAACAAACCAACAGGTAAGCCAGAAGCGCCGCTGGCGGGCTTAGCGGCAGCATCTACAACGGTCACTTGCCAGCCGCGCCTTGCCAAGCTCTGCGCTGCGCATGCGCCCGCGATGCCTGCGCCAATAACAACACAATGTGCGATGCCGTTAACGATAGTTGTTTGACCTAGCTAGCCGACTAAGTAATGCTGTGCATGATTTATGCGCTTGGAGGAACATAGCCTTGCGCAGCATCTGCACCGCCGCCGAAGAAATGCGCTTCCATTTGACGTGCCAAGTATTGGCGGGCGCGTAAATCGCCCAAATTCAGGCGGTTCTCGTTGACCAGCATGGTTTGGTGCTTCATCCAATCGGCCCAAGCTTGCTTGCTTACGCCCTCCCATAGCTTTTTACCCAAGTCACCTGGGTAAGGCGGAAAGTCCAAGCCTTCAGCTTCAATGCCTAATTTGATACAGTTGACCATGCGTGCCATATGATTGCTTACCTTTTAGAAATCTTGAGAAAATTTTTAGATAGTTGTGAATAAACTTATACAGAACTTTTTAAAAGTCTTGGTATCAATTAATCGTGATTTTACAGTGGAGTCGTCATTTTGAATGCTTTGAGTTTTTTAGACCGGTTTAGTTTTAGACAAATCATGGCTTTGATAGCTGTGGGCTGCGTTGCCATGCTTTGTTTTGGCTTCTATTTGCAACACGTTGGCGGTTTGGAGCCATGCCCGATGTGTATTGTGCAACGATATGCTATTATTTTAATAGCTGTATGGGCAATTATTGCATCGGCTACTGGGATAAGAGGCATTCAAATCAGCGCTTCTTGGTTGGTTATCATCACCGCGCTGGGTGGAGCGTTTGTGGCAGCGCGTCAAAGCTGGCTTCAGTGGTACCCGCCTGAAATCGCATCGTGTGGGCGCGATATTTACGGCATGATTGAGACGTTTCCGCTGCAAAACCTTGTTCCTATGATTTTGAAGGGTTCTGGTGATTGCACCAAAGTTGATTGGACCTTTTTAGGTGGATCGATTGCGAATTGGTCTTTTGCGTGTTTTTGCAGTCTTGCATTGATAGCAATTTTGAGCATGTTCAAAATCAGGAAACTGCATCATTGAAAAATTTGCCTACATAAGTTTATGTGAAATGCGTGATTTAAGTCACTGGTTTTTGAGCTTGCTTTGCTTAGATTGGTGCAAAAGTTAACTTATTCGGTCAACTGTCTGTATACTTTTGTTTGTATTTTGTTTCGTATATTGCTAATATTAACGTTAGTAACATGCTGGAATATCAAATGACTTAGCGGTTCATATTGCTAGCTGCTGAGTTTGAAAAGTAACACATCTTCACTGAATAAGCACATGGCTTTAGCAATATCAAGGACAACCACTTCGGCTGCTGATTGGAGCATTGCTTATGCCGTCACCATTCGCAGGCTGGACAGTCAATTTATGTTGTGCTTGCTGCGCTTAGAGTCGTGGCCAAATTTAGGCAATATGCATGGCGATTTGGTTGATGCGATGAAGCTAATTTGTGCGTTGCTAGAAAAACGGCCCATGGTTGGTTTTTTAGTCGCTCGCCGCTTGAAATTACCGGTTGATAAAACCTACGCTTTGTTGAGCGTGCTTCAAACCAAAGGTCACATTGCGGCTGTTGGCGCTGAACCTACTTATGAATCTAAAAGTCTCAAAAATATCGACCACCTCGCAAATGATGATGAAGGTGATGCACTAACATTTTCCCCTGCAAACGCAAAGCCAGCGGACAGCACTGGGCTGGTAAAACCCGCAAAAGACAGCGCAGATGTGCTTAACCAGCTTTGGCGTGTTTTGAACACTGATATCTCCTGGAGCGCATCAGCCAATGCTAGCAAAGAACCGGACGCCCCTAACAGTAAAGATGCGGGAGACGTATTGGGACAGTTGTGGAGAGTTTTAAATACAGATATTGTGCTTAAAACTGATGAAAACAATAAAACTATCCCAGCTACCGAAGCGGAACTCAAATTACACCAAGAAAAGTTAGATGAAGCTGCTGGGGTCATGGGGCAGCTGTGGTCGGTTTTAAACACAGATATTGCTTTTAAACGCCAAGGCGATTCTTCTAACACTCAAGCTGGTGTAGAGGAAAAAACCAAAGAAGTGTCCGCAGTTTTACGACAGCTTTGGCGCGTATTGAATACAGAAATCGCTAACAAGCGGCAATCTGATGCCGGGAGCGACTCTGTGACGGCATCGGACACGACTGTTGAAGCTAATGAGAAGCTCAGTATGCTGTGGCGAATTTTGGATACCGAGATTACCTTGAAGAAAAAACCTAAGACTTATGTGATGCGAGATTCGTTAAGTCAGAATAGCAAAACAACAGAGCCAGATACTTCGGCTGAAGCGGTCAGCCGTTTGAGTCAGCTGTGGCAAATTCTGAATTCTGAAATCGCCGTGACTGTGCCGCCAGAACGACGGGCACCAAGTATCAATCAGCATTAGCACTGGCGTTATCTATTCACGCCAATCCAATAAACCGGGTAACACTGGCACGCTGCGCCCATTTTTCTATACTTTTCCCTCACTTTTTTCAGTTTTTCTGGCGTAATAGGCCAACTTTAGGGTGTTTTTAGGGTTTTCCATTAATAAAGCCAATTGATTTAGTAATTGCTTGCAGGCATACTACGTCCCAATTCTTCTGTAAAAAGAAGAAGAATATTTCAAACATCTCGAAATCGGGAGGTTTGGCTTAACATTATTTTTAAGGGACACATATGAATTTCAAGCCTTCTTTACTCCTTGCTACATTGGTCTTTACTGCTACAAGTAGTATGGCCGCTCAGACCGTTGTGGGTCTGATCACTAAAACTGAGACCAACCCGTTCTTCGTCAAGATGAAAGAGGGCGCGCAAGCTGAAGCTAAGAAGCTCGGTATCAAGTTGCTCACAGCCAGCGGCAAACAAGATGGCGACACAGCAGCGCAGATCACCGCCTTAGAAAACATGGCAGCTGCTGGCGCAAAAACCATTTTGATCACAGCAAGTGGCGATGCCATCATCCCAACAGTGAAAAAAGTGCAAGCCAAGGGCGTACAAGTGATTGCTTTGGACAGCCCGTTTGATGGCGCAGATGCATTGTTCGCAACTGACAATTACAAGGCTGGCGAATTGATTGGTCAATACGCCAAAGCAGCCATGGGCGGTAAGCCAGCGAAAATCGCGATGCTTGACTTGTTCCCAGGTCATCCAGTGGGCGCGCAGCGTCACAATGGTTTCATGGTTGGCTACGGCTTGAAAGCCAACGACGCTAAGTCAAATGAATTGTCAACAGCGCCAGAAATCGTTTGCGCTGCAGACAGCTTCGGCGACCAAGCCAAAGGCCAAACAGCCATGGAAAACTGCCTGCAAAAGAACCCAGATATCAACGTGGTGTACACCATCAATGAGCCAGCAGCTGCCGGCGCATTCAACGCTTTGCAAAAAGCCAAGAAAACTGGCGTGACTATCGTGTCAGTTGACGGCGGTTGCCAAGGTATCAAAGACACAGCCAAAGGCGTGATTGCTGCAACGTCTCAACAATACCCGTTGAAAATGGCTTCTATGGGTGTGCAAGCCGGTGCTGAGTATGCCAAGTCTGGCAAAAAAGCGTCTGGTTATGTTGACACTGGCGTGACTTTGATTGCAAACAAAGCCATCAAAGGCGTTGACAGCAAAGACACCAAAGTTGGTGCAGATTTATGCTGGGGTAAGAAGTAATTTGTAGAGTTTAGTGATTAGCATGGGCTTACAACGATGGAGGAATAGCCTTCTCGTTGTAAGCTTTTTTATTGTTTCTGTTGGATTATTTATGACTACGTTGTCTTCTGATGGTCAGGCCAGAGCCATACCGTGGGGTGCCTTGGGACCATGGTTAGCGCTACTTGCTACTTGCTTTTTTTTCACCACGCAATCAGACCGTTTTTTAACGGGTGAGAATCTCTCACTGGTGCTTCAGCAGGTGATGGTAGTTGGCGTACTCGCTATCGGTCAAACTTTGATTATTTTGACGGCAGGTATTGATCTGTCGTGCGGCATGGTGATGTCTTTGGCTGGCATTGTGATGACTAAGTTTGCTGTGGATTACGGGTTCGATCCCTATCTTGCTATTGCTTGTGGGCTGGGCACGGCAACTATGTTTGGGCTTATCAATGGTTTGTTGATTACCAAAGTTAAATTGCCTTCTTTTATTGTGACACTGGGGACGTTGAATATCGCATTCGCAATCACACAAATTTATTCTGAATCACAAACTGTGCGAGATCTGCCGGTAGAAATGACTGCGTTGGGGAATACTTTCAGCATTGGCAGCACAGAGGTTGGGTACGGCACCATCGTGATGATAGTTTTGTATGTGGTGGCTTGGTATATGTTGCGTGATTCATCGCCTGGCCGTCATGTTTACGCTGTGGGGAACAACCCAGAAGCTGCCAGATTAACCGGCATTTCTGTGGATCGTGTTTTGTTGGGTGTTTATGCATTAGCCGGTTTATTTTATGGTATTGCTGCTCTATTATCTGTAGCAAGAACGGGTGTGGGTGATCCGCAAGCGGGGCAAACGGAAAATTTAGATGCCATCACAGCTGTGGTTCTAGGGGGAACCAGTTTATTTGGTGGGCGAGGAATCCTTTTAGGTTCACTGGTCGGCGCTGTCATCGTTGGCGTTTTTCGCAATGGCTTGACCTTGATGGGAGTCGCTTCTGTTTACCAAACATTGATTACAGGCGTTTTAGTGATTCTGGCCGTAGCTGCGGATCAAATGTCTCGCAAAGGAGCGCGCTAATGACTGCAAATACCAATTTGAGCGCAGCGCCTTTGGTGATGCAAGCGCGTAACATCGTCAAACGTTATGGCCAAGTTACAGCGCTAGATGGTGTCGATTTTGAACTTCGTGCTGGCGAAATTCTGGCTGTTATTGGCGACAACGGCGCAGGGAAGTCCTCACTGATTAAAGTTTTATCTGGTGCAGTCACGCCTGATTCTGGTGAGATGTTACTAGATGGCAAGCCTGTGCACTTCCGCTCGCCCATTGATGCACGTCGCGCTGGCATTGAAACCGTATACCAAGATTTAGCGGTTGCACCCGCCATGAGTATTGCTGAAAACCTCTTTCTAGGTCGCGAAATCTTGCGTCCTGGTGTTTTGGGTAAAGTTTTTCGTTTGATTGATAAGCCGAGCATGCTTAAAGAAGCTGTTCGGCATATGAATGAGCTGAAAATTGGTATTCGCTCTATGACGCAAGCCGTAGAGACATTGTCGGGCGGTCAACGTCAAGGTGTTGCCGTAGCGCGTAGTGCGGCATTTGCTCAGCACGTTGTCATCATGGACGAGCCAACGGCTGCTCTGGGCGTGAAAGAGGGCAACATGGTGTTAGAGCTGATTCGCCGTGTGCGAGACAAAGGCTTGCCAGTGATTTTGATCAGCCACAACATGCCGCATGTGTTTGAAGTGGCAGACCGTATTCATATCCAGCGCTTAGGAAGGCGCGCAGCGGTGGTCAACCCCAAGAAAATCAGTATGTCTGACACTGTGGCCATCATGACTGGGGCTAAGCCCGTTGAAGAGATTCCGCAGGATTGTTTGGCATAAAGCCCATCAACTGATTTTTTTAACCAAAACTTGGCTCTTCCTGTCCCAGTTGTACTTGCGTTTGCGAGCCTCTGGGAGCCAATCTGGATCAACCAGCTTAAAGCCACGCTTTAAAAACCAATGTGTGGTACGCGTGGTTAGCACAAAAATACTGTCCAAGCCAGCTGCTTTGGCACGATGCTCTATGCGCTTGAGTACCCGCTCACCATCGCCATGACCTTGCACATGCGGTGAAACAGTCAGCGCAGCCATCTCAGCCGTTCTCGACTCGGGGTATGGGTACAGTGCGGCGCAGGCGAAAATTACACCATCGTGCTCAATGATGCTGTAGTTGTTCGCATCACGTTCGATCTCAGTTGGACTGCGTTTGACCAAAGTGCCATCTTTTTCAAATGGCTCAATCAATTGCAAAATACCACTTACATCATCTGCTGTGGCCTCGCGCAAGCTCTCTAGTTTTTCATCCACAACCATGGTGCCGATGCCATCGTGAACATAGATTTCTAGCAGCAATGCGCCATCAACATCAAATGGCAAAATATGGCTGCGCTCAACACCTTCTTCACATGCTTTCACGCAGTGCTGTAAATAAAATGCGGTGTCTGAAGGCTGACTTGCTGAAGGCAAATTCGCCAACAAAGCTTTTGCTGCAGCTAATGGTAGTTCCGTATCGATTGGGTTGTCATCTCCAGCAGGTTCATGGGCTTGCATTCTGATACCTGGAACCTCACTCATAAAGATTAACTTATCAGCCTGCAAAGCGATAGCAACCGACGTCGCAACTTCCTCCATGGTCAGGTTAAACGCCTCGCCAGTAGGCGAAAATCCAAACGGCGAGAGCAATACCATTGACCCAAACGCCAGTGTTTGGGTTATGCCTGCAGTATCTACTTTACGAACCAATCCAGAGTGTTGAAAGTCAACACCATCGACGATTCCCACGGGCCGTGCGGTGATGAAGTTGCCTGAAATCACTCTGACGGTTGAGCCGGCCATAGGCGTATTGGGTAGACCTTGGCTAAAGGCGGCTTCAATTTCGTAACGCAATTGTCCTGCAGCTTCCTGCGCGCAATCCAGTGCCACTTCGTCAGTAATGCGCATACCGTGCGAATAACGTGGCGTATGCCCTTTAGCCATCAGTTGTTCGTTAACTTGGGGTCTAAAACCATGCACCAAGACGACTTTGACTCCCATGCTCTGAATTAATGCCAAATCTTGTGCCAAGTTCTGCAGTTTTCCAGCAGCGATGGCCTCACCCGCGATGCCAACCACAAAGGTTTTCCCTCTGTGCATATGAATATACGGTGCGACTGACCGAAACCAGGGCACAAAATGGTTGTTGATAGTATTTGGCATAAAGTATTTGACTTATTTTTCCGCTGGATTTGTCTTTTAAACGCCTATCATAATGGCACATTTAACGGCACAATTAGCAGCTTAAATAACTGTGTAATTGGCGCCATAATTTAACAATAATATTTCACATGACAACATCCATGAATGCATCATCAGACATTGGCCTAGTAGGTTTAGCCGTAATGGGGCAAAACTTAGCACTCAACATTGCTGACCACGGCTACAACATCGCCGTTTTCAATCGCAACTCCGAGCGCACGTCGGACTTCATTGCTCAGTGCAAGGCCAATGAACCCTCAGCACCACGCGTCTCCGGTTATACCGATGTTGCCGAATTCGTGCGCAACATCAAACGCCCCCGCAAAATCATCTTGCTGGTCAAAGCGGGCGCGGCGACTGATGATACGATTGCATCACTGATGCCCCATTTAGAAGCGGACGACATCATCATAGACGGAGGTAACGCTTTGTGGGGTGACACGATTCGCCGTGAAAAGGAACTCAGCGCCAAAGGTTTTGCCTTCATCGGATCTGGCGTCTCAGGTGGTGAAACCGGCGCTCGTTTTGGCCCGTCGTTGATGCCAGGTGGCTCTGCCAAAGCTTGGGCATCGTTAGAACCCATTTGGCGCGATATTGCCGCCAAGGTTGACCCTGTCACAGGGCAACAGCTAGACGGCGCAACGCCTGGCCACCCACTGGTAGGCGGCGTGCCGTGCACAGCCCACATTGGCCCGGATGGCGCAGGCCACTACGTCAAAATGGTGCACAACGGCATTGAGTACATCGACATGCAGCTCATATGCGAAGCCTATGCCTTGATGAAAAACATGCTGGGCATGAGCGCAGGCGAAATTGGCAAAGTGTTTGACTCTTGGAATAAGGGAACACTGTCCAGCTTCTTGATCGAAATCACCGCAGACATCTTGCAACAAAAAGACCCAGAAGATGCCAGCGGACAAACCTTTTTGGTCGACAAAGTGCTGGACACAGCAGGGCAAAAGGGCACAGGCATGTGGACAGCGGCCAACGCGTTGGAGTTGGGCGCACCCGCTAACGCGATTGCTGAGGCTGTTTTTGCGCGAGCTCTGTCAGCCCTTAAAGCCGAGCGCGTGGCAGCCAGCCAAATCTTGAAAGGCCCGCAATTGCCATTTGAAAAGGACCGTGAAACCATCATCGCCGCCATTCAAGATGCCTTGTATTGCTCCAAAATCTGCGCCTACGCACAAGGCTTCCAGCTCATGAAAGAGGCTGAGAAAGAATACAACTGGACGTTGAATTTCGCAACCATCGCTCAAATTTGGCGTGGCGGTTGCATCATCCGCGCACGGTTTTTGCAGAAAATCACCGACGCCTACAACACCCAACCGGATTTGAAAAACCTGATGTTGGACAGCTATTTCACCAACGCCTTACACGACGCGCAAAACAACTGGCGTAAAGTGATTGGCTTGGCCGTGCAGCATGGCATCGCCGTGCCCGCTTTCAGCTCAGCTTTGGCTTATTTCGACGGTTACCGCAGCGCTAATTTGCCTGCCAACTTGTTGCAAGGCCAGCGTGATTACTTCGGTGCGCACACCTACGAGCGCACCGACAAACCGCGTGGTGAATTCTTTCACCTCGATTGGCCGAAAACGCCACGTATGCAAGTTAAAGTGTAATCAAAGAGATTCTAAAAAAAGCTTTAAATTCGCTACTATTTTAATAGCTACTTAGGCAATAAGTACGCCGGCTAGAGGCATATTTGAGGGGTAATTTGGGGTAAATTTGGTTAATTGCAGCCAATTTCAGGCAAAACAGCGTTCCGCGCCATCACCCGTTGCCAACGGTAGTTCGCTTCAGGTAGCAGCCACTGCACACCAAAGCGGGCGGCTTTGACTTTGTCTGCGTACCAAGCGTCGGCCACTTGCGGCAAGGCAACCCGCGCGCTGCGTGCCCAGGCCCAGGCTAATAGCGTGAAGCCGAGTCCACGTAAAAAGTCATCCGCCACACGCAGCGACCAGTCGGGGGCAGCCTCCCGCGCCGCGAGCAGCGCGCCCACGGCTTCGCGGGTGGCGGCGATCTGGGCGCGTAGCGCGTTGGTAAATTCATTCAACTCAGGCACACCCGCGCCGACTTCAAGTTCTTGTTCCAACACCGCTAGCAAATCCAGCAGCTTGGCGCCGCCGTCCGCCATGATCTTGCGCTGTAGCAGGTCAATGGCCTGGATTTCGTTGGTGCCTTCGTAAATCATGGCAACGCGGCTGTCGCGCACGGTTTGCTCGATGCCGTACTCATGCACATAGCCGTAGCCGCCCCACACCTGCAGCGCCTCGTTCGCGCCTCGGTTGCCGTTGTCGGTGAAAAACGCTTTGGCCACGGGGGTGAGCAGTGCGACCAAGTCTTCCGCCTTGGCGCGCTGTGCTGCGTCGGGGTGGCTGTGCGCCTCGTCCAGCAGTTGCGCCGTCCAGTAGGCGATCACGCGCTCGCCTTCACATAACGACCGCAAGCTCCACAGGTTGCGGCGCACGGCGGGGTGTTGGTCGATCGTGCCGATTTGGCCATTAATTTTTCCTTGCACACGTTCGCTGGCGTAGGCGTGGGCATTTTGCTGCGCCATCTCCAAATGCCCCAAGCCTTGCATGGCAACGTGCAGGCGGGCAGAATTCATCATCACAAACATGGCTGTCAGGCCCTTGTGCGGCTCACCCACCAGCCAGCCGGTCGCGGCTTCAAAGCTCATGGCGCTTGTGGCGCTGCCTTTGATGCCCATTTTTTTCTCAATGCCATCACAGCGGATCTTGTTGCGCGAGCCATCCGGCAAAAACTTGGGTGCAACCATCAGCGACAAACCTTTGTTGCCCGCAGTTGCATCCGGCAGACGACACAGCACGAGGTGGACGATGTTATCGGTCATATCCTGGTCGCCGCCCGAAATCCAGATTTTGCTGCCAGTGATCAACCAACTCTCGCCATCATCCGTCCTGGGGCCGACTTCTGCCTTGGTGCGCACTTGGCTCAGGTCGCTGCCAGCTTGCGGTTCGCTCAAATTCATGGTCGCCAGCCACTCGCCGCTGGTCAGTTTTTCCAGATAGCGAGTTTTGAGCGCATCGCTGCCATGCGCTTTGATGCAGTCATACGCGCCGTGCAGCAAGCCGGGGTACATGGTCCAGCCGTGGTTGGCGGCTGCAATCATCTCGTTCAACGCCGCGTTCAGCAACTGCGGCAACCCCTGGCCACCGTAGGCGGGGTCGCACGCCAGCGCCGGCCAACCGCCTTCGACATAAGCTTTGTAAGCAGCGGGGTAGCCTTGCGGGGTGGTAACGTTGCCATCCACCCATTTGCAGCCTTCAAGGTCAGCCGCCCCATTGATAGGAGCTAGCACGCCGTTGGCAAACTTGCCGGCTTCTTCCAAAATCTGGCGTGATGTGTCTGCATCCAAATCCTCAAAAGCCGGCGTCTGCGCCCAAGCGGTGGGCGCTTGCAAGACTTCTTCAATCACAAAGTGCATGTCCCGCAGCGGGGCGTTGTAAGTCCACATGGTTGCCTCCTGATCGTTATAAGTGCAAATATGATTATTAACTATAACGATAATTTATAAAAAATGCAATTCAGATCAACACGGTGTTTTCGTCTTTGAAAAGAAAATCGCGAGAAAGCCGTGTCTTTAAATCACATTGTGAAACGATAAAACGCAGCGTGAAATTTGATAATGCTCTTGGAGGATAAACTTTGACCGCAGTCAATTTTCTGAAAAAAAGTGAGTCTAATATCTTATGTCTTATATAAGACTTGATTGTTTTTAAGTATTTACCCGTATGATTGCGGTATGAGCAATACATCAACTTTCAACATTCTAATTTTGGGTGCGTCCTACGGTTCCTTGCTAGCTGTCAAATGCTTGGCAGCTGGCCATAACGTGACAATGACTTGCCGCACAATGACAGCTAACTTAATCAATGCTGAGGGTATTCGCGTGCGTTTGCCCATCAAAGGTCGGCGGGACGTGGGCGTCAATGGCCTGCTTGAAGTTGCTTCAAAAGACTTAAAGGGTCGATTAACTGCCTGTACGCCACAGCAAGTCACCAATTTAGCCGCGTTTGATTTGGTGGTGCTGGCCATGCAAGAGCCGCAGTACCGGCAAGATGGCATTCGTGAATTGATGCAGCAAATTGCCTTGGCAAAATTGCCTTGCATGCCCATCATGAACATGCCGCCACTGCCGTATTTGGCGCGATTGCTCAATCAAAATAGTCTTAGAAAGGTTGACATTGATTTAAACAACTTCCGCAACGCCTACGCTCAGGCTGATGTATGGGATGCGTTTGACCCGGTTTGCATGACGCTCTCAAGCCCAGATCCGCAAGCTTTCCGACCCGTCGATGAGCCTGTCAACGTGCTGCAAGTCGCACTGCCCACCAACTTCAAAGTCGCACGTTTTGAATCGGCAAAACACACTCAAATCTTGCAGCAACTCGAGAGCGATATCGAAGCTGTGCGCTACACGCACAACGGCGAAGCCTTAGAACTGCCCGTCAAACTCAAAGTATTTGACTCCTTGTTCGTACCTTTGGCCAAGTGGAGCATGTTGTTGACGGGCAATTACCAATGCATTCAGGCGGACGGCATGCGTCCGATCAAAGATGCCGTCTTGGGTGATTTGGCGCAATCTAAGGTTATTTACGAATGGGTGGCCAAGCTGTGCGTGACAATGGGCGCATCCTCCGACGATCTCGTGCCGTTTGATAAATACGCCGCCGCTGCCGATGGTTTGGCCAAGCCGTCATCAGCCGCACGTGCTTTGGCCGCTGGCGCCACGCACATTGAACGTGTTGATATGATTGTTCAAATTTTTGCGGCGCAATTGGGCATGCAAAATGCCAGTGTTGACCAAACCGTTACTGTTGTGAACAGCTGGCTTGCAAAAAATAGAGCTGCGTAAATTGAGCTGCATATAGCGAACTTCAAGATACTTCAAAATTTTTAACTTTAATATCGGGGATTTTTATGAGTAAAGCATTAGACGGTGTTCGCATCCTAGACTTCACGCACGTCCAGTCTGGCCCTACTTGCACGCAGCTTTTGGCGTGGTTTGGCGCAGACGTTATCAAGGTCGAACGCGCGGGAGAGGGCGACGCCACGCGCGGCCAATTGCGCGATATCCCAGGCGTGGACAGCTTGTACTTCACAATGCTGAACCACAATAAGCGCTCCATCACGCTCAACACCAAAAGCGCCAAAGGCAAAGAGGTGTTGGATACTTTGATCAAAACCTGCGACGTGATGGTTGAAAACTTCGCCCCTGGTGCGCTTGACCGCATGGGCATCACCTGGGAGCACATTCAGTCTCTGAACCCGCGCATGATTGTGGCGTCAGTCAAAGGCTTTGGCCCTGGCCCTTACGAAGATTGCAAAGTGTACGAAAACGTGGCGCAGTGCGCGGGCGGTGCAGCATCAACCACCGGTTTTGACGATGGCCCACCAGTGGTGACAGGCGCTCAAATTGGCGACAGCGGCACCGGCTTACATTTGGCTTTGGGCATTGTTGCTGCACTGTACCAGCGCAACACCAGCGGCCGTGGTCAAAAAGTCTTGGCTCCCATGCAAGATTCTGTGTTGAACCTCTGCCGCGTCAAGCTGCGCGACCAACAGCGCTTGGAGCGCACAGGCACCATGCATGAATATCCACAATACCCCGATGGCAAGTTTGGTGATGCCGTGCCGCGTGCTGGGAATGCATCTGGCGGTGGTCAGCCAGGGTCTATTTTGAAATGCAAGGGCTGGGAGACCGACCCGAACGCTTACATCTACTTCATCACCCAAGGCGCAGTCTGGCCAGCAGTGTGCAAGGTGATAGGTGAAGAGGGCTGGATTAACGACGAAGCCTACGCCACGCCAGCTGCGCGATTGTTGCACTTAGGCCCGATTTTCAAGCGCATTGAAAAATGGACCATGACGAAAACCAAGTTTGAAGCCATGGATATTTTGAACAAGTTCGACATTCCGTGCGGCCCTATTTTGTCGATGAAAGAAATCGCAGAAGAGCCCGCTTTGCGCGAAACGGGTACGATTGTTGAAGTCGATCATCCAGAGCGTGGCAAGTATTTGACGGTGGGTAACCCCATCAAAATGTCTGACAGCGAAACCGTGGTGACCCGTTCACCGTTGCTAGGTGAGCATACCGATGAAGTATTGCAACAGTTAGGCTACAGCATGGAAACCATCAATCAGCTACGTGCTGAAAAGGTGATTTGAAGCGGGCTAAACGACGTCTTTGACAGCCTTTTCATAAAGCGTGCTCAAGCTGCTGGTGATATCCAGCAGCCGCTCGCTAGACACCGCGACGTCATCCATCACGTAGGGGCGACTGCGTGGTTTGTCGATAGAGGTTTCAAACAAAAACCACTGTGCCGCACACAAATCGATGTCGTTTCGAATATTAACTGTTGAAATAGGCGCATCTTTCAACATGGCCAGTCCGGCTTTGAATTCTGCGCGGTCACTGGCTAGTTGCAGTCGAACTGGATTTGAGTTGAGATTCGCCGCTTGCATGAAATAATTTTTAGCAAGCCGCTGCGACAGCATGCGCTGCTTGTCGGCAATAGCCACAATTTTTGCGTTACCAGACTTTGTCTGATTGGCCAAAAGCTCTGTCGTTTTGTTGGCTTGCTCTGTTAATTTGTCAGCTTGCACCGAGACAGGCACCAACATGTCGCGCTTGGGGTCAGTCGCTAATAGTATGGTTAGAGCTGCAGCTTCCGCTTTGATCGCAGCTATGTTTTGCGTAACTTCCGCGTTGTAATTACCCAAGGACAGTTCTTCTAAACCAGATAACATCAAACGCTGTGTAGAAGCGATTGTGTTTTTTGTTGCATCAGGCATGACGTTCAGAACCAATTGAACATAGGCCTTAGCACTGCGCTGCGACAAAGCACGAAAGCGTGCGGTACGGTTGATGGATACTGCTAAAGCGACCTGAGCCTGTGTTTCAAAAGCCATGGGTAAACATAAACCCAGCGACGAAAGTTGTAGCAACTTGCGCCGCGTCAGCGGCTGCGGATAAGACATAGGTCATCCCTTCAGTTTTAAAACTACTACGTTTGTAATAAATATTACAAACTCTCTAGCAATATTAATAACTTTGGATTACTTTTGTGTGGACTTGGGGCGACAGTGTCGCGTGAATATTCACATATTCTCAAAATGTCACATGTAAATGCGTTCGCGTATCCATTTGGTGGCAATCCACTTTTCACCTTGAATCACAGGAGCACCGCCATGCAACGTAGAAGGGTCTACTTGCCCCTTTGAGTTGAGATATGAAAAGTACAGCGCTGAGCCCTTTTTGGGGTAGACGCTGAGATTAATGCTTGGTAAAACTGTTGCGCCGCCAGCTTTAACCTCATTCAAATACATGATGACCGTGATCGTGCGCTGCCCACTTTTAGCAGTGTGAACCCGTCCCCCAATGGTGTCGGGAAAATAGTCAAAATGTGGTCTGTATTCACCACCGCCCACGTAATTCAATATCTGTATGCCTTCCCCGTTGGGTACGGGTGTGCCAGTCACTTCAGCAATTCGGGCCTCAATTTTTTTCACTAAATCGTTTTGTCCCAGCGTGAAATACGTACCCATGCTGGTGCGATGCTCGTGCCCCACTGAAGCGCCAGTCGCATCATCCACCACCGTGGACTTGACCAAGGTACTTTTTGACAACTCACAAAAAGCATCACATTCCTCGTGCGTCATGAAATTGTCCAACAGCACCACATCAGGCGCGGTTACCCTCATAGCGACTTGAATTTGCTGTCCGTCCAGTGTGACGATGGTGTTGTCATGTTGAAACAAATAGCTGGCCTCTTGCTCATAAGGGCCATCTTGTTGGTTGGATCCGCCCTCTGCAATCACCAAGGCTTGGTCTGAGCGATTGTTCAAATTAAACAATGCCACATCTTTGGAAATGCCAGCTTTGAGCATGTCTGCCAGCATGGCCTCAAAAGCACAGCCTCGTGCAAAATTTTCATTGATCCAGTTTTGCCACGGTTTATCTAATAGTTGCATAAAGCCTGTCCTGCAGTTGACTTAACACCAATCCTACAGGAAATTCAGGTACAAATTAAACACAAAATTAAACACAAAATTAAACACAAAATTAGACGTTACCCAGCACGTCTTTCAAAGCTTTTTCGTACTTATCTGTCAAACTGTTAGTCAACTCCAATAAACGCTCACTAGTGCTAGCAACGTTCTTCATCGCGTCAGCGCGGTTGCGTGGCAAATCTAGAGCACCCTCAAACAAAAACCATTGCGCAGAGCACAGTTCTAAGTCTTCTCGGATGGCGTTGGTTGAAATCGGCGTTTTAATCAGCACTGCCATCGCCGCATTGAATTCGATTTTGTCTTGCTGGATTTGTTGCGTTGCGGCCGTTAAATTCACATTTGCGGCAGTCAAGTAGTAGTTTTTAGCCATCCGCTGTGACAGCATCCGCTGGCGTCCCGCCATGTCAATGATTTTGCCACTGGCAGCTTTAGAAGCAGATGCAGATGCTTGCGATAGAGCTTCCGTGGCTTTGTGCGCCAAACTCAATACTTTGTCCGCCTGCGTATTAACCATGACCAGCTGCTCGAGCTTAGGCTTTTCGTTAATCAGGGCCAGTAATTTGGTAGCCTCCCCCTGCAGAACAGCAATTTGTTTGACAAGATCTGGTGTCAAACTTGCCTGCGCCAAATCTTCAAAGCCTTGTTGAAACAAACGCTGTACAGTTGCCAGCGTTTTTTGAGCAGCCTCAGGCATGACATTCAAAGCCAGTTGCGCATAAGCTTTGGCGCCGCGCTGCGACAAAGCGCGAAAACGCGCGCATCGGTTGATCGCCGTGGCAAGCGATATTTCTGCATAGGCTGAATGAGCAGCCGGCAGCGCCAAACTAAGGACTGCCAACCGAATCAAAGAACGGCGGGACATTTGACCGCTGATTGCGCCAGAAGCACTTGACATAGACGCTTGATGTCGGGGGCTAATAATTGACATATTTGTGACTTTCTTCACGAATTTAAGGTTGAAATGTGTAACTGTTGAAACAATTATAGAAATCTACTACGGGAAAACCCGTAATTCGAAAGCGTCAGTTCAAAAAAACACCAAAAATAATTGCGTGAAAAACAGCGATGCACCAATAGGGTTTGAAAGTAAGCCCAAGCACCAAGGAGGTGCTTTTTGTCTAGAGCTTAAGTAGTCGTGTGGGTGACCCGTGTGCTGATTTGGTGCGGTGCAAAAAGTAATTTTGGTTGCTATAAATATAATAGCTGCTAAGGCAGTAAAAATGCTGGTCATAGTTAATTTATGCCTTAATTATGTCCGAATTAAGCTCTAATTAATACCTAATCAATACCTAATCAATACCTAATTAAGCCCAAATTTCTTGCTGTGTCGCGCAGTGGATGCTGCCCCCACCGGCGGCAATCCCATCCACATTTAGCTGCTCAATTACTCGCCCAGGAAAGGCGCGTTGCAAGCTGGCTTTGGCGACGGCGTCCGCTTTTGCATCGCCGAACTCCTGCGCAATCACAGCGCCATTACAAACGTAAAAGCCGATGTAGCCTGCAGCAAACTCTTTGTTTTCAAAGGCTTTTCTCACACTGCTGGGTGCTTTTAAGGTGATGACTTCTAGTTTACGGCCTTGTGCGTCTGTGGTGTTGTTCAGTATTTCTAAGTGCTTCACGGTTACCGTATGGTCATAAGAAGCGGTATCTGGGTCAAAACCAGCCATTACCACGCCTGGGCTGGCAAAACGGGCGTAAAAATCGGTGTGCCCATCGGTAATGTCTTTGCCTTTGATACCAGGCAGCCAAATGATTTTTTGCAGCCCCAGCAGGCGTTTCAGTTCAGTCTCAACAGCTTCTTTGCCAATGCCGGGGTTGCGGTTGTCGTTCAAAATACAGCTTTCTGTCATGATGGCCGTACCGTGGCCATCCACCTCTATGCAGCCACCTTCGAGCACCAGCTTGGTTTGCATCAACTCAACTTTGGCTTGCTTCCCCACAAAACCAGCGACCAAAGCATCCTGCTTGAACGCCTGTTTTTCGCCCCAGCCGTTGAAGTTGAATTGAATTCCTGCCTTTTTACCTTGCTTGCTGACAAACACTGGGCCCGTATCTCGCACCCACAAGTCGTCCAGCGGGCAGACGATTAAGGTCACATTTTTGCCCACAAGGCTGTGCGCCAATGTCAAATCTCGGCTGTTCACAAGCATGTTGACGGGCTCGTACTTAGCGATGGTGTTGGCAATCAATGCCAAGTTACGCTGTACTTCTGGCAGCAACTTTGCACCCCAAATGGTTTTATTAGCCCCAAACGCCATCCAAGTGCATGTGTGCGGCTCTGACTCGTCCGGCATGCGCCAGCCCGTATGGGTTGCAGAAGTGGCGGCGGGGGCGGCTTTTGCGATGTTGAACGGCAAACTGGCGGATAGCAGTAGGGCGGTACTTACTAATTCACGTCTTTTCATACATTCAATGCGATTTAAATATACTATAAATTTAATAGCTGCTAAGGCAGTAAATACGCAGGCTAAGTGCCAATTTAGATGCCGAAAATCAATTATTTCTCTTTTCTAAGCGCCAACCACGTCCAGATCGCCCCCGCCACCTCCACGCAGCCAAACAAAATCAGCGCTTTGTTGACCAAGCCCAATGCTGCAAAAGTTGCAAAAGCAATAAATACAAAGCCCCGCGCGTAAACCGTGGCTTCAAAAAACGCTTTAGCCTCGCACTTGGCGGCATACCAGTAGTAAATGCCAATGTTGAACGCCAGCACGCCGACGACGCGAATCCATACTTCGTTGGTTTCAGGGATGCCAAACATGCCAAGCAGCATATTCGGTGCAAACATCAAGTTCAAACCGGTAAGAAGGGCGTAAATGCCAAAGAACTTGACGGTAAATGCGGAGGCTGAGGCGGATTTAGACATGCGAAACTCCTTAGCAATGTTGAATCGGGTTTACTCGGGCTGGTCCAAGCATTATCCCCCCATCATCCCCGATAATCTAACCTTATGTCCGTGCCCCAAAATCCCGTTAATCCAGTCAAATCCACTTCCCTCGTCATTGATTTCCCCGAAAACCTTCCCGTATCCGGCAAACGTGACGAGATCATGGCGGCGTTGCAGGCGCATCAGGTCATCATCGTGTGTGGTGAGACCGGTTCGGGCAAGACGACACAGTTGCCTAAAATCGCCTTGGCGATGGGGCGCGGCAAGCTCAATTACGCGCCGGGTCAGCAAGCTAAGCTGATCGGCCACACTCAGCCACGGCGGATTGCCGCTAGCAGCGTTGCCAAGCGGATTGCCGAAGAGCTAAAAACGCCGCTAGGCGAGGTGGTGGGTTTCAAGGTGCGGTTTCAGGACCGGCTGAGCCGTGGTGCCTCGGTCAAACTGATGACCGACGGTATTTTGCTGGCCGAGACGCAGACCGACCCGCTGCTCAAAGCCTACGACACCATCATCATCGACGAGGCGCACGAGCGCAGCTTGAACATCGACTTCCTGCTAGGCTACCTGCGCCAAATTCTGCCGCGCCGGCCAGATTTGAAAATCATCGTCACCTCAGCCACGATTGATGCGCAGCGTTTTGCGGACCATTTTGCGTCCAGACAAGGGCCAGCGCCCGTCATCATGGTCTCGGGCCGGATGTTTCCGGTCGAACAACGCTACCGGCCGTATGAAGAATCCCGTGATTACGGGCTGAACAACGCGATTGCTGATGCGGTGGACGAGTTGTGGATCAACCCGCACAACGGCGGCGATATTTTGGTTTTCCTACCCGGTGAGCGAGAAATTCGTGAAGCCGCAGAGCACTTACGCGGTCATGTAAGTCACAAACCTGTGATGCGCAACGCTGAAGTGCTGCCGCTATTTGCGCGTCTCAGCCAGGCCGAGCAGGACCGGATTTTTGACGGCCACACCGGCCGCCGCATCGTCTTGGCGACCAATGTCGCTGAAACCTCGCTCACCGTGCCGGGCATTCGCTACGTGATCGACGCCGGCACAGCGCGCATGAAGCGCTACAGCTTCAGGAGCAAGGTGGAGCAGTTGCTGGTTGAGCCGATCAGCCAATCCTCTGCCAACCAGCGTGCTGGCCGCTGCGGGCGGGTGGCTGACGGTATCTGCATCCGGCTGTATGACCAAAAAGATTTTGACGGCAGGCCGCGCTTCACTGAGCCAGAAATTTTGCGAAGCTCCTTGGCAGGCGTGATTTTGCGGATGAAGTCGCTGCACTTGGGTGTGGTTGAAGACTTTCCTTTTCTTGAAGCACCGCAGGGCAGGGCGATTGCCGATGGCTATCAATTACTTAACGAACTCGGCGCGATGGACGATGCCAATGAGTTGACGGCGATGGGTGCTGAACTCGCCAAACTGCCGCTAGACCCGCGCGTGGGTCGCATGATTGTGGAAGCGCGTGAACGTGGCGCGCTGGACGAGGTGCTGGTGATTGCCAGCGCCCTGAGTGTGCAGGACGTGCGCGACCGCCCGATGGAGGCGCAGCAGGCCGCCGACCAAGCGCATGTGAAGTTTGACGACGAAAAGAGCGAGTTTTCTGGGTATTTGAAGTTATGGAAGTGGCTGGAGACGTCGAAGGGTGGGGCGCATGTCGACGGGCAAGCAACGCCCGCCCACAAACTCAGCAACCGCCAATATGAGCAGTTGCTACGCCAAAACTTCGTCAACATCCGCCGCGTCCGCGAGTGGCGCGACATCCACAGCCAGCTTGTCACCGTGGTGGCAGAGCACAAATGGCGCGTCAACACCAAACCAGCCAGCTACGAAGAGCTGCATATGTCCATGCTGGCCGGCTTGCTGGGCAACGTCGGCTGGAAGATCGAAACCGAGGCAGCCACAGGCGGGCGGGAAGAGAAAGGCCAGCGCGGTGAATACCTGGGCGCACGCGGCATCAAGTTCTTTGCCCACCCTGGCGCGCATCTGGCCAAAAAGCCGGGGCGCTGGATTGTCGCGGCGGAGCTGGTCGAAACCACGCGCCTGTTTGGTCGCGGTTTGGCGAATATCGAGCCGCAATGGCTGGAAAAAGTCGCTGGGCACTTGTTAAAGAAGCAACTGCTAGACCCACACTGGGAAAAACGCGCTGCGGAAGTTGTAGCACTAGAGCGAGCAACGCTGTACGGTTTGGTCGTTTACAGCGGCAGAAAAGTCAACTTTGGCCGCGTCGACATGGTTGCGGCGCGTGAGATTTTTATCCGCGAGGCGCTGGTCGCCAACAATTGGGAGACAAAACTCCCGTTTTTGGCTGCGAACGAGAAGCTAATCGCCCAGGTCGAAGAGCTGGAGCACAAGTCGCGCCGTCAGGACGTGCTGGTGGACGACGAGCTGATATACGCCTTTTACGACCAGCAACTGCCTGCAGACGTGTGCAGCGGCTACAGCTTTGAGAACTGGTATCGGGAAGAGATCAAGCGAAATCCCAAGCTCTTGATGCTGACCCGCGACGAGCTGATGCGCCACGAAGCCGCCGGCATCACCACCCAGTCCTTCCCCAAAACCATCCGCCTGGGGGGCGTGGACTGCCAAACCACCTACCTGCACGAACCCGGCGACGCCAAAGACGGCATGACCGTGACCGTGCCGCTGTTTGTGCTGAACCAGGTCAACGACGAACGCTGCGAATGGCTGGTGCCCGGCATGCTGAAAGACAAAATTCAGGCGCTGCTCAAATCGCTTCACCAGCGGCCGCGTTCGCGTCTCGTTCCGCTGCCCGAAAGTGCGGCCCGCATGGCGGCAGAGCTGAATGTGCCAGATGCTTACGGCGCAACGGGTTTGGTCGAAGCACTGCTCAAAAAAGTCCGTGACGCGACGCAGGTGGACGTGCAGCGCGCCGACTTCAAGCTCGACATGCTGAGCCCGCACCTGTTCATGAACTTCCGCGTGGTGGACGAGCACGGTCGCCAACTCGGCACAGGTCGCAATCTGGGCGCGCTCAAAGCCGAGCTGGGTGCGAAGGCGCGGGGGGCGTTTCAGGCGCTGGCTGGGCTGAAATTGGCTCAAACCACACCTTCAAATGCCTCTCAAAACGCGGTTTTAAGCTCAAATTCTCAAAATAGAGGCTCAAATCAACCACTAGCCAGCGTATTTACTGCCTCAACAGCTACTAAAAATGTAGCAAATTTGAAATCTACAGAATCGCCATCTTCTCCCGCAGGCCAACGCTACACCGCTTGGACCTTCGGCGAACTACCCGAGCTGATGGAAATCAACAAAGGCGGCCAAACGCTGATCGGCTTTCCCGCGTTGATTGACCTGCAAGACGCTGTCAGCATTG
>JAAFJF010000019.1 GCA_013298815.1 Polaromonas sp. | reverse complement strand
GCGCGCAGTTACAGCCTGTGCCACATTGGCCAAAAGCACATCGCGCGCAAAGCTGGATTTGCCCGAGCCGCTCACGCCCGTGACTGCCACCAGCCGATGCAAGGGCACGCGCACATCGATGCCTTGCAGGTTGTGCAGCTTGGCGTGTTTCACGACGAGTTCGGCATCGCCCGGCCCGCGGCGGGCAACCAGCGGGTGCTTCATCGCCTGGCGCAAGTAGCGGCCCGTCACCGAGTCTTCAGCCTTGCCCAAAACCGCCACATCGCCCTGCGCCACCAGCCGCCCGCCGCGTTTGCCCGCACCGGGGCCAATGTCGATGATGTGGTCGGCGCGGCGGATGGTGTCTTCGTCGTGCTCCACCACCACCAGCGTGTTGCCTTTGTCGCCGAGTTTGGCAAGGGCGTTCAGCAAGATGTGGTTGTCTCGCGCATGCAGGCCGATGGTGGGCTCATCGAGCACGTAGCACACGCCTTGCAAATTGCTGCCCAGCTGCGCGGCCAAGCGGATGCGCTGCGCCTCGCCGCCCGAGAGCGTTGGCGCCCCGCGATCCAGCGTGAGGTAGCCAAGGCCCACTTCTTGGAGGAAGGAAAGGCGCGAGAGGATCTCAGGAATCAGATCCCGCGCCACTTCACCATCACGGCCCGCAAGCTGCCAGCCAGCGATCACGGCCTGCAAATCGCGCACGCTCAAGCGCGCCATCTCGGCAATGCCCATGCCTTGAAACTGCACGGCGCGGGCTTGTGCGTTGAGCCGCGTGCCGTGGCAGCTGGGGCAGGCTTCACCGCTCACATCATCCAGCTCCGGCTCGGCAAAGCTTTGCTCGCGGCCCTTGTCTTGATCGTCGCGCTGGGTGTCGTCGAGTGCTTTGCGTTGCTCGCGTGTAAGCGCCACGCCTGTGCCCACGCAGCTCGGGCACCAGCCGTGTTTGCTGTTGTAGCTGAACAGGCGTGGGTCCAGCTCGGCGTAGCTGGTGCTGCAGACGGGGCAGGCGCGTTTGGTGGAGAACACGCTGAGTTTGCCAATTTTGGAGGTTTCAGCACCGTCTTCCATGGCGCTGCGCAGGCCGCCCAGATCGCTCAGCACATAGACCACGCCTTTGCCGTGCTCCAAGGCTATGCTCAGAGCCAATCGCAAAGCCGCTTCATTCTCGGGTGTGATGTCTAGGCTCGCCACGGGCAGCTCGATGCTGTGTTCTTTGAAACGGTCAATGCGCGGGAAACCGGTCGTCGGCAAAAAGTTGCCATCCACCCGCAGATGGGTGTAGCCACGCGGGCGCGCCCAGTCGGCCAGCTCGGTGTAGACACCTTTGCGGTTGATGACCAGCGGGGCCAGCAAGCCGATATGCTGACCTTTGAAGTTTTTCAACAACTGCGAGACGATGCTGTCTGGCGTTTGCGGCTGAACGGCGGCACCGTCATGGATGCAGTGCTGGATTCCCAGCTTGACGTAGAGCAGGCGCAGGAAATGCCACACCTCAGTGGTGGTGCCGACGGTGGATTTGCGACCACCCCGGCTGAGGCGCTGCTCAATCGCCACCGTGGGCGGGATGCCGTAGACCGCATCCACCTCGGGCCGACCTGCTGGCTGCACGATGCTGCGGGCGTAGGCGTTCAGGCTTTCCAGGTAGCGGCGCTGGCCTTCGTTGAACAAAATATCAAACGCCAGCGTCGATTTACCGGAACCACTGACGCCTGTGACCACCGTGAATTGACCGTGCGGGATGTTGACACTGAGCGATTTTAGGTTGTGCTCTTTGGCGTTGACGATTTGGATGTGCGTGTTTTCAGCATGGACTGGCGGCGTCAGCACAGCTGCTGGCATGACCCAGCCGCCCTTCTCCGCGACGCCGTGCGTGCCCAACCCAAGCGCACTGTCGTAATCACGCAAGGCTTTGCCGGTGTGCGAGCTGGGATGGCGGCGCAGGTCGTCTGGCGTGCCGACGGCAACGATCTCGCCGCCCGCCTCGCCGCCTTCAGGACCCAGGTCAACCAGCCAGTCGCTGGAGCGGATCACGTCCAGGTTGTGCTCGATGATGATGAGGGAGTGGCCGGCATCCTGCAGTTTGCGCAGAGCGCGCATGAGCTTGGCGATGTCGTCAAAATGCAAACCGGTGGTGGGTTCGTCAAACAGGAACAGTGTGCCTTTTTTAGCCACGGGCTGCCGGCTGGAGCTGCCGCTTTTGGCGGCTTCGGCTAAAAAGCCAGCCAGTTTGAGGCGCTGGGCTTCACCACCCGACAAGGTGGGAACAGGTTGGCCGAGTTTGACGTATTCAAGACCGACATCGACGATGGGTTGCAGGGCGCGGATGACATCGCGGTCGGCGGCAAAGATGGCAGCGGCTTCGCTGACGGTTAAATCGAGCACATCGGCCACATTGAAACTCTTACCTTGGCGTTCGATGCGAACCTCCAGCACCTCGAGGCGGTAACGCAGGCCGTTGCAATCCTGGCAGCGCAGGTACACGTCGCTTAAAAACTGCATTTCAATGTGCTCAAAACCCGAACCACCACACAGGGCGCAGCGGCCATCGCCGCTGTTAAAGCTGAATTTTGAGGTCGTGTAGCCACGTTGTTTGGCAAGCGGTGCCTGCGCAAACAGTTCACGCACGGCGTCCCATGCACCCACGTAGCTGGCGGGGTTGGAACGGGCCGTTTTGCCGATGGGGGACTGATCGACAAACACCACATCGCTGAGATGATCTGCGCCCAACAAACGATCATGCAAGCCTGGCGTATCGGTCGCTTTGCCGAAGTATCGAAGCAATGCCGGAGCCAAAATGTCCTGCACCAAACTCGACTTGCCCGACCCACTGACCCCGGTGATGGTCACAAGTCGCTGCAAAGGCAGGTCCACCGTGACATTTTTGAGGTTGTGCTCGCGCGCACCCTCCAGGATCAGGCGTGGCGTGCTGTCACTGACCAAACGCTGGAAGCCCATACCGATTTGTTTGCGACCACCGAGATAGGCTCCGGTCAAGGTGTCGGCATGGCGCAACTGCTCGGTGGTGCCGTCAAACACGATTTGGCCACCCCGCTCCCCCGGGCCGGGGCCCATGTCTATCATGCGGTCGGCGGCTAGCATCACGGCTGGGTCATGCTCGACCACCACTAACGTGTTTCCAGCATCGCGCAATCGCAGCATCGCTTGGGTGATGCGCCCCATGTCGCGCGGGTGCAGGCCGATGCTGGGCTCGTCCAAAACAAACAAGGTGTTCACCAGCGAGGTGCCTAGCGCGGTGGTGAGGTTGATGCGCTGGACTTCGCCGCCGCTCAGGGTGCGGCTTTGGCGGTCCAGACTGAGGTAGCCAATGCCGACGTCGCACAGGTATTTGAGGCGGGTGTTGATTTCTTCATGCAACATCGCCAAAGCTTGCTGGTCACCAGAAGTGGCACTGCGCGACATGTCTGCGCCAACAACGTGCTCTACGACTTGACGGCCAAAGAATAGCCGCAGCTTGTCAATCGACAGCAGCATCAGGTCGTGCAGACACAAACCTGGCAAGGCTTCTAGTTGATCACGCGACCATTTGGTGCCGCTGGGCAGAAAGCGCTTGACGGGTGTGAGTACAGCATCCGCATCTGCCTTGCTACCAATGCGCCAGATCAGGCTCTCGGTTTTCAGGCGCGCACCATTGCAGGTTTCGCAAGTTGTGTAGCTGCGGTATTTGGACAGCAGCACGCGAATGTGCATTTTGTAGGACTTGGTCTCCAGGTACTCAAAAAATCGTTTCACGCCAAACCAGTGCTGGTTCCACTTGCCGTTCCAGTTGGGTGAGCCGTTGACAACCCAGTGTTTGTGTTCTGCCGTGAGTTTGTAATACGGCGTGTCGCGCGGGATGCCTGCCGCCTCAGCATGGCGCATCAGGTCGTCTTGGCACTCTTTCCAGGCGGGGGTCTGCATGGGCTTGATGGCACCGGCGCGCAGGGTCAACTTGTCGTTGGGGATGACCAGACCGTAGTCCACGCCAATGACGCGGCCAAAGCCTTTGCATTTTTCGCACGCGCCAACCGGTGAATTGAATGAGAAGGCCGAGGGAATGGGGTCTGAATAACGACGGTCGCTCTCGGGGCAATGCAGTCCGGTGGAAAATTTCCACATCATTCCATCATCGCCGGCATACACATTGACACGTCCACTGCCACGTTTGAGCGCCACTTCAATGGCTTCAATCACACGCGACTTGTCTGCCGTTCCGATACGGAAGCGATCAGCAACGACATCCAGCAATTTGCGCGGCCCGGTCACCGTAGCCAGTTCGCGTTCCGCTTGCACTTTGGTAAAGCCGCTGGCAGACAGCCACTGCGTGACCTCTTCAGCCGTGGTTTGCGCAGGCAGCTCAACGGGGAAGGTCACCGCCAGCCGCGGATCGTCTCCCAGTGCGGCAGCACGCTCCAGCATCTGCGCATAAATTGACTCGGACGAATCGTGCCGAACCAACAGAGCGGTGTCGCGGTCAAACAACTGTGCCGCCCGGGCAAAATACAGCTTCAGGTGATCGTTCAGCTCGGTCATGGTGCCAACTGTTGAACGCGAGCTGCGAACGGGATTGGTCTGGTCAATCGCAATCGCGGGAGGAACGCCATCAACACGATCTACCGCTGGTTTATCCATGCGGTCCAAGAACTGCCTGGCGTAGGCTGAGAAGGTTTCTACGTAGCGGCGTTGCCCCTCGGCAAACAAGGTATCAAACACCAGACTTGATTTGCCTGAGCCACTAGGCCCAGTAACTACGGTCAATTCACCGGTGCGGATATCGAGGTCAAGATTTTTGAGATTATGCTGACGTGCACCGCGAATGCGGATGGTTCCCTGTGCCATGAATGTGTTCTTTCCTAGATCGAGCTACGATTCTAGGCAAGAAATTAGACATAGGCGATAGATTTGTAATTAACCTTGTAATCTATCAAAAACGAACCTTAAACGCTGCCGCGCAGGGCGTTCTCTAAAGCTAATGATTTTTCAGCGCCAGCGGCTTCTTTAATTTTTGGGAAAAGCTGAACAAGTTGCGAGTAACTACCAGCAGCCTCAACCGCCAAATTCAGACGGAAACCGCGAAGCCCCAAACTCGCGGTGAGTTGCGTTGCCAAAGGGTAAGCAAGTTTGTAACGAGACTGTGCATCGCTAACATCAACAAAACCACCTAAAGCTTCAGTGTTTACGGTGGGTGCATTTGCTTTTGTTTCTAAAGGATCTTTAACTTCCTCAAGCAAGCCGAGAGACACCATGTGATCGACATCAGCTTTCGTAAAGCCTAAGCCAACCAACATTGTTAATACGTCGTCAAGGGAACGCTCACCATTAAAAATAATGAGGGCTGAGCGTTGCCTTGGACTCAAAGCGATCGAACGATCACTGATTGCTTTTTTGCCAATTTCTGTTTTTGTTAACCGCATGTCAATTTCAAAATGTTACCTGTAACTACATTAGACAACAAATCAAACTTTAAACAATGAGGTTTTTCCACTAATTGAAACTTATCAAGTTAATGGAAATTTAAGAAGCAATTGAATTCGCTTGTGAAAAAGGCACCGATCCATGCTTTTCTCCAGTCATATCGATATCCCCCCCCTTACTAAGTAAATAAACTGCCACCGCAGCAAATAAAAGAAATCCCACAATCATTTTCCACATAGTATTTTCCTTGTATTGATAAATGCTAACTAATTCAGTATATGCGAACAACTTTGCTGGCATAAAAAAAGCCCTCCGAAGAGGGCTCTGGAGGAAGCTGTAGGGTAACTGCAGCTTCTTATCCGTGACTTACGTTTGACAAATTAATCGTCTGCGTAGATATCTACATCTTTCGTTTCTTTAACGAAAAGCATACCAATCACAAACGTTGCACCAGCAATGATGATTGGATACCACAGGCCGTTGTACATGTTACCGGTTTGCGCCACGATAGCAAAAGCTGTCGTTGGTAACAAGCCACCGAACCAACCGTTACCAATGTGGTACGGCAAGCTCATAGATGTGTATCGGATACGAGTTGGGAACAACTCAACCAACATAGCTGCGATTGGGCCATAAACCATGGTCACTAAAAGTACCAAGTAGGTCAAAATCAATACGATCATTGGTTTGTTGACTTTAGTTGGGTCAGCTTTTGCTGGATAGCCAGCAGCTTTTAGCGCTGCTGACAAACCTGCAGTCATAGTAGCTTCTTTAGCTTTGGCAGTCGCACCCTTAGCATCTTTGTCAAAAGCTGCTAACGCATCAGTAGCTTTCTTCAAATCTTCAGGCTTAGCTGCAGCAGCTGTTAAGTCTGCAACTTTCTTTGTTGCTGCTTCTTTTGCTGCTGTGATGTCTGCATCGCTGATTTTTGTTGAGTCAAAGCTGTTAATAACTGTTTCGCCAACTTTGATAGACGCTTGTGTGCCAGCAGGTGCAATCACATTGTCATAGCTCACAGAACCAGCAGACAGTTTTTGTTTTGCAACGTCGCATGAGCTAGTGAACTTGACAGTACCTGTTGGGTTGAACTGGAATGAGCATTCAGCAGGATCAGAAGTTACTGTCACTTTGTTTTTAGCTTGTGCAGCAGCCAAATCAGGATTTGCGTACTCAGTCAATGCCTTAAATACCGGGAAAAACGTCAATGCACCAAGCAAGCAACCAGCCATGATGATCGGTTTACGTCCGATTTTGTCAGACAAAGCACCAAATACAATGAAGAATGGTGTGCCAATAATCAAAGAAATAGCCACCAAAATATTTGCTGTAGCACCATCAACTTTGAGAGCCTGTGTCAAGAAGAATAAAGCGTAGAACTGACCTGTGTACCAGACCACAGCTTGACCAGCAACCAAGCCAACCAGAGCCAAGATAACAATTTTCAAGTTTTTCCATTGACCGAAAGACTCAGACAAAGGTGCTTTTGAGGTTTTACCTTCTGATTTCATTTTTTGGAAGGCTGGTGACTCATTCATGCTCAAACGAATGTAAACAGACACAGCCAACAACAAAATAGAGACCAAGAAAGGAATGCGCCAGCCCCAGTCAGCAAAAGCTGCTTCGCCAATGGAAGTACGCACGCCCAAAATCACCATCAAGCTCAAAAACAAGCCTAAAGTTGCTGTGGTTTGAATCCATGCAGTGTAAGCGCCGCGTTTACCTTGAGGAGCGTGCTCAGCCACATACGTAGCTGCACCACCATACTCACCACCTAACGCCAAGCCTTGCAACATGCGCAATACAATCAAAATGACTGGTGCAGCAACGCCGATGCTAGCATAGTTCGGGAGGCAACCTACGATAAACGTTGAGACACCCATGATCAAAATCGTCACCAAAAAGGTGTATTTACGACCAATCATGTCGCCCAAACGACCAAAGATCAACGCACCAAATGGGCGAACAATAAAGCCAGCTGCAAACGCCAGCAACGAGAAAATTGTGCGTGACGCAGGGTCGAGCGCAGAGAAAAACTGGTTACCGATGATCACCGCTAAAGTGCCATACAAGTAAAAGTCATACCATTCAAAAACCGTACCCAATGATGAGGCAAAGATAACTTTCTTTTCCTCAGCAGTCATGGGCTTGTTCGCTATTGCTGTTGCCATATTTGCGTCTCCTATTGATAAATAAACTCACCTCGATTGAAGTGATGCCTGAATATCTGCGAAGCGACTGACCGGATTCTGACAAAGCGTGACAAAAGTCTTGTAAACATTAGGGTTATCCCTTGAAATTTAAAAGTTATTTTTGATTTTTTAACAATACTTGCCATTAATCCATGAAAGTTTCTTTTAACGACGGGATACACCAACAGGCACTTCTAGAACGCTATCCCAAGAATCGTCATCAAAGTAGGCATCTTTTTTTAGATACGCTGCCAGCATAGGCAAAGCATCCAATCCAAAAAAAAGCTTGCCTTCAACTTCTAAAGTTGGAACACCAAAAACACCTTGTTCGATGGCTCTATCAGTGTGGGCTTTAAGCAATCCTTTGATCTCTATTGAATGTGGCTCTGCTGTAAGCTTCAAATCCTTTTTGAGCGCTTCCAAGCGTTGCTCATCTGCTGCATCTAACCCGCCTAGCCAGACATGACGCAACAGCCTCTGTGCAATATATCGATTAGGCAGGCCCGCCTGTCCAGCAGCCACGGCCAAGCGCATCAGCGACAAAGGATTGAAAGGATGTGCAGCTGGTAATTGCAATTCAATATCTAGTTCATGCGCCAGCCACTGCACCTGCCGATACGTCCATTCACGTTTGGGCGCAATTTCTGCCGGCCCCAGCTGTCCATGGTGTTTTAGCAAGCCGGCAAACAGCACGGGCGTATAAGTCACTTCATAACTAAGACCCTGCAAAGCTACTGGCAGTTGCTCAAACGCCAAGTAGGCGTAAGGCGAAATGACGTCGAAGTAAAAAGTGATGTGTTTCACGGTCTTTTGTCCATTTGGTTAGAAGTGAAATCCGAATTGGAAGCCATAGCCTTATTTTTGCGCACCGCAATCAAAGTCAAAACCTGGTTTTTAGCCTCGTTCGAAGCCGAGCTCCAACCAATGATCTCGTCCATCGTCCGCAAGCAACCCACACACAAATCGGAATTAGCATCCATTTTGCATACTGACGTGCAGGGTGATGGAACATTCATAAAATATATAAAATAAAGCTGCAGACCTTGTATTTTCTGCCTAAGCTGCTACAAAAGTCATACCACGACATCGACAACGGGTGCTTGCGCTAGCAATTGCAAACCTTGCGGAGTCACTTCAAACACGGCATTTGGATGGCCAGCTGCAGCCCAAACTGTTTCAAATCGGAAAAGCTCTTTGTCCAACAAAGTTACAGGCTCGGTCAGATGCGCTACTGGTGCCACGCCACCAATAGCAAACCCCGTTTTGAGTTTAACAAAATCAGCGTCTGCGCGACCTAATTTGCTACCATCTGAACAAACCAGAGCTTGAACTTTGGCTTCATCCACACGTTTATCGCCTGAGGTGATAACTAAAACAGCAACATCGTCAGATTTGCGCTTAAAAATAATGCTCTTTGCAATCTGCCCCAGTTCAACGCCCAAAGCATCAGCAGCTTGCTGAGCTGTTCGCGCGGCCACTTGGAGCATGCTTGGCGTTTGCGAATACCCAGACGCTTGCAGAAATGCAGCTACCCGTTGCACACCGTCGGGCAATTTAGTAAGTTCAGCGCCGCACATCAGGCAGAGCGCTTATTAAAAAGTGCCTTTGCAGCACGCGAATTGGTAGGTCGTTGCAAATAATCGCTGATGAAATGGCCTGCGTCAATCAATTTATCCAAATCAATGCCCGTGTCAATCCCCATGCCATGCAACATATAAACCACGTCTTCAGTTGCTACATTTCCTGTAGCGCCTTTGGCATACGGACAGCCACCTAGTCCTGCAATAGAGGTATCAAACTGCCAAACACCCATTTCCAAACAGCGCAAGGTATTGCTCAAAGCTTGTCCATACGTGTCATGGAAATGACCCGATACAGCGTTGATGTCATAAACTTGTAACGCAGCTTGAATGGCACGCTGAACTTTTATAGGCGTGCCCACGCCAATCGTGTCAGCCACACCGACATGCTGTACGCCAATGGATTTCATCAGCGCGGCTACTTTGGTGACTTGTTCAGGTGCTACATCGCCCTCATACGGGCAACCCACAGCGCACGAAATAGCGCCACGTACTGAAATATGTCTTTCTTTGGCCGCTGCGACCACGGGGCGAAAGCGCTCGATACTTTCTTCAATGCTGCAGTTGATGTTCTTTTGACTAAATGCTTCACTCGCCGCTGCAAACACCACGATTTCTTGTGGCCATAGTTCTTTGTCAGCAGCAACAGCAGCATTAAAACCCTGTAGATTTGGTGTTAAAACAGAATATCTAACGATGTTTTTACGCTTGATACCTGCCATCACAGCAGCGTTGTCAGCCATCTGCGGCACCCATTTGGGGGATACATAGCTGGTCACCTCAATTTCAGTCAAACCCGCAGCTTGTAAACGATGCACCAATTCAATTTTCACATCCGCCGGTACCGTTTGCTTTTCATTTTGCAAACCATCGCGAGGGCCAACTTCAACGATCTTCACGTAATTTGGCAGAGTCATACTGCTACTCCTAATTTCAACAATTCCGCACCCTCAACGACCTGATCACCAGGCTGATAGAGCACTTCTTGCACAACCCCATCGGTTGGCGATGCAATCGTGTGCTCCATCTTCATCGCATCCATGACTGCCAGCGCCTGCCCTTTCACGACCTTATCACCCGCTTTAACCGAGAACGACACCACTTTACCCGGCATAGGTGCAGTTAAGCGGCCGCCTTCCTCATGGGTTTCTCTTGCATGTTCTAATAAATCAATTGCTATTATTTGCGCAGCACCTTTGGCTGTAAATATGCTGACTACATCGCTATTTTTGTATGTTTTAGCAATGATGCGATGCTGAGCGAAACTGATGTCAAGACCAGCATCGCCGTATGAATAGCTTAAAGCGCCTGAAGTGTCATCCACCGACAGTTGCAATGCACCGTCATGCAGATAGCGCAATTGTGCAGCGACTTTTTCACCATGGAACTCAAACTCAAACACTCTTGCACGGATACCATGCGACTGCCAGCCGTCACGCTTTGCCCAAGGATCAGTCCAAACGGACTGGTTTGAATCGGCTTGGGCACGTTCCGCGTGCAAGGTATGCACCACCGCGGCGGCAACCGCCCATGCAGCACCCACAGGTTCTTGGTCAAACAGCGCCGCCTCTTCGCGTGGGATCAAGCCCGTATCCAAATTCGCCTGCGCAAAAGAATCACTGCGCACCACGTAGCGTAAAAACTGCACATTGGTGTTCAAACCCACAATATGCGTCTTTGACAAGGCTTCATCCATACGTGCCAGAGCCTGCTCACGGGTTGCACCATGCACGATCAGCTTGGCGATCATGGAATCGTAATACGGGGAAATGGTATCGCCTTCACGCACACCTGAGTCAATACGCACATTGACAGCTGTGCTTCCACCAGCGGTTCGCTCAAAAGTGACGTGCTCAGGCAAGCCATACACCTTCAACTGCCCTGTGGCTGGCAAAAACTGGTTATCGGGATTTTCCGCGCAAATCCGCGCTTCTATGGCGTGGCCGGTAATGCACAGCTGTTCTTGCTTGAGAGGCAAAGGTTCACCACTGGCGACGAGAAGTTGCCACTCCACCAGATCCAAGCCCGTAATTGCTTCAGTAACCGGATGCTCAACCTGCAAGCGCGTATTCATCTCCATGAAAAAGAAATTCATGTCACCGTTGGGCTGCTGCTCAACGATGAATTCCACCGTACCCGCGCCCACATAGTCCACGGCGCGTGCAGCCGCAACGGCTGTAGCGCCCATTTGCTGGCGCATCGCTTCAGACAAGCCCGGCGCAGGCGCTTCTTCCAGCACTTTTTGATGACGGCGTTGTACGGAGCAATCGCGCTCAAACAAATACACATAGTTGCCCTGTGTGTCGCCAAATACTTGGATTTCAATATGCCGTGGGCGTTGCACATACTTTTCTATCAGCACGGCATCGTCACCAAAACTATTGATGGCCTCACGCTTGCAGGAAACCAAAGCCGCCGCAAAATCTTCCGACTTGTCAACAATCCTCATCCCTTTACCACCACCGCCTGCACTGGCTTTGATGAGGACGGGGTAACCCATGCTATCGGCCTGACCCTGCAAAAATGCAGGTTCTTGGTTAGCGCCGTGGTAGCCTGGCACCAAGGGCACGCCCGCTTTTTCCATCAATTGCTTGGATTCCGCTTTCAGCCCCATGGCTTGAATCGCACTTGCGGGTGGTCCAATAAAGACCAATCCAGCAGCTTGACAAGCAGTCGCAAAAGCGTCGTTTTCACTCAAAAATCCATATCCAGGGTGAATCGCTTGCGCTCCCGTGGCCAATGCGGTTTCAATGATTTTCTCCCAGCGCAGATAGCTTTCTTTGGGCGAACTGGCACCAATGTACACAGCCTCATCGCAACTTGCCACATGTTTGGCGTGTGCATCCGCGTCTGAATACACCGCGACGGTTTTAATACCTAGTCTGGCGCACGTAGCGGCAACTCGGCATGCGATTTCGCCACGGTTGGCTATCAGGATTTTTTTAAACATGTTTATTAATACTCACAGCGAATTTTTTTACGGCGAAATCACGGCGTTAATGCCAAATCATCATTACTAAACCATCCGCTCAGCTTTCGCCAGATGGCATTCAGATATTTCACCAAAATCACCAATAACCAAATACTCAAAACCAAAACGATGGCCAAGGTGATGCCAAAGGTGACAGGATGATTCGTCGCCAACCACATCATGCCCATCACCGCGCCGTCTTCCACCAAGCTCACTGCGATATTGCTAAATGGTTCGGGCGATGTATTGACCGCAGCGCGCGTGCTGGCTTTGGTCGCAAACGACGTAGCAGCCAATGCACCACCCAGCAAGCCTGCGACTGAACCCATGGTGGCACTGTCCGCCCCAAACACACCCGCAGCCAGTGCAGCGCCAGCGGGCACACGAATGACCGAATGCACCATGTCCCACAAAGAGTCGACACCCGGAATTTTGTCAGCAAAAAACTCTACGAACAGCATAAACCCACTGCCTGCCAACATGGCTGGATGCTGCAACACATGTAAGCCTGAAGGCAACGGCAGCCATCCCAACATGCCCGCTAGCCCTGTGATAAAAACCACCAAGTACAAACGGATTCCACTCGCCCAGCCTAACGCAGCAGCCAGCGCCAACAACTGTGCCATATCCATGGTTTTGGTGTTCGAAGCAAGAACATGACTACCAGTACCGATGGCATTTTGCAGAAACTGAAATATGTTATCCATGCTTTAAGCCTTTCGTTTAGCTCTTAACGCCAAACAACATCGTCATCAACTGCATACAACTTACAAAGTTGACCACTCCGTTGACAAAATCCTATGGCTTTGCCAGTTGCATAGTCTCCAAATGCATATCCAGTAGCACCACTGTCGCCTATCGCAAAAGCTCGTGGTGATTTAGAAGTTAAAAATTTTGCATAGTTATTTTCTTTTGCTCGATCGCTGATAGGAATTTTGTTCAAATCATTGATGTCTGCGAAATCACTTTTTTGAGGCTTACCTATGATGGCGCTTTTGTTAAAACCTAATTTGTTTAAATAAGCATCAACGACAGGCAACCATGAATTCATATCTGTATTCAAACCGCCATGACCATCTTCACCGACCGCAGGAAACATCGTGAACTCAGCTCTCCCACCATTGTCTAGCCATTTTTCGTGCCAATTTTTAGGATGCTTTTCTCCCCCAAATTTGTCATTTTGCCAATACAACCACAACATCGAAACGGTTGATGATTTTGCAATAGTGCCCCAATAACTTGCAATTTGCGCCACCCCACACGGATTTCCTGGCGTTCTGTCTGGATTGCCCCCAGTACCACCTGCGAAGTTGATGCCCCCAATCAGACCTTTTGGATTTCTTCCTACGGTAGCTACTGTCGTCAATCCACCGACAGATTGCCCCGCAACTATCCAGCGAGACGCATCAATGTATGGCAGAGTTCTGGCATATTCAACGCTCGCAATTACTTGATCAGACGCAACTGTGGACATAGGCTCAACACGCATATTCGAACAGTTCCCGCTATCTTCAGGGTCAAATCCGCCATAAGTTTCCCAATAGCCAATCCGAGTTGGCGCGAACACCACAAATCCTTTTTCGACAAAATAGCGCGCCAGATGTTCGGGCCGCGATCGACCTTGCGCTGCCCGTTTATCAGTCACTGCGCGACCATGATTAAACACAACTAATGGGAATGGTCCATCACCCTTGGGGCGGTAGATGGTGATAGGTACTGGTTTAGTTTCCTGTTTGTTATATAAATCTTTCACCGTCACATCAATGCGAACAATTTCTTCACGCATGTCTTTGGCAAAGATTTCTGACACAGGATTCGCATTTTGTGCAAAGCCTAGCATTGCAGTCGATGCAACAGCAGCAGTTATTAATTTTATAAACAGCGACAGTTTTTTCATACGGCTTTAAATCTACTCATTTTTCAACGACGAAAATCACATCCTAAAGACGCCAAACTTTGTCTCCGGTATGGGCGCATTCATCGCCGCACTCAAGCCCAGTGCCAAAACGCGGCGCGTATCGGCGGGGTCAATCACTCCATCATCCCATAAACGTGCTGTGGCGAAATAAGGATGACCCTGCACCTCATATTGTTCTTTGATGGGTGCTTTGAAGGCGTTTTCTTCTTCAGGGCTCCAGCTACCCCCTTTGCCTTCGATGCCGTCACGCTTGACGGTCGCCAGGACACTGGCTGCTTGCTCGCCACCCATGACGCTGATGCGCGCATTGGGCCACATCCATAAAAACCGGGGCGAGTAGGCCCGACCGCACATGCCGTAGTTACCCGCGCCAAAGCTGCCGCCGATAATGATGGTGAATTTCGGTACGGCGGCGGTTGCCACAGCGGTAACCATCTTGGCACCGTTGCGGGCGATGCCTTCGTTCTCGTACTTGCGGCCCACCATGAAGCCAGTGATATTTTGCAAAAACACCAAGGGGATTTTGCGCTGGCAACACAACTCGATGAAATGCGCCCCTTTTAGCGCTGATTCGCTGAACAAAATGCCGTTGTTGGCAATGATGCCGACGGGCATGCCTTCAATTCGCGCAAAACCGCAGATCAAAGTTGCACCAAAGCGCGCTTTGAACTCGTCAAACTCACTCCCATCCACCACACGGGCGATGATTTCGCGTACATCGAAAGGTTTACGGGTATCCGTGGGAATCACTCCATACAGTTCAGACGCTACATATTTAGGAGCTACCGAGGCAGCAAATTCGCCGGATAATTGCTTATTTGATGCCTTTTTATTCAAATTCTTGATAGATTGACGAACAATACTCAGCGCATGCATGTCGTTTTGCGCCAAATGGTCAGCCACACCTGATAAACGGGTGTGCACATCGCCGCCACCGAGGTCTTCAGCACTCACCACCTCGCCCGTAGCGGCCTTCACCAAAGGCGGGCCGCCCAAAAATATCGTCCCTTGGTTTTTGACGATGATGGCCTCATCGCTCATCGCTGGAACATACGCACCGCCCGCCGTACAACTGCCCATGACCACGGCGATTTGGGCGATGCCCTCCGCACTCATATTGGCTTGGTTGAAGAAGATGCGGCCAAAATGATCGCGGTCGGGGAACACCTCGTCTTGATTCGGCAGATTCGCGCCGCCTGAATCGACCAAATAGATGCACGGCAGCTTGTTTTGCTGCGCAATCTCTTGCGCACGCAAGTGCTTTTTGACGGTGAGCGGGTAGTACGTGCCGCCTTTGACGGTGGCGTCGTTGCACACAATCATGCAGTCCACCCCGCTGACACGACCAACGCCAGCAATCACACCGGCGCAGGGGGCGCTATCGGTGCCATCTTTGTCGGGGTACATGCCATAGGCGGCCAGCGGGCTGAGCTCTAAGAACGGCGTGCCGGGATCTAGCAGCATTTGCACCCTGTCACGCGGCAATAATTTGCCGCGCGCGGTATGCCTAGCCCGCGCCACATCGCCACCACCCAGAGCTGCTTGGTCGACTTTGGCGTTCAAATCGTCCACCAAAGCCTGCATCGCGGCAGCATTGGCTACAAAATCGGCGGAACGGGCGTTGAGTTTGGTTTCCAGGACGGGCATGGTGGGTTAGCGCTAGGTAAGTTACGAAATTGTCGTTTTAAATCTTTAATTGGTTGACGTTTACGTAAACGTCAACTGCAAGCGAATTGTGCCACCTTTTGGCTCAGCAAGCTAGGTAATTGCAGCATATCTGTGAAGGTATGACTCGCACCCGCAGCCAATAAAGCTGCCCGTTCAGTGGTTTGGAGATGTGCCGGCGTATAGCCAAACACGGTGCAACCCGCTGCCACGCCCGCCATGACACCTGTCACCGTGTCCTCCACCACCGCGCAACGGCTGGGATGTACGCCGACGGCAGCGGCGGCGGCCAGATACACGTCTGGCGCGGGTTTGGATCGCGGCATTTCGTGGCCGCTGAAGATGCGGCCTTCAAAATAGGGCATGAGTGCAACTTTGGCGAGCTGCAGCTCAACTTTAAACCTGTCCGCCCGAGAAGCGCACGCAATACGTCCGTCAAAGTTAAGGTGGATTTGCTCTATCGCGGCATGGATGTTGGGGATCGCCTGCAAATGCGCTTCCAACGCCGCGTTGCGTCTTGCTCTGAAGCTTGACATCCAAGCCTCGGTCAACGGTTTGCCGGTTTCTGCTTCGATTCGCACTTTTTCATCGATGACCGCTTTACCGACGAAGTGCTGAAAGCAAGCTTCAGGCGTCAACGTCCAGCCCTGCTCTTGCAGCATGTCGCGCAGCAAGCCATTGGTAATGGGCTCACTGTCGACCAATACACCGTCACAGTCAAACAAAACAGCGTCGAGTTTATGATACATATTTAAGTAAAATTACTATTATTTTGATAGCTGCTTAGGCAGTAAATACATTGGATACAAGCATATTTATATAGTTTTAATGATTTTTAGAAGCTATCACCATTCACATAATACCAACAACCGTTTTCAGACACAAAACGACTGTGTTCAAGCAAGCGAATGGCACGACCAGTGCGGTCACGCTGCCGTGCGACGAAGGTGACTTCCGAGTGAGTGGCGTCAACCACCGTGTGATTTTGAACCTGTAGACCCAACCATTTAACGCTTGATTCAAACTCTAAGCTCGCAGGACGCTGACTAACATGCCAGGTACTGAGTAAATAGCCAGCCTTTTCAAGCGCAAAAGCACTGTAACGCGAGCGCATCAACGCTTCGGCATCAGGCGCTGCCAGCTTTCCGTCGATGTAGGGAAGACAACAAACCGTTACCGCTAACGGCCGCTTCTTAGCATCCAACTTGCCGCACGGGCACGGTTTGGTCATCCTGTGGGCATTTCTTTGCTTATCACTTGCTTAGGCCTTAGCTTTGCGCGATTCCAACGACTCTGTTGGGCCGCCCGCGTTGACCCAAGCTTCATAGCCGCCCTCAATGTGCGCGACATTGGTCATGCCCATGTCTTGCAGGGTTTTGGCGGCCAAGGCGCTACGCCAGCCCGCGCCGCAGAACAAAATGAACTCTTTGCTCTCGTCCGCCCAGATCTTCTTGTGGTAAGGCGATTCAGGGTCTACCCAAAACTCCAGCATGCAGCGCGGTGCGTGGTAGCTGCCGGTGACTGTGCCAGCTTTCAACTCGCGCACATCGCGGATATCAACGATTTGCACGTTTTTATTGGCGCTTTTCGCCAGAACTTCAGCCACAGTATAGGTTTTCACCTCCGTCATGGCTTGATCGACTAAAACCCTAAATCCTTTGGTAATTGCCATGCTTGTCTCCGTTGTCTCTTATTTGCAGGAATTCATTGCTTAGTTTTAAGCCAGAGCACGCGTGATGATGATTTTCTGCACATCACTGGTGCCTTCATAAATCTGGCACACCCGCACATCACGGTAAATGCGCTCAACTGGGAAGTCGCTCACATAACCGTAGCCACCCAGTGTTTGAATCGCCACGCTACACACTTGTTCAGCCATTTCACTGGCAAACAGCTTAGCCATTGCGGCCTCTTTCAGGCAGGGCCGGCCCGCATCGCGCAAGGCTGCTGCATGCCAAATCAACTGACGCGCAGCTTCAATCTGCGTCGCACAGTCGGCCAACCTGAAGCCAACGGCCTGGTGGTTAAAAATTGCCTGCCCAAAACTCTCACGCTGTTTGGCATAGTCCAAAGCACATTCAAACGCGCTGCGTGCCATGCCCACGCTTTGTGCCGCTATGCCGATACGGCCGCCCTCTAATGCACCCAGGGCGATTTTGTAACCTTCGCCCTCTTGCCCGATCAGGTTCTCAGCAGGGATACGGCAGTTGTCAAAGTTGATTTGCGCGGTGTCACTGCTGTGTTGACCAAGCTTGTCTTCCAACCGTGCCACCACATAACCGGGCGCGTTGGTGGGAACGATGAAAGCGCTCATGCCTTTTTTGCCTGCGCCTTTGTCGGTCATGGCAATAACGATCGCAACATCGCCATTTTTACCACTGGTGATGAATTGCTTGACGCCGTTGATGATGTAACTGTCCCCAATTTTTTTAGCCGTCGTTGCCAAATTAGAAGCATCGCTGCCAACATGTGGCTCGGTTAAACAAAAAGCACCCAGCATCGCACCCAGGGCCAAAGGCGTTAACCACTTTTTCTTTTGCTCAGCATTGCCATAGCGCATCAAAATGGCATTGACGGGGCAATTGGTGACGCTGATAGCCGTACTCGTCCCGCCGTCGCCTGCAGCGATTTCTTCAAGAACCAATGCCAGAGTGAGGTAATCCAGATTTGCGCCACCAAATTCTTCCGGCACACAAATGCCATAAGCGCCCAATTGCGCCAAGCCTTTGTGTGTATCTTTGGGAAAATGATGCTCTTTGTCCCACTTGGCGGCGTTTGGCCACAACTGTTCTTGAGCAAAGGCGCGAACTGCATCGCGGATCATTTCTTGGTCTTGGGTTAGCAGCATAAAAATTGATATTGATTTGGTAAAAAAATGCTAGCAATCAATTTATTTGCCCTGCGCTAAATCCATGATCAATCGACTAGCTAAGTACAAACGACGTGGTATGGAATCGATAAGCACATACTCTGCTTGAGTGCTGTGGTATCCGAACCCAGGCAGCCCTAGGCCTTCAATCACTGGTTTGCCAGATTGCGCAGCGTACGCAGCGTCTGTGCCGCCACCCGTGACAGGCAAAATCACCATCTCAGGACCTACTTCTTTGTAGATGGCGATAGCTTTATCAATCAAGCGACGCCCCTCAGCATCTGCATTGAAAGCTGGACGCCCCATGAGAAGTTGAACACTAATTTGAGAGCCCTGCAAACGCGGCTTTGCAGCACGGTCTTCCAATATCTTCATGGCGGTCGTCAAGTGTTCTGGATTCAAGTAACGCACATTGGCATCAATGACTGCTTCGTCAGGAATGATGTTGGGCGTTTTTCCAGCGGTGCCAACAGTCCAGTTAAAGCGAAATGCTTTGTCAATGTTGTCTAGATCCAGCGTACGCAGCACAAAATCCGCAGCCTCCACCATGGCGTTAACACCGGCCTCAGGATTCACACCTGAATGCGCTGGCTTACCTTTGACAGTTGCGCGTACTGTTGCAGCACCTGAAGTTGCGAACACCATAGATTCGCGCAACGCTAAATTGGGTTCAAACGATAACACCACATCATGTTGCGCGGCGGTAGCTCTTATCAGCTCACTAGATCCCAATGAACCGCGCTCTTCATCGACATTGAACAATACACTGATAGTGGAAAAGTCATCAAACCCGCGCAATTTAATCAAACGCAAGGTATGCAAGATAACTGCGATACCGCCCTTGGCGTCAGCAATACCTGGGCCAAAAGCCCGATTACCCTCTGTTCGGAAAGGTGATTTAGCCAATGTGCCCACTGGATAGACCGTATCCATATGTGCCATCATCAGAATACGCCTGCTGCCCTTGCCAGTGAGGCTTGCCACAATGTTATCCCCCACAACCGCGCCGACCGCTTTGTGCCGCTGTACAGTGGCACCCATACTTTTGAGCTCTGCTTCTAAAAACTGCGCCATAGCCGTCATGCCTTCTGCATTGCCAGTCCCAGTCTCTGTGTTCACTAATCGCTCTAAGGTTTTCAGAGTTGCGGCTTGCTCAGCTGTCGCAGCTGCAAACAGCGTCGTATCTTTGGGTGTGATGGCAATGTTTTGTGTATTTTGTGAAAAAGCACCTGCTGAAAACAGCATGGTGCCTAATAAGAATATCTTTGTAAAAATAGGCATAAAAGATCGCATGTTTGTCTCCTTTGTGTTGTTATGGACTATTTAATTCCAACTTTGATTATTTTTATATCAACTCTATCGCCATCGCTGTTGCCTCGCCACCGCCAATGCACAATGTCGCTAAGCCACGCTTCAAACCACGTGCTTGCAAAGCGTAGATCAGCGTCACCAAAATGCGAGCACCGCTCGCGCCAATCGGATGACCCAAAGCACAAGCACCGCCGTTGACGTTGACAATCTCATGCGACAAGGAAAGATCAGTCATCAATGCCATCGGCACGACAGCAAAAGCCTCGTTGATTTCCCACAAATCGACGTCTTTTGCCGTCCAGCCCGCTTTGACCAAGGCTTTTTGTGTAGCCCCCAGAGGCGCAGTGGCAAACCAGTTGGGTTCCTGCGCGTGCGTGGCGTGGCTGACGATGCGTGCCAGTGGCTTTGCACCGCTTTTGTCAGCCGTGCTTTGACGCATCAGCACTAGCGCAGCTGCACCATCGTTGATGGATGAACTTGATGCGGCGGTTATCGTGCCGTCCTTTTTAAAAGCAGCACGCAAGCCAGCAATTTTGTCGAGTTTGATTTTGCCTGGGCCTTCGTCAATACTAATAACGGTATCGCCCGCGCGGCCTTTGACAGTCACCGGTGTGATTTCAGCTGAAAAGGCACCCGATTTGATAGCCGCCTGAGCGCGCTCCACACTGGCAATAGCAAATTTATCCTGCGCTTCTCGGGTGAAGTTGTATTTGGCGGCGCAGTCTTCTCCAAAGGTGCCCATGGAGCGGCCTGCTTCGTAGGCATCTTCCAAACCATCCAGCATCATGTGGTCGAAAATTTGGCCATGTCCGATGCGGATACCGCTGCGGCCTTTGGGCAACAAGTGCGGAGCGTTGGTCATGCTCTCCATACCGCCAGCAACCATCACATCCACACTGCCAGCGACCAGCATGTCGTGCGCCAGCATGGTTGCCTTCATGCCAGAGCCGCACATTTTGGACAAAGTGACTGCGCCAGCGCTGATGGGCAAGCCACCCTTGAATGCCGCTTGGCGAGCCGGTGCTTGGCCTTGACCTGCCATGAGGCAATTGCCAAACAGCACCTCGTTAACAACATTGCCAGAAATACCTGCTCGCTGAACAGCGGCCTTAATGGCAACTCCACCCAAATCATGTGCGGCCAAACTGGCAAAATCGCCCTGAAAACCACCCATGGGGGTGCGGGCGGCAGAGACGATAACGATGGATTCAGACATGATAATTCCTAAAAAATGAATTTTGCTATATTATTAATAACATTTAAGGCAATATTATTGACGGCTAGAGGCAGAAACAGCATCTACAGCTGACAAATAAAGAGCTTCTAAACCATCTAATCCTGATACTGTGATATGGAGGTCTTGCAGCAAACCATCATGTATGCCATAAACCCAGCCGTGTACGCTGATGGATTGACCACGCCCCCAAGCATCTTGCAAAACGGTACTTTGGCATACGTTGACTACTTGCTCAACCACATTCAAAGCAACTAGAGCATCCAAACGCTTGCCTTCAGGTAACAAATTCAGCAATTGGCGATGACGATCACGTACATCCTGAATGTGTCGAATCCAGTTATCAGCCAATCCAATGCGCACGTTGTCCAGCGCCGCCTGCACACCGCCGCAGCCGTAGTGACCGACGACCATGACGTGTTCGACCTTCAACATTTCGACCGCAAACTGGATGGTCGACAGCGCGTTCAAATCGGAATGAACCACGACGTTGGCCACATTACGGTGTACGAAGACTTCTCCAGGCTCTAAACCCGTGATTTGATTGGCTGGAACACGGCTATCAGAACAACCTATCCACATGTATTTGGGTTTTTGCTGACTTTTGAGGTTTGTAAAAAACCCCGGTCGCTCCCGCTCCATTTCGGCAGCCCAAGCTCGGTTATGAATGAATAAATTTTGAATTGATGATGGCATAGTTGAATAAATTATTAGATTTTGCAGTTGGCGCCGCCACTGTCCAGGACCGCACCGTCAATCGTCTGGAATGACCACTCGTAGCGGGATGCGTACAGTTTTAAAACGAGAACGCCGAAATTTTTGATTTGCGCTTCACTAAAAGGCTTGGTCGCGGCAAAATCGTACAAAGCAGCGCCACCTGTACCGACAACGAAAGAACGGATGCCATTGGTTGTGTCTACCGTGCCATCGCTTTGCATGGGTGCAAATCGCTCATATTGATGCTCATGGCCTTGCAAAACAATGTCTACTTTTTTTGTTGCAAGTTCAGCCCATACAGCCTGCATCGTTGCGTTATTACCGCGCGCAGAGGATGAAACAACCGGGAAATGCCAAGCTGCTAATTTGCAGCCAGAGTTGGCTACTACTTCCGACTTTAACCAAGCCATTTGGCCAGATCCGGCGTCTGCTGCGACATTGCTGTTCAAAGCAAACAAGGACCAGTTTCCTAATGCTTGTTTGTAAATGCCCGTGCGATTCGGACCCGCGCGTGCACCAAAGTAATCGAAATAACCAACTGCATTGGCAACACCGTAATCATGGTTACCAGGCGTGGCCCAGGTTCTGGATTTGAACTTGCCCCAAGTCGCTTCATAGCAACCTTGGTATTCTTGCAGCATGCCGGTGTAATAAACGTTATCACCCAAAGTTAAAACAGCAGCCTTGTTACCGGATTGCACAAGCAGTCGTTCCACCAAGCTAGCTGTCTTGTAAGCATTGGTGTCCTTGGGTGCAGCAATGTCGCACTGCGCAATATCACCGGCTGCTATGAGAGTGTACGGCTCATCACTGGCATTACCGCCACAGCTGGTTTGGGTAAATACAACCAGCAATATAAGTCCGATAGAGAGGCTAACGAGTTTAATGCGACTCATAAGTGACTTCCTTTGAACAATTTTGCCATCTTTGCGTGGTGCTATGACAATATCTCACATTGTCTCAGCAAACAACTCTCGTCCAATCAACATCCTGCGAATTTCACTGGTTCCAGCACCGATTTCATACAGTTTCGCATCACGCCACAAACGTCCCAACGGGTAGTCGTTGATGTAGCCATTGCCACCGAAAATTTGCACACCATCACCCGCCATTTTGGTTGCATTTTCAGCGCACCACAAGATGACTGAGGCACAATCTTTTCGCACCTGCCGTACATGGTCGGTGCCCAACATGTCCAAGTTTTTAGCTACCGTGTAAGCGAAAGAGCGGCCCGCTTGCAGCAAGGTGTACATATCAGCCACTTTGCCCTGAATCAACTGAAACTCGCCAATGCTCTGGCCAAACTGTTTGCGGTCATGGATGTACGGAATCACGTTATCCATCACTGCTTGCATGATGCCCAAAGGTCCGCCGGTCAATACTGCGCGTTCGTAGTCCAACCCACTCATCAATACTTTGGCGCCGCTGTTCAAACCGCCCAGAATGTGACTTTCTGGCACTTCGACGTTTTGAAACACCAATTCGCCAGTATGGCTGCCGCGCATGCCGAGTTTGTTCAGTTTTTGAGCGACTGAGAAGCCGGGCATGCTTTTTTCAATCAAAAAAGCCGTCACACCACGCGCACCCAACTCCGGTTCAGTTTTGGCGTAGACCACCAAAGTATCAGCATCTGGACCGTTGGTGATCCACATTTTGCTGCCGTTTAAAACGTAATAGCCGCCCCCCGAGGCACTTGGTTCTTTCCATTCCGCTTTGAGCTTCATGCTGATGACATCACTGCCAGCGCCCGGCTCGCTCATCGCCAAGGCACCCACATGTTCACCACTGATGAGTTTTGGCAGGTACTTTTGGCGCTGCGCTTCAGTACCGTTGCGTTTGATTTGGTTGACACACAAGTTGCTGTGTGCGCCGTAGCTCAAACCGACGGAGGCTGAGGCACGGCTAATTTCTTCCATGGCGATCATGTGCGCCAAGTAGCCCATGTTGGCGCCGCCGTATTCTTCTGACACAGTGATGCCCAGAACGCCCAAATCGCCCATTTTTCGCCACAAATCCATGGGGAATTGATCGCTGCTGTCGATATCAGCAGCGCGGGGGGCTATCTCGGCTTGTGCAAACTCTTGCACCGCATCGCGCAGGGCGTCGATCTCTTCACCGAGTTGAAAATTGAGTCCTGGCAGGTTCATTTGGCATCTCCATAAAACCGTTGACGTTTACGTAAACGTCAACTATGCCAATTGTAGACTAAGTCGGTTCGATGGGGTCTACAGGCGCTTGCGTATGTTTGATAAAAATCTGCGCTGCCCATATACCGATTTCGTACAGCAAACACATGGGAATCGCCAAAGCCAGCTGCGAGACCACATCTGGCGGCGTGACGATGGCGGCAATGATAAACGCCAACACCACAAAATAGCCACGGAAGTCTTTTAGCTGTTGGATGGTCACCATACCCATGCGCGCCAACACGATCACCACAATAGGCACCTCAAAAGCTAGGCCAAACGCCAAAAACATATTCAAAACAAAATCTAAATAGGCTTCAATATCGGGAGTTGCGCTGATACTCTTCGGTGCGAAATTTTGAATGAATCTAAAAACTTGTCCAAATACAAAGTAGTAACTAAACAGCACACCGATGAAAAACAACGCAGTGCTAGATATGACCAAAGGCAAAACAAGCTTTTTCTCATGCATGTATAAACCTGGTGCGACGAATGACCAAATTTGCCACAACACCACTGGCAGAGCGATGAGGAATGCGGTCATCATCAGAATTTTTAAGGGTATGAAGAACGGAGAAATCACAGATGTCGCAATAAGTGTCGCGCCTTTAGGTAAAGTCGCAATCAAAGGCGCAGCCAGAATGTCATAAAGCGCTGCTGGACCTGGGTATAGCGCCAACACAATGCCTACTATGCCTATAGCAATGACAATTTTGATTAAACGGTCGCGCAACTCCACCAAATGCTGCACAAAAGGTTGTTCTGTGCCTGCTAATTCGTCAACTTTTGCTTTGTCGTCTGCCATGTGGTTTTAATAAAGTCTTGTGAACCTGCATTGCTGCAAGCTTGAGTTGGCACTATGAATAGAGCTAGGCAGTTTTGACGGGACGAAACTTTGCAACACGCGCCGCACCAGACATTGCTTTAGTACGAACACCCGTACGCGCTTTGTACCAGTTAGGCACTGCGCCTTGTTTGACACGCCATTTTTTCTTGGGATGCGAGTAACTTGGATAACTCGTAAAACTTGATGCAGAAGACATTGCCGTACTTGTGGCATCAGCCCAATCTTTTTCAAAATCAGTCACGCCCGTGTGAATCGAATTTTCGACATCACTCGCAGCCTCTTGCATGGTGTCTTTCATCTTCTTGAGCTCGTCCAGCTCAATTGATTTACTCACCTCTGCTTTGACGTCTGCAATATAACGCTGCGCCTTACCTAAAAGCATTCCCACTGTGCGTGCGACGCGCGGCAGCTTTTCTGGCCCGATGACGATCAGCGCCACCGCGCCAATCAGCGCTATTTTTGAGATACCTAGATCAATCACGAGTTGAAACTTGAATTAAAGCTTGTTTACAGCTTTTGTTTGGCTTCTACATCGATGGTATTTTTAGCAGCATCTGCAGCCGCCGTTACTTGAGCTGCTGGCTTATCTTCGGATGTTGCAGAACCATCTTTCATGCCGTCTTTGAAGCCTTTTACCGCACTGCCTAAATCGCCACCCATATTTTTCAGCTTTTTGGTGCCAAAAACCATCACGACGATCAATAAAACGATCAGCCAGTGCCAAATTGAAAATGAACCCATGATGAACTCCTACGATAATTTAAATAAAAACAATTGTCTCGATGCAGCGATTCTAAGCGGGAACGGCCGGTTTAGCAGCACAAGATCACCCTCATCACCCCCGCAACCACGGCCTTGGGCCGCCCATGACATGCCAATGCATATGATGAACCTCTTGCCCGCCCTCGGCTCCCGTGTTGGAAACAATACGAAAACCACCCTCAGGGTACGGCCTACAACCCTCTTGCAAAGCCAATTTAGGGGCTAAAACCATCATTCGGCCCAATAACTCAGCATTCGTTGCATCAACGTGTGCCAAAGATGTAATGTGCTTTTTCGGAATCATTAAAAAATGAACCGGCGCCCACGGGTTGATATCGTGAAAGGCAAAAATATCGTCATCTTCGTAAACTTTACGCGAAGGGATTTTGCCTTCTATGATTTTGCAAAAAATACAGTTTGGATCGTGCGACATGTGTTTTAAAAAATTACTGCGCTATTGCTTGGTTATTGTTCATAGCCACCATGCCACGCACGATACGGTACAGAAACCAGATTGAAATAATGCCCCAAGCAATCCAACCAGGTGCTATGAGCAATAGCCACAATGGGCTGGTAACCACGTACAAAATACCCGCCCAGATAACGGAGCGAATCCGCCAAGAGAAATGACTCTCTTGCCATGTACCGACCGCATCGCCCTTTTTCACCAAGTCAATCACCAAAGCAATGACGAGCAAGGCAACGCCCACGTTTGCACCTGGCACCACGGCAGCGACAGCCACTATCAAATGCAACAAATAGCTCACCCAGCCTACCGTTTTCAGTTGCTGCGCTTTTTCGCTGTCAATCGCAGTTACATCAATCACATCCGTCACATTGCTCATGGATTCACTCCTTTAGATTCATTCACTTCTCGGTCTTTCGCTTTGCGCGAAGCTTTTTCTTCCAGCCCGCTGGTACCAACGCGCTTGTCCAGCTCGGCGATGACATCTTGCGGCGACAAACCATAATGCGCCAGAGCCACCATGCTGTGAAACCACAGATCAGCGGTTTCGCTGATAATTTTGGATTTCAATACGTCGCTTAGGCCACCATAGTCAGCGTCTTTACAGGCCATCACCAGCTCGGTTGCTTCTTCGCCAATTTTTTTCAAAAATGCATCTGGCCCCTTGTGCAGCAAACGCGCGGTGTAGCTGCTTTCAGGGTCGCCGCCCTTGCGTGATTCAAGCACGCGGGCGAGTTGGTCTAGGGAATCGTTTGATGTCATGCGTTTATTAATTCAGGTAGCTTGCTTGTAGATGGCTTATTTATACGTTGCTTACTTATAGATGCTTTTAGGATCTTTCAAGACCGGCTCGGTAATTATCCACGCCCCGTCCTTGTAAAGACTGAAAAAACAGCTGTGCCGACCTGTATGACAGGCCAAACCCGGCGTATGCCCAGTTTGGGTAACTTTCATCAGCAAAACATCGTTGTCACAATCCATACGCAGCTCATGTACCGTTTGGATGTGGCCGGACTCTTCGCCTTTGAACCACAATTTGTTGCGCGACCGGCTGAAATACACCGCCCGCCCCAGCTCCGCCGTTTTTTGCAGCGCTTCGCGGTTCATCCAAGCAAACATCAGCACATCGTTGCTACCGATTTCTTGGGCAATCACGGGGACTAAGCCGTTGGCGTCCCACTTCACTTCGTCTATCCAGTTTTTTGCTTCTTGCATGATGTCATTGTAGGCAATTAAGACGCCTTGCCAGACGATAGCAGCGAGTTAAATCAAGTCTCGTTCAGAACTAGATTAAAGGCGAACAGGAATTCCGCGCTCCGCCATGCGCTGCTTGGCTTGACCGACGGTGTATTCACCATAGTGAAAAATGCTAGCAGCCAAGACAGCATCTGCGCCGCCTTGGATGATACCGTTGGCCAAATCATCCAAATTGCCGACACCGCCTGAGGCGATTACTGGCACGCTGATGGCGTCGCTAACAGCGCGGGTCAAAGCCAAATCAAAGCCTGATTTTGTGCCGTCTCTGTCCATACTGGTCAACAAAATCTCGCCCGCACCGCGTTCCGCCATCGCTCTAGCCCACGTCACCACGTCCAAACCGGTGTTTTTGCGGCCGCCGTGGCTGTAAACATCCCAGCCTGCGCCGATTTCAATGCCATTTACTAGGCGTTTAGCATCTTCGTTCGAGCGTCGCTTCGCATCAATCGCCACCACAATGCACTGCGCGCCATACTTGGCCGAAGCGTCGGCAATCACGTCGGGGTTGGCAATGGCGGCTGAGTTGAAGCTAGTTTTGTCGGCACCTGCATTGAGCAAACGCCGCACATCGTCAACCGTGCGGACACCGCCACCGACCGTCAATGGGATGAACACCTGCGAAGCCACCGCCTCGATGATGTGAAAAATCATGTCCCGCGCATCGCTGGTGGCAGTGATGTCCAGAAAAGTCAGCTCATCCGCGCCCTGCTCGTTGTAGCGGGCAGCAATTTCGACCGGGTCGCCCGCATCGCGCAATTCAAGGAAGTTAACGCCTTTGACGACGCGGCCGCCGGTGACGTCTAGGCAGGGGATGATTCTTTTAGCGAGCATTAACTAAATTTAACCATTCAACTCATCCGCCCGCGCCTGCGCCGCTTCAAAATCCAAGTCGCCAGAGTAAACCGCACGACCGCAGATGACCCCTTCAACGCCTTCATCTTCCACGTTGCACAGCGCTTCAATGTCCGCCATGTTGGACAAACCGCCGGAGGCGATAACAGGAATCGTCAAAGCTTGGGCTAGTTTGACGGTGGCTTCGATGTTGATACCTGTCAGCATGCCGTCGCGGCCGATGTCGGTGTAGATGATGGATTCGACGCCGTAGTCTTGGAATTTTTTGGACAAATCGATCACATCGTGACCAGAGAGCTTGCTCCAGCCGTCAGTGGCGACTTTGCCGTCTTTGGCATCTAGGCCAACGATGATGTGGCCGCCAAAGGCGGTGCAGGCATCTTGCAGAAAACCAGGGTTTTTGACGGCTGCTGTGCCGATGATGACGTAGCGCAGGCCAGCGTCCAAATAACGCTCAATGGTGTCCAGATCACGAATACCACCGCCCAGTTGCACTTCTACTTCGCTGCCGACTTCTTTCAGGATTTTGCGAATGGCTTGCTCGTTTTTAGGCTTCCCCGCAAACGCGCCGTTCAAATCGACTAGATGCAGACGCCGCGCCCCTTTGCTGACCCAGCTACGCGCCATGACAGTGGGGTCTTCGCCAAAGGTGGTGGATTGGTCCATATCGCCTTGGATGAGGCGAACGCAGTGACCGTCTTTTAAATCTATCGCGGGGATGAGCAACATGATGCTAGAAGTTGTTGAATGTTAGAAAAGAAAAGGGGAACTTGGAAGGGAAACTTAAAAGGGAAGATTAATTGAAATGCGCCACGGAATTAGGGTTTCCAGTGTAGAAAGTTTCTATATAACGATAGACCTTGTGATGCGCTTTTTTCTGGGTGAAATTGGGTTGCAAAAATATTATCTCGCGCAATGGCGCTGGTGAAGCGACTTCCGAACTCAGTTTCACCGACGCTGTGGTTAATTTCAGACACTTTGGCGTAATAGCTGTGCACGAAATAAAAGTAACTGCCATCAGGCACGTCACCCCAAATTGGGTGGCGACCTTTTGGGTATTGCTTGGCATGATCTGCCACAAACACCTGATTCCAACCCATTTGCGGTACTTTGTAGCGGCTACCGTCAGGCGCGATTTGCCCAGCGATGTTGAATTTGACGACTTTGCCCGGAATCAGCCCCAAGCACGGCGTGTCTAGCTCTTCGCTGTGGTCCAGTAGCATTTGCATGCCCACGCAGACACCCATGAGCGGTTTGTGTTTGGCGGCGTGCAGCACGGCGGCGAGCATGCCAGAGTCATGCAATTCGCGCATACAGTCACGCATGCCACCTTGGCCGGGCAGGACGACGCGCTCTGCGTCCATCACTTCTTGCGGCGTTTTGGCCCAAATCACCTCGACACCAGCGTCACTGGCGACCGCATGCACTGCTTGCGTTACTGAGCGTAAATTGCCCATGCCGTAATCAACCACGGCTACTGTTTTTGTCGTCATGTCAAAGATTTACAAGATATAAATACGTCTTATTGCTGCTAAATTAATAGCTGCTAAGGCAGCAAATATGCGGTCTACAGACATTTATTAAATATAAATTAATTTAAAGAGAGCCTTTGGTCGAAGGAATCATACCTGCAGAGCGTGAATCCAACTCTAACGCCATGCGCAGTGCTCGCGCAAAGGCTTTGAACACCGTCTCAGCTTGGTGATGCGCGTTTTCGCCGCGCAGGTTGTCTATATGCAGCGTCACAAACGCATGGTTGGCAAAACCTTGGAAAAACTCAAACGCCAACTGACTGTCAAACGCGCCAATCATGCCGCTTTTGAAGGGCACGTTCATGATGAGGCCCGGACGGCCCGAAAAGTCGATAACGACGCGGCTCAGCGCCTCGTCCAACGGCACATAGGCGTGGCCGTAGCGGCGAATGCCTTTTTTGTCGCCCACGGCTTTGTGCACCGCTTGCCCCAAGGTGATACCCACGTCTTCCACTGTGTGGTGGCCGTCGATATGCAGGTCGCCAATGGCTTTGATGTCCAAGTCAATCAGCCCGTGGCGGGCGATTTGGTCCAACATGTGGTCAAAAAAGCCGATGCCAGTGCTCAAATTCGCCACGCCTGTACCGTCCAAGTTAACGCGGGCGGTGATTTGGGTTTCGGCGGTGTTGCGGCTTACTTCTGCAATACGTTCGGCTATACGTTGGGCGGTCATGGTGTTTTCTAGGTTAAAAAGTTCAAAAAGCTTATTTCTTCAATTACAAAGAAGCTTTGATGGCAGCCACCATTGTCGCATTTTCCTCTGCCGTGCCCACGGTAAGGCGCAGGCAGCCACTAAGGAGCGGGTGCATTTTGGAGACATTTTTGATCAAAACCCCCCGCGCCTTCATGCCCTCAAAGGTTTTTTGCGGGTCGGGCACGCGCAGCAGCATCATGTTGGCGTCTGATTTGAAGGCTTTGACGCTAGGAATGCTCGATAAAACATCAAAAAGCATAGCGCGCTGAGCAATCAATTCGGAGGCTTGGTCCGAAAATACGTCCTTATGCTCCAGTGCAAATAGCGCACACTCATAGTTCAGGACACTGATGTTGTAGGGCGGGCGCACTTTGTCGATCTCGCTAATCAGCGCTTTCGGAGCCATCATATAGCCCATACGCACGCCTGCCAAACCAAATTTGCTCAAGGTGCGCATCAACAAAACGTGCTGATGAGCTGTGGGATTTTCTCGAATCGTGTCCAGATAAGTTTTGCTAGAGAAAGGCTGATACGCCTCGTCCAGCACCACCAGCCCGCCGATATCACCCACAGCAGCGATGATCTGCGCCATCGCAGCCTCGTCCCACAAATTTGCGGTCGGGTTGTTCGGGTAGGCCAAATAGGTGATGGCGGGCTTGTGCTGCGCAATCGCAGCCAGCATGGCGGGGGCGTCCAGCTCAAAATCCGCCGATAAATCAACGCCGATAAACTTTAAACCCTGCAACTGCGCGCTCATGGCGTACATCACAAAGCCCGGAAGTGGGGCGAGAATCGTCGCCCCAGGCACATCACAAGCGAGCGCCAGCAGCGAAATCAACTCGTCCGAGCCATTGCCCAGCATGATGTCGTAGCCAGCGGGCATGTCGGCATAACTCGCCAAAGCAGCCCGCAAATCGTTAACGCGACCGTCAGGATAACGGTTCAGCGCCAGCTTGCCCAATCGCTCGCCCAGCTTTTGCTGCAAATCAGCCGGCAGACGATGCGGGTTCTCCATCGCGTCCAGTTTGACCATGCCGACCGAGTCCTGAATGGCGTAGGCGTGCATGGAGACGATGTCTTGGCGGATGCGGGTTTGGATTAGGTTGGAGATTTTTTCAGTCATAACTAGTTTTTTTACAAAGTATCTAGCAAAGCAATCGACGATTTAAACGGGTTAATGACCTGAACCGAGTCGTAATATTGCTCGTGTCCCATGTCCTCAGACAGCAGGTAGCGGCAGCCCGAATGTTGTGCCGCAGCCACGACCAAGCAGTCCCAATAATGCAAACCGTAGCGGCTTTCGACCGCCCACGCGGATTCCACAGTGGCTTGGTCTACCGTCCACGGCTGCCACTGGGCGTAGCGCCGTACCTCGGCTCTGGCATCGCCAGCGGGCATGGGCGGCTTGATTTTTCGAACCGCGTTGACATAAAACTCGTTCAGCACCTGAGTGCTTAGGCAGCCAATACGCCGCTGCCACAAAACCTCTAGCCAAGACATCGCAACGGCTTGCTTGCTGGAGTCTGCGCCATCTTCGCTGTACAGCAGGATGTTGGCATCGACAAAAACTTTCTTCATAAAGCTCTGTCGTAAGTCTGCTCACGGCTTGGATACGCCGCACCGTCAGACCGCCAAGTGCGCTCCTTACCCAACCAGCCCCGCATCGCCTGCGCATAAGCATCTTCTTGCCGCATCTTCTCAGCCAAAATCTCGCCAACAAGACGAGAAACACTGGAATTGCGCTTGGCAGCCTCAATCCGAGCCCACTCCAGCGCGGACTCTTCAACGGTGATGGTGACGTTTTTCATGGAAGAAATATTAACACGAAATTCGTGTTGCACGAAGTCCGTGTAATTTTTAGGTGATATCGACTCAAAAAATGGTCATTTTTGACCCGAAAACCGAGTTTTAGGTGCTATTTATACCTCTATCCGGCGTATTTACTGCCTAAGTAGCTATTAAAATAATAGCAAATTCAACCTACTCACACGTATAAGTCGAAGCCAACGCATTCATCATCACCAACTGCACGGGCATATCTGCTTCATAAAGCTCAGCGTTGCGTTTGCGCTCGGTATTGAAAATCGTTTGCGCTTGGGTGGCTTCTAGCCTGCGGCCATTTTGGCAAAACAGGGGTTTGCCACCTGAGCGGGTCAAAGCTGTGTTTGCCTCTTGAAGGCCCTCCAAAACCCCGATCAAGTAGTACTGCACGTACAAATCGCCTTGTTTGGGATTAGCGCGTTCTAACTGGCGCAGCTCACGCAGGCTCATGGCAGATGCGGTGCTGGTGATGAGCAGGCCAAGCACGATGCCACTCAAAAACGAAATTGAAGATATTTTCATAAAGGGCTCGCCTTGTAGTTAGATTGTTCATAAAAAACCACCCCAACCCGCTCAATATGAGCCTCAAGCTCGGGGTGCTTTAGCTCTGCAAAAATCGATAAATCAATCATGTAAGGCAGCAACAACTCGTCCAACTTGTCGACAATGTCGCCGCAAAGTGCCATATTGAGCGCTCTGCCATGCAGGGTCAAATCAATATCTGAACCGGGTTTGTAGTTACCTTTGGCGCGGGAACCGTACAAAACCACTTTTTCAACCGCTGGGAACGACGCGAATACGGCGTTTATTTTTTCAATCGCTGTATCTGACAGACCGTATTTCATGCGACGTTGCCTGCCCTTAACGCACTGAAAGTAATTTCCAACGCCTTAAAAGCGGGGTAAAAGCGCTGCAAAATGTCGGTGGCGATGCCTTGGGCAATGTCAGTGCTGTAAGTGTGTGAGGTCATGTTGCGGGCTTTGATCATGTCCATCCAGACATCGCCATCTGCTATCAACGCATTTTTAAAGGCTTCTCGCGTCGCGTTTTTAGAGCCGATGATGCCGACAAAACCCTGCTCTTCCAAATAGTCTTTTAAAACGTTCCACGCCAACTCATGGGTGAACTCAAAACCTTGGATCAAACCTTGTTGCTCAAGGTTCGAAAGCGCCCGTGTACTCGCCAAGTCAGCAGCCTCAGATAGCGTCAATAAAGCTTTTTGATAATTACTGAAACGTTGAAGCCAACGGATGTCTTGGGCGGTCATGGTTTATCTCTTAAAGCCTTTATGTCGTGGATTTCAACCGCATCTCAGCCGCTCGCGCATGCGCTTGCAGGCCTTCGCCGTGCGCCAAGACCGAGGCAATTTTGCCCAAAACTTGCGCACCGGCTTCGCTGACTTCAATCAAACTGCTGCGTTTTTGAAAGTCGTAGACGCCCAGCGGGCTGCTGAAACGCGCTGTGCCTGAGGTTGGCAGGACGTGGTTGGGGCCGGCGCAATAGTCACCCAAGGACTCACTGGTGAAAGCGCCCAAAAAGATGGCACCGGCGTGTTTCAGCAGCGGCTCCCAGCGGTGCGCCTCAAAGCTGGAGACTTCTAGGTGCTCAGGCGCGATGCGGTTGCTGATATCACAAGCTTCTTCCATGCTACGGGTCAAAATCAGTGCGCCCCTGTCATTGAGCGATTTGGCGATGATGGCAGCGCGGGGCATGTCGGGCAGGAGGCGGTTGATGCTTTCCTGCACTTGCGCGATGTAAGCGGCGTCTGGGCAGAGCAGGATGCTTTGCGCCAGTTCGTCGTGCTCGGCCTGGCTGAACAGGTCCATCGCCACCCAGTCGGGCGGGGTGCTGCCGTCGGCCAAGACCAATATCTCGCTCGGACCGGCGATCATGTCGATGCCGACCGTACCAAACACGCGGCGCTTGGCTGCGGCGACGTAGGCGTTGCCAGGGCCGGTGATTTTGTCAACTTTGGGGATGGTTTCCGTGCCATAGGCCAAAGCAGCAACGGCTTGTGCACCGCCGATGGTGAAGGCGCGGCTGACGCCAGCGATGTAGGCGGCGGCCAGAACCATGAGGTTTTTCTCACCCCTTGAGTCCTTGGATACGCCGTCCCTGCGTGCCGGCGTGGGCACAACCATGATGATCTCGCTGACACCGGCTACATGCGCCGGAATCGCGTTCATCAACACGCTGGATGGATAAGTGGCTTTGCCGCCTGGTACGTAGATGCCGACGCGGTCTAAGGGGGTGACTTTTTGACCCAGGAGCGTGCCATCGTCGTCGCGGTAGCTCCAGCTCATCCCGTTGGCTTTTTTCTGTGCTTCGTGGTAGCTGCGCACGCGCTTGGCGGCGGCTTGCAGGGCGTCGCGCTGGTCATCAGGAATCGCGTCAAAAGCGGCTTTCAGCTCGGCTTGGGTCAATTCCAAAGCTGCGACCGACGTAGCATTCAAGCCATCAAAGCGGTTGGTGTACTCCAAAACGGCTGCGTCGCCGCGCGTTTGCACATCGCGCAGGATGTTGGCGACCACGTCTTCGATGCCAGCGTCGGTTTCAGCCGACCAATGCAGACGCGCCTTAAAATCGGCCTCAAATGTGGCACTAGCCGTGGATAAATAAGCCGGAGTAGCTATTAAAGTCATAGCGTTTTATTTATTTCTCGAATTTTTTATTGATCTACTTACTTACCAATCGCACCCGTAGCACCTGCAAATGCGTCGATGATGGCGCGAATCGGGGCTTGTTTGAGCTTCAGCGCAGCCTGGTTGACCACCAAACGCGAGCTGATGTCCATGATGTGCTCGACTTCGACCAGGTGGTTGGCCTTGAGGGTGTTGCCAGTGGAGACCAGATCGACAATCGCATCAGCCATGCCGACCAGCGGAGCGAGTTCCATGCTGCCGTAGAGTTTGATCAAATCGACGTGTACGCCTTTGCTGGCGAAGAATTCGCGGGCAATCGCCACGTATTTGGTGGCGACTTTGAGGCGACTGCCGCGTTTGACGGCGGCGGCGTAGTCAAAATCAGCCTTCACCGCCACGCTGATGCGGCATTTGGCGATTTGCAGGTCCAGCGGGGTGTATAGGCCCGCAGCACTTGTGCTGCCGCCCCATTCCATGCCGTGCTCCAAGAGCGTGTCTTTGCCGGTGATACCCATGTCCGCACCGCCGTATTGCACGTAGGTGGGCACGTCCGTGGCGCGAACGACCAGCACCCGCACATTGGGCTGGTTGGTGGTCAAAATCAGCTTGCGTGACTTTTCCGGGTCTTCCAGAACCTCGATACCGGCGGCTTTGAGCAGCGGCAGGGTTTCTTCAAAAATACGACCTTTTGACAGGGCTAGGGTAATCAAATTTAGACTCCGGTAAGTCGGCATGGGTTCCCGCCTGCGCGGGAATGACAAATTAGGACAAAGGTGCGATCAAATCAGCGTGTCCTCAATGACACAGATTGTACTTGTCGTTAATTCCACCGTTGTTTGAAGTGATACCCAAACATCCGAGCATGGAATCGAACAAATTGGTGTGGCCAGAGATGGTTTTAGAGGATTTCGCAGCCTGCCGAAGCTGCTCAAACGCTTGTTTGTTGGCTGGACTGGCGTTTAAATACGGCTCAGACGCCCAAAATAGTAACGGCACATCCAGTTGCTCGGGCGGCGCGAGCGGTTTGGGTGTGGCGTGGAAATGCCGATTTTCTTCAATCGTTTCGCCGTGGTCTGAGGTGTAAATAAGCACGGCTTTTTTGCCCGCCAGACTGGTCATCAAGTTTTTCAAAAACATGTCAGTGTACAAAATGCTGTTGTCGTAAGAGTTCACCATGGCCTGCTTGCTGCATGAGCCATCCACGCCAGAACATTCAGGCTGGAACTTGGCAAATTCACGCGGATAGCGGCTGGTGTACGAAAAATGCGAGCCTTTGGTGTGCAAGACGATGACCTGCCGGCCTTTGGGATGCTTGGCCATAGAAGCTTCCAATTCGGCGACCAGCATTGAATCTAAAACGGCTTTGCCACGGTTGGCAGAATCAGCGGCGATGACTTCGCGAATTTTGTAGAAATCAGGCTTTAGGCTGTTGTAAAACCAAACTTCAGACTGCAAGGCAAATAGCTCAACACTGAAGCCAAGTTTGCTGAATACAGAAAAAACAGTGTGCTCTAAGACTTGTGGCGCTTGCAGACCACGCTCAATCACCGATTGCGGTCGTACAAACATGCACGCTAATGACAATTTTGTTGAAGTGTTGCAAGCAGTCGCTTTGAATGCAACCAAGTTTTTCTCGGCAACGAGCAAAGGTGTTGTGGGGCGTTCATAGCCGAGCAAGCCAAAGTTGCTGGAGCGGGCAGATTCGCCAATCACAACGACTACGATGAGATCGTCAGTCAGAGCGTTGGCACTGTATTGAAATTGAGCAGCAGGATCTGTTTTTTGACCTTCGCTAGCCCAACTATCCCACGCACTTGAAGCGGACATGCCCAAACCCGCAACCCAGTTGCTAGGGACATAGGTGTGCGCTGCAAGGCTGGCTTTGCCTACATCTTGCCCTACGGCATCAGCACTGCTAGTGTCAGCATTCACATGCTGTGCTATGGCAACAAAGGCGGCAGCACACAGCAAAACCAAACCGACTTGTCCTCCAACTTGCTTAAAGCGCAGCCACCAACTTGCAGCCGTGTTTTTCCGGACATGGACAAACCGCCACCACAGTGCCAGAGGAAGAACAGCCAAGGCAGCAAACCACAAAAACAAGCCAAATCCCACAGCTTCTTTGGACAGATCAACGTCTGTTGTCAGTACAGCTTGCACCACGCCATAGCCAATGACAACATTGAAAAAAGTCATGTAATAACTGGCCAAGACCGAGATGCTGAGCAACAAGACAATCAGCACCCTAGCCAGCAACTTGCCTGCCAAATCTGCCAAACTTAGCAACAAAGTAGTGAAGCTAAAAACTAAGCCCAGCTCCGCGAACAAAATCAGCGGCGTTGTGCCAAGCTCGGTGTAGCGTCTAAAAAAAACAGCGCCGTTGAGAACGATGCCAACGTAGACACTAAGCAGTAAAACGACCTGCCAAGGTGCGAGCAGGATGCGTTTTTTAGTCCACAAGCTATGCTTTGACACGCTCAATCTTTGCACCAATGCCGCGCAACTTAGTTTCCATCTGGTCATAGCCACGGTCTAAATGGTAAATGCGTTCTACTGAGGTTTCACCGTCAGCTACCAAGCCCGCAATCACCAAGCAGGCTGAGGCGCGCAAGTCGGTTGCTTGCACGGTTGCGCCTGATAACTTTGTAACGCCATCGACGAATGCAGCTTTGCCGTCGATGGTGATGCTTGCGCCCAAACGCACCAATTCATTGACATGCATGAAACGGTTTTCGAAGATGGTTTCGGTCACTTTAGAAGCGCCTTCAGACACCGCATTGAGCGCCATGAATTGTGCTTGCATATCGGTTGGGAAGCCTGGGTATTCAGTGGTGCGAAAGCCTTGAGCTTTGAGGCGACCATTAGAGGTGACGCGCATGCCACCCTCGACTGCTTGAACTTTTGCGCCGGCTTCGTGCAATTTGTCTATCACAGCTTCTAGGTGTTCGTAGCGTCCGTTTTTCAACACCACATCGCCACCCGTTGCGGCAACAGCGCACAAGAAAGTACCCGCCTCGATACGATCTGCAACGACTTGATGCGTGCAGCCGTGCAACTTTTCAACACCTTGAATGCGGATTCTGCGGGTGCCTTGGCCTTCTATTTTTGCGCCCATTTTGATGAGCATCTCAGCCAAATCAATGATTTCCGGCTCTTGCGCCGCGTTTTCCAAAACCGTTTCACCTTCTGCCAAACAAGCTGCCATCAAGAAGTTTTCCGTGCCCGTCACTGTCACCATATCGGTCGTGATGTGCGCACCTTTGAGGCGTGTCCAACCCGCTGGGAACTTGGCAACCATATAGCCGTGCTCAACGACGATTTCAGCTCCCATAGCCTGCAAGCCTTTGATGTGCTGATCAACAGGACGTGAACCAATCGCGCAGCCGCCTGGCAAAGATACTTTTGCTTGACCGAAACGTGCGAGTAGAGGACCAAGCGCCAACACAGAAGCGCGCATGGTTTTCACCAAATCATAGGGGGCTTCGGGCAAGATGGGTGTCTCTGCATGCAAGGTCATGCCGCCTCTATCTCCATGTGTTTCACTTTTCACGCCCATGTTCTCTAAGAGTTTGCGCATCGTGGCAACATCGTGCAAACGAGGCATGTTAAGCAACTTTACAGGCTCGTTGGTTAGCAAAGTAGCGCACATTTCTGGCAAAGCCGCGTTTTTAGCGCCAGAGATAACAACTTCGCCATGAAGTTCTGCGCCGCCAGTGATGAGTAATTTGTCCACGTGATGTCTTTCCGTAATCTTCTATCTAAATATTCAAAATTAATTTATTTCAAGGCATGCCACTCCTGTGGCGTGTAAGTTTTCATAGACAAAGCATGCACTTCGTTAGTTTGAATTTTTTCACCCAAAGTGGCGTAGACCAGCTTGTGGCGTTGAATCAAACGCTTGCCCTCAAACTCAGCCGCCACGATGGTTGCATACCAATGCTGGCCATCGCCTTCAAGCTCAATGTGTTCGCATTTCAAGTTACTTGAAATAATATTTTTTAGTTCATCCGCAGTCATATCGTATTTATAAATAATTTAGCTTCGAATTTTGTAACCGGTTTTCAGCAGGTAAACGCTCACAAAGCTCACGATACCCAGAGCAACAGTAACAATGCCTAAACTTAACCAAGGCGACACATCGCTGACACCAAAAAAACCATACCTGAATCCGTCAATCATGTAGAAAAACGGATTCAAATGACTGACGTTTTGCCAGAATGGCGACAAAGAATGGATGGAGTAAAAGACGCCGCTTAAAAACGTCATAGGCATGATGGCGAAGCTTTGGAAGGCTGCCAATTGGTCAAACTTTTCAGCCCACAAACCAGCAATCAAACCCAACGCACCCAAGATGCTTGCACCCATTAACGCGAAAACAATGACCCATAACGGCGCAGCCAAACTCAATTTGGTGAACCAAATGGTTGCCAGCAACACGCCAAGCCCAACCGCCAAACCGCGAATCACAGCAGAACCCACATACGCGACAAACCAACTCCAATGAGACAACGGCGTTAACAGCAAAAACACCAAGTTACCCATGATTTTGCTTTGAATCAAAGACGACGAGCTGTTGGCAAAAGCGTTTTGCAAAATGCTCATCATCACCAAACCAGGTACTAAAAACGCGGTGTAGCTGACGTTGTCATACACTTTCACACGGTCCTCGAGCACATGACCAAAAATCACCAGATAGAGAACAGACGTGAGCACAGGAGCTGCAACAGTTTGAAAACCCACTTTCCAAAACCGCAAAACTTCTTTGTAAAAAAGGGCTTGCCATCCGTTCATGCTACACCCCCCACATTTGATGTCGCAGCGGAAGCTCCAGAGCTGTGCCCACGAGTCATCACATCTAAGAAAACATCTTCCAAGTCGGCCTTACGAATCTCAACATCCTCTGCAACCAAGCCTGCTTCACGTACAGCCCCGAGATAAGTTTCGATTTCTAAGGCATCATGCGCTGGGAATTGCACAATTCGACCTGTAATACGCGCTTTGTCGGCTAGTTTTTTAGGTAGCTCACTATCAATTTTGAATCTCAATACATTCGAAGAGGCTGCCTTCAACAACTCTGAGGTATTCGCCAGCGCCACAACATTGCCAGTTTTCAACATGGCTATGCGACTGCACAAAGCTTCGGCTTCTTCCAAATAATGGGTCGTCAGCAATACAGTGCTACCTTGCTTGTTGAGCTTGGCGATGAATTGCCACAGCGTTTGGCGTAGTTCGACATCAACACCTGCGGTTGGTTCATCCAACACAATAACTGGCGGTTTGTGAACCAGTGCTTGCGCGACCAGCATACGGCGCTTCATACCGCCTGATAGTTGGCGCATATTGGCGCTGGCTTTGTCTGTCAGTCCCAAACTGTGCAAGAGCTCATCAATCCAAGCGTCGTTGTTTTTGACACCAAAATAACCGGATTGAAAACGCAAGGCTTCTCGCACATTGAAAAAAGGGTCGAAGACCAGCTCTTGCGGCACAACGCCCAATTTGCGTCTTGCAGCAGCAAAATCGGTTTGCACATTGCTGCCTAGAACGCTGATACTGCCTGAAGTAGCGCGAGTTAACCCTGCCAAAATGCTGATCAGGGTGGTTTTTCCAGCCCCGTTGGGGCCAAGCAACCCAAAAAACTCACCTTCTTGAATGTCAAATTGAACATTACTGAGGGCGTGTAGGGGTTGAGCAGCAGATCCGTTTTTAGCGGGATATATTTTTGAAACGGATTGAAATGAAATGGCGGACATAGAATCTAAAGGGTATAACCCTCGATTCTAACGCCTAGGAGCCTTTTCACGCCCCGATGCGGCTACCTGAATGACTTAGTAGCAATTCACCGATTCCGTATAAATCAGCTAATTCGCGCAGCTTATGGGGTTGCCCAGTAACAACAAAGCTTTTACCAGTAGCCACAGAATCACGCCGGCATTGCAGCAATACAGCAAGTGCAGAAGAATCAAATTTTTCAAGTGCAGACGCATCGATAGACACCGCATCATTCAACTCAGCCTGAATTGCTAACCCAAAACTTTGTGCGCACTTTGACGCTTGGTCGTGCATTAAAGTGGCTGGTAGAGCGAGCGATGTCATGTCATTAAGACCTCAGCCTATTTTTGCCTATTTACCAGCCATCGCTTGGTTGCGTGACTTCAGCGTTGCAATCAAGCCGTCCACACCTTTGGCGTTAATTTCTTGCGAAAACTGGCTGCGAAAGGTTTCCATCAACCAAACACCCATGACATTGAGGTTGTAGATCTTCCAGCCAGAACCTACACCCGGCGTTTTTTCCAAGCGATAGTCGAGCTGGATCGGCTCACCTTTGCCACGCACTTCCGTACGGACAACGATTTCTGTGTCTTCAGGGCTGGCACGCAAAGGTTTAACGGCAATAGTTTGGTCAGTGATTTGCGACAAGGCGCCGGCATAAGTACGCAAAAGCAGTGATTTGAACTCTTCTTGCAGCAGTTTTTGCTGCTCTGGTGTAGCCTTTAACCAGCTAGGGCCTACAGCGGAAGCCGTGATACGTCGGAAGTTGACATGCGGCATGACCTTTGCATCGACTAAAGCAGTCAACTTAACCATATTACTGGCCTGAAACGACTTGTCGGCTTTGATGGTGTCTATCACCTCATCGGACAACTGCTTAACAAAGACATCCGCTGCCATGTCGGCCGCAATCACAGGCACAGTTGCAGTAAGCAAAGTTAAGCCTAGTAAGTTGGCGCACAAATTAAGCAACAATCGACGATTCAAAATAAAGTTCATCTTTTAACCTTCTGACAAGAGCGTTGAACACATTCTCATAACGTTTGACTGGCTGAAAAAGGTGACAGCCACTTCTCAATTGGGATTACCTGCTACAGCTGACTGCAAACCCATTTCAAGCTTAAAGCCAGATGAAATACCATGCAAGCCGTTAGGTAATGCGGTGACCATTGGTTCAGAAGTCGCTGGCCCTGCGGCGGCTGTCGCTATCGGTTCGAATGGCAACTCTGACTTCTTTTCCAACTCAACTTTAGGTTTTTCTAGCGGTTGCGCATTTTCTTTAAATTCAGGTATTTCAGAAGGATCCTCAGGTGGCTCTTTGCCATCCAAAATATCGTTTCTACGAATTTGCAGATAAATATCGCGTGTAAATGTGTATTTGTCTAAGGCAACGCCTTCCAAAACTGATGTTGTGCGCAGCAAATTAGCCCTTGTATCTAACAAGCGCAAAGCATATAAGCTGTTACGAGCTGCAACACTGTCGAGTTGCCAGACCAAATCCCCCCTAGAAATAAGTGTAGAAGCTAAGGTGTCACGCAGTGTTGATGACCCTAAAAGCGGAATCACCAAATAAGGGCCAGGCGGTACGCCGTAGTGACCCAAGGTTTGTCCAAAATCAGCGGTATGCCGTTCAAGATTCATGTCGCTGGCAACATCTATCACGCCGCCCAAACCTAGCGTGGAATTAATGGTGACCCGAAAAAAAGCTTCAAGTGCTGTTTTGGGTTTTAATTGCAGCGTGCTATTTACAACGGTCCAAACGCCAGTTAAATTACTGAAAAAATTATTAACGCCGGTACGCACAAAAGACGGAACAAAGGTGGTGTAAGCAGTAGCAACAGGCTTGACAATGCCAGTGTCTAAGCTGTCGTTAAAATTAAAAATACTGCGATTCCAAGACTCCCACGGATCAGCTGAGTTTTTTACGGATACCGAAGCACATCCTGTTAAAAAGATGCAAAAAATAGCTATAGCCGGCATTAAATATACCTTAAAAGCTATTTTTTTAATAGCAGTCAAAATCAAGTTAAATCCAATATGTAAACAACATGCGTTGACTTATTTTTTGACAGATGTGTCATCTGCTGACTTGCCTTCCGCTGCTTTGCTGTACAGAAATTGACTGATTAAATTTTCCAACACAATGGCTGATTGTGTCGACGCAAGCTTATCGCCGTTTGCCAATAACTTCTCCTCAGCACCGGCTTCAATACCAATGTATTGCTCCCCTAGCAAACCTGCTGTGAGAATTTTCAACGAACTGTCCTTTGGAAAAGCATAGCGGTTCTCAATGGCTAAAGTCACTTTCGCGCTGAAGGATTTGTCATCAAATGTAATGGACTCAACGCGTCCCACCACAACGCCTGCACTTTTCAAGGCTGCTTTAGGTTTGAGCCCGCCAATATTGTCAAACTTTGCAGTGACCTTATAAGTAGATTGAAAATTTAAGGTGAGCAAGTTAGCGGATTGCAACGCTAAAAATAACACGGCCGCAGCACCAAGTAAGACAAATAATCCTACCCATATATCATTTTTAGAACGTTGCATGAAAAATTCCAATTCCCAAAATATTTAGACAGTTGATAGTTAAATACTGAACATCAGCGCTGTCAACACAAAGTCCAAAGCCAAAACAAGCAATGATGCGATCACGACCGTCCGAGTTGTCGCTTTTGACACACCTTCGGGTGTCGGTTGTGCTTCAAAACCTTGATACAAAGCAACAAAGGTGACTGTCACGCCAAACACACAGCTTTTAACGATGCCGTTGCCTACATCGCGCCAAACGTCTACACCGCCCTGCATTTGGCTCCAAAAGGAACTTGCATCTACGCCAATCATCACAACCCCTACTACCCACCCACCTATGATACCGACCGCGCTAAACACGGCAGCTAATACAGGCATGGTCAACACGCCAGCCCAAAATCTAGGCGCCAAAATGCGTTTGACGGGGTCAATCGCCATCATTTCCATGGCGCTTAACTGCTCGCCAGCTTTCATCAATCCGATTTCTGCGGTCAAAGAAGTGCCAGCACGCCCAGCAAACAAAAGCGCGGTCACAACGGGCCCGAGCTCCCGCACCAAACTCAGCGCAACCAGCAAACCCACCGCTTCACTAGAGCCATAGCGCTGCAAGGTGTAGTAGCCCTGCAACCCCAAAACAAATCCAACGAACAAGCCTGAAACGGCGATGATAGCGAGCGAGTAGTTGCCTAGAAAATGAATTTGGTCGCGCACCAAGCCAAAACGCTTTAAGCTCGTCCAACCTAAACTAAATAACTCTATTAGTAATCGCGTCGCACGCCCCAAATCGGTCAGTTGTCTGCGCACAGCAAGACCAATATCTGCAAATAAGCCGATAAACCAGCTTCTCGTATGAACGCTGGGCTTGGAATTCATGCCCCAAGCGCCTCAAAATCCTGAGCTACGGGCACAGTTGGATAATGGAATTGCACAGGGCCATCGGGTAGCGCATTGACGAATTGATGAACCAACGGATCAGCGCTATGACGCACCTCATCGGGCGTGCCTTGGGCCACAATTTTTCCGTTCGCCAAGATGATGACCTTGTCAGCGATGCGAAAAGTTTCCTCTAAATCGTGCGACACCACAATACTAGTGACGCCCAGAGCGTCATTCAGCTGCCGAATCAAACGTGCTGCTGTTCCGAGTGAGATGGGATCTAAACCTGCAAAAGGCTCGTCGTACATCACAAGCTCTGGATCTAGAGCGATAGCTCGCGCCAAGGCGACACGCCTAGCCATTCCGCCGGAAATTTCACTGGGCATTAAATCACGTGCGCCGCGCAACCCAACTGCGTTGAGCTTCATCAACACAATGTCTCGCACCATAGCAGGTGTTAAATCGGTGTGTTCGCGCAAAGGAAATGCCACATTGTCAAACACACTCAAATCGGTGAACAATGCGCCAAATTGAAACAACATACCCATACGGCGACGGGCAGCATACAAAGCTTCTGCATCAAATGCAGCGAGATTTTGACCATCGAATAACAATTCACCCTGCTGCGGTTTGCATTGTCCACCAATCAACCGCAGCACGGTGGTTTTACCGCCGCCAGAAGCTCCCATCAAAGCAGTGACTTTTCCTCGCGGAATGGTCAGACTGACGTCATCAAGGATTCTGCGTTCTGCATAGCCGAAGCTAAGATTACGTAGTTCAACAATTGAATCATTCTCCATGTTGGCTATTATCTAGGTAAATCACTCCTACCCATCAAGTACTCGTCAACTGATCTAGCGGCCTGGCGACCTTCACGAATCGCCCATACCACCAAACTTTGACCACGGCGCATGTCGCCTGCAACAAATACCTTGGGCACATTGGTTGCGTAACCACCGATGAAATCTGTACCTGCTTTAGCATTACCGCGAGCGTCTTTATCAATGCCGAACGCCTCTAAAACAGAGGCTACTGGCGACACAAAACCCATAGCCAATAGCACCAAATCGGCTTTCAAGGTCTGCTCTGAACCCGCAACTTCTACCATTTTGCCGTTCTGCCACTCAACGCGAACAGTTTTCAAGCCCGTCAATTTACCCTTTTCACCGATGAACTCTTTGGTAGAAATTGCAAATTCACGTCCCAATAAGCCTTTTTCTGTGCCTTCGTCATGGCTAGAACTGGTACGCAATTTGAGCGGCCAGTTTGGCCAAGTCATCGGGCGGTTTTCTTCTACGGGTGGCTGTGGCATCACCTCAAACTGAGTGACATTGACAGCGCCATGGCGAATGCTAGTGCCCACGCAGTCAGAACCCGTGTCACCACCACCAATAACGATGACGTTTTTACCGTCGGCACGGAGCTGGTCTTTGAGCTTGTCACCCGCATTGACCTTGTTTTGCAGCGGCAAAAACTCCATCGCGAAATGGATACCGCTCAATTCACGACCAGGAACTGGCAAATCGCGTGATTGCTCAGCGCCACCGGTCAACAGCACTGCGTCAAAGTCTTTGTTCAACTGCGCTGGTGTGATGGTTTCTTTGGCCCAGTTGATAACTTTAGTATCTTTGGGCAGTTCGCCAACCATGACACCTAAGCGGAATTTGACGCCTTCAGCCTGCATTTGCTCAACGCGGCGGTCGATGTGCGATTTTTCCATCTTGAAGTCTGGAATGCCGTAACGAAGCAAACCACCAACACGGTCGTTTTTCTCAAACAGCGTCACATCATGGCCAGCACGTGCCAATTGCTGCGCCGCTGCCATGCCTGCAGGGCCTGAGCCAACGACAGCCACTTTTTTGCCCGTTTTATGTTTTGCCAACAGTGGTTTGACCCAGCCTTCTGACCAGGCACGGTCGATGATGGCGTGCTCGATGGACTTGATACCCACGGCGTCGTCATTCACGTTCAAGGTACAAGCTGCTTCGCACGGCGCAGGGCAAATACGCCCAGTGAACTCTGGGAAGTTATTGGTGCTGTGCAGCACATCAATCGCATCTTTCCAATCAGCTGTCTGGCCGTGGTACACCAAATCGTTGAAATCTGGAATGATGTTGTTGACAGGGCAGCCGCTGTTGCAAAACGGTGTGCCGCAATCCATGCAACGCGCCGCCTGCGTTTTTGCCTGCTTGTCGTCCAAACCGATGACGAATTCTTTGTAATTTTTGAGACGCTCAGGCACTGGCTTGTAGCCCTCTTCTAAACGCTCAAACTCCATAAAACCGGTGACTTTACCCATGATAGTTTCCTGAATTTTTTATAATATACGCTATATTTTTAATAGCTACTTAGGCAGTAAGTACGCCGGCTGCAGCTTCTTTTTTAGCATTTAATTTCAATTTAGCAGCCGCCATCTCGCCCAAAGCACGTTTATACTCAATTGGGAATACTTTAACGAACTTGGCACGTGCCGTATCCCAGTTATCTAACAACTCGCGGGCGCGCTTGCTACCCGTCCAACGGTTGTGGTCTTCAAGCAATTGCTTGAGCTGCGCTTCGTCCGTTTGACCTTTGTTCCAAATCGCTTTGTCCATAGTGGCGGTTTGTTCGGTAGCTGTCAGCACACTCTCCAAACTCACCATAGCTGTGTTACAGCGCGATGCGAATTGGCCGTCTTCGTCGTAAACGTAAGCGATGCCACCACTCATACCAGCAGCAAAATTACGGCCGGTTTTACCCAAAACCGCAACTGTACCGCCTGTCATATACTCGCAACCATGATCCCCTGTACCTTCAACGACAGTTGTAGCGCCTGATAAACGGACCGCAAAACGCTCTCCAGCGACGCCACTGAAGAACGCTTCGCCGCTGGTCGCACCGTACATCACGGTGTTACCCACGATGGTGTTGCGGACCGCGTCACCACGGAAGTCTATACTTGGGCGCACGATGATACGACCGCCAGACAAACCTTTACCCGTGTAATCGTTGGCGTCGCCAATCAAATACAGCGTGATGCCGTTGGCTAAAAACGCGCCAAACGACTGGCCGCCTGTGCCTTCCAGCTGGATGCGGATGGTGTCGTCTGGTAAACCTTCAGGTCGAACTTTGGTCAATGCGCCAGAGAGTTTAGCGCCCAAGGAACGGTTCACATTACGCGCCACTTCCATGAACTTGACTTTTTCGCCACGCTCAATCGCTGCTTTTGATTTTTCAATCAACACATTGTCCAAGCTTTTCTCTAAACCATGGTCTTGATTTTCGATGTGGAAACGTGACACGTCTGCAGGCACGTTGGGCACGGCGAACAAGCGACCGAAATCCAGGCCTTGGGCTTTCCAGTGCTCAATGCCTTTTTTCATGTCCAGCAAGTCAGCGCGTCCAATCAAGTCGTCAAACTTGCGGATGCCCAACTGCGCCATGATATGGCGTACTTCTTCGGCGATGAAGAAGAAATAGTTGACCACATGCTCAGGCTTGCCAGTGAATTTTTTGCGCAATTCAGGGTCTTGCGTCGCTACTCCTACGGGGCAAGTGTTCAGATGGCATTTGCGCATCATGATGCAGCCTTCCACCACCAGCGGTGCGGTGGCGAAGCCGAACTCATCTGCACCCAACAGCGCACCAATCGCCACGTCGCGACCCGTTTTCATTTGACCGTCGGCTTGCACGCGGATACGGCTGCGTAGGCGGTTCAACACTAAGGTTTGCTGAGTTTCAGCCAAACCGATTTCCCACGGGCTGCCGCAATGTTTGATCGACGACCAAGGCGATGCGCCTGTGCCACCGTCATGACCCGCGATCACGACGTGGTCGGCCTTGCACTTGGCAACGCCAGCAGCAATCGTGCCCACGCCCACTTCAGCTACCAATTTCACGCTGATATCAGCATGTGGCGCAACGTTTTTCAAGTCATGAATCAGCTGTGCCAAATCTTCAATCGAATAGATATCGTGGTGCGGCGGTGGAGAAATCAAGCCCACGCCTGGCACCGAATGGCGCAGTTTTCCAATATAGTCACTGACCTTGGCACCCGGCAGCTGACCACCCTCGCCCGGCTTGGCGCCTTGCGCCATTTTGATTTGGATCTGGTCAGCGCTGCTCAAGTACTCAGCGGTCACACCAAAGCGACCCGAGGCGACTTGCTTGATTTTGGAGCGCATAGAATCGCCCGCGTTCAAGGCGTAATCAACCTCAAAAACTTCTTTGCCGAGCAAGTCAGACATGGTCTGACCTTGCTTGATAGGGATGCCTTTGAGCTCTTGGCGGTAACGCGCTGGGTCTTCACCACCCTCGCCCGTGTTACTCTTTCCGCCAATGCGGTTCATGGCGACAGCAAGTGTGGAGTGTGCTTCGGTTGAAATCGAACCCAGCGACATCGCACCAGTCGCAAAACGCTTGACGATTTCTTTGGCAGACTCGACTTCTTCTACTGGAATGGCTTTGCTAGGGTCGATTTTGAACTCGAACAAACCACGCAGCGTCATGTGACGCTTGGATTGGTCGTTGATCAGCTGGGCGTATTCTTTGTAAGTGCTCCAATTGTTTGAGCGTGTGCTGTGCTGCAGCTTGGCAATCACGTCCGGCGTCCACATATGCTCTTCGCCACGGGTGCGCCAAGCGTATTCACCGCCAGCGTCTAAGCGGTTTGCCAAGACTGGGCTGTCTCCAAATGCCGCTTGGTGCATGCGGATGCCTTCCTCGGCAATCTCGAAAACGCCAATACCTTCTACGCGGCTGGCGGTGCCAGTGAAGTACTTGTTGATGGTTTCAGTATTTAAACCAATCGCCTCAAACAACTGCGCACCACAGTAGCTCATGTAAGTGCTCACACCCATTTTGGACATGATCTTGGACAAGCCCTTGCCAATCGCCTTGACGTAGTTGTAAATCGCTTTGTCTGCGCTTAAATCACCTGGCAAGTCTTTGTGGATAGATGCTAGCGTTTCCATGGCGAGGTAAGGATGTACCGCTTCAGCGCCGTAACCCGCCAACACCGCAAAGTGGTGCACTTCGCGGGCAGAGCCTGTTTCAACCACCAAACCTGCCGTTGTACGCAATCCTTCGCGCACCAAATGCTGGTGAATGGCAGACAGCGCCAGCAATGCTGGAATGGCTACCTGAGTCGGCGTGACAAAACGGTCGCTGATAATCAAGATGTTGTTGCCACCTTTGATAGCGTCAACCGCTTGTGCGCAGAGCGAAGCTAATTTCGCCTCAACACCTTCATCTCCCCATGACAGCGGGTAAGTAATATCCAAGGTGCAGCTGCGGAACTTGCCATTGGTGAATTTCTCAATGTCACGCAACTTGGCCATGTCTGCGACGTTCAGCACAGGTTGGCTGACTTCTAAACGCATTGGCGGGTTAACGTGGTTGATGTCCAACAAGTTTGGTTTTGGGCCGATGAAGGACACCAGCGACATCACAATCGCTTCGCGAATCGGGTCAATCGGCGGATTTGTCACCTGCGCAAACAACTGCTTGAAGTAGTTGTAGAGCGGCTTGTTTTTGTCAGACAGCACAGCCAGCGGACTGTCGTTGCCCATGGAGCCGATGCCCTCTTCGCCATTGGCTGCCATAGGTGACATCAAAAATTTGATGTCTTCTTGCGTGAAGCCAAACGCCTGCTGGCGATCTAATAAAGATGCTTCATTCACTGGTGCGGGAGAGATGGCGGCAACTTCTGCATCCACCACGTCATCTAACTTAATGCGCAAATTATCAATCCATTGCGTGTACGGCTTGCTGTTGGCCAAGTTGGCTTTCAGTTCTTCGTCGTCGATCATGCGGCCTTGCTCTAGATCAATCAAGAACATCTTGCCAGGCTGCAAGCGCCATTTACGGACGATTTTGTTCTCAGGCACTGGCAATACGCCAGATTCTGAACCCATGATGACTAAATCGTCATCGGTCACGCAGTAACGGCTTGGGCGCAGGCCATTGCGGTCCAGCGTCGCACCGATTTGGCGGCCATCGGTAAACACGATACTGGCGGGGCCGTCCCACGGCTCCATCATGGCAGCGTGGTATTCGTAAAACGCTTTGCGGCGCGCATCCATCGTCGTGTGCTGTTCCCATGGCTCAGGAATCATCATCATCACGGCTTGGCTGATGGGGTAGCCGGCCATGGTGAGCAACTCTAAACAGTTGTCAAACGTGGCTGTGTCTGACTGGTCGGCAAAGCTGATCGGGTACAGCTTTTGCAAGTCTGCGCCCAAGACTGGCGATGACATCACGCCTTCGCGGGCTTTCATCCAGTTGTAATTGCCTTTGACGGTGTTGATCTCGCCGTTGTGGGCAACGTAGCGGTACGGGTGCGCCAGTGGCCACTCGGGGAAAGTATTGGTCGAAAAACGCTGGTGCACCAAGCCGAGGGCAGAAACGCAGCGTTCATCAGATAAATCCAAGAAGTAAGTGCCCACTTGGTCGGCCAGCAGCAAGCCTTTGTAAATCACCGTGCGGCTAGACATGCTTGGCACGTAATACTCTTTGCTGTGCGTCAAATTGAGGTTTTGGATGTTTTTACTAGCGCTCTTGCGAATCACATACAGTTTGCGCTCCAGCGCGTCCTGCACGATCACGTCATTGCCGCGACCGATGAAGACCTGCTTCAAAATCGGCTCTTTTTCGCGCACGGTGGGCGACATCGGCATGTCGCGGTTCACCGGCACATCGCGCCAGCCCAGCAACACCTGACCTTCGGCTTTGATAGCGCGTTCCATCTCTTGCTCGCACGCCAAACGCGATGCGTG
>JAAFJF010000018.1:37111-50857 GCA_013298815.1 Polaromonas sp. | reverse complement strand
CTTTATACGTGCTGCACGAATACCCCTAGGACCAGATGCCGCCCATTTTGACCTAGTAAAATACGCTCAAGATTACTCACAAGCCCAGGCCATCTTGCTCGACGCCCACGTCGAGGGTTATGGCGGCGGCGGAAAAACATTCAATTGGTCACTGCTTCCAACAAACGTCAACGCTCACCTCGTCTTGAGTGGTGGGCTGAACGCTGCCAACGTGACCGATGGCATTTTGCAGGTTCGGCCACGCTGTAGAACGCTGGCCGTAGACGTCAGCTCTGGCGTTGAAGCAACGGATGCGCAGGGAAACACCCTCAAAGGCATCAAAGATCACCACAAAATCCATCAGTTCATCCAAGCCGTACGCGCTGCGGATGAGCAATTTAATTTAAAGAAGTAAATCACATGTTTGACTACCAACAACCCGACACCAAAGGTCATTTTGGCATCTATGGCGGCAGTTTTGTCTCTGAAACGCTGACGCACGCCATCAACGAGCTCAAAGACGCCTACGCCAAATACCAGTTTGACCCAGCGTTTATGGCTGAATTCAAGTCTGAACTCGCCCATTTCGTCGGCCGCCCTTCCCCGATTTACCATGCTGCCCGTATGAGCAAAGAGATGGCAAATGGACAAGGCGGAGCGCAAATCTTCTTGAAACGTGAGGATTTGAACCACACCGGCGCGCACAAAATCAACAACACCATTGGCCAAGCCATGCTCGCCAAACGCATGGGTAAACCCCGCGTAATTGCTGAAACCGGCGCTGGCCAACACGGCGTTGCCACTGCCACCATCTGCGCCCGCTACGGTCTGGAATGCGTGGTCTACATGGGCAGCGAAGATGTGAAACGCCAAAGCCCCAACGTCTACCGCATGAAACTCCTGGGCGCAACGGTTGTCCCTGTGGAAAGTGGCAGCCGTACCTTGAAAGACGCGCTGAACGAAGCCATGCGCGACTGGGTTGCCAATGTGGACAACACTTTTTACATCATCGGCACTGTGGCCGGCCCCCACCCGTACCCGATGATGGTGAGGGACTTCCAAAGCGTGATTGGCAACGAATGTTTGGTGCAAATGCCAGACATGCTGGCTGCTGCCGGCTGTAAAACTGAGCAACCCGATGCCGTGATCGCCTGCGTGGGCGGCGGCAGCAACGCCATGGGTATTTTCCACCCCTACATCAAGCATGAAAATACCCGATTGATTGGTGTTGAAGCGGCTGGTGAGGGTTTAGAGAGTGGCAAACATTCAGCGTCCTTGCAACGCGGCAGTGCCGGTGTGTTGCACGGCAACCGTACCTATATTTTGCAGGATGACAATGGGCAGATCACTGAAACCCACAGTGTCAGCGCTGGCTTGGACTATCCAGGCGTCGGTCCTGAACATGCGTTTTTGAAGGATATTGGTCGCGCTGAGTATGTGGGCATTACCGACGAAGAAGCCTTGTCTGCGTTTCACTACCTGTGCCGTACCGAAGGCATCATCCCAGCACTAGAGTCCAGCCACGCCATAGCATATGCCATGAAATTAGCCAAAACCATGCGGACTGACCAATCCATTTTGGTCAACTTGTCAGGTCGTGGCGACAAAGACATTGGTACCGTGGCTGATTTGAGCAAGGCCGATTTTTATTGCCGTCCAAGCTGTCAAGGCCAGTCTGTCAAAGGCAGCGAGCAGATTGTGAAGGTGGTGAAATGAACGAAATGACGACTAAGCATTTGCACAGGATTAAATCCACTTTCACCGCTTTAAAAGCGCAAAACCGCGCTGCGTTGATTCCCTACGTCACCGCGGGCTTCCCCTTTGCTGATGTCACCCCTGAGCTGATGCACGGCATGGTGGCTGCGGGTGCGGATGTGATTGAACTGGGCGTGCCCTTCAGCGACCCGTCTGCTGACGGCCCTGTGATTCAAAAAGCCGGCGACAAAGCCCTGAGCTACGGCATTGGGCTGCCGCAGGTGCTGCAGATGGTGCGCGACTTCCGCCAAACCAACCAGACAACGCCCATCGTGCTGATGGGCTATGCCAATCCGATTGAACGTTACGATCAGCGCAACGTTTCACCTGAAGGTAAAAGTGCCTTCATACGCGATGCGGAGCAAGCGGGCGTAGACGGCGTGCTGGTGGTCGACTACCCGCCTGAAGAGTGCGAGGCTTTTGCATCTGAGTTGAAGGCCAATGGTCTAGATTTGATCTTCCTGCTCGCGCCTACGTCCACCAATGAACGCATGGCGCAAGTCGCCCGCATCGCCAGCGGCTACGTGTATTACGTATCGCTCAAGGGCGTGACGGGTGCGGGTACGCTGGATACGGACGCCGTCGCGGCCATGCTGCCCAAGATTCGACAACACGTCACCGACATTCCCGTGGGCGTTGGTTTTGGCATCCGCGATGCTGAAACGGCTAAAACCATTGGCAAAATGGCCGATGCAGTGGTGATTGGCAGCAAAATCATCCAATTGATAGACAACCAATCCAGAGACAAAGTCGTAAGCGTTGCTAGCGAGTTTTTGAGCGGCATTCGCACTGCTTTAGAATCCAAATAATTCTGTAGATTGAGAATGATATGAAGGATGTACAACCATGAGTTGGCTAGAAAAACTATTACCACCCAAAATCCTGAAATCTGACCCTGCTGACCGACGTAGTATTCCAGAAGGTTTATGGATTAAATGCCCTAGCTGCGAAACCGTGCTCTATAAGGCCGATTTGGAGCAAAGCCAGAACGTCTGCCCCAGCTGCAGCCACCACTTGCGCATAGGCGCACGGGCACGTCTCAATCATTTTTTGGATGCAGAAGGCCGCTATGAAATCGGGCAGGAAGTGCTGCCAGTGGATGCGCTTAAGTTCAAGGACAGCAGAAAATACCCGGAGCGCTTGAAAGAGGCTTTGGAAAACACCGGTGAGACGGATGCGCTGGTCGTCATGGGTGGCTCTGTGCACAGCGTTAATGTGGTTGTCGCGTGTTTTGAGTTTGACTTCATGGGCGGCAGCATGGGTAGTGTGGTGGGCGAGCGCTTTGTGCGTGGCGTACACACCGCGATTGAGCAAAAAGTGCCTTTTATCTGCTTCACCGCCACCGGTGGCGCACGGATGCAGGAAGGCTTGCTGAGCTTGATGCAAATGGCCAAAACCAATGCATCACTCACCAAACTGGCGAAAAAAGGCTTGCCTTACATCAGCGTGCTGACCGACCCCACCATGGGTGGCGTAAGTGCGGGTTTCGCCTTTGTGGGTGATGTGGTGATTGCCGAACCCAAAGCCTTGATTGGTTTTGCGGGTCCACGGGTGATTGAATCCACTGTGCGAGTGACATTGCCAGAAGGTTTTCAACGCGCTGAGTTTTTGCTGCAAAAAGGCGCGGTAGACTTCATTTCAGATCGTCGAGAGCTGCGTAAAACCATAGCCAATGTCTTAGCCATGCTGCAAAAGCAGGCGGCTGACGCGGTTGTTTGATGCGTGTTTTTAAGTCGTCTGCAGACGTTCAATGAGGCCTTGCAAGGCTCGTTGAACAGTTAAGGCGCGTACGGTTGCCCTGTCGCCATCAAAGTGGCAGAGCTCAGTCGTGGTTTGACCATCGACACACCAGCCAACCCAAACCGTGCCTACAGGTTTTTCAACACTTCCGCCCGTCGGACCTGCAACACCAGTTACAGCCACAGAAACCTGCGCTGCTGAGTGCTTGACCGAACCTTGCGCCATCGCAGCTGCGACTTGGTCACTAACTGCGCCAAACTGCTTAATCAATACGGCATCTACCCCCAGCATGTCCATTTTGGCAGCGTTGGAGTAGGTTATAAATCCACGGTCAAACCATTGGCTAGAGCCGGCTAGGTCGGTACATGCCGCCGCAATCAGCCCGCCGGTGCAACTTTCGGCTGTAGCAAGAAAATACTGCTTTTTAAGCATTAAATCTGCCACCAGCCAGCATATTGACTGCCTAGACTGCTCTAAATTTAATAGCGAATTTAGAGAGTCTGTCATACACTTTGTATCCAGTAAATTTAGATTAAATTAAATGAAACGCCATAGCGCGATGACCAATACCGTGCAAAAAGCGGCGACCAAATCGTCAAACATGATGCCGAACCCTCCGCGTGCGCCAAAGCCCTTGAAGGTTTTGTCAGCCCATGCCACCGGCCCAGGTTTGGCCGCATCAAAGTAACGAAACAATCCAAAAGCGATCAATTGCCCCCAAAATCCGGTAGGTGTGACTAGCCAAAGCACCAGCCAAAAAGCCACGATTTCATCCCAAACGATACAACCGGGGTCTGCAATATCCATGTGCACCGCAGTCACTGCACATGCCCACCAGCCTAGTAGGAGTGATGTACCTAATAACAAAGCCCACAAAGCGTCTGTCATGTGCGCTTGCAACAGTAAAAACGTCAACCAAGCCCACGCCGTTCCAACAGTGCCAGGGGCGATACGGCTTAAACCCGCGCCCAAGCCGAGCGCGATCCATCGCGCGGGATGCGCCCACATGAATTTAGCGTTGGGGAGTGAAACTAGATTTTCAGTTGTCATGACGAGTTTCGTGTCGGATAAGTTTGATCAGGCTTGCATCGTCTTCCCTTGCCAAACCGTAGGCTAAAGCTCTGGCGAAAGTCTCAGCCGTCATTTGACCTAAAGGCGTCTCAAAACCTATTTGCTGCGCTGCCGCAACAGCTAATTTGGTGTCTTTCGCGAGCAATGTGGTGTGCGCACGTGGCTCAAAATCGTCTGCAATAGCGCGGCGCATGCGGTCGTTACCGATCCAGCTTTGGCCACTGGATTGCTGAATGACATTCAAAGTCGTCGTTAAATCCAAACCCATGCGCTCGCTCAATGCCATCACCTCAGCCGCACCTGCCAAGTTGATGCCAGCTAACAAGTTGTTGACCAATTTCGTTCTAGCACCATCGCCTGGCTGCTGGCTGATGCGAAAAACTTGGTTAGACAGCGTTTGTAACAAGCTTTGATGCTGCTCAAACACGACGTCTTGGCAAGCCAACATCAAGCTCATCGCGCCGTTGCGGGCTCTGGCGGGGCCGCCAGACATGGGGGCATCGATGGTTTGAATACCTAGACCAGCAAGTTTGTGGGCGCACACTTCCACGTCTTCAGGCGAAATCGTGGGGCATAGCATCACAGCCTGCCCTGACTTCATGTGCTGCACCGCGCCATGCTTGCCGAACAGCACGTCTCGCGTCTGCACACCATCCACCACGCAAACGATCAGTAAAGAGACTTTGGAAGCCATCTCAGCCGGATAGCTATCAACCACAGCGCCTTGTTGCGCCAAATGTTGCGTTTTATTGGCATCAATATCGCACACATATACTGGCCAACCGTGTGCCAGTAAGTTCGCCGCCATAGCAGCACCCATATTGCCTACGCCGATGATGCCGACAGGGTAGGTCAAACCTTGGAGCTGCGACATCAAGATTGCACCAAACGCTTAGATTTGCTAATCGACATCAAAATTCCAATACCCATACCCAAAGTCACCATCGCGGTGCCACCGTAACTGATAAACGGCAAAGGCACACCGACCACGGGCAAAATGCCGCTGACCATACCCATGTTGACAAAGGCGTACGTAAAGAAAATCATAGTGACACTGCCTGCCAACAAGCGGGTGAACAGTGATGGTGCTTCAATGGCAATCATCAAACCACGAATGATCAAAAACAGGAAGCCAGAAATCAATAACAAATTACCCAATAATCCAAACTCTTCAGAGAAAGCAGCAAAGATAAAGTCAGTCGTGCGTTCCGGAATAAACTCCAAATGCGTCTGCGTACCCTGCATGAAACCTTTGCCAAAAATACCGCCTGAACCAATCGCAATCATCCCCTGCAAAATATGAAAGCCCTTACCCAAGGGGTCTAAAGTCGGATCAAGTAAGGTGCACACACGCTGACGCTGATATTCATGCAGCACACGCCAATTGACCCCGTCAGCACATAAATCGGTCTCAAAAAAAATCAAAAGAATCACACCAATTGCGCCTAGCAATATGGGCGGAATAATCAATTTCCAGCTTAAGCCTGCGAAAAATATCACTGATAAACCAGCTGACATTACAAGCAATGCCGTTCCCAGATCTGGCTGTTTCATGATTAACCCAGTAGGCGCAGCTAACAACAAGCCAGCCACCAAGAAATCAAGCGGTCTGAGCTGACCTTCACGCTTTTGAAACCACCAAGCCAGCATCAAAGGGGTAGCTATTTTTAAAATCTCACTGGGTTGAATAATCACACCTAGATTAATCCAACGTTTAGCGCCTTTTTTTGTGACACCAAATATGGCCACAGCGATCAACAGCGCTACGCCAACAGCATATATGGGGACAGCTAACTCCATCAAACGCTGCGGGGGTAGTTGTGCAACGACAAATATAACTGTCAAAGCAATCAGCATATTGCGCATGTGGTCTATGAATCGAGAGCCGTGGTCGTAGCCTGCCGAGTACATAGCCAACAAACCGGCACAAGCCAACAAACCTACGGCCATAGCCAAGAAGCCATCAAAACCCTTAAAGATAGGTGATATTTGCTGCCAAAGCGAGAATTTATTTAAGCTTGTTGCCATGGGCTAATTATCAACGGGTTTTTGCATGGGACAATGGCGTTTATGTACGCACTATTTGAAGAATCCGGTAAATTTTTAGCAGGTCGTGTGATGTCCACGACAGATGCCTCTGCCCAAATCGAGCTAGACAGCGGCAAACGCGTCAAAGTAAAGATGGCGCATGTGATGGTGCAATTCGAAAAACCAGCACCTGCTGAGCTAATTTCAGCTGCACAAAAAATTCAATCAACGATTGACCCCGCCTTGGCTTGGGAGTTTTCGCCTGAGGATGAGTTTGGCTTTGCAGATTTGGCTTGCGACTATTTCAATGACAAACCCACAGTTGAGCAGCAAATAGCAGCTCTGTTTTGTCTGTTTGAAACCCCGCATTACTTCCGCCGGGCAGGTAAAGGCCGATTTAAAAAAGCGCCCAATGACATTGTGCAACTTGCACTAGCCGCTATTGAAAAAAAGAAGCAGCAACTGATTCAAATATCTGAATGGGCAGTATCTCTGGCAAATGGTGTCTGTCCCGAACCTATTCGTGACCAGTTATATAAAATATTGTTTAAACCAGATAAAAATGCTGGTGAATATAAGGCTGTCGTAGAGGCAGCTCGCAATACCAAGCTACCCCCGCTTGATTTATTACAGCAATCTGGTGCAATATCATCACCGTATCAATTTCATTGGCAAAGGTTCTTATTTGATAATTTTCCTAAAGGTACGGCTTTCCCCAATTTGCAGGCACCTTTGATAACGGATGAGCTACCCTTAGCGGCAGTAGCCGCATTTTCAATTGATGACTCTCAGACCACAGAAATTGACGATGCTTTGTCTGTGCAAGGTTTGGGAACAGGCAAAGTAACTGTCGGCATTCATATTGCGGCACCCGCACTAGCAGTATTGCCGAATAGCGATATTGACAAAGTAGCACGAGCTCGATTGTCTACCGTTTATATGCCGGGTAATAAGATCACCATGCTGCCCGATGCCGTAGTTCAAAATTACACCTTGGCTGAGGGTAAGAATTGCCCAGCGGTATCCTTGTACGTGACTTTTGGTGAATTGACATTTGATCTTATTTCAACAGAATCGAAAATTGAATCCGTCCCCATCATCGCCAATTTACGCCATGACACTTTGGAGGATGTTATCACCGAGGCATGGCTAGAAAGCTCAGAAAATAGGGTGATAAATGATCTTCAGCCAGCGTATTTACTGCCTGAATCGCTATCATTTTTACATGGGTTAGCTAAAAATTTAAAGCACAAACGTGAACTTATAAGAGGTAAGCCTGAGACATTTAATCGTCCAGATTACAACTTCAAGTTAATTGGCAAAGATAGTAATGGACCGCAGGGCGAAGAAACTGTTGAAATCAACACGCGCAAACGTGGCTCTCCACTAGATTTAATCGTTGCAGAAGCGATGATATTGGCCAACAGCACCTGGGGACAGTTATTATCTGAATATGGTGTTCCAGGTATTTACCGCAGCCAAGCAAGCTTAGCGCCTGGCGTGAAAGTGCACATGGGGACAAAAGCTCTGCCGCATGCAGGTATTGGTGTACCGAGTTACGCTTGGAGTACCTCGCCACTGCGTCGTTATACCGATATGGTCAATCAATGGCAAATCATCAGCTGTATTAAGCATGGAAGAACTGCTTTATTAGCTGCTCCATTTAAACCAAAAGACGCTGATTTGTTTTCAATCATTTCGAATTTCGATAATACTTACAGTGCGTATAACCAATATCAAAATGGTATGGAGCGCTATTGGACTTTAAAATACTTACAACAAAACAATATTACAGAGTTAAGTGCCACTTTATTCAAAGAGAATATGGTGCGAGCAGATGAGCTTCCTTTAGTCATGCATGTATTGGGGGCAAATAATTTAGAGAGAAATACCAACGTTACTATTAAGCTAGGCGCTATCAATTTGATGACCTTGGATGTTACTGGTACAGTTATAGATATTCATGCTTCAAATAATGTAATCAATAACTCAAATATAGATGCCGATGAAGACGACTCCTTAGAGGTAGGTACCTTGAGCATTGCCGTTGATATCGCTGACGGTGATGATGCACTAGAAACTTCTAAGCAGGCAATACCAGAGTTCAAAGCCAAATAGCAATATGAACATCACGTCACCTTTCAAGCGAGCCATTCAAGGTTTTAGCGCGATGCAAATTGCGCTGGCTGTGTCATTTGTTGTACATGCTGTTCCCTTAACCATACGCTTTGTTGACCCTGAGAGCTTTAATCGCGTTTTTCAAGACACTCCGCTGGAGGTCATTCTTGTCAATGCCGCGACAAATGAAAAACCCGATAAAGCTCAAGCCATTGCACAAAGTTCAATGGCAGGAGGTGGCGACTCTGAAAACGGTAGAGCAACAACATTTTTACCAGCCTCAGAGCTTACCTCTGTTGGAGACGCGGACACAGATACTCGGCAAAAGCTAGACAACATGCAAGAGCAACAAGCTCAATTGTTAATACAACTTAAAAAGCAACTAGCACTGATGCCTGTGCCAGATAGAACCAGTGCGCCCAGTACGCCGGAAGCCAAAGCCCAAGACGAAAAACGTAGGCAACTGAGTAAGCTTTTGGGAGAGATTGAAAAACGAATTACACAAGAAAATGAACGACCTAAAAAACGTTACATAAGTCCTGCCACTCGCGAAGAAGTTTATGCGATTTATTATGATCAATTGCTTCAAAAAATAGAAGCTAAGGGAACGACCAATTTCCCTGAAGCAGCAGGCAAGAAGTTATATGGCAAATTAACTATGATTTTGACGGTTAACCACGATGGTCAAATTTTAGCAACTGAGGTTATTGAAAGCTCTGGAAGCTTGACACTAGACAGGCGTGCCCAAGCCATTGCCAGTAGCGCTGGGCCTTTTGGTGCTTTTAGTCCAGCCATGCGTAAGAAAGCTGATCAAATTGTACTTGTCTCGCGTTTTAAATTTACGCGAGACGAAGTTCTAGAAACCAAGCTGACCAATCGCTAATTAAACAAGTATTCACGTAACATATGAAGAAGCTTTTACGCGTTTTTTGTCTTCTTGCTCTGTCGTTAATGGCATTACAACTTTTCTTTTTAGTAAAAGTCTTTTTAATGGGTGTTATCGCACCGCAATCGACAAGTTTTCAACGCTCTGAGGCGTGGCGCATCGTGCTGAAACAGGGTGAGTTGCCTTGGCGGCAAGAATGGGTGACTGATACGAACATATCTGCAAGTATTAAACAAGCGGTTATCGCTTCCGAAGATGGTGACTTTATCAACCATGATGGTATCGAATGGGGGGCGATTGAATCAGCTTGGTCAAAAAATGCTAAAGCACAGGAGCGTGCAGATAAAAAGCTCGCCAAAGAACAAGCGAAAAGCAAGCGCACAACTGCAGTTGCAGCAGAACGTCCGCCCAAAATTGTTGGCGGTTCGACCATCACGCAACAACTTGCAAAAAACTTATTTCTTTCCGGCGAACGAAACTTTGTCCGCAAGGGGCAAGAATTTGTTATCACGCAATTTCTTGAGTTAACACTTAGCAAACGACAAATACTAAGTATTTACCTAAACAACGTTGAATGGGGTGAAGGTGTATTTGGTGCAGAAGCCGCAGCGCAACATTACTTCAGAAAACCAGCCAAGCAGCTCTCAAACTACGAGTCTGCACGCTTAGCTGTGATGCTACCTAGACCTAAATTCTTCGAAAAATTATCTGGCTCCGCCTACTTATCAGGTCGTGCAGCTTCTATCGTTGCGCGCATGCAAGATGCTGAATTGCCCGACTAATCTGATAGCTATAGCATGCGAATCCTAGGTATTGATCCAGGCTTGCGAACGACTGGTTTTGGTGTCATTGACAAAAATGGAGCGCAACTAACTTACGTTGCCAGCGGTACCATTGATACAAAACATCTAGAAACTGGCAACTTACCAGCAAGATTGAAAGTTTTATTTGAAGGTATCAAAGAGGTCGTGCAGCGCTATGGACCTGATGAATCATCAGTTGAGATTGTTTTTGTCAACGTCAACCCTCAGGCCACACTCTTGCTTGGTCAAGCGCGTGGTGCTTGCATTTCTGCGCTGGTATCACTTGATTTGCCAGTTTACGAATACACCGCACTACAAATGAAACAAGCAGTCGTAGGCTATGGTAAAGCTGAAAAAACACAGGTGCAGGAAATGGTGAAGCGCCTCTTGAATTTGCCGACGCAGCCAGGCAAAGATGCCGCTGATGCGTTGGGTTTGGCAATTTCACATGCTAATTCGAGTTATCTGTTAAGCAGTTTAGCAAAAACTGATAGTTCACTGAGAAAAAAATCAGCCATGTTCAAGGCTGGTAGAACATATTAATAACTTTGTTGCTAAAGTCGTTCAAAAATCAAAACAGTAAAAAATATAAATGCTACAGCTAGCGTTGCTTTGATAGCAGTTAATCCATAGTCTTTGTATTTTGTCTTTCCAGTTATTGCAAAAACAAAAAACAAGCATGCGCAAATGATGAGCGATACGAGTATGATCCAACGGAATAAATACATTGCTTTTCCCTATTTATTAGTTTTTTTCACCATGCCGTCGATACTTCAGAATAACCTCTTGGCGCATTAGAGGCATCTGCAAAAGATATAAATTCGTAAGCACCTTCTTGAGATAGTAATTTACGAAGTAGCTGGTTATTTAGTGCATGCCCAGACCTAAAGGCTTTATATGAGGTCAGTAACGGATGGCCCACCAGATGCAAGTCACCCATGGCATCTAGTATTTTGTGCTTTACAAATTCGTCGCTGTATCTAAGCCCACCTGCGTTGATGACTTTGTAATCATCAATGACTATCGCGTTATCCAAACCACCACCCAGAGCTAGACCATTCGCTCGCATCATTTCTACATCTTTAGTAAAACAAAATGTGCGAGCCCTAGAAATATCTTTTTCGTACGAATTTTGAGCAAAATCGAACTCGAATTCTTGCCCTGTGGCGTTAACTGCCACATGAGCAAAGTCAATTTGAAAATTTAATTTATAACCATCAAAAGGTTCAAATTTGGCCCATTTTAAGGACTCTCCCTCACCTTCAGTGACAATAACAGGCTCCAACACACGCATGAATTTCTTAAGCGCTTTCTGCTTCTCGATACCAGCAGTAAGAAGTAAAAACACAAACGAACTAGATGACCCATCTAATATAGGTACTTCTTCACCATTAATATCAATGATCAAGTTATCGACACCTAAACCAGCACATGCCGACATCAAATGCTCAACTGTTTGAATTTTAGCGCCGTCTGCAGAAATGGTAGAGGCCAAACGTGTGTCTGTAACTGCTGTTGCAGAAGTTTGAATACTTATAGGCTCCGCCATATCGATCCGCCTAAACACTATGCCAGTGTCTGGTTTAGCAGGCCGCAAAGTCACACCAACCCTCTGCCCGCTATGCAAACCTACACCTACTGCGCGAATCGAAGATTTGATCGTTTGTTGTACTAGCATCTTAAAATTTAAATAGCCTGCCACTTCCTCAATGACAGGCTATTTTCTACTTTTTTAAATTTATCTCGATTCGTTAAACGACCATATTGCTAGTTAAACATGATTAATGCAGCATATTTACTAATCGGCTTGCTTTCTCAAGAAAGCTGGGATATCAATATCCCCCATCCCGCCTGAAGACAATGCGTCAACTTTAGCAGAGGCACTGGTACGATCTGGGTGACGTCCTAAATTACGAACATAAGCAGGCACATCGTAGTTCGTTGCACCAGTTATTCCGTTTGCGACATTCATAGTACTTGTATCCAAGTCAACTGTCGATGCATATGCAATGTTATCAGTACCATTTCGAAGCACCTGCAAAGGTGGGGCAGCACGTTGTACTTTTGCCTTGCTCAAACCGGTAGCAACAACAGTAACACGAATTTCATCGCCTAGATCTTCGTCGTAGGCCGTACCATAAATGACGTGCGCGTCAGGCGATGCATAAGCTCGAATTGTATTCATAGCCAACTTAGATTCGCTCAATTTCAGCGAACTTTTAGCAGCTGTAATGAGTACCAAAACCCCTTTTGCACCTGAAAGATCAATACCCTCTAAAAGTGGACAGGCAACAGCCTGTTCGGCTGCAATGCGTGCACGATCTGGCCCACTCGCTAATGCAGAACCCATCATTGCTTTTCCGTTCTCAGCCATCACTGTACGCACATCTTCAAAGTCTGGGTTAACGTGTCCTCGAACGTTGATAATCTCAGCAATACCACCAACTGCATTTTTCAAGACATCGTTAGCATAGGCAAACGCCTCTTCTTGGGTAACGTCGTCACCAAGTACATCAATAAGTCTCTCGTTTAAAACAACGATTAAAGAATCAACATTTGCCTCTAGCTCAGCCAAACCAGCATCTGCATTACTCATACGCTTGCCACCTTCCCAATCAAAAGGTTTAGTGACCACGCCGACAGTGAGAATGCCCATATCTTTAGCAATGCGCGCGATAACAGGAGCAGCTCCAGTACCCGTTCCGCCACCCATGCCAGCAGTTATAAACAACATATGAGCGCCTTCAATAGATGCACGGATGTCCTGTTCTGCTATCTCTGCAGCTTCTCTTCCTTTTTCAGGCTTACTTCCTGCGCCTAACCCTGTTGTTCCCAGCTGAATAGTTTTGGGTGCACCACTTGTACTTAAAGCTTGGGCATCTGTATTAGCACTAATAAATTCAACGCCTTGAACGTTGCGTGAAATCATATGCTCAACAGCATTGCCGCCGCCACCTCCAACACCAATCACTTTAATTTTTGTACCCATATTGAATTCTTCAATTTCAATCATTTCGATAGCCATTTTGTTACTCCTTAACGAATCGCAGTTGCTAAATATTAATTTTCTAAATCTTGTATTTTTCTAATGTTCAACGCCAAGTTTGGTGAGGGCTGCCACGAGCTAACCACATCATTCTTTTCATATTAAAAATTTCCTATTAACCAGTCTTTAGCTCGGCTAAGTGTGTTTTTAATTGATCCATTATTATGACCAACTTTTATGCCTCTCATGCGCGCCAAACTCGCTTCCTCCAACAAACCCATCACGGTCGAGGCTCTAGCTTGCGAAACCATGTCTGACAAGTTACCAGCATATTTAGGAACACCTCTTCTTACTGGCTTCAAGAAAATATCTTCGCCCAA
>JAAFJF010000018.1:0-37101 GCA_013298815.1 Polaromonas sp. | reverse complement strand
AGGCATTACTGAGGCTCCACCAGTCAATACGATGCCAGAAGACAACACTTCTTCGTATCCTGTCTCACGAATAGCTTGTTGAACCAAGGAAAATATCTCCTCAACACGAGGCTCGATAACTCCAGCCAAAGCTTGCTTGCTCAAACGTCGCGGACCTCGATCGCCTAGGCCGGGCACCTCCACTTCAGATTCGGGATCGGTTAACAACTGCTTTGCACAACCGCTTTCCACCTTGATGTCTTCGGCATCTTTTGTCGGAGTGCGAAGCGCCATAGCAATATCACTGGTTATTAAATCACCGGCTATCGGAATAACAACAGTGTGCCGAATCGCACCCCCAGTAAATACGGCTACATCAGTGGTACCCGCACCAATGTCTACGAGCACGACACCTAGTTCGCGTTCGTCATTTGTCAGTACAGAAAGATTTGAAGCCATAGGATTTAGCATTAGGTGCTCAACCTCTAAGCCGCAACGATGGACACATTTAATAATATTTTCGGCAGCGCTTTGAGCACCAGTAACTATGTGAACTTTAGCCTCTAAGCGAATACCACTCATGCCGATTGGATCTTTTACATCTTGACCATCAATCACAAATTCTTGCGACTCAACCAATAACAGTCGTTGATCATTAGAAATATTAATGGCGGTAGCCGTATCAAGTACACGTTTAACATCTGAGCGGTTGACCTCTTTGTCTTTGATTGCAACCATGCCACTAGAGTTAATACCCCTGATGTGACTGCCAGTTATTCCCGAATAAACACGTCCAATTTTACAATCTGCCATCAGCTCAGCTTCTCTAAGCGCTTGCTGTATGCTCTGCACAGTTGCATCAATGTTGACAACCACGCCTCGTTTTAAGCCATTACTGGGTGATACCCCAAAACCAGCAATTTTGAGCAATCCGCTAGGCAAAACTTCAGCCACGACGACCATGATCTTAGATGTGCCAATATCTAAACCTACGACCAAATCTTTGTATTCTTTTGCCATATTTTTACTTTTTCAATATTACATTGCCAGCAGTTAAATCTATAGTACCGACGCCATTCAGGCGTATTGCATACCCTTCTGAATGACGTAAATCGACATACTGAATATCCACTGGCTTCTTATTCAAACTAGTCAACATCTGTTCGACGCCTGCAGCAAACTTACTAGCACGATCAACCACATCGACTGTGCCTCCTCTGCCTAGCTCAATGTGTGCACCACTGTCTAATTTAACTATCCAACTTCCACGAGCGTTGAGCTCTAGTGTTTTTAATTTTTGCTTCAAGGGACTCAAAGCAGTTAAAACATTTTTGTACATATTCAACATGTATTTACTTTGTCCTTCTGGGCCTAGCAATTGTGGAATCTGATCATGCTCATCATCTTGACTATTTGCCTCGAATATGACACCACTCTCATCTACCAGTTTCATATCTTCTCGTGCACCCCATATGGCCTTGGATTTATACTCAGTAAAATTAGCCTCAATCTGACTTGGGTAAACACGCCTCACAACTGCTCGACTCACCCAGGGCATTGTTTCAAATATTTTTTTAGTTTCACTTAAATTAATACTATAAAAGTTACCAACAATATTTGATGTTATCTTGTTTCTTAGAGAATCAACATCGGTGTGCAATATGTCTCCTTTGATAGATATAGCGCTGAAATTCTTGATATTATTTTTTAAAATATAATGAAAACCACTCAGGATGAGCAAAACAAAAAAACAAAAAAACAAACCGTTCGATATTACGTTGATAAATTTAATATCAAATGGTATTGCTACAATATTATTAATCGTTTTCATTATTTCAAATCTCAATCTTTAGATTATAAATATTTTTATAATCTAAAGATGCAGTAGAAAGAATTTGCAAACACAATTCTTCAAACTTAAGCCCATAATGCAATGCTGACATTGGGGATAGCGAATGTCCTGTCATGCCTGGTGCTGTATTAATTTCTAGCAAATACGGCTTCCTGGTTGCTCCATCGATCATGACATCAACACGACCCCAACCACGAGCGTTTATTGCAGAAAAAGCTTTTATAACCAAAGATTGAATATGCTTTTCCTCATGATCTGGCAATCCGCATGGAATAATATACTTCGTGTCATTTGTAAAGTATTTATTTTTATAATCATATTTACCGCTTGGAGCGACAATTTTTATAATTGGTAAAGCTCGAGCAGTTATCACTTTGTTCACCAAATTCAAATCGCCATTTTTCAAATTTGAAGCAAAATCCAAGACGGTACAAGTCACCTCATCGCCACTAATAAATTGTTCACAAATTATTTTGGAATCCTGCATTGCCGCCAAATTAAATGCAGTCTCACATTGTTCAATAGTTGTCACTTTAGTGATGCCTATTGACGACCCCTCAAGCGCGGGTTTGACGATCATTGGGTTACCCAATCTGGCGAATGCATCTCGTGTTTCATAGACACTAGACACCTCTAACCAAGACGGCGTAGGCAACCCCATAGCTTGCCAAATGTTTTTTGTCATGATCTTGTTCATGGCAATACTTGAGGCCATCACACCCGAACCGGTATAAGGAATATCTAAAATCTCCAAAACACCTTGGATAGTTCCGTCCTCGCCGTAGCGCCCATGCAATGCGATAAAGCAATAGTTGAAATTTTCGCTCTTAAGTTTTAACAAATCTTTTTCAGCAGGATCGAATGCATGTGCATCAATCCCTTGTGCAAGTAATGCTTTTAAGACGGCTTCGCCTGACATCAATGAAATGCTGCGCTCAGCGGAGCGTCCACCCATCAAAACAGCGACCTTACCGAATGACATATTTTTAAGTAAAGACTGGCTCATTTTTATACGTTCGTCTTGCTTTTCACAGAATTGGATCGCTGCACAGTATTCATAATACTTCTTGGTGTTGCACTGATTGAGCCTGCACCCATGCACAAAACAACATCACCATCTTTGGCGTTGTTTATTATTTCTTCCGCCATATTTTGTATAGCATCAACAAATATAGGTTCTATGCTGCCGTTCAGACGGATCGCTCGACATAGCGAACGACCATCAGCACCAACTATTTTTGTCTCACCGGCTGCGTATACTTCTGAAAGCAATATCACATCAACGGAAGCCATGACTTTGATAAAGTCTTCAAAACAGTCTCTCGTTCTGCTATACCTATGCGGCTGAAAAGCTAGCAATAATCGCCGTCCTGGATACGCGCCTCTGGCTGCATCTATGGTTGCTTTCATTTCAACTGGATGATGACCGTAATCATCAATCAAAGTATATGTGCCACCTGTTTTCGCCGGTATTTCTCCATATTTTTGGAATCTGCGATCCACGCCTTTGAATTGCGCAAGTGCTTTCTGAATTGAATCGGGTTTAATTTCCAACTCCAACGCGACAGCAATTGCTGCAAGAGCATTTTTGACATTGTGTAAGCCAGGCAAATTTAACTCAATAGCAAAAGTGTGCAATTTACCAGTATCTTTAAATTGCACATTAAAAGCCATGACCCCGTTTTTGGCTACGATATCAACTGCACGAACTTGTGCTGCTTCTGCTAAACCATATGTAATAACCGGCCTAGCTATTGAAGGAATAATTTCGCGAATAGCAGCATCATCTATACAGACAATAGCAGCGCCATAAAATGGCATGCGATGTAAAAATTCCACGAATGAGATTTTCAGTTTTTGGAAATCATGGCCATAAGTTTCCATATGATCCTCGTCAATATTCGTAACTACTGCCATCACAGGCAACAAGTTCAAAAATGACGCATCTGACTCGTCTGCTTCAACAACAATGTAGTCGCCAGTCCCCAATTTTGCGTTGGCGTCAGCACTGTTTAGACGACCTCCAATGACAAAAGTGGGATCAAGTCCAGCTTCTGCTAAAACACTTGCGACTAAGCTTGTTGTTGTAGTCTTACCATGCGTACCAGCAATAGCGATGCCTTGCTTCATTCGCATAAGTTCAGCAAGCATAACCGCTCGTGGAACCACTGGAATATTGCGTCGCTTGGCTTCAACAACTTCGGGATTGTCTGCTCTCACTGCAGATGAAATAACAACCACATCTACATTTTGCAAATTGTTTGTAGCGTGTCCAATATATGTTTTGATACCAAATTTTGATAACCTGCTCAAGATGGCGCTGTCAGCGATATCAGAACCGCTTACTTTATAGTTCAAATTCTGCAACACTTCCGCGATACCAGACATACCTACGCCGCCTATACCGATAAAATGAATATGATTCACCGCGTGTTTCATTTAATCAATTCCTCGCAGACGTCTACAATTTTATTTACTGTATTGGGTAAAAACATCTTTTTTGCCTCTATGGCAGTTTTTAATAAAATGCCGCGGTCTATTTTTAATATTTCAGCCGCTAATTTTTGTGGCGTTAACTCACTTTGCGGTAGCAACCAAGCCGCATCGTTTTTAACCAAATACATTGCATTTTGTGTTTGATGATCATCAACAGCTGAAGGTAAAGGGACAAACATGGCTGCAGCTCCAACTGCTGCAATCTCAGTGACCGTACTCGCGCCTGCTCTGCAAATAATCAAATCTGTACTCGCAAAAGCAACAGCCATATTGTCAATAAATGGCACCACATCTGCTCTTACATCTAATCTTTCATATAAATTTTTCAGATCAGTAAATTGATACTCCCCACTTTGATGCGTGATATCCGGTCGATTGTTTAAATCTAACATTTTCATCGCTTGGGGTACGGTCTCGTTTAAAAACTTTGCCCCCAAACTTCCACCAATAATCAATATACGTAAAGGTCCTTTTCGATTTTCAAACCGAGACTCTGGAGCGTCGATACTAACGAATTCACGGCGCAATGGGTTACCTGTAACAACGGCCTTACGCAGCACATTAGGGAAGGCGGTAAAGACGTTCTTTGTCAAAAAGGCCAAGACTTTATTGCTCAAACCAATGATAGAGTTTTGCTCATGAATGACTAGCTGTTTACACATACATTTAGCTGCCAAACCTGCAGGTAAAGTTACATAGCCACCAAAACCAATCACCAAATTAGGCCTATTTTTAGCAAAAATTAATCCACATTCAATACTCGCTTTAATAAGTTTTAAAGGCATGAGCAACCACGTTGCTAACCCTTTTCCTCTTGTGCCACCAAATTCGATGCTCTCAAAATGAAAATTTCGCTCTTTTACGAGTCGATTTTCCATACCAGACTTTGTCCCTAACCAAGATATATCCCAACCTTGGTCGCGCAACGCTTCTGCAACTGCCAGACCAGGAAATATGTGTCCGCCGGTACCCGCAGCGACGATGATAGCTCGCTTATTTGCAAGTGAATTCATAGCATTCACTCTCTGCCTCCACGCATTAATAATTTATTTTCATAATCAATTCGCAAAACAATTGCTAATGCTAACGCATTAAACAAAACTGCTGTGCCGCCATAGCTCATTAAAGGCAAGGTCAACCCCTTTGTTGGTAATGCGCCCAAATTAACACCTATATTGATGAATGCTTGAAAACCAAGCCAAATGGCGACACCTTGAGCGACCAATCCCGCAAAGAGTCTATCTAAAGCGATTGCTTGCCGGCCAATATGCATGATCCTCCGTGTAAGCCATAGAAACAATCCAATAACGATTGCAACACCTACAAGTCCAAATTCCTCACCTATAACAGCTAATAGAAAGTCAGTATGCGCTTCCGGCAACCAATGCAACTTCTCTATGCTGCCACCAAGTCCAACTCCAAATATCTCACCTCGACCAAAAGCGATGAGTGAATGCGACAGCTGATAGCCCTTGCCCAAAGTATGCTCTGCATTCCATGGATCTAAATACGCAAAGATTCTTTCCCTGCGCCATTCACTAGTAGCAATCATGGTGCCGAATGCAAAAACGATCAACGCTGAAATAACAAAAAACATTCTTGCATTCACACCACCCAAGAACAAAATCCCCATCGCTATTACAGCGATGACCATGAATGCCCCCATATCTGGCTCTGCTAGTAGTAATAAGCCGACTACCAGAACTGCAATGCCGATGGGAATGACGGCAACGAAAAACCGTTCTTTGATATCCATTTTCCTAACCATGTAGTCAGCCACATACAGCAGCATGGCAAACTTTGAAAATTCGGAAGGTTGAAAACTAATGAAACCTAAAGGTATCCAGCGTCGTGCTCCGTTTACAACGCGCCCTACATGCGGTATCAAGACAGCAATAAGCAATAGCAATGAAACGACAAACAACCATGGTGCAATTTTCTCCCATAAGTCCAATGGAATCTGAAACGCAACCACACTCACAATACAAGCCAACCCTATAAAGGAGGCATGCCGATAAACAAAATAGGTACCTGTCAAATTTGCAAATCTTGGATTATCGGGCATCGCTACAGATGCAGAATAAACCATTACCAGACCTAAAACGAGCAACACAAAAATAACCCAAATCAATGTCATGTCCAGTTTAAAAGAGACTTTGACATCGAATTGATTAACCAAGCTATTTGGATATGTCCTTTTTTCAGGCGCATTACTCAACACAGCCAGCAATGGTTGCAGCATACGAAGTTTAGTTATGTTCTGGAATATTGCAGTCACTTCGCCACTCCACCCTGCAGCTCTTGTGCATGCCGATTAAACAACTCCAACACTTTTGCGCGAAAATCTCGACCACGATGCTCATAATTATCAAACATATCCAAGCTTGAGCATGCTGGTGACAGAAGTACAGCATCCCCGTTTTGTGAAAAATTTTGAGCAGCTGTTACAGCTTGCTCCATCGAGTCCACAGATACTTTAGGTATCTCGATATTTTTTAACACATCATGAATGATGTCTTTATCTTTACCAATGAGGACAACGCCCCGTACAAATTTGCTTACGATCTCAATTAGTGGGAAAAAGTCTTGCCCCTTACCATCACCACCCAGGATCACAACAATTTTTCGCGTAATTCCTAAGCCAGAAATTGCGGCCACTGTTGCACCAACATTTGTTCCTTTGCTATCGTCAAAATACTCAACTCCGCTGAATACGCCAATTGATTCAACGCGGTGTGATTCGCCTTTGTATTCGCGCAAACCATACAATACCCGTGAGGTACTGCAACCGATAGATTCAACCAATGCCAGTGCTGCCAGCGCATTCAGCATATTGTGCTGACCACGAATTTGCAAGGCATCTGCAGGCACCAGCCTTTGTAAATTTAACTCTATTTTTGATTCGATTAATGAACGCTGCTTTTTTGTAACAACGTCTTCGAAACTGATGGCGCGAACTAACCAAGTCATACCGTTAACGGACTCTATTCCATAGTCTCCTAAACGACTAGGTACGTCACTGCCAAAGGTACGGTACTTTCTTCCTTTATTTGTATTTTTTGCATTGACAAGCATCTCCATGACCAATTCATCATCACGATTGATTACCATCATCGCCTGAGAACCATAAATACGCTCTTTAGCTTTGCTGTACGAACCCATCGTCTCATGCCAGTCCAAATGATCTTGTGTTACGTTCAACACCACAGCAGTTGTTGGTTCAAAGTCTGTCACATCATTCAGCTGAAAACTGCTTAGCTCAATCACCCATACTTCCGGCAATGCCGCACTCTTGATTTTTTGAATTAACGTGTCCAGCAAGCTAGGGCCAATATTGCCCGCTATAGCTACACTCATACTTGCGCATTCAACCAATTTTCCAGTTAACGATGTAACTGTCGTTTTACCATTAGTACCAGTGATTGCCAGAACGCACGGCTTGTAAGCATCCAACTCTTTCAAATCAGTCAAGGCCAGATTAAATAAAGTTAGCTCATTTCCAATACGAATCGACTTATCTTTTGCTTTTACCAAGAGTTCATTAATGTCCGAAGGTTTTATACCAGGACTTAATAATAGAAAGTCAATCTCAACACTTTGCAGTAATTCAGACTGAAACTGACTAGAAATAAAACGTGCGGCAGGAATTTCTGTTTTAAGCTGATTTAATTGCGGTGGATAGATTCGTGAATCGACAATAGTCACATTAGCACCGTACCGAGAACACCAACGCGCCATGGCAAGACCAGATATACCCAGTCCCAAGATCATGACATTCTGATACTCCAAGGATTTCATTGCTCAAGATTTCTAAATAGTTTCAACGAAGTTTTAAAGAAGACAAACCAACCAAGCACAGCAACATGGTAATGATCCAAAAGCGCACTACTACTTGAGTCTCTTTCCAGCCGCTCTTCTCATAATGATGATGCAAAGGTGCCATTTTCAAAATACGACGACCTTCACCAAATTTTTTCTTTGTGTATTTAAAATAACTAACTTGCAGCATCACAGATACAGCTTCAGCCACAAAGATTCCGCCCATAATGAACAAGACGATTTCTTGTCTCACAATAACAGCGATAGTTCCTAGTGCTGCGCCTAAGGCTAAAGCACCAACGTCACCCATGAAGATTTGCGCTGGGTAAGTGTTAAACCACAAAAATGCTAAGCCAGCGCCAGCCATAGCTGCACAAAAAATGAGCAACTCACCTGAACCAGGAATGTGAGGGAAAAATAAGTATTTTGAATAAACAGAACTGCCTGTCACATAGGCAAAAATTCCCAGTGACGAACCCACCATGACAACAGGCATGATGGCCAGACCATCCAAACCATCTGTTAAATTAACAGCGTTACTTGCACCAACTATGACCAAGTAAGTTAGCAATACGAAACCGAATACTCCAAGTGGATAATTAATTACTTTAACAAATGGCACTTGTAAACCCGCTTTAGGCGGCAAGTTCACATCGAATCCCGACCGCACCCAGGTGAAGAACAAATCCAACACACGCATATTTGATACTTCGGAAATACTGAAAACCAAATACAAAGCAGCAAGTAATCCGATAACCGATTGCCAAAAGTATTTTTCTCTTGAACGCATACCTTCAGGATCTTTATTAACCACTTTTCGCCAGTCATCAACCCAGCCAATAGCACCAAATCCAAGCGTCACAAATAATACGATCCAGACAAAACGGTTACTCAAATCAAACCACAATAGAGTTGATATAGTTATGGAAAGCAGTATCAGAACACCACCCATAGTTGGTGTTCCACTCTTGATCAAATGTGTATCCATACCGTAGCTGCGGACCTGCTGACCAATTTTTAGAGCACGTAAACGCGTTATGACATAAGGTCCAGCTATAAGACCTATCATCAATGCCGTCAACGCTGCCATCACAGCACGAAAAGTAATGTACTGAAAAACTCTAAAAACTCCGAATTCAGGTGAGAGCGTCTGCAGCCACTGAGCCAAACTAAGCAGCATTGGTTTTCTCCCTATTTTTATTTTTCTGCGAATCAAATGAAATGATGTGCTGGCTAACACGCTCCATCTTCATAAACCGTGAGCCTTTGACCAATATACTGCTCACATGACCCAATTCGGCACCTACCGCTATATTTAATGCCTCAATCGATTCAAAGTGCTGAGCGTCTTTAAAATGTATGGCAGCCTCTTTAGATAATGCTCCAAAAGTAAATAATTTATCGATTTTCTTTGAGGTTGCATATGCACCTACCTCGGCATGAAATGCTATGCCTTGCTTGCCTACCTCACCCATTTCACCCATCACGATCAACCTAGGAGCAGCCATCTCCACCAAAGAATCAATGGCGGCCTTCATGGAGTCAGGATTAGAGTTATACGTATCGTCAATCAACAATACATCGCGTTCACCACATCTAAGTCGCTGCATCAAAGATCGACCTTTGACAGGGCTGAATAATTGCAAACCTTGAGCTATGGTGTCAGTAGGAATTTGTGCAGCCAAAGCACAAGATATTGCCGCCAGTGAATTCTTTACATTGTGCCGTCCAGCGATATTTAAGCTATATCTTATTTGACCAGAGGGTGTTTCGACAATCACATGCCACTGTCCATTGATCCAATCTGCCTTTGTGCAATGCACATCTACGTTCGCATCCGACTCCCTATCAAGTGCAAACGTCAATGTATTACGATGACCAGCTAACTGCTTCCAAATTGAGCTGTAATCATCATCGGCAGGAAAAACAGCGACACCCGTGTCGGACAATGCAGATATTACAGAGCCATTTTCATTCGCGACAGCTTCTACTGTCAACATAAACTCTAAATGTTCGCGCTGTGCATTGTTCACCAAGACGATAGTTGGTTTGACAATATTTGCCAGATATGCGATCTCTCCGGGATGATTCATACCCAGTTCAAGAACTGCAATTTTGTGTTCAGACTTCAACCTTAACAAAGTCAAGGGTACACCAATATCGTTGTTTAAGTTACCGATAGTCGCCAGTGATGCCTGGCCTGCATGAACTGCCAAGATAGATGCAATCATTTGCGTCACTGTAGTTTTGCCATTGCTTCCAGTCACCGCAATAAGTGGCAACGTATACTGCGAGCGCCATTGCGCAGCGATGTCGCCTAGTGCAATTTTGGTATCTGTAACCTCTAGGCCCTTGACGGCTTTTTCTTCTAAGCCGCTTTGCGCTAACACCGCGGCAGCGCCTTTGGCGATAGCCTCTTCAACAAAAGCACCTCCATCGAATTGATCACCACAGAGCGCCACGAACAAATCGCCTTTCTGAATCGTTCGTGTATCGGTATGTATGCGGCTAACCACGGTTTCCGTACTTCCAAATAATTTAGACCCAACCAACCAAGTATGTAGTTTTCCTAGCTTGATCATGGAGCCTCCCCAACCACACTAAATATTTCATTCAAAGCTAGCAGGGCTTGCTCTTTGTCAGAAAAATAGGCTTTGACACCAGACTCGTCCTGATAGTTTTCATGACCTTTGCCCGCAATCAAAATCACATCGGCCTGATGTGTATTTTTTATAGTCTTTGCAATAGCAATCGCACGATTTGCTTCGACAGTTACATTTAATTGAGATTTGAAGCCAGCAACAATATCGTTCAAAATTATTTCAGTTTTTTCAAGACGCGAATTATCCGCCGTCACCACGACTGCATCTGCAAACGTTTGCGCCATCTGCGCCATCAATGGTCGCTTGGTGGCGTCACGGTTGCCACCGCAGCCAAAAACACAAATCAACTTACCGCCGCGCGTATCCGCCACGGGACGCAAAGCGAGCAGCGCCTGCTTCAATGCATCCGGCGTGTGCGCATAATCAACAATGACCAACGGTTGCCCTGCGTTCGCGACGACATCCATTCTTCCTGGCACTGCCGTTAAAGCTTTGCATGCTTCTACGCATGTTTGCAAATCGATCCCACTTGCACGCATGGTGGCAATAACACCAAGCAAGTTTGAAACGTTGTATTCACCAAAAAATTGAGTTTCAATTAAATAACTCTCATCATTTTCACGAATATTAAATTGCAGCCCATTCTTACTATATTGGATATTAGATGCTTTGATACGGGCAGGCTTGCCAATTGCGATAGTCCAAATGTCTATATTTTTATTATTGAAATTTTTATCTTTTAATAATACAACCAGCTCTTGACCTTTGGCATCATCAATATTAACAATTGCAGCCTTTAAAGTTGGCCATTGAAATAGCTTTAATTTAGCATCCCAATATGCTTGCATACTGCCGTGATAATCAAGATGATCTTGTGTGAAATTAGTGAATACAGCTACTTTGATATCTGTACCATCAAGCCGATGTTCTTCAATGCCAATGGAAGATGCTTCAATGGCACAATAATTGAATCCAATATTCACATAATCACGAAACTTCTTCTGCAACAGGATAGGGTCTGGCGTGGTCAAACCCGTAGATTCAACCGCATTTGGCACCCCAATGCCCAATGTACCAACCATAAAACATTTTGTTAATGCTGAAGGCTGGATAACAGCGACCGCTTGCAATGCCTGGGATAGCCACCATGCCGTAGTAGTTTTACCATTTGTGCCGGTAATTGCAACTATATTTAATGCTGTAGCCGGCATATTATATGCCTGCGCAGCTATTAAACCTATAGCGTTTTTAAGGTTTGAATAACCTGCAACATTTTCTCGCTCTGTAATAGTGTTAAATTCATCAACATTCAAACTTGAACTTTCGACCAAGCATGCAGTTGCACCCTTTTGCAGAGCATTTTTAACAAACTGCCTGCCATCTACAGCCGCTCCAGGCCAGGCAATAAAACCGTCTCCAGGTTGAATATCACGGCTGTCAATCCGCAGCTCTCCCGTGACCTTAGCATTTAACCAATTAACCGCCTCAGTAGGATTATGAAGTTGAATCATCAAAACGACTCCTCAACAGCGGCATAGACTATTTGCGGCTTCACATTAATATCTGGCTGAACGCCCAATATACGTAATGTTTGCTGAACCGTTTCGCTGAATACTGGCGCTGCTACATCGCCCCCAAAATATTTACCATCTTTGGGCTCCTCAATCATCACGGCAACAATGATGCGTGGATTCTCAATGGGAGCCATACCAACAAAAAATCCCCGATATTTTTTGCTGGCATAACCTTTGCCTTCTTGGATATGGGCTGTACCTGTTTTCCCGCCCACGGAATATCCAATTGTTTGTGCTTTTTGAGCAGTTCCACCAGCGCTCGTAGCCATATTAAGCATGTGCCGCACTGCGATAGCATTATTTGGTTTAAATACGGGAATACCTGCTACCCGTTCACTCGATTTAATTAATGTTAAGGGTATTATTTCGCCATCTCTAGCAAATACACTATAGGCGTGAGCTAACTGAAGCAAACTGCAAGACAACCCGTATCCATAACTCATAGTGGCTTGTTCAATTGGTCGCCAAGTCTTGTAGGATCGGAGTTTTCCACCCACCACCCCGGGAAAGGTCAGCTGCGGTTTCTGACCAAAGCCAAGTTGGTCATACATTGACCACATATCTTTAGGCTCTGTTTGCATGGCAAGCTTCACAATACCAACATTGCTAGATTTTTGAATCACTTGATTGACCGTAAGCTCGCCATGAGGGTGCGCATCTGAAATGGTTGCGCCGCCAACCGTCATTCGACCAGGCGCGGTTTGTATCACTGTTTCTGGCTTAACAAAACCACGTTCTAGAGCAAGTGCAGCAATGAAGGGCTTCATAGTCGAACCAGGCTCAAACGTGTCCGATAGCGCTCGATTCCTAAGCTGCGCGCCATTCATTCCTTCTTGCTTACTTGAATTGTTTCCAACGGGGTAGTTCGCAAGTGCTAAAACTTCACCAGTCACAACATCAATCACGACAGCACTACCAGAGTTAGCTTTATGCTCAACGACAGCATCTCGTAATTTTTGAAATGCAAAAAACTGAATTCTGCTGTCTATACTGAGCTGCTGATCTTTTCCAGCAGTTGGTGGTCGTTGCTCCCCTATATTCTCTACAACTTGTCCCAATCTATTTTTAATGACTTTACGAGAACCGGCCTGCCCCGCCAATTCATGGTTAAATGCAAATTCAACCCCGCCAAGACCCTTCCCATCCACGTTGGCGAAGCCCATAATAGAAGCAGCAGAATCTCCTTCTGGATACTTACGTTTGTACTCGTTGCGCAAATAAACGCCCTTGATGGCGAGCGCTTCGATCATTTTTGCACTAGGCTCGTCTACCTGGCGCTTCAACCAGACAAAACTCTTATCTTCGTCATTTAATTTTTTAGATAATTCTTTTTTAGGAATATCTAATAATTTAGCTAACTTGGTTAATTTTGCGTCATCAACATCCACATCCTCTGGTATGGCCCAGACACTTGGGGCCAAGACGCTTGAGGCAAGAATCAAACCATTTCTATCCAAAATTTTCCCACGATTTGCAGGCAAATCTAAAGTTCGTACAAATCGAACCTCACCTTGACGTTTAAAAAAATTATTATTGATAACTTGTATGTAAGTCGCACGACCAATCAAGCCCATAAACCCCACAGCAATCACAGCGACAATAAATTTACTGCGCCAAACTGGCGTCTTACTCGTCAGCAAAGGACTCGAAGCGTAGTTAATGCTGCGACTCATCACTTAGTCTCCGTTGTTTGCGTCGGTACTTGCAAAGAAACCGGATTACTCATGTACCGAGTCACAGCTGGTGTAGCCGAACGCATTTGCAACTTCTCTTTTGCCAATTTTTCAATAATTAGCGGCGTCGCCTGGGCACGTATCTCGACTTGCAACGCAGAGTGATTTAATTCTAATTTACGAACTTCGAGTGTCGCTTTTTCGATTGCAACGAAAAGCTGTCGAGATTCATATTGAACCTTAACAACGTACAGCATGGTTCCCAAAACTGCAGCAAGCAAAATAATGTTGACGCGAATCATGCACTCAACCTTTGCGCGATACGCATCACTGCACTGCGTGAACGGACGTTGGCACTAACCTCAAAACTACCCGCTCTAATCCGACCCATAGCCTTCAATTTCATGGCTTTGTTCGGCGCTATTGGTACACGCCTATCAAACTCTTCCTTCGAATGCTTGGCAATAAATTGCTTGACGATGCGATCCTCTAAAGAATGGAAACTGATCACCACCAAGCGACCACCAGGCTTAAGCACATCCAAACTTGCTTCTAGCGCTTGCTGCAGCTCTTCAAGCTCGGCATTGATGAAAATCCGAAAAGCCTGAAATGTGCGCGTTGCTGGGTTCTGGCCCTGCTCGCGAGTTTTGACCGTGTCAGCCACGAGGCGGGCCAACTGCGCGGTGGTTGATATGGGGACCCCTTCCTCCCTGCGAGCAACAATCGCTTTTGCAATAGAGCCAGCAAACCGTTCTTCACCATAGTCACGTATCACCTCCGTAATTTGATTTACATCTGCTACCAAGAGCCACTGCGCTACAGTCTGACCGCGCGTAGTATCCATACGCATGTCAAGTGGCGCATCAAACCGAAAACTAAAGCCACGCTCTGGCGTGTCGATTTGCGGCGAACTCACACCCAAATCCATCAGCAAACCAGCTGCACTTGCAGCCGGCAGATCTTTCACATGCCTAAACCCCTCATGCCGAATCGTCAAACGTGCATCGCCGATAGCCTCAGCTACAGCAATAGCAGCCGGGTCTTTGTCAAACACCATCAACTTACCCGACACACCCAGTTTCGATAAAATCAGCCTAGAGTGACCGCCGCGTCCAAAAGTGGCATCTATATATGACTCATCTGCGCCTGTGACTAAGGCATTAACAGCCTCATCCAACAAAACGGTGGTGTGTTGCAAAGACGGTGTAGTCATTGCGCTTAAAACGTAATATCGTTAAGTTCAGCAGGCGGCATTTCTCGCATGCTTTTCTTGATGTGCGCATCGTAGGCCTCGTAGGCGGCTTTGTCCCACAACTCAAAATAATGCCCCATGCCTCTCAAAGTTGTTTCTTTGTTGATACCAGCAGCTTCGCGTAATTCTGGAGAAATCAAAATCCGACCAGTGCCATCCAGCTCCACACTCATTGCATTACTCAAATACAAACGCTTTAGAGGCAAGGATGACATTGGCAATGCTGAAATCTTGGCACTAAACGCATCCCAAGCTGGTCGAGGAAAAACCATCAAACAGCCCTCGTAATGCTGCGTGATTGTGACTCGACCTTCGCAGCTTGCCATCAATGCTTCGTGGTGGCGCGTTGGCACTGAAAGCCGACCTTTCGCATCCAAACTTAACGAAGAAGCGCCAAAAAACACGATACGAAGCCCTTATAAGGAAATGCAATGAAATTTAAAAATTTAGTGCACTTTTACCCACTAATCTGCACTTATTTGGACTATAGCAGGAAAACTTTCTTTGGCAATGTATTTTACTAGAAAATACTTCAATTAAATCAAAGACTTAGAGCATTATTTTGCAAAATAAAATAAAAAAACCTTACGAAATAACGACTTACATCAATCAGTGAAAGTGCTGTCTTATATTTAGAAAAAAGTGTAAAAGTTGTAGCCAGAAAGTACTGGGAGACTGCTCTTAGGCTATGCAGCTAAATGTGTCTCACTTAGCGCACTGGACAAGACATCTTTAAAGCAAGTGCTCATGTAAAAACAAGCAATGCGGTGCATTTGACTAATGCGATTTTTTAGAATCTTTAGGTTGAGTCAAATCCAGGAGGTCGGTTTTCCACCATTGCATGGACATTTGAGCCTCAATTTCATCAATTTTTTTGATAGTAGATGTCTTTTCACTTAGGTCAGTCAACATGCTGGTATGAAAAAACCGCTGTTTCGTTTTGCCTTCATTAAGCACTTCGTTCTGTCGCAGTGCTCTCAGCTTATCAAACTCACGCTTGCGAACCGTCCAAATCCGCTTAGCTTCCCCGCGCACGTTTGAAGAAGCGGACTTCATAGACGCATTTTTAGCAGACGCTGAAACGCCGCTCCCATCCTTCTTCCATGACGAAAGAAACGATGATGCAACCAGTTTAGCGTCTGTTATAAAACCCATAGTTGCAGGATCAATCTCCAAACATTTTCTGTTTCAATTCGCGACGCTGTTGGGCTTCCAATGATAGTGTTGCTGTAGGCCTAGCTAGCAAGCGACCAACACCAATCGCCTCACCGGTTTCGTCGCAATAACCATAATCACCAGCGTCAATACGTACAATCGATTGCTCAATTTTCTTAAGTAGCTTGCGTTCACGGTCACGCGTACGCAACTCTAGAGCATGCTCTTCCTCGATCGTGGCCCGATCTGTGGGGTCTGGCACCACAGCAGATTCGTCGCGCAAGTGCTCAGTAGTAGCACCAGCACTTGCCAAAATACCTTGTTTTAGCTGGAGCAACTTTAGACGAAAGTAATTCATCTGCTTGATGTTCATATATTCAGAATCAGGCATTGCCAACAGCTCAGCATCTGTCATTTCTTCCGCTGTCTTGGTTTTCCAATTGTTTGCTAACTTAGGGTTTTGCTTGGGCGAAAATTGCGGAGGTGGAATGATGGCAAGCGAGGGTATGTGCGGGCCATAGCTAGATTTTGCAGCGGTGGAAGCGACTGTTTGCGCCATGGAAGGCACAGTTAGCGAAGCCAAACGTGAAGTTCTAGCTTTGGATTGAGCAGGCGATACGGATGATGAATCTTTAATTTCGGTGGGGGCAATTTTCGACGCGATGACCATGGGTTGCTTTAAATTTAACTCTTCGGGGAATGGGGATGATTTGGAGGCGGTAATGGTTTTTTGTGGTGCTTTGACCAACTTGACAGCCTTGACTTGTTTAGCAGGTACAGGCACAGCATTTGCTTTTTTAGTATTCTTTTTGTCTGGCGCTGCAGCGGTTTCAATGGGCTTTTGTGTCTTGTTGACTGATTTATTTGCTGGCATGTTTGTTACTTTAGTGACGGTCTTCACTGGAACTTTAACAGGCACTTTCGCTGGCACTTTTGGAAGAGGTTTTGCAAGCGGTTTTGCAGCTACTTTGACGACAAGCTTCGCAGTTTGCTTGATGATAGCTTTCGGTGACTGTTTGGTCGCAGTTTTTACGGCTGACTTCGCCACTTCTTTATTAGCTTTATTAGCTTTATTAGCTTTATTAATGGGCTTTTCAGCCAACTTTGGGGCAGACTTGACGGGATTTACCGTTTTTTTTGCGGCCGCTTTTGTTACAACTTTGGCAGCTACTTTGCTAGGCGTTTTTGTCGCGACTTTCGAAGGCGCTTTTTTAACTGCTTTTTTCGCTACGGTTTTCATTCATTGCCTCCCAGCGAAGCTGGTATTTATTCAAATCAAACAATCAACTAACATGCACCAGGAAACTGATGCGCTCGCCTTAAAACCACTTAGAATTTATTTGCACTTTACAGTCACAGGGATATAAACAAATAACGCTAAAAATCAATCAGCGCGCGGATTGTAGCTGTTTCGGCTGACATTTATACAAGGCACTGCTCCATACCTTGTAAAAAGATGTCTTTTGGCAAATTGATGCCAATAAATACCATCTTGCTATTTCGTTTTTCACCTTTTGCCCAAACCGGCCCCAAATCACTGCCCATCAATTGATGAACGCCTTGAAAAATAACCTTGCGCTCTGTACCTTTCATGTTTAGCACGCCTTTGTAACGCAACATGCGTGGACCGTAAATGTTGACAATAGCGCCCAAGAAATCTTCTAGTTTTGCAGCGTCAAAGTATTTATCTGACTTGAAAACAAAGCTTTTTACATCGTCGTCATGCACGTGGTGGTGCGCTTTGTGCTGCCCCAAGAAGGGACCCAAGTTGTCTGGATCTGCAGGGCTGGTGTCGTGGTGGTGGTCATCAGTTAAAAAATCAGGGTCGATGTCCAGCTTAGCGTTGAGGTTAAAACCACGCAAGTCAAAAACATCTGCTATGGGTACTTCACCGAAATGCACTGTTTTTTGCGGGGCACGCGGGTTCATGTGTTTGATGCGGTGCATCAGGGCTTCAACTTCTTCTTTAGCCACCAAATCTGATTTACTGATGAAAATCTGATCCGCAAAACCAATTTGGCGGCGCGCCTCTAAACGCTCTGTCAGCTGCGTTTCGGCATGTTTCGCATCGACCAGCGTCAAAATACTGTCCAGCAAATACTGCTCGGCAATTTCTTCGTCCATAAAGAAGGTTTGGGCGACCGGGCCTGGGTCGGCCAAACCAGTGGTTTCAATCACCACGCGATCAAACGTGATTTCACCTTTGCGCTTTTTCTCAGCCAAATCTTGCAAAGTCACCCGCAAATCATCGCGAATCGTGCAACAGACGCAGCCATTGCTCATTTGAATGATGTTCTCAGTGGTGTCGGACACCAAGATGTCGCTGTCGATGTTTTCTTCACCAAATTCGTTTTCAATGACCGCGATTTTTTGGCCATGTGCCTCGGTCAAAATGCGTTTCAGCAGCGTGGTTTTGCCTGAGCCTAAAAAGCCGGTCAAGATGGTTACAGGGATAAGACTCATGGGAATTGCCTAAAAAAGAAGTTGAAATTGAAATTAATGTGTGAATATATACAGTAATTTGCCAGATTATATGGCGATGTAAAGTCGAAATTCAAGCCAAGTTCATGACGCATTATCTGTTTTAACGCTCACTATCGTCCTTGATTTTCGCCCTTGATTTTCGCTCTTGGATGCGCTGCATCATAAGCTTTTGCGAGATGCTGAAAATCCAAACGCGTATAAACCTGCGTCGTCGCGATTTGGCTGTGCCCCAAAAGCTCTTGCACGGCCCGTAAATCACCGCTGGACTGCAACACATGGCTGGCAAACGAATGGCGCAGCATGTGCGGATGCACAGGCACAGCCAAACCGGCTTGCAAACTGCGGTGTTTTAAGCGCTGCCAAATGGACGTCGACGTTAGCCGCGTGCCGTTTCGTCCTAAAAATAGAGCATTCTTGCTATCCTCTTTATCTTTACTATTTACTACGTTATTTATAGCTGCTGAGGCAGTAAATACGCCGGCTCGAATCGAATTCCATATCTCTAGAGCTTGTAATGCCTTCGCCCCAACAGGAACGGCACGGCGTTTACCGCCTTTACCCAGAACATGCACCTCAGCCGCCTGCATATCCACCCAGCCGCGCGATGTTGCCGTAGCTACTGCGTCCAAGCCCACCAGCTCGGCGACGCGTAAACCGCTACCGTAGAGCAGCTCTACCATCGCAGCATCGCGCGCTTCTAACCACGGGTCTTGGGTTTCGTTTTGGAAGCTGGCGAGTTGCACCGAATCGTCCACACTTAATGCTTTGGGCAAAGGTTTGGCTGCTTTTGGCGCTTTCACGTCTTGCACGGGGTTACTTGCTATCAGCCCCTCACGCCCCAGCCATACATAAAAACCGCGCCAACCGGACAAAATCAGCGCAATGCCGCGTCCGCTGCGACCGCCAGAATGCATCTGCGCCACCCAGCGACGAATGTGGCTGGTTTGAACGTTCACCAGATTGATGGAAGCTGTTTTCGCGTATTCAGCCAACTTGATCAAGTCCAGCTCATACAGCGTCACAGTGCGTGCTGCCAGCCGCCTCTCGACGCGGACATGCTCTAAGTACCGCATAACCAGCGGGTCCGTTTCAGCCGCCATGTCAGCCTTAAACTCGGACAGCTCCTCAGGCTGAATCTTAGCCAGCTTGTCCATCTTTCAATCTTGACAAAGCCGCACTGGCAACTTCGCCAATTCGCTCTAAAAAGTCCGTGCCCATATCACTGTTAAAGCGCTGCCCGTCTGGCGAAGCAAGCACCAGCAAACCCAGAGCTGCGGATGAGTCTGCCACCTTCAAGGGAATCAGCGCCAAAGACACAGCTTGGTCAGGATTTTCCAGCCATGTGGCGGCTTCAAATTTGGCGTTCAATCCGACAAACGGCAAGGTCAGAGACGAAGCAAACGCTTGTGCGTCCTCTGTTGCACCAGTGGCAAAGGCTTCTGCGGCATATTGCTCATCTACACCCCACACCTTGATGGCAACCTGCGGCACCGCAAACTCTTCTTTAATGTTGTACGCAATCAGCTCTGGCAGCTCACGAGCATCAGTTGCTAGGAGCAATTTTCGCGTCCACCGCTGCAATTTATCCGCTGTTTGCGTGTTTTCATTACCGTAACGGATCATATCCATCAAGCCGCGCTCCAGCACCTTGATTTTTTCACGCAACATCTCAGCTTGGCGCTCCTGCAAACTCACCGCACGCTTGCCGTGGCCGCTGTTGAGCTGCACGGATGAGAGCAACTCAGCGTGACGTTCAAAAAAATCGGGGGTGTTGACCAAAAAATCAGCAATGTCTTGCTCTGTGATCGGGTTCAATTGAGAGGGCAGATTTGAATTTGGCATTTTTTCTATATTTATCAATAAGTTATATTTTTTCAACATCCGCACTCAAGCTGGAATGTTGATTTCAGACTCAAAAACCTTGGTCGCAGGTCCAGTCATCATCACCGATGCATCGCCGCCCGCCCAGTCAATATGTAACAACCCACCACGGGTGGCGACTTGCACACTTGAATCCAACAAACCTTGGCGAATGCCCACCACGACTGAGGCACACGCCCCTGTACCGCAAGCCAGCGTTTCGCCCGCTCCGCGCTCATAGACGCGCAATTTAACCTGCCCCCGATTCACAATTTGCATAAACCCAGCGTTCACACCGCGTGGGAATCGTGTGTGTTTGGATACCAGCGGGCCGATTTGCTCAACGTCAGCGGTGTCCACATCGTCCACCAACTGCACCGCGTGCGGGTTACCCATAGACACAATGGCAATGTTAGCTATACTTTTAATAGCTGCTGAGGCAGTATTTACGCTGGCTATTATGGTATTTGATGCTTTTATTGACCTATTTTCACTCAAATCAAGCAAAAATACCTGCGCCAGACCCTTTTGTTGCGCCTCCAGCCCCGCAGACTCAAACGGTAAGCTGCTCGCCTCAAACTGCGGCGCACCCATGTCCACAGTGACTTGCCCATCTGGTGTGGCACGCAGCTCAATGACGCGGTTCATGGTTTGCACCTTGATAACGTTTTTGTCGGTCAAACCTTGGTCGCGTACAAAGCGCACAAAACAGCGTGCGCCGTTGCCGCAGTGCTCGACTTCCGAGCCGTCGTTGTTGTGAATCGCGTAGGAAAAATCGATGTCTTTTGAACCTTCAGGTGCAGCACGAACCGACAAAATTTGGTCCGCCCCCACCCCAAAGTGTCGATTCGCTAAAAACTGGTACTGCGCCACGCTCAGGTTCAAGCGCCCACGTGTTTCGTCCAACACGACAAAGTCGTTACCAGCGCCTTGCATTTTTGTAAATTTAACTTTCATGCCGTCATTATTGGTGTAAATCGATCTTTCATGAGAGCAAACGCTTCAAATAATACCCCGTAAAACTAGCCTCATTCGCCGCAATATCCTCTGGCGTGCCCATACCCACCACCTGCCCGCCGCCAGCACCGCCCTCCGGCCCCATGTCTATCAGCCAATCGGCCGTTTTGATCACGTCCAGATTGTGCTCAATCACCACAATGGTGTTGCCCGCGTCGCGCAGCTGGTGCAGCACTTTGAGCAGCAGGGCTATATCGGCAAAATGCAGGCCCGTGGTTGGCTCATCCAGGATGTACAGCGTGCGGCCGGTGTCGCGTTTGCTCAGCTCCAGCGCCAGTTTGACGCGCTGCGCCTCGCCGCCTGACAGCGTTGTGGCGGATTGTCCGAGTTTGATGTATGACAAACCCACGTCCAGCAGCGTTTGCAGCTTGCGGGCGATGACGGGAACGGTTTTGAAGAACTCAAAAGCTTCATCAACCGTCAGTTCCAAAATCTGGGCGATGTTTTTGCCTTTGAACATCACTTCCAGCGTTTCGCGGTTGTAGCGCATGCCCACGCACACGTCACACGGCACGTAGACATCAGGCAAAAAATGCATTTCCACCTTTTTGACGCCGTCGCCCTGGCAGGCTTCGCAGCGGCCACCGGCGACGTTGAAGCTGAACCTTCCTGCACCATAGCCGCGTTCTTTGGCCAAGTTCATCTCGGCCATCAGCTCACGAATCGGCGTGAACATACCTGTGTAGGTCGCAGGATTGCTGCGCGGGGTGCGGCCAATGGGGGACTGGTCGACGTTGATGACTTTGTCGAAGTGCTCGATGCCCTGAATTTCTTCATGCGCCGCTGGCTCTTCATGGGCGCGGTAAAGCTGCTTTGCCACGGCGGTGTAGAGCGTGTCGTTGACCAAGGTGGATTTACCTGAACCCGACACACCTGTCACACAAGTCAACAAACCCACAGGAAATGCCACGCTGACGCCTTTCAGGTTATTTCCCGTGGCGTTGATGACCCGCAACGCCTGCAAATCGCCCTGCGTCGCCAAATGGTGGGCGTTGCGGTCGGCCCAGGCCAGAGCGGCTTTGCTTGGGGCTTTAGCGTAAGCACTTGTTTTAGCTGGTTTTTTCAAGGCAGCAACGGTTTCTGCTTTCACCGTGGGTAGCCACGGCGTGCGTTTTTTAGGCACTTCAATTTTCAACGCGCCCGACAAATACTTGCCCGTCAGCGACTCTGCGTTGTTTTTAACTTCTTCAAACGTGCCCTGCGCAATCACCCGCCCGCCATGCACACCTGCGCCCAAGCCCATGTCAATCACATGGTCGGCAGCCACCATCATGTCTTCGTCGTGCTCGACCACCAGCACGCTGTTGCCAATGTCACGCAGGTGTTTCAGGGTGCTGATGAGCCTGTCATTGTCCCGTTGGTGCAAGCCGATGCTGGGCTCGTCCAACACGTACATCACACCGGTCAGCCCTGAGCCGATTTGCGATGCCAGGCGGATACGCTGCGACTCGCCGCCGCTCAAGGTTTCTGCACTGCGGTCTAGGCTGAGGTAATTCAGTCCCACATCATTCAAAAACTTGAGCCGCAGACCAATTTCTCGCACTACCTTGGCGGCGATTTCGCCTTTGGAGCCATGCATTTCCAAAGCATTGAAATACGCAAAACTCTCGCGCAGCGTCCAATGGCTGATCTCGAAAATCGCTTTTGATTGATCGCCTTCGCCAATTTTGACGTGCCGCGCCTCGAGGCGCAGGCGCGAACCGTTGCAAGCCGTGCAGGGCTGCGAGCCACGGTAGCGCGACAACTCTTCGCGCACGGTGGTCGATTCGGTTTCCCGATAACGCCGCTGCATGTTGGGGATGATGCCTTCAAACGGGTGCTTTTTCGTGAGTTTTTTACCCTCAAAACTGCCAGAGTCCATCACATAGCTGAATTTGATTTCTTCTTCGCCCGAGCCATGCAGCACCGCGTTTTGCACAATCTCGGGCAGGTTCTCAAAGGGCTGTTCGATATCAAATTTATAGTGCTTCGCCAAGCTCTCCAGCAAGGCAAAGTAGTAGCCATTGCGCCTGTCCCAGCTTTTGATCGCACCACTGGCCAGACTTAAGCTGGGGAATGCCACCACACGCGCTGGGTCAAAGAACTCCATGTGTCCCAAACCGTCGCAGCTTGGGCACGCGCCTACGGGGGAGTTGAACGAAAACAGGCGCGGCTCCAGCTCGCTGATAGAGTAGGTGCAGACGGGGCAGGAGAATTTGGCATTGAACAGATGCTCTTTGCCAGAGTCCATTTCCTGCGCAATCGCACGGCCATCTGCCAGTTTCAACGCGGCTTCAAAGCTCTCGGCCAAGCGCTGTTTCAGGTCTTCGCGTACTTTGAGGCGGTCAATCACCACATCAATATCGTGCTTTTCGGTCTTCTTGAGCTTGGGCAATTCGTCAAACTCGTAAGCCTGCCCATCCACACGAAAGCGTACATAACCTTGCGCCTGCATGGCGGCGAATACGTCAAGGAATTCACCCTTTTTCTCACGCGCCAGCGGGGCGAGGATCATCAGCTTGGTGTCTTCAGGCAGCGCCAGCACGGCATCCACCATCTGGCTGACGGTTTGCGATTGCAGGGCTAAATTGTGCGCTGGGCAATACGGCGTGCCTGCGCGGGCGAACAGCAGCCGCAGGTAGTCGTGAATCTCGGTCACCGTACCCACGGTGGAGCGCGGGTTGTGGCTGGTGGCTTTTTGCTCGATGGAGATGGCGGGGCTCAAGCCCTCAATCACGTCCACATCCGGCTTGTCCATCAGCTGCAAAAACTGCCGCGCATAGGTGGACAAGCTTTCCACATAGCGGCGCTGCCCTTCGGCGTAGAGCGTGTCAAACGCCAAACTCGACTTGCCAGAACCGCTCAAACCAGTAATAACGACTAGCTGGTTACGCGGAATATCGATGTCGATATTCTTCAAATTATGGGTTCGCGCACCCCGAATGCTGATTTTTTGAGCCGCCAAGGCCTGGGCCAAGTAGCGGCCGTTCGCATCATTGGTAGACTTTTCTTTTTCGAATGCAGCTTCGAAACTAGCAATAGACGCGGCAGCGGAGGAGGTAGCGTCAGAAGTGGGAGTAGATAAATTCACAAAAAATCGCTGCCCCAATTGACTTGAGTAGCGTTAAAAGACAACCCTCAATGATAAACCTCTATCGCGCTTTAAGCAGTTCTTGCGATAATTTCAGCCCAACATTCACGACATTGCCCGAGTTAATCGGGCAAAAGAGCGTTTGATAGGCGTATGGAAACAACAGTGCCATGACCCCGACGTGACTTCATCGTTAGCTTGTGTTCTAGCAACACACACAATTGCGCAACGATAGCCAAACCTAGGCCAAAGCCCTCGCTAGTCCCAGTATTTTCTGGATTTTTATAAAACTCTGAGAAGACGGCTTCTTGCATGGAAGGCGAAATACCGACACCCGTATCCCATACTTCGACTCGAAAACCATATTTATTGCAATCACGACAAACCAGTAGAATACCACCAGTATTTGTATATTTGATGGCATTTGAAATCAAATTGCTAATAATCCTTCGTAACAAAATAGGGTCATCAACTATGTCGCGGTCGGTATTTTTATATTGCACCCTAAATTGCAATCCCTTATTTTTTGCAATAGGCTTATATTGTTGGTCTAAAGCAGTGATGATATCTTTGAGATTAAATTTAATTTTCACTGGCAGCAGCTGATTCATGGACATGCGTGCTAAATCGAACATAGCATCAAACATGGTGATGACAGATTTGGTTGCCTCAGAAATTTTGGGCACCAATTTGTATATATTTTCAGGCGCACTGATTAACATATCAGTATATAAATCTAGCGCTAGGATAGGTTGACGCATGTCGTGCGTCGCGCTGGCCATAATACGATTTTTGACATCAACCGCATTTATAGCGGTCTGTTTTTCAACCATCAGAGATTCAATCAATTGTTTATTTCGGTATTGAAGCGACAAGCTCTTCATGTGTGATTTATTAACTTCAGTCGCAAACTTGTTAAGTACCAAGAGAAACATAAACATAAAAACTGACATAACAACGTTATCAATCACCTGATTGCTTTGCTTTGTAAACAATACGGTTCCTACTACAGCGCCAAGTAGGCCAGTACCGTATGAAATGAAAAAAACATTCCAAGTTTTTAGATTTTGAGAAAGTGTGACGGAACCAGAAACTCCATAAATGAATATGAGATTCAAAATAAGAATCTCCATTTTTGAACGCTCACCCGCAATGAGGGGGTAGACTGTAGAGCCCCATGTCATGGCAATAATGCCAATGATTACCATATTGTTAAAATGATACCGACTAGATTTTTCAGCTTTACCATTTTTTATATATGAAATGTATGCTATCCGTAGTGCTAAACATAAACAATGTATTACTAACCACACAAACCATAACTCTGAATTAACATAGGGATACATAATGCCCAGAACTACCGCAACCAAAAATATGGCAGACGGTATAGAGCTCACAGCCACATCTTTAACTGGCTTCAGTGATTCAGCCTCCATCCATAACAATTCTGCTTCGCTCAGAGGAGATGATGCGTAATGATTATTCATAAAAACTAAGAGAGTTTAAATTTCAAGAAATAAAAAAACCATGAATATCTACTTTGAAAATTTGCAAACACAATGTAACTTAGTGTGTATGGAAGTAGGGATGAAATCAAGTAATCTAAAGTTCACAAATTGATGATTTTTTGATTTTTCATGTAGGATAATGGTGAGATTCTTAGAACCAGCACCCCACTTGGAGATTCCCGCATGGCATCCGTCAACAAAGTCATTCTCGTCGGCAACTGTGGCCGCGACCCAGAAATTCGCTACTTACCCTCAGGCCAAGCGGTAGCCAACATCAGCATCGCTACTTCTAGCCGCCGTAAAGACAAAAATACAGGTGAGAACATCGAAACGACCGAATGGCACCGCGTCACGTTCTATGACAAATTGGCTGAAATCGTCGGTGAATACGTTAAAAAAGGCCGACCGCTTTACGTAGAAGGCCGCTTGAAATACGGTAAATTCACAAACAAAGACGGGCATGAGCAAAATACCTGTGACATCATCGCCACGGAGATGCAGCTTTTGGGTGGCCGCGAAGGTATGGGAGCACCAGGTGGGGATGAAGGCGGTGGATACTCAGCTAGCTCAAATGCTAGACCTGCCAGCGCACCGCGTGCACCCTCAGCGCCAGCGCAGCGTCCTGCAGCGGCCAAGCCGGCTGGCAATTTCGACGACATGGACGACGATATTCCCTTCTGACAGGTCAATCGCTCGCCAATAGAGCCTTAAAATCCACGGATGCTATCTTTAAAACACGAATTGCTCGCAGCTTTGGCTGGTGAGTTAGACAACTTACATCCCGGAGCAGCTGCTAAAGCCGCTTTTGAATCTCCCAAAGTCGCCTCACATGGCGACTTTGCCTCTACTGCGGCCATGCAATTGGCCAAACCCATGGGTAAAAACCCACGCCAAGTGGCGGAAACACTCCGTGATGCACTGCAAAAAACTACAGCATTCACGCAGTGGGTTGAATCCATCGACATCGCAGGCCCGGGTTTTTTGAATATCCGCCTCAAACCCGAGGCCAAACAACAGGTCATCAGAGAAGTTTTAAATACTGCCACTCACTTTGGCGATCAGCCAAGTTTGGGCAAAAAAATGATGGTGGAATTTGTCTCCGCCAACCCGACCGGCCCTTTGCACGTCGGCCATGGCCGGCAAGCGGCTTTGGGTGACACGATTTGCAATTTGTACCAAACCCAAGGCTGGGACGTCTACCGCGAGTTTTATTACAACGACGCAGGTGTGCAAATCGGCACGCTGACCAACAGCACCCAGCTGCGCGGCAAAGGATTCAAACCGGGCGACTCCGAATGGCCAGAATCGTCTTATGCCGGTGATTATATTGCCGATATAGCTACTGATTTCATAGCAAAAAAGACGGTTTCAGCGGATGATCGCAGTACCACAGCGTCGGGTGATTTGGACGACTTGGCATCGATTCGTGACTTTGCTGTTGCCTACCTGCGCCGCGAGCAGGATCTGGACTTGCAGGCGTTCTCGGTCAAATTTGACAACTATTATTTGGAATCCAGCCTTTACTCCGACGGTTTGGTCGACAAGGCGGTGCAAATGCTGCAGGCTGCCGGTAAAACTTACGAGCTGGACGGGGCGCTGTGGCTGAAGTCAACTGATTACGGCGACGACAAAGACCGCGTGATGAGAAAGTCCGCCCCTGCTGACGATCCAAATCAAGCTCCTCAATACACCTACTTCGTGCCCGATGTGGCCTACCACATCACTAAATGGCAGCGCGGCTTCAGCAAAGTTGTCAATATTCAAGGCACAGACCACCACGGCACCATCGCCCGCGTGCGCGCTGGCCTGCAAGCGGCCAATGTGGGCATTCCGCAAGGCTACCCTGACTACGTGCTGCACACCATGGTGCGGGTGATGCGCGGCGGTGAAGAGGTCAAAATATCCAAACGCGCAGGCTCCTACGTGACGCTGCGCGATTTGATCGAATGGACCAGCAAAGACGCCGTGCGCTTCTTCCTGCTCAGCCGCAAGCCGGACACCGAATACGTGTTTGATGTGGATTTGGCTTTGGCGAAGAACAACGACAACCCGGTGTACTACGTGCAATACGCACATGCGCGAATTTGCTCGGTGCTGAGCACTTGGGCAGCTTCTGGTGGCGACGTTGCAACTCTCAAAACAGCTGATTTAAGTCCGCTAAGCAGCCCACAAGCCTTGGCTTTGATGCTGCAACTGGCCAAATATCCCGAGATGCTGACTGCTGCAGCGCTGGATTTTGCCCCTCATGACGTGACTTTTTACCTGCGCGATTTAGCATCTTGTTACCACAGCTACTACGATGCCGAGCGCATTTTGGTGGATGATGTGCAAGTCAAAACCGCGCGTTTGGCTTTGGTGGCAGCAACGGCGCAAGTGATTCGCAACGGGCTGGCCGTGCTGGGCGTTGGTGCACCTGAAAAAATGTAAAATATGTTTATTTATACAGTTAAAAATATGAGCAATCAACGTGGTGGAACCATACTCGGCTTGATGATTGGCGTGGTGCTGGGCTTAGCCGCAGCCTTGGCTGTAGCGGTGTTTGTCACCAAAACGCCATCGCCGTTCAACAACAAAATGCAAAACCACACGGTTGAGACCGATGCCACCGAGTCTAAAAAGAACAAAGACTGGGATCCAAACGCCGCTTTGTCTGGCAAAAATCCAGCCAAACCGACACCACCAGCCGTACCCGGTGCTGCTGTAGCGCCTAGCGTGCCGGGAGCGATTACGACTACCGCACCTGCTGTGGCAACTGCGCCAGCGACCATACCTAGCGTCGCCAACACCGCACCCGCTATGCCGCCCGAAAAGCCAATCAAGCCAGTACCTGAAGCAAAAGCGTCTACAGCTTCTACAACACCACCAGTGGTTGCAGGCTCTCTGAGCCCATCAGTACCTGCTCCAAAAACTGCCCCTAAACCTGGGACTGACCCGATAAGCGACTTGATGAAGTCAAAAGCCGAGCCCAAGTCGTCAGCTACAACAGCCGAGCCTTTTATTTATTTCGTGCAAGCTGGTGCGTTTAGAACACCTGAGGATGCGGAGGCGCAGCGTGCTCGCTTGTCACTGCAAGGCATTGATGCCAAAGTGACAGAACGCGAGCAAGCGGGTCGCACGGTTTACCGTGTGCGCAGCGGCCCGTTTAACAAAGAAGAAGACGCGGATCGCGTTAAAGACAAACTCAGCACCACAGGTGTGGATGCCGCTTTGGTTCGGGTACAGCGCTAAATTCGTTGAATGTCTGAACTATTTGTCGTCTTTCCAGTCACATTTGGCGTTATATAAACCGGTCTTATCGATTCAAGGAGCTTTTTTAATGCAACGTCGTCAATTTACCCAAGTAGCCCTCGCAGTAGGTGCGGTGTCATCACTGTCAGCCGTAGCTTTGCTGTCCAACACTGCTGCCCAAGCGCAAGCAGCCAAACCACAAGCTGGCATAGATTACTTGGTGCTAGACAAAACTGTGCCAACTGAAGCCGCTGCGGGCAAAGTTGAAGTGATTGAGTTTTTTGGCTACTGGTGCCCGCATTGCAATGCTTTTGAGCCTGAGCTGGAAACTTGGTTGAAGAAGTTGCCTGCCAACATCAGCTTCAAACGCGTGCCCGTTGCCTTCCAAGAAGCAGCCGTGCCTTTGCAAAAGTTGTACTACACATTGGAAGCCATGGGTAAAGTTAACGAGATGCAGCGCAAGGTGTTTACCGCCATTCATGCCGACAAGCAAAACCTCAATACTGCAGAAGCTATTGTGGCTTGGGCGGTGAAACAGGGCTTTGACGAGAAGAAATTCGTAGAAACATTCAACTCATTTGCCGTCAACACCAAAGTGTCGCGCGCCAAGCAGTTGAGTAATGACTACAAAATTCAAGGCGTGCCTTCTTTGGGCGTTGCCGGCAAGTTCTACACTGAAGGTGGTTTAGCCAAAGGCATGACGCGTGCTTTGCAAGTGGTTGAGTTTTTGGCAAGCGAAGCCAAAGCGAAATAAACCTGCACAACTAAAGATTAAAAGCCCGCAGCATCTGCTTGCGGGCTTTTTTGTGGACGGCTTGTTGCTACAATTGAATTCGATTTGCGCGTAAGCAAGATTCATACCCTGATCTTGCCAAACGCTTTAAACAGCACCTTTCAACCCAAACTATTAGCTTTACCGATTGCTTTTATGACCAATTTTTCTAAAAAAATGATCCCCAGCGCAGCATGTTTGCTACTGTGTTTGTCAGTTTCATCGGTTTGGGCAGAAAAAGCAGACCGCGACAAGCCGCTCAATGCCAATGCAGATGCCTTGAAATACGACGATTTAAAGCAAACCAGCGTGTTTACGGGCAATGTCATCATCACCAAAGGCAGTATTATCATGCGCGGTGGGCGGGTGGATGTGCGGCAAGATCCGCTAGGGTTTCAGTTCGCAACTGTCACGTCTAACGGCAATGCTCAAGCTTACTTCAAGCAAAAGCGCGAGAACGGTGTGGACGAATGGATTGAAGGCGTGGCCGATACGATTGAATATGACGGCAAAGCAGACACCGTTAGATTTGTCAAAAAAGCCAATTTAAAGCGCTTGCGTGGTGCGACAACGAATGATGAAATCGTGGGTGGCTTGGTGGTTTACGACAACACCACAGATGTGTACACCGTTGACGGTGGCGCAGGCCAAGGCGGTAGCGGTGGCCGTGTCAGCGCCGTTTTGAGCCCCAAAGCATCTGCCACGCCAGCCCCTACAGCTGTGCAGCAAGGCACGCTACGCCAAAGTACAACCCTTGATCCTAGTACACCGGCGAACGCAACGCCAAACGGCGCAGAGAAGAAGTAATGCAAGAGGCAATGTCGAATGCCGCAGAGTTGGCGAACAAAGCTAATGCGCAGTTGACGGCTCGCGCTGTTTCGCCAGAAGGCCTATTGGCTGTCGAGGGTTTGCAAAAATCCTATGGCAGCCGCAAGGTGGTCAAAGATGTTTCGCTTTGGGTTAGAAAAGGTGAAGTCGTGGGACTACTTGGCCCCAACGGCGCGGGAAAAACCACCTCGTTTTATATGATCGTCGGCTTGGTACACACTGATGCCGGCAGCATATCCATTGACGGCCACTCGGTCGCGCATCTGCCGATTCACCGCCGCTCGCGCTTGGGGTTGAGCTATTTGCCGCAAGAAACCTCGATTTTTCGCAAGCTAAACGTCGAAGAAAACGTGCGCGCGGTGCTCGAACTGCAAAAGTACCAAGAAGGCGACAAAAAGGGCAAGTCACTCAGTTCGGCCGATATTGAACTGCGCTTGACCTCGCTTTTGAAAGAGCTGCACGTTGACCATTTGCGCCATTCTTCGGCACTGTCGCTGTCAGGTGGCGAACGTCGCCGCGTTGAAATCGCGCGTGCTTTGGCCACACAGCCACGCTTTATTTTGCTGGATGAGCCGTTTGCCGGTATCGACCCGATTGCGGTGATTGAGATTCAAAAAATCATCAATTTTTTAAAGTCAAAAGGTATTGGTGTTCTCATCACCGACCACAATGTGCGTGAAACTTTGGGTATTTGTGACCACGCCTACATCATCAGCGACGGTAAAGTGCTCGCGGAAGGTACGCCTGAAGACATCATTGCCAACGCTGAAGTCCGGCGCGTGTATCTTGGCGAAAACTTTTCAATGTGAAACAAGGTTTATCCCTACGCACCTCGCAGCATCTATCGCTGACGCCGCAGCTGCAGCAATCAATTCGGCTCTTGCAGCTCTCGACACTGGAACTCAGCCAGGAAGTTGAACAAGCACTAGACGACAACCCGTTTTTGGAGCGCGAAACGGATGAGGCCGTGCGCGAAGAGTTTGGCGTATCGCAAAGTGATGCACCAGCTGAAAGTAGTGAATTTGCTACTGATTCAATAGCTGTTGAGGCAATAAATACGCCGGCTACATTCGATAATGCGCAAGAAATTGCGACAAAATCAAACTCTGATGATATTGCTGAATCTATTTCAACGCCTGACGACTGGGATGGCGACGGCAGCGTGGACATCTCTCCTGACGACAGTGAATGGGGCGGCGATGCTACGGCTTCAACGTCTCAAAATAGCTCTCAAAACAATTCCGAATCAACTTTAGACGCCACCGAGCTGGCGCGCCAGCAAGAGTCGCTCACCATGCATTTGCACCGCCAAGCTTTGGCGCTGCGGCTCAGCGAACTGGACAGCGCCGCCTTGCGCTATTTGATTGAATCTCTGAACGACGACGGCTATTTAGAAGACAGCTTGCAGTCGCTAGCGCAAAGCTTGGGCGACGCTAACGACATAGAACAGCAAGACGAACTGGTGCATCGCTTCACCATGGCTCTGCATTTGCTGCAAAGCTTAGAACCCACCGGCGTGGGCGCGCGGGATTTGAGCGAATGCCTGAGCTTACAAGTCAAAGCCAAGTTGAGTGATTTGAATCTTGAATCTGCTAAACCAACACAGCCCAAGCAAACTTGCCAGACCGCACTCAGCATTTTGAAGCAGCCGATTGATTTGCTAGCCAGACGCGACCTCAAAAAACTCGTGCAACAGTGCCGAGAATCTGAAGCCAACATCAAAGACGCCATCGCGCTGATTGCCCATTTAGAACCCAAACCGGGTCGTATTTTTGCGGATGTCCAACGCAACATCATTGTTCCCGACGTCTTCGTCGTATCACTTGGCCGCAGCAAGCCAGGTGCTGAACCCCAGTTTCGAGCGCAACTCAACAGTGACATCATGCCCAAGCTGCGTGTGCATGACATTTATGCCAATGCCTTGAAAAACTTCAAAGGCGAAGGCGCTTCAGGCGCAATGGCTTTGCAGCAACGCCTGCAAGAAGCGCGCTGGTTCATCAAAAGCATTCAGCAGCGGTTTGACACGATTTTGCGCGTCAGCAACGCCATTATTGAGCGGCAAAAAGGCTTTTTGATGCACGGCGAGCTGGCGATGCGTCCCTTGGTGCTGCGCGACATTGCCGATGAACTGGGTCTGCACGAGTCCACCATCAGCCGCGTGACGACTGCCAAGTACATGAGCACGCCGTTTGGCACGTATGAACTAAAGTACTTCTTCGGCTCAGGTTTGAGCACCGAAGGCGGCAGCAACGCATCCAGCACAGCGGTGCGGGCGTTGATCAAGCAGTTTGTCGCGGCTGAAAACCCGAAAAAACCCCTCAGCGACAACAAAATCGCCGCCATGCTGAAAGAGCAAGGCATAGACTGCGCCCGCCGCACCGTTGCCAAATACCGCGACGCTTTGAAGATAGCGCCCACCAATCTGCGAAAATTGCTCTAAACCAAGATTACTGAATCGCAAAAGCATCGTCATTCCCGCGAAGGCGGGAATCCATGGCGGCGAGTGTGGATTCCCGCCTTCGCGGGAATGACAGCTCTATTGGATAATCTTGCATAAATAACTACATTCAATGAACCAACTCCAACTTTTCCTCCCCTGCGCCGCCGGCGTAGAAGACTTTTTAGCCCAAGAAGTCCATGAAATCACCGGCTTGCAGGGCGATGACCTGCGCGTGATGCGCGGTGGCGTGAATTTACGCTCTTCCTGGCGCGACGCCATGCGGCTCAACCTCTACAGCCGCCTGTGCCAGCGCGTGCTGGTGCAGCTGCACTTAGGCGAGTACCGCAATGAGCAAGACCTGTACGAAGCCGCCAGCAATGTGGCGTGGGAGATTTGGTTCACCCCCAAAGAAAGCTTCAAAATCGAGATCACCGCACAGCACAGCCCGTTGCAATCGCTCAATTTTGCGGCGCTCAAAATCAAAGATGCGATTGCCGACCGCTTCCGCTTCAAAACCGGCATCCGCCCCGATGTCAACACCCAGTGGCCAGATGCCCGCATTTACGCTCATTTAACGACAGATACCGTCACGATCTACTTAGATACCTCGGGCGAACCGCTCTTCAAACGCGGCTGGCGGCAAGACACTGGCGAGGCTCCGCTGAAGGAAACCTTGGCCGCCGCCATGATCGCCGCTAGTGGTTGGGCAGAGACGATTTATGACGAATCTGACGATAGCGACGTTGAACCCACTTCCGATCCACAATTTGCCCCGTTTTACGACCCCTGCTGCGGTAGCGGCACGATTGCCATCGAAGCCGCTCAAATCGCCTGCAACATCGCACCCGGCTCGACCCGCCGCTTTGGCTTTGAAAAGCTGTTGCCGTACCAGCCCCACGTCTGGGACGCTATTAAAAGCGAAGCTGCTCAGGCAGTATTGAAGCCGGCTGAGCGTGAGAATATCCAAATTTTCGGGAGTGACGTGTCCTTCCGTATGGTTGACTTTGCGACCCGCAATGCCGAACGCGCTGGCGTGGCTGATGTGGTGCAGTTCCGTGGCGGTGACGCCTTGCAACGGATGCCACCTTGCGAGAATGAGAAGAAAAACGGCATCATGATCGTCAACCCGCCGTATGGCGACCGGATTGGCATCAGCGGTGTGGCGGGTCAAAACGCCAGACGCAGTGGTGGGCGTGAGAATGCGCAGCAGCATGGGCAGCAAAACCCACGTCAAAACGTCAATCAAAGCGCCAATTACAACCCCGATGCTGCTGATTTTGAGCAAGATAACCAATCAGATCAGCCCCGCTTCGGCCAACGCGAAACCGCTCAAACCGAAAACGGCGACGAATTTTTCCCTCAATTGTCAGCGCACTGGAAGAAAAACTACGCCGGCTGGACTGCCCATGTGCTGACCCCCGACATGAAGCTCCCCACCAAAATGCGCCTCAAAGAATCCCGCCGCGTCCCCATGTGGAACGGCCCGATTGAGTGCCGGTTGTTCAGATTCGACATGGTGGCCGGCTCTGCCCGTGCGAAGAAAACTGAGTAAATATATGGGGTCAGATTCCAATTCAGGACAGTTCTCAATTCGACGGACAACTACGGTGATCGAAATTGAAAAATGACGCCGATTACAGTGACCCCATTTATTTACGGGTCGAAAGCAAACTGATTCTCGACACCAACATCATCTTGGATTTGTTCGTCTTCAACGACCCAGATCTAGCCGCCCGCAAACCCGCCCTGCTCGCAGGTTTGGAGAGCAAACAGCTGAACTGGATCGCCACGACCGATATGAGGGTAGAACTGGAGCGCGTACTCACCTACCCCAAAATAACGCCCCGCATGGCTTTTTACCAAGTCACGGCGGCTGATGTTCTGGCTAAATTCGACCAATTGGCAACTCTGGTTGACCCAGCCCCCAAAGCCAAATGGGCCTGCAAAGACCCTGACGACCAACGATTTATCGACCTAGCCGTGCAGCACAAGGCAACGCTGCTGAGCAAAGATCAGGCTGTTTTGTGCATGTCGAAGAGGTTGCTGACTGCTGGAGCGGTAGTTCAGACCGCTATAACTTTCACTTTAAACTGAATGCTTATTGTTTAGGCTCATCTTTTGGATTTAGGAACGCTCCAGGCTCCTTATCTTCAACGTCGACGATTACGGCATTTATAAATAAACTGACTGCAGTTATTAAAAACCCTGCCCATAATGGCATTCCCGATAGCCAAGTCATCAGATAACCACCAGCTATGCACAAAATTAGCCATACTAAAACAGTGTAGTATTTTGAATAATTATTTTTCAAAAATAATCCCTTAAATAAGCATTTAGTCAACGTATTTATTACCTAAGCCGCTATGAAATTTGCAGTAAATTAGTCTATCTTCGGTTCAGCTGGTTTCACTACCACTTGGCTAAACATCCCCTCCAGCAGCTTCACCGCCTCCCCAATGACATTCGATTCCTGCTGATAGCTCATGCCCTGCCCTTCGCTGCTTTTGGCGGCTAGGACGTGGCGTTTCACCATTTGGTCTATCTCGGCTTGGTCTATGGTGATGCCGTGCGAGCTTTTGGCGGCTAGCTCTTTGGTGAACTCCAAGAGGCAAATCATGGCGATGCTGAGCGTGGCGGCTTCTTCAGAATGCAGCACAGTGGTGATGTGTTGGTGTGAAGATGATGACGGAGAAGGCGATGAAGGTTCAGGCAAATTCATGCTAAATTTGAATCATTAAATTTTATGGGTCTAATTGACATCTACCCGGAGTATTTATTGCCTAAACAGCTATTAAACTTGTAGCAAAAAACTGTCTGCACTGACTTTATGCCAGTAGTTTTTGTAGACTTTGTGATCGTCGCTGATGTTCTCATCCAAGAGCGAGCCAGCCTTGACTCGGGGCACGACGTTGGCTAGTAGGCGGACTTCGCCTTCGCTGACGCGCTGTGAGATATGGAAGGCTGTGATGTCTTGCGGATGCTGCAGGCCAGCGGCTTGGACCATTTCTTTGAGTGCTTCTAGGGTTTTCTCATGGTATTGGTAAACGCGCTCGGCTTTGTCGGGCACGACCAAAGCTTGCTGGCGGTGGGCGTCTTGGGTGGTCACGCCTGTGGGGCAGTTGCCGGTGTGGCAGGTTTGGGCTTGGATGCAGCCTAGCGAGAACATAAAACCTCGCGCTGAGTTGCACCAATCAGCACCCAGCGCCATCATACGGCTGATATCGAAGGCGCTGACGACTTTTCCAGCACAGCCGATTTTTATTTTTTCACGTAAATTAACGCCTTTTAGCGTGTTATGCACCAACAAAAGGCCTTCTTGAAGCGGGCTGCCAACATGGTCGGTAAATTCCAGCGGCGCAGCACCTGTGCCGCCCTCTGCGCCATCGACCACAATAAAGTCAGGTGTGATGCCGGTTTTTTGCATGGCTTTGACGATGGCAAACCACTCCCAAGCGTGGCCGATGCAGAGTTTGAAGCCTGTTGGCTTACCG
>JAAFJF010000017.1 GCA_013298815.1 Polaromonas sp. | reverse complement strand
CAGTTCGCGTAAAATCTGCACATGCCTTTAATTGCCGTCGAACCCCAACGCCTGTACCGCCAAATAGCCGAGCAACTACGCGCAGGCATGCTGTCGGGCGAATTTGCCGTGGGAAGCAGGCTGCCGGCAGAGCGCGATTTGGCCAAGCAGCTCAGCGTCAGCCGCTCATCGGTGCGCGAAGCTTTGATCGCTTTGGAGGTGGAGGGCTGGGTCGAGGTGCGCACCGGCTCGGGTATTTATGCGCTGGACAGAAGTAATATCAATGCTATTAATAATATAGCAGATCAGGCAATAAATACGCCGGCTATTGGCATAAATGAGAGTGAAAATGCTCTTTTATCCGAAAATAAAGCCGAATGGGGCCCGCTGGAGCTGATCCGCGCCCGCCGCGTGGTGGAGGGTGAAACGGCGGCCATCGCCGCCCTGCAAGCCAAACGCAAAGACATCGACGCCATGGGCAAAGCCCTGCGCATGATGCAAACCGAGGCCGCCGATGGCGTGCTGCCGCTGGATGGCGACCGTGCTTTTCACACCGCCATCGTGCAGGCCAGTGGCAACGAGGTGCTGATAGACACGGTGCAAAGCTTTTGGGATTCTCGTCGTGGCCCAATTTTTGAGCGTCTGGTCGGTTATTTTGAAACCCTGCAATCCTGGCAAGCCGCCATCGCCGAGCACAGCGCCATTTTGGAAGCCATCCAAGCCCACGACGCGGCAGCCGCCCGTACGGCGATGCATGCGCACATGGACAAATCACATGCCCGCTTCAGCGCCAGCTGGCGCAAAGCAACGATCTTGCCTGACAAGAAAGCTAAACAACGATGAACTATCAATATCTAGTAGAACTGTTCTTCCCGAGAAGAGAACCGTCATTCCCGCGAAGGCAGGAATCCACAAGCGCCACCATAGATTCCCGCCTTCGCGGGAATGACAAGTTTTGAGAAAAAGGATGTCTCAGATGAACACTTATATCCGCCTCCACGTCGCCGACGACGTCTTGATCGCTCGCGCCCAACTCCTCGGTGGCACCGTTATTGAGAATATCGCTGTCAAAGGGCTGATTCCCCCCGGCCACAAAATCGCCACCCACGCCATTGCAGTAGGTGAGCCGGTGCGCCGCTACAACCAGATCATCGGTTTTGCCAGCAAACCAATCGCCGCCGGCGAGCATGTGCATACCCACAACCTGGACATGGGCGCGAACAAAGGCGATTTTGAGCGTGATTACGCCTTTGGTGCGGATGTCAAACCCGAGCCCGCCAAGCGGGAAGCGACGTTTATGGGCATCAAACGCCCCGATGGTCGGGTGGCGACGCGCAATTACATCGGTGTGCTGACCAGTGTCAACTGCTCAGCTACCGCAGCGCGGGCGATTTCAGACCACTTTTCACGCCGCACCAACCCCAGCGCCCTGGCGGCTTTCCCCAACGTCGATGGCGTGGTCGCGCTGACGCACGGCACCGGCTGCGGTATGGACGGCGAAGGGCTGGGCATGCAGATTTTGCAGCGCACCCTGACCGGCTACGCCACCCACGTCAATTTCTGGGGCGCACTGGTGGTGGGCTTGGGCTGTGAGGGCAACCAGATCAAAGCCTGGCTGGGCAGTGGTAACTTGACGGAAGGCGACAACCTCAAGGTGTTCAACATCCAGGATACAGGAGGAACAGCGAAGACGGTTGCTAAAGGCATTGAACTCATCAACGCCATGTTACCCAGCGCCAATGCGGTCAAGCGTGAGCCGTGTAGCGCAGCGCACATCACCATCGGCCTGCAATGCGGAGGTTCGGACGGCTATTCGGGCATCAGTGCCAACCCGGCTTTGGGGGTTGCTGTTGACTTGCTGGTGGCGCATGGTGGCACGGCTATACTGTCTGAAACGCCTGAAATCTACGGTGCCGAACACCTGTTGACGCGCCGTTCTGTCAGCCGCGCGGTGGGTGAAAAGCTGGTCTCCCGCATCAAATGGTGGGAGCATTACACCGAGATCAACGACGGCGAGATGAACAACAACCCGTCCCCAGGCAACAAAGCCGGTGGTTTGACGACGATTTTGGAGAAATCACTGGGCGCAGTCGCCAAGGGCGGCACGTCCAATTTGCAGGCAGTGTACGAGTACGCCGAGCCGGTGACAACCCACGGCTTTGTCTACATGGACACGCCAGGTTACGACCCCGTCAGCGCGACGGGCCAGGTCGCAGGCGGTGCGAACGTCATTTGCTTCACGACAGGGCGCGGCTCCGCCTACGGTTGTGCGCCCTCGCCCTCGCTCAAGCTGGCGACCAATTCCGCGTTGTGGAAGCGGCAAGAGGACGACATGGACATCAACTGCGGTGAAATCATAGATGGCACGTCTTCGATTGCCGAGATGGGTCAGCGAATTTTTGAAATGGTTTTGGCGACAGCCTCAGGCGAACCGAGCAAAAGCGAACGCCACGGCTATGGGCAGAATGAGTTTGTGCCGTGGCAAGTCGGCGCAGTGATGTAAAGGGTGTAAAAGTATGTCAAAAACGATTCAAGCCGGCAATTTAGTTGCTTCAATAGCTACTGTTTTAATAGCGTCAGGCAGCTCTCAAAAAGAAGCCAATACGGTTGCCAGCAACCTCGTTATGGCGAACTTAAGCGGTCATGACTCGCACGGCGTCGGCATGCTTCCGCGCTACGTCGCTGCCGTGCTGGAAGGCGGCTTGAAACCTAATACCTCGGTTAAAACACTGCTGGATTTGGGCCACATGCTGACGCTGGACGGCCAACGCGGCTACGGACAGGTGATTGGCGAGCAGGCCATGCAAATGGGGATTGAACGCGCCAAGCAGCACGGCAGCTGCATCATGACGCTGTCCAATTCACACCATCTAGGCCGCATCGGCCATTGGGCGGAATTGGCGACGGCAGCGGGGCTGGTGTCTATGCACTTTGTCAACGTCATGGCGCGTCCGGCGGTTGCGCCGTGGGGTGGGGCGGATGGGCGTTTTGGGACGAATCCTTGCTGTATCGGCATCCCTTTGGCAGGCCGCGAACCCTTCTTATTAGACTTCGCCACCAGCCGCGTCGCTCAGGGCAAGATGCGTGTGGCTTACAACGAAGGCCACACCGTCGCACCGGGGTTGCTGATCGACGAAACAGGCGCGCCGACCGTCAACCCAGGCGTTGTGGTCGTGCCGCAAAGCAACGGTTTGTTCGGGGCGTTGATGACCTTTGGCGAGCACAAAGGCTACGGCATGGCAGTGGCGTGTGAGCTGCTAGGCGGTGCGTTAACGGGTGGCGGCAGCTGGCACGAACCCGCCAATTCACCTCGTGGCCAAGCGCAAGCGGTGCTGAACGGTATGTTGACGGTGTTGATCGATCCTGCGAAATTAGGCACACAGGCTTCGTTCGAGTCAGAAGCGCAAGCGTTTGTTGATTGGGTCAAACAATCCCCCGCAGGCCAAGGATTTGATGCCGTTCAAATCGCAGGCGACCCAGAGCGACGTGCCCGCATTCAGCGCAGCAAAGACGGCATTGTGATTGACGACCAGACGTGGGCAGATATTGTTGCGTCTGGTGTCAAAGTCGGCATAGCTTTGAATTAGGCTGAATTATGCCGTTGCAGTCTCTGTCGCTTCTTGCGGCGCAGGGGTGCGAATCAAATGGTCAAACGCTGACAACGCCGCTTTAGCGCCCTCGCTCGCGGCAATCACAATTTGCTTGTAAGGCACAGTCGTACAGTCGCCCGCGCCAAAGATTCCCGCCACATTGGTATGGTTCTTCGCATCGATGACGATTTCACCAAACTTGGTGCGTTCAAGCGTTGTGCCTAAAAACTCCGTATTCGGAACCAAGCCAATTTGTACAAACACGCCTTCGACAGCTAGGGTTTGTTCTTCATTGGTAGCGCGGTCTTTGAAGCGCAAGCCATTCATGCGGGCGCCCGAACCTTCCCCGCTACCGGTGACTTCAAGCGTTTGCGTGTTCAGGTGAATCGTCACGTTGGCCAAACTCTTGAGTTTGTTAACCAATACCGCATCCGCTTTCATCTCAGGCATGAATTCAAACACGGTGACGTGCTTGACCAAGCCCGCCAAATCAATGGCAGCTTCCACACCAGAGTTACCCCCGCCGATGACGGCAACATCTTTGCCCTTGAAGAGCGGCCCATCACAATGCGGGCAATAAGCCACACCTTTGTTTTTGTATTCTTGCTCGCCAGGCACGTTCATATTGCGCCAACGTGCGCCCGTGGCGATGATGAGGTTGCGGGTTTTAAGTTCGCCACCGCTCTCGGTCGTTAGCGTGATGTAGCCGCCCGCAGCGCTAGCTGGAACAACACTGGCAGCGCGATGGCCGTTCATAAAATCTACGTCATAGGTTTTGACGTGTTGCTCCAAAGCCGCTGCGTATTTCGGACCATCAGTTTCAGGCACGCCAATGTAGTTCTCAATCGCCATGGTGTCATTCACCTGTCCGCCAAAGCGCTCAGCGAGCAGGCCAGTACGGATGCCTTTGCGTGCGGCATAAACAGCCGCTGCCGCACCAGCTGGGCCACCGCCCAAAATGAGCACGTCGTACGGGGCTTTGGCACTGAGTTTGGTTGCTTCGCGTTTGGCAGCACCAGTATCAAGCTTAGCAATCAGCTCTTCCAAGCTGGCACGTCCTGAATGGAACATCTGCCCATCCAAATGTAGCGCCGGCACAGCCATGATGCCTTTGTCTTCGACTTCTTGTTGGTTCAAACCACCGTCGATGATGGTGACATCAAACGCTGGGTTGTTGATCGCCATGAGCGAGAGCGCTTGCACAACATCCGGGCAGTTGTGGCAGGAAAGGCTCATGAACACATCAAATTTTTGCGGTGCATCAAAGTGCAATGCGCGGATTTGCGCTAGTGTGTCGTCTTCGACTTTGGGTGGGTGTCCACCCGTCCACAACAGCGCCAGCACGAGCGATGTGAACTCGTGACCCAGCGGGATGGCCGCAAAACGCAGCTTCATAGGAGCGCCAGTTTTACGTTGCAGCGCAAATGAGGGTTTGCGAGCGTCTGTGCCATCAGTGCGCACGGTGATTTTGTCGCTTAGCGATGCAATTTGCTCAAGCAGGCTGCGCATCTCTTGTGAAGAAGCGTCTGTGCCTAGCGTGGCCACCATCTCAAACGGTTCACGAACGCGTTCTAAATAGGCTGCTAATTGATCTTTCAGGCTTTGATCGAGCATAGTATTCCCTTACCCACCGCTTGTGGCGATGGGAATGTGTAGCAAATTTTATGAAAAAGGCTTGAAGCGCTTGTCAGCGCTTCATTGAAATGATTAGATCTTGCCGACCAAATCCAAAGATGGCGTCAAAGTCTTAGCGCCTTCGTTCCACTTGGCTGGGCAAACTTCACCTGGATGAGCCGCTGTGTATTGGGCCGCTTTGAGCTTACGCAGTGTTTCTTTCACGTCACGCGCGATTTCGTTGGAGTGAATTTCCATCGTTTTAATCGTCAACTCAGGGTTAATAATGAACGTACCACGCAAAGCCAAGCCTTCCTCAGGAATGTGCACGCCAAAAGCATTGGTCAATGCATGCGTTGGGTCACCAACCAATGGAAACTTCGCTTTGCCAACAGCAGGAGATGTCTCGTGCCACACTTTGTGTGAAAAATGTGTGTCAGTCGTCACGATATAGACTTCTGCGCCAGCTTTTTGGAACTCAGCGTAGTTGTCAGCAGCATCTTCAATTTCTGTTGGGCAGTTGAACGTGAAAGCCGCTGGCATGAAAATCAGCACAGACCATTTGCCTTGCAGGCTTGCTTCAGAGACTGTCACAAATTTACCGTTGTGAAAAGCTTCAGTTTTGAATGGGGCGACAGTGGTGTTAATCAATGACATGGTGAGATCCTCAAAAAAATGATATGTTAATTGAAACAGGCGCTAGCAGCCAAGCTATGCCATCAGCTTCAGACAGCTTCTTAATAAGCTGTATGGCCGATGCATTAATCATAGCCAATATCTATTGCCAATACCGATTTGATTGATTGTGTTTTTCGAAGACCAACATAGTCAAAATCAATGACTGCGCGAAAGCAACAAGAAAACTTACAGTAACTGCACAAAACTAGCTTCTAAATGCTCGCTTGGAAGGCGTTTGAAATTAGAACGGCTGAAGCGTTGTAGTCGGCCAACGACAAATGCGGTTAGGACTGAGGCTTTGACTTGTGCATCTACGGTGGGCGTGGCCGAGTTTTGTGCTTCAGCATTAGCGCGTAGGCTTTGCTTCAAGCTGGACTCAAATTTGTCAAAAAACTGGTTCATGCGCTGCTGCAGGCGGTCGTTTTCAAACACCAAGGCATCGCCCACCATCACCCGCGCCATGCCGGGGTTTTTCTCAGCAAACTGCAGTGTTAAAGCCAGAATGCGCGCTACTTGGGCTTGCGGGTTGGGTTCGCGCTCTGTGATTTGGTTGATCAGGCTGAACACAGTTTGCTCGATGAATTCAATCAAAGCCTCAAACATTTGCGCTTTGCTGGCGAAATGGCGGTACAAAGCGGCTTCACTAACGTCTAAGCGGGTCGCCAAGGCAGCCGTGGTGATTCGCTCTGTGCCCGATCCTTCTAACATTGTTGCTAAAGCCTCCAAAATTTGTACACGGCGCTCACCAGGCTTGGGGCGTTTACGGACGTTTTCGCCAGTTGATACTGTTGTGTCTTTGTTTGAGGCGAGCATGTTGTCTGTCATGTTGGCAGTCGTGAGGTTTGGGGAATTGTTACTTTTTTGATTCTCGCACAGCAAAACATCGATTTATTCATGTTTTGGCTCAATTAAATACAATTCTTGTATAAATTAAAATTTTGCTGGCGTTTGCAGGTATTCCAAAGCAATGGCATCTGCGTTAAGGTGGCACAAGTGATTGTCTTCACAGGAGGCTATGTTATGGGTACCACCACTAAACGTTTGGTTGCAGAAGAAGCTTTAGAGCAGATGTTGCTCTCCCCTGGTTTGAAAGACGCGCCAGTGATGGACTTGATGTGTTCACACTTTGTGCTGAGTTTGGCTGCCAAGCAAGGCCCTAAGTTCAATGTACGCCGCGATTTGAACAGCTTGCTGACGCTCACGGGTCGTAACATGGTTTGGCCTACCCATGTGTTCAACAAAATACGTGCTTTTTTGAACCATCGCTGTAAAGACAACGAGATTTGGCGTGGGCATGAGGCACTGAGCAATACAGAGTTCTTAGAGCGGCATGGTCTGTGGCGTGGCCCCTACGAAGAGGGCACGATGTATTTTTATCTTGACGAGTTTGCCAAAGACCAGCCCAAAGAGATTTTGTCTGTGCTGGCCATCACTGTTGAGTGGTTGACACATGCCCTCAAGAAGCAAAGCACGCTGATCGAGAAAAACATCGCCGCCTTGAGCAATCTGCTGCAGCTCAACAAAGCCGAGCGCGCTTTGTTGCTGTACGGCACGATGGCACGTTACCAGCGTGATTTGCGCAGCATTTTGGTGGAATTCAAAGTGAGCAACGCACCAGAAGCTTTCGCTGCGATCGCTGAAGTGGCCGGCGTCACCGCGACCGAAATTGGTGAAGCCCTACGTGCTGGCTCACGCTTAGAGCGCATTGGCTTGATCGAAAATTTGATTTCAGAACACAGCATCACCGATTTGTCTGACTTGATGAAAGTCAGTGAGAAACTGCCGCCCGTGCTAATGCGCGAATACCGCGACCAAAACGAGCTAATGGCCGTGTTCACCAAGCCAGCCAGCAAATCAGCCTTGATGCTGAATGACTTTTCGTTTGTGCAAGAAGACACGCAAGTGCTTTGCGCGTTGATTAAAAACGCTGTCGAGCGCAAAGAGCTAGGCGTGAATGTGTTGCTCTACGGCCCGCCAGGCACGGGTAAAACTGAGTTGGCTAAGGTTGTGGCGCAGTCGTCTGGGCTAGATTTGTACGAGGTTGAATACGCAGATCGGGATGGCAACTCTCTTAGCGGCCGTGACCGCTACCGCTCCCTGCAAATTGCCCAAAGCTTCCTCAAAGGTAGCCCTCAGGTAGCTTTGATGTTTGACGAGGTGGAAGACGTTTTCCCAACGGTTAGTCTGGATGCCGCCAATTTGATGGCTCGGCAAGAGCAAATGGCGTATCCAAGTTCGTCAAACCAAAGCATCAATGGCAAAGCCTGGGTCAACCAAATTTTGGAAACCAACCCTGTTCCGACGATTTGGGTGACCAACCGCATCGAGCAAATCGACCCCGCTTTCCGTCGCCGTTTTGCCTACCATTTAGAGTTGAAATCGCCACCGCCTGGTGCGCGTGAGCAGTTGGTGCGCAAAACACTAGAAGGCGTAGAAATCAGCGCTGAATTTGTCGCCAAACTGACCGAGCGCAAGGGTTTGACGCCCGCGCAGATCCGCACAGCGGTGCGTTTTGCAGGTTTGGCCACGTCTGAGCACATGGGGTTGGAAACCTTGATTGAGCGTCAGCTCAAAAACGCTGATGCTGCATTGGGCACAAAAATCGACGGTGACAAGAGCCGACCGACGGTGACGAGCTACAACCTAGACATGTTAAATGTGGAGACGAAATTTGAAATCCCACGCATCGTCAAAGCCTTGAAAGAGCGTGGCCACGGTACGCTGTGTTTCTATGGCGCGCCTGGCACAGGTAAAACTGCGCTGGCTGAGCACATCTCCAAAGCGTTAGAAAAGCCGCTCATCATCAAGCAAGCCAGTGATTTGATGAGCAAGTTTGTGGGCGAGACTGAGCAAAACATGGCTGCGATGTTCAAAGAAGCCGAAGCCGAAGGCGCGGTATTGTTGTTGGACGAGGCAGACAGCTACCTGCAAGACCGTCGCGGTGCACAGCGCAGCTACGAGGTGACCGAAGTCAACGAAATGCTGCAAGGCATGGAGCGTTTCAAAGGCATTTTTGTTTGCACAACCAACTTGCTAGACCGCATCGACCAAGCTGCACTGCGCCGTTTCACCTTCAAAATCAAGTTCAAACCGCTCACCCCAGAGCAGCGCGAAACCATGTTTGTGACGGAAGCTTTGTCTGGCGATGTTGCGCAGATGAGCGCAGAGCTGAAAACGCGTTTGGCGAAGTTAGAAGTGCTCTGTCCGGGCGATTTTGCGGCAGTGAAGCGCCAAATCGACATTTTGGGTGAAGGTTTCACAGCCGATGAGTTCATGAGCCAGCTCGAAGCCGAGCACCGTATCAAGCCAGAAGTGCGCGAATCGCGTGGGATGGGGTTTTTGACGTAAGTCTTAAAAATTACCCCTAAAATTAGCCTGTAGCCAGCGTATTTACTGCCTAAGCAGCTATAAATATTATAGCTAATTAGACATATAATACGTTAGCTATGTACAGCCCTCAGCACCTCATCCCCATACGCCATCAGTTTCTTCGCGCCTATGCCGCTGATGCCGTCTAAATCACTCAGATGCTGCGGATCGCGCTGGGCGATGGCTATCAGGGTGGCATCGTGGAAGATGACGTAGGCGGGGAGGTTATGTTCGCGGGCGACTTCGGCGCGCCAGGCTTTCAGGGCTTTGAGTCGGCGTTCACCTGCCATATCTAGCGCTGCATTGGCGGTTTTTGCTGCGGTTGTCGCGCTGCGTTTGGCTTTGCTGCCCCGTCCAGTCGCGGCCTCAGATTCGCGCAACATCACTTGGGTTTCGCCTTTGAGCACCTCGCGGGACGCTGCGTTGAGTTGTAAGGTGTTGAACGCGGCGGCGTTGATGTTCAAAGCGCCGTTCGCAATCAGCTGCCGCAACACGCTGCGCAACTGGGTTTCGCTCAAGGTTGCGCCAATGCCGAATGTGCTGATGGCTTCGTGGCCAAATTGAGCCACTTTTTCAGTTTTCTTCCCGCGCAAAATGTCCATGATGTGGCCTGCGCCAAAGCTGATGCCACTGTGCTGCTGCACGCGGTAAATAGTGCTGAGGAGCTTTCGGGCTGCATCGGTACCGTCCCATAAATCAGGTGGGTTCAGACAGTTGTCGCAGTTGCCGCACTGGTATTTTCCTTGTGCGTTTGGTATGAGAATTTCGCCAAAATACGACAGTAAACGACCACGCCGGCAATCGGTGCTTTCTGCCAACGCCAGCAAAGCGTCTAACTTGCCGCGCATGACGTTTTTGAAGTCTTCCCCCGCCGGGCTTTCGTCAATCATGCGGCGCTGGTTCACCACGTCTTGCAAGCCATAGCTCATCCACGCGTTGGCAGGTGCGCCATCGCGGCCTGCGCGGCCTGTTTCTTGGTAGTAGGCTTCGATGTTTTTGGGCATGTCTAGGTGCGCCACAAAGCGTACATCGGGTTTGTCGATGCCCATACCAAAGGCGATGGTTGCGACCATCACCAAGCCGTCTTCACGCAAAAACCGGTCTTGGTTGGCTTGCCGTACGCCAGCATCCAAACCTGCGTGGTAGGGCAAAGCGGGTATACCTTCGTCACTTAAAGTTTGTGCGATGTCTTCTACTTTCTTACGCGATTGGCAGTAAACGATGCCCGCATCGCCTTCGTGCTCGTTACGAATAAAGCGCAGCAATTGCTGGGTGGGGTCTTTTTTTTCGACCAAGCGGTAGCGAATATTCGGGCGGTCAAAGCTGCTGACAAATTGGGCTGCCTCTTGCAGCTGCAAACGCTCAATCATGTCGTCTCGCGTTAAGTCGTCGGCTGTGGCTGTTAAGGCGACGCGCGGAACTTTGGCAAAACGTTCGTGTAAAACGGTCAAAGCGCGATATTCGGGGCGGAAATCATGTCCCCATTGGCTCACACAATGGGCTTCGTCGATGGCAAACAAGCTCAGCAGGCCGCGTTCGTAGAGCGAATCGAGTTGCGCTAAAAAGCGTGGGTTGGTCACACGCTCTGGCGCGGCGTAGAGCATGGTGATACTGCCGCTAAGTAAGCGTTTTTCTAATGCGTAGCTGGCTTCAGCAGTCAAACTTGAATTGAGATATGCTGCATCAACACCCGCTTCCAACAGCGCCCCCACTTGGTCGTGCATCAGCGCAATCAAAGGGGAAATCACAATCGTCACACCATACCCGGCGTGTTGCCTAGCCAGGGCTGGAATTTGGTAACACAAGGATTTTCCGCCACCCGTGGGCATTAAAACCAGCGCATCACCACCGCTACTCACATGGTTAATGATGGCTTCTTGAGGACCTCTGAATTCGGTATACCCAAAGATGTCGAGTAGCAGTTTTCTGTGCAAAGTAGGCATTCAGGGTGTTGAATTTTAAGAATATGTAAATAAATACAGTTCTTATTGTCGCAGTTTTGAGCTTGTTATTGCCTATTTCTAGCTTTTTGAGACCGAGCTTGAAGTCTTTCTACAATGTAGGTCTAGATGGACACCCTATGAAACCAATTATTTACACCCGTGGCCAGCAGTTGCCCGACATATTAGCCAAACGCATCGCCATTTTGGACGGCGCGATGGGCACGATGATTCAACGATTCAAACTGAACGAAGCCCAGTATCGCGGCGAACGGTTCGCTGATTTTCACAAAGACATCAAGGGCAACAACGAGCTGTTGTCGTTGACGCGTCCAGATGTCATCAGCGACATTCACGAAAAATACCTCGCGGCAGGTGCAGATTTGATCGAAACCAACACCTTTGGTGCGACAACCATCGCGCAAGACGATTACGACATGGCGCATTTGGCGCGTGAAATGAACCTTGAATCTGCAAAGCTTGCGCGCGCGGCATGTGATAAATATTCAACAGTTGATAAACCCCGTTTTGTAGCTGGCGCGTTGGGCCCCACGCCTAAGACTGCCAGCATCAGCCCTGATGTGAACGATCCAGGCGCAAGAAACGTCACCTTTGAAGCTTTACGAGCTGCATATTACGAACAGGTTGAGGCGTTGGTTGAGGGCGGCAGTGATGTGTTGCTGGTTGAAACTATATTCGATACGCTTAACGCAAAAGCGGCTTTGTTTGCGATAGATGAGTATTTTGAAAACTCAGGCGAACGATTGCCTTTAATCATCAGCGGCACCGTGACTGATGCCTCTGGCCGTATTTTGAGCGGCCAAACTGTGACCGCATTTTGGCACAGTGTCCGCCACGCTAAGCCGTTGGCGATTGGACTGAACTGTGCCCTGGGTGCGGCGTTGATGCGCCCTTACGTGCAAGAACTGCACCGTACGGCGACGGACACCTTTATCAGTTGCTACCCCAATGCGGGTTTGCCTAACCCGATGAGTGATACGGGCTTTGATGAGACGCCTGATGTGACGTCGCGTCTTGTGCGCGAGTTTGCTGAAGAAGGCTTAGTCAACATTGTGGGCGGCTGTTGTGGTACGACGCCAGAGCACATACATGCGATTCAACAAGCCGTGCAAAGCTCGCCAATTCGAAAATTGAATACGGCAAATTTCCACGCTTAAGCGTAGTGGACAGGGTTTGCTATATGTTTAGCGTTGTAAGCTTGGCGTTAGAATAAGCTCTCTATTTTTAGTCCTCTACTCGCTGAATCACAAGAAGAATCATACGAAGAGTTACATGCATGCCATATCGGAGTCAGTAAATGCAGTCCACAGAACCCATGAACAGCGACCAAAAACGTGATGAATTGCGCCGTGCCGCACTCGAATACCACGAACATCCCATTCCCGGTAAGATTTCCATTGCTGCGACCAAGCAAATGGTCAATCAGCACGATTTGGCATTGGCTTACTCGCCGGGCGTGGCTTTTCCATGTGAGGAAATTGTCAAAGACCCTAACAACGCCTTCAAATATACCGCGCGTGGTAACTTGGTAGCTGTCATTACTAACGGTACGGCGGTTCTAGGTTTGGGTGATATTGGCCCCTTGGCATCAAAGCCAGTGATGGAAGGTAAAGGCGTTTTGTTCAAAAAGTTCGCCGGGATTGATGTTTTTGACATTGAAATCGATGAAAAGAAGGACCTGGACAAGCTGGTCGACATCATTGCCTCGCTTGAGCCGACCTTTGGCGGCATCAATTTAGAAGATATCAAAGCGCCAGATTGCTTTTATGTTGAGCGCAAATTGCGCGAACGCATGAAAATTCCGGTCTTTCATGACGATCAGCATGGAACGGCGATTTGCGTGGGTGCAGCTATTTTGAATGGCTTGAAAGTTGTTGGCAAAGACCCTAAAAATGTCAAACTGGTGACCTCAGGCGCAGGCGCTGCAGCCTTGGCTTGCCTGGGTTTGCTGGTCAAATTGGGCATTCCCAAAGAAAATATTTTTGTCACCGATTTGGCTGGTGTTGTTTATGAAGGCCGCACTGAGTTGATGGACGAAGACAAAATTGGCTATGCGCAAAAAACACCGCATCGCACTTTGGCAGAAGTTATTGCAGGGGCAGACGTTTTCTTGGGTTTGTCCGCTGGCGGCGTGCTGAAGCAAGACATGGTGAAAAGCATGGCAGCTAAGCCAGTCATCTTTGCATTGGCTAACCCGAACCCTGAAATCACCCCTGAAGACGTCCGTGCTGTTCGCGATGATGCCGTCATCGCAACTGGTCGCAGCGATTACCCGAACCAAGTCAATAATGTTTTGTGCTTTCCTTATATCTTCCGCGGTGCGTTAGATGCTGGTGCTTCTACTATCACCATTGAAATGGAAATTGCCGCCGTTCATGCGATTGCTGAACTGGCGCAAGCTGAACAAAGCGAAGTGGTGGCTGCAGCCTACGTGGGCGAGCAGCTGGCCTTTGGACCTGAGTATTTGATTCCAAAGCCTTTTGATCCACGCTTGATGATGAAAATCGCGCCAGCAGTGGCGCAAGCGGCTGCAGATTCTGGTGTTGCGCTGCGTCCTATTAAAGACATGGCAGCCTATGTCGAGAAGCTGCAAGCTTTTGTTTACGCATCGGGCACGACCATGAAACCTATTTTCATGGCAGCGAAAAAAGCGAAAAACAAGCGTGTTGCTTATGCTGAGGGCGAAGAAGAGCGCGTCTTACGTGCTTGCCAAATTGTGGTGGACGAAGGTTTGGCTCGTCCAACCTTGATAGGTCGCCCAGCCATCATTGCCCAGCGCATTGAAAAGTTTGGATTGCGGCTCAAGGAAGAGCTTGATTACGACGTGGTGAATGTTGAACAAGACAGTCGTTACCGCGATTTTTGGCAAACGTATCACCGCATGACTGAGCGTCAGGGCGTCACGGTTCAATTGGCGAAAATTGAAATGCGCCGCCGCCTTAGCTTAATTGGAGCGATGTTGCTGCATAAGGGTGACGTGGATGGTTTGATTTGTGGGACGTGGGGAACCACAGCAACGCATTTACAGTACATCGATCAAGTGATTGGCAAGCGTGCGGGTGGCAGCCCAAGTACAGAGCAAGACGTACAAATTTATGCTTGTATGAATGGCTTGATGTTGCCAAATCGACAATTATTCTTGGTCGATACGCATGTGAACTACGACCCAACGCCTGAAGAGTTGTGCGAAATCACCGTGATGGCGGCTGAAGAAATGATGCGATTTGGTATCAAACCAAACGTTGCTTTGCTCAGCCACTCAAATTTTGGAAGTAGCAACTTACCGACTGCAGTAAAAATGCGTAAAACCCTTGAGTTATTGAGGATTCAAGCGCCTTGGCTCAAAGTCGATGGTGAAATGCATGGGGACGCGGCGCTAGACGCCCAAATGCGTGCCACGGTCATGCCTAACAGCATACTGGAAGGTGAAGCAAATTTACTGGTGTTCCCAAATATCGACTCTGCTAATATTGCATATAACCTGCTCAAAACGGCTGCTGGCGGTAATATAGCGATCGGGCCAGTGTTGCTTGGTGCAAACAAGCCAGTGCATATTTTGACGGCCAGTACAACGGTACGTCGAATCGTGAATATGACAGCACTAACCGTAGCGGATGCGAATGCTGCAAGGCCTAGTTGATGTAAATTAATAAAATATGAACAAAGCTGACTTCAATCGAAGTTGGCTTTTTTTACGCCTTCGTGCGCCATTTGTGTGCAAATTAATTCACAGGAATGTGATATCTAGTATGCAAAAACACTTTATGGCGCTTTAATGTGAAGACTGCACTTGCGTTTTTAACTGATTTCAACGACACTATCGGACTTGGGTGCTTTCGGGTAAACCCGAATGAGTAACAGGTTAATCTTTGGAGTTAATCCTCAGTTGGTCTTGGTTTGTTGATGTTTAAATCGATGCTATCGCAGGCGTGAAAGATACTGAAAATGCTGTCAAAGTGGGTTAATAACTGCATTTCTGGTGCAAAAATCAACTTTCGCCATCTTGTGAGTATGGGCTTTTTGCTCACTGCTTTCGGTCTAACCATAGGCACAGCACAGAGCCGGAGTTTATTGTCAAGCGATGCTTCGACATCAATTTCCGTCACTGAGTTGCCAAAGCAAGGTCAGCAAGTCTATGCTTTGATATTACAAGGCGGGCCATTTGAGTATGACAAAGATGGCGTGGTGTTTGGAAATCGTGAACAACAGTTGCCGAAAAACAAGCGTGGTTACTACCGCGAGTACACCGTAAAAACATTGGGTGTGCGTCATCGTGGTGCAAAACGTATTGTTTGTGGGGGCTTGCAGGTTCAAACGCCTGATGCTTGTTATTTCACGGAAGACCATTATTCGAGTTTTAGGAAAATTGTCCATTGATTGATTTAAGACGGACACATTGAACCATTTTTTCCCAAATCGTAAGGTTTGGAATATTTTTTGACTTTAGAGATTTTATAAAAGGAGCGAGGATGGATACACCACTTCGTACCGTGAGGACCAATATTGTTCAGTCTATTCGCGCATTTACCGTGAATGACTTGCAATTGGCCGCACAGCAATTGAACCAGCATTTTTTATATGCAAACCTGTCCAGCGCACAATCAAAACAAGACGTTCTTGATCTGATTGCTGGTCAATTCACACTACCGTCACATTTTGGTAAAAATTTTGATGCTTTGTACGACTGCATCACTGATCCATTGCATAAGTCTGGTCCTCAGCCAGGTTTTATCGTGGTGCTAGAGCACATTCCTGCAAACGTGAAGTTTGACAAGGAAGCCCGTGAACAATTGCTAGATATTTTCCGCGACGCTGCAGATTATTGGGGGGACCGGAAGATACCATTCCGATGCTTCTATTCTTTTCTGTAGCCCGTTCTGCGCAAAATAGCCAAGCAGAACGGGCGAATGAGGCCTTGGGACTGACATCAGAAGTGAATGTCTTAGACGAAGTCGTTGAAGAAGGTGAAAAAATGCCAACAGACAAGTTGGTCGATGTATCACCGTTGGCGCTGCGCATGAGCAGCCCTTTTAATGCAGGTTACTGGTTAGCAGCAGCTTAAAACGATTTGTCTGATAAAAAAAGCCCATTTCATATGGGCTTTTTACATTCGGCCGGCGTATTTTCTGCCTAAATAGCTATCAAATTAGTAGCATTTTAGATGTTGGCTTCAACAGCCAGCGTTAGATCAATATATTCTTGAACTGGTACTTCTTGTGCTCTGCGATGTAGATCAAAGTTACCGGAGTATTTTTTGTCTTCTAGCCATTTGCCCAAAGTGTGTCGCATGAGCTTTCTACGCTGGCTGAAGGCGACTTGCACCAGTTCGCTGAGCCGGTTCACATCAATAGCCGGTGGGTTGGTTCGCGGCAGCATGCTCACAATTGCACTGTCAACGCGGGGTGGTGGGTCAAATGAGGTGGGAGGCACAAACAGAATGTTCGCCATCTCGTAGCGCCACTGCAACATCACGCTCAGACGACTGTAGTCGCTGCTATCAGCTGGAGCAACCATACGGTCAATGACCTCTTTTTGTAACATGAAGTATTGGTCTTCAATGTTATCCACGTAGTCCAACAAATGAAACAAAATAGGCGTTGATATGTTGTAGGGTAAATTCCCTACGACACGGACCTTCTGTGCAGAAATGGTACTGAAATCAACCCTAAGTACGTCAGATTCAATGACCGTTAGATGCTGATGCTGCCGCAGTCTAACTGCTAGATCTCGGTCTAACTCGATCACCGTCAAGTGGCCTAGTCTTTCTACCAAAGGTTGAGTCAGCGCGGCTAAACCAGGACCAATTTCCACCATCACTTGACCAACCTGCGGGTTGATAGCGTCAACAATGTCTGTGATGATAGATTTGTCGGTCAAAAAATGCTGACCGAACCGCTTTCTCGCAATGTGTTTACTCAAAATCGCCGATCAATGGTTGTTGTAGCTTGTTACTGCTGAAGATCACGATACTCAACGTAAGCGTTGCTACGTAAATCTTGCATCCAATTTGCAAAAGCCTCGTCAAATTTTCTTTCACGGAGTGCATTTTTAGCTGTTTCACGTTGTTCACTGTTGGTGAGTGGGATTTGCTTGCGTGCTTCTACAACGATTAAATGAACGCCAAATCGCGATACAGTGGGTTCAGAAATTTTGTTAAGCGGCAGTGCGTTCATCGCATTTTCGAACTCAGGAACATAGAGCCCAGGATTTGCCCAGCCTAACGAACCACCCGTTGGCGCAGTTGCATCTTGTGAATTCGCTTTTGCAGCGTTTGCAAAATCAATTTTTCCTGATTCAATTTGCTGTTTTAAACTGCTTAATTTTGCCTTGGCTGCGGTCTCAGTCATGGTCGGACCTGTCTTCAGCAAAATATGCCGCGCATTCGTTTGCGTCACAGTTAAACTGGCATTCTCAGGAACCTCTTTGGCCAAAAGTTGCAAAACATGAAATCCAGCACCAGATCGTATGGGGCCAACAACATCTGATACTTTCTTGTCTTTGATGGCTTCGACGAATAAAGTTGGATATCTTTCGATAGAACGCAGCCCCATCTGACCACCTGAGCGTGCATCTTTTGCATCAGAATTTTCTTGCGCTAATTTATAAAAATCACCGCCGTTGATGGCTTTGTTGTATATGCGCAAGGCACGCTCTCGTGCAGCTAATATTTGAGCTTCTGATGCATTTTCAGGCACGGCAACTAAAATTTGTGCAATATCTATTGCTATTTCGCTCGTTTGGTTGGAAGTGGTTGCCGTTTTTAAAAACGCTTCAATGTCTTTATCGCTGATGTCTATATTGCCCAAAACATCGCGCTCTCTGAGCTTTTGAATGAGTAACTGATTGAGTATATCGTTCCGAATCTGTGTAAAACCTATGCCGTCCGCGCTCGTACGTTCACGTAAATCGGTGACTGAAATTTTATTTTGGTTGGCAAAGTTTTGTATAGCGGCGTCAATAGTTCTGTCGTCGATCCGAACATTCGATTCGCGTGCTTTTTGTAGCTGAATCTTTTCATTGATAACATCTTCCAAGACCTCACGGGACAAGTCACTGTGTGCAGGCATGGGAGCACCCATGGCCGTCAGTCGTTGCTCATAACGAATCAAACGCGCTCGTACTTCGGTGCTTGTAACTGGTTCTGAGTTGACGATAGCAACAATATAGTTGGCCTGAACCACTGCAGGGGCAGCATCGTTCGAAGTTTGCGCTCCTGTCACGACAGCTGGTGACGGTGTTAAGCGTATGCCTTGCGCGTAAGCTGCACTTAGACTGCACACGCATAGCGCACAAGCGATATTGCGGTAAACAGTTTTCAACGTCATAGCGGTTTTAGGAGTCATTTGAAATAAACGGTTAATCGTAAGTGCTGAATCGGCTGGGGGTAGTGACTTGTTCGCGTAAGTACTGGTACCTTGGAATGTTGTTTTTCAAGGTGTTCAAAGTACCAGAAGCTCCAAGTCTTGAAAAACCAATCAGTTCCAGTTGGAATAGTGCGCGTTTGTTGCTGGTTGCGTCACTACGTGCCAAATTTTCAATAACAACACGACCTAGCCAGCAACCTGCATCGTATTCAAAACCGACCACAGAGTCGACCAGCTTTTTATCGGTCAAACTGAAGTTCATGCGACCAACGCTGTACCAGCGCCCTTCGCCTTGGCCACGTCCAGCACCCAAGTTTTGGCCTTTGTCGCCCCACAAATCGTTGAGCGGCCATTGCCAACCTAGATCGATTTGTTCGCTGCTACCCTTTTGTAAACGGTACGAAAGGTTGATTACACGATAGTCGCTCGGAGAATAGCGTGCACCAATGGTAGAACGGGCAATCCGAGCTGTGTCTGAGTTGTATTGTTGTGTCGTATCAAAAGACCATGCGGGTGACGTGTTCACTGAAGCGCCAACCAAAACATCACTATAGCGATCGGTTGCAGGCGTGCCGCCGGGCAAGGTCACCAATTGGTCTTTGTAACGCACGCGCTGAGCGATCGCAAGACGTGCTAACTCGGCACCGTTTGACGGGTCAAGAAAGCGCGAAGTCAAACCCAAAGTCAGCAAACTGTTGTCAGCAATACGGTCACCACCACTGAAGGGATTTTCTGTGAATGCGCTCGCAAAGTTGAAGTCATTCGCGCTAGTGTCATAAACAGGCAATGCGCTTTGGTTGCGGTACGGTGTATTCACGTAAAACGCACGAGGTTCTAGCGTTTGCGTGACAGCGCGGCCAAAAAGATTGGTATCGCGCTCGAAATGCAAACCACTGTCGATGCTGAATGTAGGCAGCGTACGGCTAAAGTCTCGCACGCCAGTTGTTAACGGCGTATCAAACTGGTATTGGGTGGTATGCAGTTGCAGCTTCGGTGTAAAAAACCAGCCAGGCGCTACCCAAGGGCGGCTCAGTTGTGCGACCAACATGGCGCGGCTTGCATTGGGTTGCTGGGTCAAGAGGGGGGCCGATGAAAATTTGGTGTAGTCGCCTGAAATCGAAAAATCAAAACCCGCCACATTGGTTTTGCCGTAGCGAGCCGTTAATTGTGGCAAACGGTCATACGGTGGCACGATGGGCGCTGTTACATCTTGCAGTGTTTGCCACTTCGATACGCGCAAACCCATCGAAAAGTCATCTTTATCCAAGCTTAAAGCGGCGTCTGATGACAGTAGGCGCTGTGTGAGCGATGTTGTCGCCCGTGGGAAATCACGCCAGTAGTTGTCATCGCTCACGCGGTTCACATTCAGATTCAGGCCGACCGAGCCCAAGCTCGTGTCATAACGCATCACTTGTTGACCAGCCACGCCCCAGCGGGTTTTGTCGCGAAGTGGGTCAGATGGCATCACATCGGCACGAATTTGGCCGTTGTAGTTGTCCTCTAAATAGCGAAACTCCCCACCTAAATTTAGACCACGTTTGTAGCTGTATGAAGGAAACAACGTTGCATCACGGTTAGGCGCAATGTTGAAATAATAAGGCGCTGACAGCTCAACGCCGTTGATGTTGTCGGTGGCATAGGTTGGCGCCAACCAGCCAGATTTGCGCTTGTTGCTCAGCGGAAAGCTGATGGACGGCAATGGCACAGACACGCCTTTGAAGCTCAATGTCGCATCTTGCGCTTGGCCCACGTCCTCTTCAGTGTTGATGCTCAGGCTGGCAGCCTTTAAAAGCCAATCTGGCATCCAATCTGGGCCTGGGTAGCGCTTGCAAGTGCTGTAGCTAGCGTTTTTGATAATGGAATGCTTCTCGTCAATGAAGTCAATTCTGTCGCCTTCGCCATGCCCGCCGTTTTTGATCAAGTCGATGCGTGGTTGGGTGAAAAAGCCTGTGAAAGAGTCCACTTTCAAGTCTAGCAGCGTGCCTTGGTAAACGTCGCCAAATCGGTTGAGTTTGACTTTGCCTGTGGCTACTGCTTTGTCTGTCAAGCTGTTGTATTCAATTTTGTCGGCTTTGATGACTGTACCAGCACGGCGTAGCTCTGCATCGCCTTCAATCTTGGTGTCAACATCGGGCCTTCCGGTGATGCTGTTGCCAAACACAAACGTGGTCGGGTTGTTCAGCACCTCCGCTGGTATAGCTTCTTGCAAACTAGTCGAAGGTTTCAGTATTTGCGCACTTACAAACCCGCTCAAAGTCAGCGTGGTTGACAGTGCGATAAAGGAGCGAAGGTTGAATGGTAGGTAGCGCAAAATATAAAGCCTAAAGACGGCTAGGTTGTTTGTAGAATAGATTATCCATGAATCCAAGCACCCAACACGAAGCATCACCATTGCATACACTTTCAAGCACCCATGCGGCCATCCATTGGGCAGACTCTCAGCGCCAGCAGGCTTTTGAAACTTGGCTGCACGATGTGGCAGCACAGCATCCGCTACTATTGAAAACACTGAGGCCCGCCTCTGTAGATGCCAGTTTTAGGCGCTATTTTAGGATTGACACACCCGCGGGCACAAGTTTGATCATCATGGACGCCCCCCCAGCCCAAGAAAACTGTAAACCTTTTGTCGATATTGCCCACTTGATGGCACAAGCCGGGTTGCAAGTGCCCCATATTTTGGCGTGGGACGAAGCCCAGGGCTTCATGCTGTTGACCGATTTGGGCGCGAAAACTATGATGGAAGTCATCAACCCACAGCTGTCAGACGAGCTTGCTGATCCCAATTTCGACCTCTACATGCAAGCCGTCGATGTGCTGATTGACTGGCAGCTTGCGTCAAAACCCAATGTTTTATCGCCCTACGACGAAGCCCTGCTGCGCCGTGAACTGGCCTTGTTTCCCGACTGGTATTTGGCGAAACACAAAGGCATCATCCTAGACGCCGCGCAGCAAACCGTCTTGGATAACGCTTTTTCACTGATTGTGCAGCGCAACCTAGCCGTGCCCAGCGTTTACGTACACCGCGACTACATGCCGCGTAACTTGATGGTTATGGAGCAAAATGGTAAGCAAAGCTTGGGCGTTTTAGACTTCCAAGACGCCGTCTACGGCCCCATAACCTACGACATCGGCAGTTTGATGCGTGACGCGTTTTTGACTTGGGAAGAGCCCTTTGTCCTAGACATCACCATCCGCTATTGGCAAAAAGCCGTCAAAGTCGGGCTACTGGGCGCAAACAGCCCAACCGGCTGGGGCGCAGATTTTGGTGAGTTCTACCGCGCCGTCGAGTGGCAAGCCCTGCAACGCCACCTGAAAATCCTAGGCATCTTCGCTCGCCTAACCCTTCGCGACGGCAAACCCAAATACCTAGCCGACACCCCCCGCTTCATCGCCTACGTCCGTAAAACCGCAGACCGTTACCGTGAACTAGGCCCGTTTTTGAAGCTGATTGACCAGATTGAAGGCATTGAAACGGCGATGGGGTTTGCTTATGGGCGAATGTAGCTTTAAATGGCTAAAAATGATGAATTTATGGCTTTATCCGGCGTTTTTACTGCCTAAGCAGCTATCAAAATAATAGTGAAAATGAATATAAATAAAATCTGAATATGCCCCGATTCCACTGCCCCACACCACTGCAAACTGGCGAAGTCATCGCGCTACCAGCCGGCGCGGCACGCCATGTGCAGGTTTTGCGGATGCAGCCTGGTGGGGCGATTACGTTGTTTGGCGGTGCGGAACGTGGTGGTGAGTTCGAAGCAAAGATTGAGCATATGGGGCGCAGTGAAGTGCGGGTGTTGGTGGGTGCTCACTTTGCTGTTGAGCGAGAGCCTACAAGACAAGTTCATCTAGTCGTCGGCGTACCGGCGAACGACAGGATGGACTGGTTGGTTGAGAAAGCGACCGAATTAGGTGTTGCCAGCATCCAGCCGGTGATGACTGAGCGCAGCGTCTTGCGGCTCAACGGTGAGCGGGCCGACAGAAAGCGTGCGCATTGGCAGGCCGTCGCTGTTGCAGCTTGCGAGCAATGTGGTCGCAACCAACTGCCTGTGGTGCATGAGGTGCTGACTTTGAATGCTTGGCTCGCAGCACAAAAGACAAATTCTGAGTCATTACGTTATTTGCTGTCCTTGCGCCCTGAAACGAAGGCTTTGAACACATTGGTCGGTACAAGCGCGGCAGCAACAGCCACTGCGGTGACCTTTTTATCGGGTCCAGAGGGTGGTTTGAGTGTGGCTGAGGAAGACGCAGCCTTGGCAAAAGGCTTTCAACCCGTCAGCTTGGGCAACCGTGTTTTACGCGCTGAAACGGCGGGTTTGGCGGCGTTGGCGCTTTTTACTGCTTAAATGCCAGTCTGGTTTGCTGCCTAAATTTTCAGCATTTTTATCTCTTAAAGTTAGGAATTACCCTTGAAACGCAATCTCTGGCTTTTAGCCATCGCCCAAGGGCTGTTTTTAACCAACAACGTGACTTTCATCGCCATCAATGGTTTGGTGGGGCTGAGTTTGGCACCCTTGGGATGGATGGCTACGCTGCCAGTTATGGGTTATGTGGTGGGTGGTGCGCTAAGCACGGGGCTGGTTGCCAAGTCGCAAACCCGTTTCGGGCGTAAAACATCTTTTCAACTGGGTTTGCTTGTGGGTCTGCTTTCAGCTGCCGTTTGCGCGTATGCAGCGTATAGCCGGCAGTTTTGGTTGCTGGTTGCTGCAACGGTAGTGGCGGGTTTTTACAACGCCAATGCCCAGTTATACCGGTTTGCGGCAGCAGAATTGGCTAATTCTGCTTTTAAGGAAAAAGCGGTGTCTTTGGTGCTGGCGGGCGGGTTGATTGGGGCTGTTTTGGGGCCCAATTTGGCGCTGTGGACCAAGTCGATGTTTGCTTCAAGTAGCGCTACGCCTTTCATTGGTGCGTATTTAGCCTTGGTTGTTGTGGCGCTGCTTTCTATGGCGGTTTTGTCGTTCATCAACTTCCCTGCGCATGTCGTTAAAAGCAAGGCGGACAGCGCTAAAAATGTTGGTCGCCCTCTGTCAGAGATCATGCGCCAGCCAGTGTTTATCGTCTCCACCATGGCTGCCGCGCTGGGATATGGCGTGATGAATTTGCTCATGGCGGCCACGCCCATTGCCATGCAGCAGTGCGGTTTGCCGTTTTCAGATGTGGCTTTTGTGTTGGAGTGGCACGTGATTGGCATGTTTGCACCGGGGTTTTTCACGGGGCATTTGATCAAGCGCTTTGGGGTGCTGCAAATCATGGGTGTGGGTGTGGTTTTGAACCTGGTTTGCATTTTGATTGCGCTGTCGGGCCAAGATTTGCACCAGTTTTTAATCGCTTTATTTTTGCTAGGTTTGGGTTGGAATTTCTTGTTTACGGGTAGTACCACCTTGGCTTTAGATACCTACACGCCAGAGGAGAAAGATCGTGCACAAGGGGCCATTAACTTCTTCACGTTTGCGGTCTTGGCGCTCAGTTCTTTTGCTTCAGGCGCGTTGGTCACCACCCGTGGTTGGACGCTGCTGAACTTAGGTTCGTTGTTGCCCGTTGTGGTCACCGGTGCAGCTTTGCTATGGCTTGCATTCCAGCGTCGTGGCAGTCACAATGCGAGGTCGTAATGCCAAGTCTTAGCAATTGTTCAGGAAGTTTGTCTGGATTATTTAATGTTAATTCTTAGCTTTAATTTTTAATTTTCAACGGGAGAACAATATGGGTTTATTAGATTCAGTTTTAGGCGCAGTCTTGAATGGCGGTCAGCAGCAACAAGCCCCAGCCGGCGGTTTGGCGAGCATCATCAGCATGGTGGCAAATAATCCGCAAATTTTGTCTACCATCACTGGCATGTTGAGTAATGACGGCGGTCATGGCGGCTTGGGCGGCTTGGTTGGCAAATTCCAGCAAGCTGGTTTAGGCGATGCGATGGGTTCTTGGATCGGCACGGGTGAAAACCAGGCTGTGACAGGTGACCAAATCGGTGGCGCTTTGGGTGGCGACGTACTGGCTGGTTTGGCCAAGCAAATGGGTGTGAACTCAGGTGATGCAGGTGGTATCTTGGCGCAAGTTTTGCCAGGTTTGATCAACCACATGACGCCAACAGGTCAAGCGCCAGCGGGCGGCTTGGGCAATATGGGCGATTTGGCCGGTATGTTGGGCGGTTTGCTGAACCAAAAAGCTTAAACTCCAAGCAAACACTCAAAGCCCCTGTTTCTACGCGGTAGGAACAGGGGCTTTGTCTTTGTTCTTTGTGTCTGTGATGCTCTTGTTTAAGCGATAAAGAGCCGCCAAACCAAGCCGCACAGCGCTGAAGCAAACAGCACAGGCATCACACCAATTTTGTAGCGAATGAGCGCAATTGCTGCGACAAATGCGACAACAATAGCAAAGTAATCCAATCTTTCAAACATATTACCAATTGAAATTGATTTAACAGCGATATGCGCTATAAAAAACAGTGCTAATGAGGCAATAACACCGACGACTGCAGCCGTTATTGCCGTCAGTGGTGCAGTAAATTTCAAGTTGTTATGCGTTGTTTCTACCAGCGGTCCGCCTGCCAAAATGAAGATGAATGAAGGCAAAAAAGTAAACCAAGTGACGATAGTCGCTGCAAGCGCAGCACCTAAAAACAAGCTTTCTGGCCCTAACACTTGCTTAGCCCAGCCACCTACGAATGCCACAAAAGCCACGACCATGATGAGCGGTCCAGGTGTGGTCTCACCCAATGCCAATCCGTCAATCATTTGCATACCAGAAAGCCAGGTAAATTGCTCGACAGCACCTTGGTAAACATAAGGCAGCACAGCATAGGCGCCACCAAAAGTTAGCAAAGCTGCTTTGGTGAAAAACCAAGCCATTTGCGTCAATGCACCTTGCCAGCCTTGGTACATCATCAAAACTGCCATCGGTATAAGCCAGAGTACGGCGCCTACCAATATGACGGCAGCTAAGCGCGATTTTTTGAACAGCGCATGCTCAGGTGTAGGCGTGCTGTCGTCAATAACTGCTGACAGGGTTGTACCCGCACCCGTTTTTTTTGCCGTATGACCTGCAGTGGCAGAGAATTGCTTGGGTACAAACTTAGCGCCCAACAGCCCAATCAAAGCAGCTGAAATAACAATCACGGGGAAAGGCAAGCTCAAAAAGTAAAGGCTTAAAAAACTCAACACGGCTACACCCCAAAGCACAGGCGCTGTCGCAGGTGTTTTGAGTGTTTTAGAGCCAATGCGGTGCACCGCTTGCACCACAATAGCCGCGACTGCGGGCTTGATGCCATAAAGCAGCGCAGCCACCCAAGGCACGTTGCCAAACACCACGTAAACATAGCTCAAGCCAATCAAAATAAACAGTGACGGCAGCACAAACAACACGCCGGCTACCACGCCACCCCAAGTGCGGTGCAGCAGCCAGCCGATATAAATAGCGAGTTGCTGTGCTTCGGGCCCGGGCAGCACCATGCAGTAATTCAAAGCATGCAAAAACCGCTTTTCAGAAATCCAGTGCTTCTCTTCTACCAGTTCTTTGTGCATGATGGCAATTTGACCAGCAGGGCCGCCAAAGCTGATGAAACCGAGTTTGAACCAAAATTTCAACGCCTCAGAAAATGGAATTTCTTGCTTCAATTTTGAATCCGTTGGCTTATGAACGCTAGAGAAAAACAGCGAAGAGAACAAAAACTAACGAGAGAATAAAAATACCGACGTACCCGCCAGCAAATTGGGCGCAAATCGTACCGTCCGGCCTTCTTGGATACCAAAGCTGTCTTGCACTTTCAGGCCGTTATGCAAGGCAAGCTCGCGCAAATCAGTATGTGTGCCCACGCGAATGTTCGGGGTGTCATACCACTGGTATGGCAAGCGACGCGTCACGGGCATGCGGCCTAGCAAAATACTCAATCTGTTTGGCCAATGCGCAAAATTAGGAAAGGCAACAATACCTAAGCGCCCAACGCGCGCAGTTTCACGCAGCATCACCTCTGCATTGCGCAAGTGTTGCAATGTGTCGATTTGCAGCACAACGTCAAACGAAGCATCATCAAACAACGCCAAACCTTCGTCTAAGTTCAGTTGAACGACATTGACGCCACGTTTTACACAGGCCAGCACATTGGCATCGTCAATTTCAATGCCGTAGCCGGTGCAGTTTCGGGTGGCTTGTAGGTGTGCGAGTAGCGCCCCGTCACCACAACCTAAATCAAGCACGCGCGAACCCATGGGAACAAGTTGAGCAATGGCTTGCATGGTGGCTAAATCGCTCATGCTGCAGCTTTCATGGTTACTTTAGAACGTATTTCACTCAAAATGCTATCAAAATAAGAGCGAATTAAGCTTGTGTAACGGTGGTCATCAAGTAAAAATGCATCGTGGCCATGTGGTGCGTCGATCTCTGCATAGCTGACATCTCGGTTGTTATCGAGCAGAGCTTTTACCAATTCTCGGCTGCGCGACGGTGAAAAACGCCAGTCAGTTGTAAAGCTAATCAGTAGAAACTTGGCTTTTGCAAGCTCCAAAGCCTTGGTTAAATTGCCGCTAAATTTGCGCGCTGGGTCGAAATAATCGAGTGCTCGGGTAATCAACAAGTAGGTATTGGCATCAAAATATTCTGCAAACTTATCGCCTTGGTGCCGTAAATAGCTTTCGATTTGAAACTCAACTTCTTGGGTGGAGTAGCTGTATGCATCAGCGTTAGCGTCGAAATTGGCATCGGAATTGTCGTTAACAGCACTCTTTGAGCTTTCTAAGGCAAGTGACTGCTTCAATTGGCGACCAAATTTGGCATTCATCACATCATCACTCAAATAGGTGATGTGGCCAATCATGCGCGCGATGCGCAAACCGCGTTTGGGGATGACGCCATGCTGGTAGAAGTGCCCTTCATGAAAATCAGGGTCAGTTACGATGGCGCGTCGCGCTACTTCATTGAAGGCAATGTTTTCTGCAGTTAAGTTAGGCGCACTAGCAACGACCACGGCATGACGCAAGCGGTCTGGGTATTGCAGTGTCCAGCTCAAAGCTTGCATGCCGCCCAAGCTACCACCCATCACGGCGGCAAGTGTCTCAATGCCCAACTTGTCCATCAACAAGGCCTGTGCATTAACCCAATCTTCAACAGTGACGACAGGAAAATCCGCACCATAAACTTTTTGGGTATCTGGGTTGACATGCATGGGCCCGGTAGATCCAAAGCAAGATCCCAAGTTATTGACGCCAATAACAAAAAAATGGTTGGTGTCGACAGGCTTACCCGGGCCAATCATGTTGTCCCACCAGCCAGCCGACTTTTCTTGAATTTTTACATCATCGTGGGCATATACGCCCGCTACATGGTGTGAGGCATTTAAGGCATGGCAAACTAAAACGGCATTTGATTTGTCTGCATTCAGCAAGCCATAAGTTTCATAAGCGAGATCGTAAGCACGTATGCTTTTACCACTTTGCAGCAACAGTGGCGCAGCAAAATGCAGGGACTGCGGGTGGGCGATCATCGTCATAAAAGTTGTGCTTTTTGGCTAAAGTCTGACATTGAGTTTAGGAAACTCCGCATCGTTTTTTGTCGTAAAACGAAATAAATATTGGGGCTTGTTGTTCAGCCGTAGATGGATGCGCCCTAAATACTCACCCAACACACCGATAAACAGGGTTTGAAAACCGCTCACCAAAAGAATAGTAACAATGATGGACGCCCAGCCTTTAGATTCATTGGGGTAAAGGTAATTGCTAACAATAACAAAAATTGCGCCTAAAAACCCCAGCATCGCGATCAATGCACCCATCAGAGAGACCAATCGCAACGGTACGATTGACGTGCCCGTCACCATGCGCAGCCATAAGGATATGGATTTCTTGAAGCTGTAATTTCCTTCACCATAAGCGCGCGTGCCGTGCTGAATTTCAACTGTGGCAATCCGCCGTGTGATGTCTAAAATCAACCCGTCCAAATAGGCAAATGGCCCTTCATGGTTGCGAATTTGATCCACCACACCGCGCTTGAGCGCTTTGAACGATGACAGATATAGACCTTTTGGTTTAGAAAGTAACCAAGAGGCCATCAAATCGTTGAACTTGCTGCCAGCAATTTTCCATGCGGCATGTTGGCGGTTTGCGTAGTTTGTATAGCAAACGTCCGCGCCAGCAGCCAGTTTATCCAGCATGCTGGGGATGGCCTCAGGCGGGTGCTGCAAGTCATCATCCATCAAAACCACGTATTGACCTGAAACCAAGTTTAAGCCGGCCATGATGGCATTGTGTTGACCAAAGTTTCTAGACAAGGTGGCGCCTTGTACGAAGGTATGCGTTTTTGCGAGGCGTTGTATCACCTCCCAGCTGTTGTCAGGACTGCAATCGTCCACCAAAATCAACTCGAAGCTGTTCGCATAGGAGGAGTTGGTCATGCCCGCGCTGATGCGACCTACCAACTCATCTAACCCACCATCGTTTTTATAAACGGGGATAAGAATAGAGACAGTTATGGTGGACAATGGTGTTGGGCTTTGAAAGGCTTGGTTGAGCATATAAACTATTGTAGCTTTGCCAAATGCAATTAAAGCTGGCACATACAATGCCTGATAAATACAATCTTAAAGACACACTTTCATAGCTGGATCATCATGAAACTAATATCTGTTGTACTTTCTGGCGGTGCGGGAACACGCCTTTGGCCTGCTTCACGCCAAGCTTATCCTAAGCCTTTTATCAGTTTGGGCGGAAGCCCTTTGCTGCAGCAAGCCGTCGAGCGCGGTCAAGCTTGTGGCGCTGATGAAACCATGATTGTCACGAATCAAGATTACCTGTTCCTCACCCGCGAAGTCATCGCCAACCTGGAAGACCCACCAAAAACAAGCTATCTCCTTGAGCCAAAGGGTCGAAATACCGCACCTGCTATCGCATTGGCAGCGCTGGCATGTAGCCAGGAGCACGGCCCAGATGTGGTCATGATGGTACTGCCAGCCGACCACTTGATTCCTGATTCTGAAGCCTTTGTAACCAATGCGCTTGAAGCCGCTCGGCACGCTTTACAGGGGCATTTGGTCGTTTTCGGTATTTCACCCACTGCACCAGAAACTGGTTTTGGGTATATCGAAGTTGCCAAGATTGAAAGAACGCCTCAAAAAGCGCTGCGGTTTGTTGAAAAACCAGACGCAGCGACCGCCTCGCAGTACCTCAGCACAGGCCGTTATTACTGGAATAGCGGTATGTTCTGTTTCACCGCGGGTACGATATTGCAGGCATTTAAAGACCATTCACCAGAAGTACTCGCTGCAGCAGAGCATGTGATGCAAGGCGCACAGGTACAAAATTCATCGCCGAATGCTGGGAAGAAGGCTGAGAGGAATGTTGAGTTGGGTGCCGAATCCGGTACCAACACCCCACAGACCAAAGTTAACGACTCAGTCACGCGTTTCGATTCGAAAGCATTTGCCCACCAACCCGATATTTCCATTGATTACGCCATCATGGAGCGTGCTTCTAACGTCACCTTGGTACCTGCTAAATTTGGTTGGAGCGACGTAGGCGCTTGGCCGGCAGTGGCCCTAGCGCATACCGCTGATGCGAGTGGCAACACATTTGAGGCCAATGTCGTGGCGGTTGAAACCACGCGTACACATGTCCAAGTGAGCAGCCATACCCCTAAAGTAGTTGCGACTGTCGGTGTGCATGACCTCATCATTGTTGATACGCCTGATGCGCTTTTGGTCGCTCATAAAGACCATGCGCAAAAAGTCAAAGCCATTGTGGACGAGTTAAAAGAGCGCAAACACGACAGCACCCATTTGCCAACGACCGTACACAGACCGTGGGGTACCTATGCAACCTTGAAAGAGGAGTCCGGCTACAAAGTCAAACGCATCACGGTGAAGCCTGGTGAATCGCTGAGTCTGCAATACCACCACCAACGTGCTGAGCACTGGGTTGTCGTGCAAGGCATTGCTATCGTCCAAATTGGTGAAGTCGAGCATAGAACCGAAGTGGGTCAATACCACTACATCCCGTTAAAAGAAAAACACCGCCTAACTAATATTGGTAAAAACGAATTGGTACTAATCGAGGTGCAGTGCGGCGCATATTTGGGCGAAGACGATATCGTGCGATTGGCCGATATGTATGGCCGAGCGTAAAACAAGCTGCTATAAAAATAGTAGCGCTTCAGGCAGTAAATACGCTGGCTACCACTGAATTTAAGCGTGTTTTGTCTATTTTCGCCTATTTTGTAGGTTTGAAAGGCAGATTTCGCTTCAAAATCGCCGCACTTTGATGCCAGGTCAAGACAGGTATGTGTCTTGAATCTGGGGCATTGCCTTTCTGGTGCAAGTCCAGCCATTGCAAAACACTCGTCGCTAAGTTTTGCGGCGCCAAACCACTGAAGTAAAACGCGTGGTTTCCTGCTACTTCGCGAAACACTGGCAGATCACGTGCCAACACGGGTATGTGCTGTTTGGCAGCCTCAATCAGGGGCAATCCAAACCCCTCGCCCTCTGAGGCAGATAGTAAACAGGTCGAAGCTGCGTAGATATGCCCTAAATACTCATCGCTGATGCCGTCCAACCAAAACAAACGCTTGCCTAGTTCAGCATGGTTGTTGATAAGTGTGGACAAATCATCAACCATCCAACCCTTTTTACCCACAAAAACAAGGTTGACATCCTTGTTTTGTGCCCACAATAATTCAAATGCCGCCAACGTTTGTCTATGCCCTTTGCGTGGTTCCAAGGTGCCAACCGTCAAGAAGCTGGGTCTGCTTTTCAAGGTTTTAAGCACAGATGTCGCCTCAGATGGCATGCCTTGGCTAGGTGCGCTGCTCTCGACATCTGCGCCCAAATGGAAACTGCTAATGCTGGGTAAGTGGTGCCGCACATGATGGTGCTCATGATGCCGCTCAGGCGGATTTTTCTCCAGCCATGTACGGACTTCATTGGCGACAGATTCCGAAATACACAGCAAACCGCTTGACACTTGTGAGATGGCTTCCAGCCAAGCTTTCAACCCAACAGCGGCCTCAGCAGGCGCCCAATCAGGCCTCTCGACTAGCAAAATATCGTACACAACAAAATACACCTGCAAACCCAAAGCGCGCCAATGCTGGTACGTCGCCTGCAGCTTAACCGTTAAGCCAGGGTTTAAATCTAAGCCTAAGTAAATGTCATCCTGGTTGAACTCAGCAACCTCATCAAAACTAGCACGCTGCACTTTTTTGGGTTGTTGGGTCAGTACCGCCATAAAATTTTTGGCATGCAGGTACCTAAACCCGTCATAGTAAATAGGGCAAAGCTCATATCCTGGCGGCGTGTCGTGGTGCAAAGCCAACAAAATGCTACGAACCACGCGTTGAATGCCGGACTTGGCATCAAACCTAACCAGCTCGGTGATATCGACGAGTAGCTTTTTCGGTGCTTCTAAACTGGTATTAAACGAAATGGCGTTGGCCGTATGCGCCAAATCTTTTTCAGTAGCTGAAGGCGTAGACTTAATCTGTGCTATCGACGCTAGCAAGCTAGACGTTGGGTAACTTGTCGTTGGTTTGGTGGCATTTTGCTCGTGCAAATTCTCTAGCGCGGCGGTGGCTTTAAGGGCACTGGCATCCCAAGAAAACTTTTTGACCTGCTCAATGCCATGCGCTTTTAGCTTTGCCCGAAAAGCGGTATCAAGCAAAGCCTGTGATATCTTTGTTGCCATATCGCTAGGGCTGTGCGGGTCAAACAAGGCCTCGCTCCAGCCGATGACTTCAGGTAAGCTGGAGGCGTTTGCCCCTAAAGTAGGAGCACCACATGCCATTGCTTCTAGGGGGGGCAAGCCAAAACCTTCATGCTTCGACGGAAAAACAAATAAATCTGCCATGTTGTACAGAGCAACCAAGTCGTCTTCGGGCATAAAGTCCGTCAACACCAGCTCGTCTTCAGCTAAGCCAGCGTTGACGCGGCAGACATTCATTTTTGCACGCGAATCATCGTGCGGACTTTTGCTAAGCCGGCTTGCCAAGACCAGTTGATAGTCACGCCGTATTTCTGGCGACAACAAAGCATAGGCTTGCATTAAGCCATCAAAGTTTTTACGCGGGTCAAAACCGCCTGGGGCGTACATCACCATCTTGCGGGTGATGCCGTAACGGGTGCGAATCTGCTGTTTGCGTTCTGCAGACAGTTCAATTACCTTAAAGTGCGCATCCGCACCTTCTGAGGTGTTGATGATGCGCTCTGGTAACCAACCCAAGTGCTCGATAGCTTCTAAGCGTGACGATTCAGAAATCGCCAGCAACAAACCGGCACGTTTGAGCGACTCTAGTTTTCGAAAGTAAAAATCTCGATAAATTGGATTAGACAAATAATTGGCCTGATCCATCAGCGGAATCAAGTCATGAATCGTCACCGCCGTTTTGTGCCCGTTGGTGAAGCTACCTACAGAAGTTACAGCATCGTCGCCATAGCCCTCAAACAGGGTCGGAACATGTATCACATCGGGCTTGAGTTGCTCTAAAAAATGTTCACGCATGCGCTCAGACGTACGCACGCGCCATGCGTTATCGGGCACAACTTCGGCAGTATGGCCAGAATTGTTAAAAATTCGAATTTGCGCAGGATCAACCAAGCCTGCGAATGTTTCGCGCAGATCAAAAATGCTTTGAGGAAAAGCGCTGTTTAACGCCAGCCAAACATCATGCTTACCAGCATTTCTTGCCATGGCAAGCGCCAAAGACAGCGAGTATCGCCCAATCCCCCTGAAGCGGCTGTCACACTGCGCGCCCTGTAAGTCAATGACGATACGCATCAATCGTTGCCTTTGTTGTGTGTCGGAATTGCGTTACTAAGAGCTGTGTATATTCTCATTGCACGCGGTGCAAGTGCAATATCTTTCCAAATAAGTCGATATAAGCGATTTTTGAGTTCAGGCGATAGGTTTAATACGGCAAGCACACTACGCTTTATCCAAGGTCTACGCAAAGCCGACTTGCCCATCGCAACAATAACTGACTTTAAGCGACGATTAATGCCTGAAAATATTCGCCCTTCAATTAGTGACGTTTTGATACGCACCACAAACGATTTATTGCGATTTAATAAGGAATTTTGAGGGCTTACTATCATTTTTAACAACATGTACTTTTCAAAACGAAAACCCTTGTCGGTTGCGTCGCACATCCTCAGTCACCATCATCTGGCACAACTGCTCTAATGTTGTCGTAGGTTCCCAACCTAGAATATCTTTGGCTTTTTGAGGGTTGCCGATCAACAATTCCACTTCAGCCGGTCTGTAAAATTTGGGGTTGACCCGCATGACAGTTTGACCAAGCTTCAATGCTGCGCCAGAACCAGCAAACTCTTGCTCAAAATGTGGTGCAAATGAGGCAATCACCGCCGTTTCGTTGACCTCACTGCCTTTGAATGCAACGTTGATGCCGACACCTTTGAAGGCCATGGCCACAAAGTCGCGTACGGTTTCAGTGCGGTTGGTCGCCAACACAAAGGTGTCTGGTTCATTGGCTTGCAACATACGCCACATACCTTCAACATATTCTTTGGCAAAGCCCCAATCACGCTTGGCATCGATGTTGCCGAGCTCTAAACAATCCAATTTACCGAGACACAATTTAGCCACCGAATCGGTAATTTTCCGCGTGACAAATTCACGCCCCCGCAAGGGGCTTTCATGGTTGAACAAAATGCCGCTGCTGCCGAAAATGTCATAGCTTTCGCGGTAATTGACTGTCATCCAATGCGCATACAGCTTGGCCACGCCATACGGGCTGCGTGGGTAGAACGGTGTGTCTTCTATTTGCGGAATGGCTTGCACCTTGCCGAACATTTCGGACGTACTGGCCTGATAAAACTTGATTTTCGGATTCACCAAACGAATCGCTTCCAACAAATTCAAGGCACCAATACCGGTGATCTGTGCAGTTGTTGTGGGTTGATCAAAACTCACGCCGACAAAGCTTTGCGCTGCCAAATTGTAAATTTCTGAAGGTTGGACTTTTTGAACCAGCGCCATGCTGGAGCCCAAGTCGGTCAAATCGTATTCCACCAAATGCAAATTCGGGTGGTTTTGAATACCCAACTCGTCAATGCGCCAAAAATTGACAGAACTCGTTCTGCGATAAGTTCCATAAACGGCATACCCCTTGCTTAAGAGCAATTCGGCCAAATAAGCGCCATCTTGGCCGGTAATACCTGTAATCAGTGCAGTTTTCATTTTAATAGGTAAGTTGTTGATGCCTCAGGAAACCCTAAAAAACCTTGCGCTGATCTTGCTGAAATGCACCTCTGCTAATCAAACAGATGAAGGAGTGACTGTCACTGCCATCCTAGAGATTGTGTGATTGAGCACGGTTGAGCGAAGGTAGTTTTGCATGTCTTTATTAAGATTATAATCGCCAGAACGCATAACTATTGGGAGAAATATGCTGCAGATGTTAACTGGAATATGGCGATTTAGGTTCTTTATTTATTCATCAATAAGTACGGAATTTAGACTGCGTTTCGTCAGGAATCGACTAGGTGGTTTGTGGATAGTTCTGAATCCACTGTTTCAAGTATTAATCTTTGTATATGTCTTATCGTCAGTTATGGTTGCAAAGTTGCCTGGAATCAACAATCAATTCGCTTATGCCATATACCTAATGGCAGGGACATTATTCTGGTCATTATTCAGTGAATTACTAAATCGCTGCATATCAATTTTCGTTGATAATGGTAATTTGCTAAAAAAAATATCATTTCCTAAAATGGCGCTACCTTTGATAGCTGTTGGAAGCGTTTTGGTAAATAATATCTTATTGTTTTTATGCATGTTTTTGATATTTATTTTTTTGGGTAACATTCCCGGCGTGGAAATATTGGCGTTACCAATTTTAATGATCCTTACGGTGCTGTTGGCCTTAAGCTTTGGTTTGATACTTGGCGTAATAAATGTGTTTATTCGTGATGTCGGTCAATTGGTGCCTATATTGCTTCAGTTGGTGTATTGGACTACACCTATTGTGTATGTTCCCACTATGATCCCAGAGAAGTACAGATTTATCGTTAATTTAAATCCATTAACAAATTTAACGATGGCATATCAAGATATTTTGCTGTACAAGCGTTTCCCAAACTTCAACAGTTTGTTTTTTTTGATGTCTATGTCATTTTTCTTATTGTTATTGTCATTATTTATTGTTAGAAAAGCAAATTCTGAAATGGTCGATCAGTTATGAATGCTAAGTTACGAGTACAAAATTTAGGAAAATCGTATCGAAAATGGAACGGCGAATGGCGAAGAATTGCCTCTTGGTTTTTCCCATTTATATCTTCATTTGAAGAAGCATGGGTTTTGAAGAGCATTAATTTCTCAATTAGCGCTGGAGAGGCGGTAGGCATAGTAGGACAAAATGGAGCGGGCAAAAGTACACTACTAAAATTAATTACGGGTACTATTCAGCCTACAGAAGGGAAAGTGCAAATTAATGGCAGTGTTTCTGCTATTTTGGAGCTTGGAATGGGATTTAATCCGGATTTAACGGGCCGTCAAAATGCAATTCATTCTGCGGGTTTGATGGGTTACAGTCCCAATGAAATTGAAATGGTTATGCCAGACATTGAAGATTTTTCGGAGATTGGTGACTATTTTGACAAACCAGTGCGCACTTATTCAAGTGGTATGCAGATGCGTGTGGCGTTTAGTGTTGCGACAGCTTTTAAACCTGATATATTGATTATTGATGAGGTTATGTCTGTAGGTGATGCCTACTTCCAGCATAAAAGCTTTGAAAAAATACGAGAATTTAGACGGCAGGGTACAACCTTGCTTATGGTGAGTCATGATAAAGGTGCTATCCAATCTGTTTGTAATCGTGCAATTTTGATTGACGCAGGAAGTTTCAAAATGGATGGCCCGCCTGAATTGGTTATGGACTTATACAATGCCATGATCGCTGATAAAGATAATGCAACAGCTCGTCAACAAGAGGATGAAGTTGGAAAAGTCGTGACTATCTCAGGAAGCGGTGAAGCAACCATCGAAAAGGCACAATTACTCAACGAGGATTTTGGTTTGATTGAGGTTGTGAATGTTGGGCAAAAAGTACGATTACGAATTTATGTTAGCATTTTAAAAAATCTGCCAGAATTGGTGGTGGGTTTTATAATTAAAGATAGATTGGGACAGCATATATTCGGTACAAACACACATCATGCAAACCAGACTTTGTTTAATGTCGATGAAAATTCAAAAATTTACTTTGATATTATTTTTAATATGAATTTAGGCGTGGGAACATATTCTATTGCTGCTGCTTTGCATACAAAAGATACTCATATTTTAAATAATTATGAATGGCGTGATATGCTGATAATATTTAATGTCATAAATCAAGATAAAACGACTTTCATTGGTTCAACTTGGATCCCCTCAGTAATTGAGAGTTCTTATTATGGTTGATTCTTTTTATCGTGATTTTGAAGATGAATTTCGAGGCTCATGTAGTACCATTAAATCTCGATTAAAAGTATACTTGCCCTTTATATTACCATTAAAAAATATTTACCCTGAATTGCAAGTCGTTGATTTGGGCTGTGGTCGTGGGGAGTGGCTGGAACTCATGAAAGACGAAGGCATCGAGGCCTACGGCGTCGATCTCGATGCTGGAATGTTACAGATGTGCCAAGATGCGGGGTTGCAGTCTTCAAAAGCAGAAGCAATTAGTTTTTTAAAAAGTTTGCCAGATTGTAGTAAGGCTGTTATCAGTGCTTTTCATTTGGTTGAGCATATTTCATTTGAAGAGTTAAAAGAACTAGTTTCGGAGTCTTACCGTGTTTTAGTGCCTTTAGGATTATTGATATTGGAAACACCTAACTCGGAAAACATTAAAGTTGGAATAAGTAATTTCTATTTAGACCCTACACACATGCGGCCAATTCCAGCGCCATTGTTAAGATTTTTAGCTACTTACTACGGTTTCTGTCGTTCAACAATATTAAGATTGCAAGAATCGCCAGAATTAGTAGGTGGAAAAAGTATCAAATTGATTGATGTTATTAATGGTGTTAGTCCTGATTATTCGCTAATTGCACAAAAAAGTTCTACTGACCAAAGCGATTATTTATTTGAAACATTATTCAAAAATGACCTTGGTTTAACTTTAGAAAAACTAGCAAACAAGTACGACTCTTATAGAGATGTGGAAGCTGATAACTTTCGAGAAATTATTATTGAAATCAAAGCTAGATTCTCGCAGTATACTGTGCAAAGTGAATTGGTCTTGAAACAAAGTGAATTGACTTTGAAACAAAGTGAACTGGCTTTGAAACAAAGCGAGCTAGCTTTACGGGAAAGCGAAACGACTTCGAAGGAATGTGAACTAGCTTTTAACCAAGCCGAGGCTATGCGGAATAGCCTTTCTTGGAAAATTACATGGCCATTGAGGGTTATTTCAAATCTATTCCTAAGTTTTTGGCATATGTTGCGAGGAAGAAAATAATTATTGTGTTTATTTAATTTATAAAAAAATGATTTAAAAAGTGATTCGAAAATGCCACCAATGTTACAAAAACCACAATAAATTTTTGTTATGTAATATCGTCTTTTCTATGCTATCAATCCAATGTAAAGAAAATTTCCATGGTGCTTCCATCACAAATCTCTGAAGAGCATTCTGTTTGCTTGGATGAAACTCATTTGACTAATTGCTCGATTGCATCTGATGAAAACTTCGCATTAATTCAACATGAACTGACTGAAATGAAAAGTCATATTCAAAAATCAGAAGCGATGCTACGTGCTCAAGAGCTTAAGTTGCAAGAGCTAACCACTCAAGAGCATAAATTAAATGTGCTCGCGAATGAGCGTTATTTACATATAGTTGCTTTGCAAAGAGCCCAAGACCAACTTAATATCCAAAAACATAGCAGCAACTTGGAGTTAAATGAAACGTATCGTCAGCTTGATGCAATGCATCGTATGCTGATTGATATACATGCCTCAACCAGCTGGCGTGTAACTAAGCCATTTCGTTTTATTTCTCGCCAACTTAAACGTATTCGTACCGTGTTGTTCAAATGACAGGGATTAGTATGCAAGACTACCCATCAGAAACAGCTGTATCACTTAACTGCGCAATGGAACGTCAGCAAATATTTGAAGGTGCTTATCAGTCGTGGGTGCAGGAGTACGGCACATTGTCCGCGTATGATCAAACACTTATTGAAGAACATATAGCTGATATACCAGTTGGGAAAATTAATATATTCTGGCGACTCAGCCTGCAGATTGACTGCTTTGTGATTACCTCACTTTTAGACAGTCTTCAAGCTCAGTTGTATTCCAATTGGCGTGTAACTTTGTTAATTCCTTATGATTTTCCGATACGGTTAGAAAAAATAATCTTAGATGCTGCAAAGCATGAGCCTAGGCTGGCGATTAGTAAGCCTATGCAAAAGGTAGTCCATGTTTTAGATAAACAATCTGTTGCTGCACTTTTGATAGAGGGCGAGGGACAGCTTGCGCCGCATGCGCTGTATTTGCTTGCGCTTAAAGCTAGTGCATGTTATGCATGGGTTTATGCAGATGAAGATGAAGTCAACATGCTTGGGCGGCATTCGCCGGTGTTTAAGCCGCAGTACTCACCAGAGTTTGCTAAGCAGACCGATTACATCGGAAGCATGGGTTTGGTTTCTTGCCAAAACGAGATGGTAGCTAGGCTTGTGCTAGATTTTGTTGATCAAAAAACAAATTTAGCCAACACCTTTAGGCAGCTCTTGGTGTTGCCAGCAAAACAAGTGGCACATATTCCTTTTGTTTTGTTTCATGCGATGCACAAGCGCACACGCTCCGATGAAAGCATTCAATACAAGTCCTTTACCAATAATTTTGGTGCAAACTCACCTAAAGTTTCTATTATTATTCCCACTAAAAATCATTTGGATTTTTTGCAGCCTTGTTTGGAAAGCCTTTTTGAAAAAACGCAATATGCAAGTGATGCGTATGAAGTGATTGTGATTGATAATGGCTCTACAGATAGTGATGTGTTGGCTTACATGGCTACGATGGTGCAGGCTGGAAAAATACGTTTATTGATCGACCCCGGCAAATTTAACTTCTCGCGGTTGAATAACAAAGCCGTTCAAATAAGCAAAGGCGATATTTTGGTATTTTTGAACAATGACATTGTTATAGATCATCCCCAATGGTTATCAATGTTGGTTGAGCAAGCTATAAAGTCTGATGTTGGGGTAGTCGGGGGTAAGCTGTTATACCCTGACCGAACTATTCAACATGCAGGGCTCATTTTGGGCTTGTATGGGTCCACTGCTGTTCATGTCCACACCCATTGGAGCGAGTATTCGGATAGCTATATGGATTTTAATAATGCAGTTCGTGAAATTTCGACGCTGACAGGAGCGTGTATTGCGCTTAAAAAACATCTATTTTTAGAGGTTGGCTGTTTTGATGAAAAGTTAGCAGTTGCGTTTAATGATATTGCGTTATGCTTGGCAGTCCTGTCGCGGGGATATAGAAATATATACATCGGAAATACATTAGCAATTCATTATGAGTCCAAAACGCGTGGACATGATGATACAGACGAAAAGCGATACCTGCATAGACAAGAGGCGGCCTACACACGTAGCTTGTACCATGAGCTTATAAAACAAGATCCTTTTTATAACCCTAATTTGAGCTGGTTGGATCTGTATGGTTTGGCTCATCCACCTCGGGTTCAAAAACCTTGGTTGCAATTTAACGCGCAACAAAGCGAACGTTTAAATGTTTTATTTTTAACGGCCTCCGAACCACTAAAACAAAATACCTTAGGCATAGTGACTCAGCAAGCACATTATTTTTTAAACCAGGGTCACAAGGTGTACGTCGATGGCCATCTTCTCGTCGATATTGCTGATAAATTTGAGTGCAAGGCCATCCTGCTGAATGATGCAGATGCAGCAAAATTTGTCGTTAAAAACAATATTCACTGTATAGTTGCGCACGGCGTACCGTTTTATTCATCGGCACGTTGGCTAGGGCAAGCAGTCGTTACTGTAGCAATTGATTATGGAGATCCAAGCGCAAGTTATTTTGAAACTGAGCAATACAAAAAAAACCAAATAACGGAAAGAGAATTGTCGATTTGCGCTGCTGACTTGGTTTGTAGTTTTTCGGAATCCGAGAAGACGGTAACTTATCACCCCAATACGATATTACTATTCAAAAATGATGAGCATTTGGCCCAATTGCACAATCAAGTGGTTAATTTAGTCAAATCTCGTACAGTTTAGAAGTCTTTGTAAAATCCTACCCATTTGGTCTGAGCCCATAAAGATGGTCAGGCGGGACGTTGTTGAAATCTTGGATAAGTGACCGATTTGCAATGAAAGTAGTTCGTAAGCTTAATGAATTCAGGATCATGCGTTATTTTTTTTAGTTTTTGGCGTTCTTTTTTAAAAGATGAAGAAATGACTGTAGAGTCGACTGTGTTTTATTTTTAAGTTGATCAATACAATAATAGCGCACTGTTCTAAATGAAGCTCTGCATAACCCACTCTTTTCGTACTGCGCCTGTCTAATTCCTTTCCAAGTGCTTAACTTGCAAAGACAGCATTTCGATAAGCTCAATGAAGATGGAGTTTTGCAGAATTATCTTAACTAATTCCTAACTTTCGGTACACATATGAAAAATAATTTGCGTCGTTTGATGCGTTCGATCAGCGAGCTGCCAATAGTAGGTAGGTCTATACGCATAACTATAGCTGTTATTAGATTGCCAGAAGAGCGCATTCAGTTTAAACAACATATGGCAGAGCATGCAATACGGATGCAGCGCGAAGAGGATAGTTTACGCGCAATGAATGAACGGATGGTTAGGCAAGAAGTGTTTATTTATTCACAAATACCAAGGTTGGCACAAAAAGTGGCTGAATTGCATCAACCTCAACATTCTAATAATTGATTGAATTAAATGATAACTATTTCTATTGTTTCAGTACATTGCGTTAAAAATGATGCCATTTCTAACGTCATGAAAACCTATGCTGATTGGATACGTGCAGAAGTTGGATATACAGTTAAATGTTACGGGTATCACACAGAATACACACAAGAAGAGTTACCCTTTCAAAAGCTAGAGCATGCTGGGCAATTGTTATTGGACCCGCATTTTCAAAGTAGCAATATTGTTATATTTCAGTTCGGAATATACTACCCGTTGATGGACTTAATTAGTCTGGTTCCCTATCACGCGAAAGCATTGGCTATATTCCACAACATAACGCCTAAGGAGTTTGTGGCCGCTAAGCATAATAGCTTGATTGAGAAAAGTCTTTTACAGCTGCACAACTTAAAGTTAGCAGACTATGTAGCCTGCGATAGCGCCACAAATTTGAAAGACCTGCGTGCGCAAGGCGTAAATACCCCTGCCACTATACTGCCTTTGTGGGTAAAAAAAATATATGGTACGCCTCGCTACAAGCCAAGTTTTTATGACCACATTACCCGTATTGTGTTTCTGGGGCGTTTTGTACGCTCTAAAGGCGGCTTAGACTTACTGTCAGCATTAGATCTATATTTGTCACAATCCAGACAAACTGGTAGTGCAAATCTTTTGCAGTTAACGGTGATATGCAACCAAGAGCATTCAGATGCTGCTTTATTTGAGAGTGCGAAACTTATTGCTTCAACTTTAGAAAACAAATACAAAGGAGTTATAAAAGTTGATTTTGTATTAAACGTACCAGATTCAGTGAAATTCCAAGTGTTTCAAGATGCAGATATTTTTGCATTGCCAACCTACCATGAAGGATTTTGTGTTCCAATTTTGGAGGCTTTGTCAAACGGCTGTAGCGTGGTGGCATATAACAATTCCAATGTGCCTTTTGTGGCTGGCGTGGATGCACACTTGGCTGAGACCGGAAATATTGAATCGCTGACTGTGCATTTGACCGCTGCCATAAGTAAAATCAATCAAGATGTTTGGTGGTCTGCTTCAGACGCAGGGTATCTTGCATTTACAAGACGCAGCAATCAACATTTAAACCAGTTCTCTGCTGGTAAGGCGCGTCAACGTTTGTTTGCATTATTCGAAATTTTGACGGATAACAATTCGTTGGATAGGTTGCGAATCGATTCGAATTTGTTAGAGCCAAATACTTTAGCATTACCGGAACAGCGGCAATTGCAAAGACCTAAAGGCGTTAACGTGTTGGGTTTTTTAAGTGGCATTTTGGGGTTAGGGGAAGCTGCTAGAGCTGTGATTCACAGCCTAAATTTTAAAAAAGCAGATGTCTTGCCGCTAGAGTTGATTGACTTTAGGGTTGACAGTCAATCGCCTGGTGTTGAGCAAACTTTCCAACATTTTGAATCTGATTTCAAATACGCAATCAATTTAACAATGGTTAATTGCCCTGAGTTGATCGGTGCAATGGCACGATTTGGTGATATTAAGTTTCAAGGTCGGTACAACATAGGCTTATGGTACTGGGAGTTAGTTGACGTTAATCCAGAATGGCGGCCTGGGTTTAAATTGATTGATGAGTTATGGGCTACTACGGATTACATCAAAGACAGCTTTATGCAGTCATCGCCAGTGCCTGTACATAAAGTCATTTTTCCAATTTCGATAGATATGTCTAAAGTTAGTCCAGACAGAGAATCGTTTGGTCTGCCTGAAAGTACATTTTTGTTTATTTTTGCGTTTGACCACAACAGCATCATGTCGCGTAAAAATCCCATGGCTGTGATAGAGGCTTATAGGCTGGCATTTGGTGATAGGCGAGATGTCGGTTTGGTTATTAAAAGCCTTAACAGCGAACAGCAGCCTAAGCGCCAAGCAGAGTTAAATGCAGCTATTAAAGATCTGAATGCATTTATCGTAGATGGTGAGCTTGAGCGCTACCAAAGCTTTTCACTATACGCCGCATGTGACAGTTATGTGTCCTTGCACCGAGCGGAGGGTCTAGGCCTTGCAATGGCAGAGTGCATGTATATGGGCAAACCTGTGATTGCCACAGGCTACTCGGGCAATATGGAGTTCATGAACCATAACAACAGCCTGCCGGTACGTTATGACATGGTGCAAATCCAAGAAGATCAGTCGGTATATCGCAAAGGCAAGTGGTGGGCAGAACCAGATATCAAGCACGCGGCTTACTGTATGCAATTGTTGGTGAATGATCCTGACTTATGCAAAACTATGGGTGAACGGGCTAAAGAGCATATTCAAACCCATTTTTCGCTAGAAAAATCGCACCAATCTATGTATGAAAGATTGAATGACATTATGAATAACCAAGGCAAGCTGTGGAACTTCGTTGCGACTGAATAAGGAGGCTTTAAGGCAGTACGTAATAAGCAACACCTTCGTATTTAAATTGCTTTAAGTTGGCAATGACGGAGTCTCTCTCGGCAGCACTGATGGTGTAAAAATGAACGCCGTTGCTAGTGTTAAAAAAACGGTAAAGCGGAACAGTGCCTGCGGCATTGTTTGCATAGGCATACCAGCCTATACCTTCGTATTGGTACACAGGCAAGTTGGCTATTACATTGTCGCGTTCAACGGCACTGTTGGTGAAGAAATGTACGCCGACACGAGTGTTAAAAAACCTATAGACGGGGCTTAAACCTGCCCCAGCTATTGTGCTGGCTTTAAAGGGAGTCCCTTCATAATTAAATTGAGGAAGATTTGTTTTGATGGAGTTAGCTTCTGTTGCGCTGATCGAGTAAAAATGTGCTCCGGTTTGAGTGTTAAAAAATCTTGAAACTCCTTTCACACCTTGCACCAAGAAATCACTTATCCCAGAATTAAAAGCCACATCGAACCGGCCATAGATACGCTCAAGTGTTGAGTTCGCGCAAACATCGCCGGGGTCAACTGCTGGTGATTGTGCTACTAACCTACCAAATAATTGTCCAATTACAATCGGATTTGCATCAGTTCCCTTGAATAAACCAGAGCCGCTGCTTCCTGGCTCGGTATTACCAGCTGTCTGTGCTACGCCCAAGATGGTTCCTGAGCCGATATTGGAGCTGCTCATACCGGAAGTACCAATTCGAGCGAAGTAACTAGAAATTGTTCCACGACTCAGACGTTGTTGGTCGCCTTGTGGGTGGTGGATGCTGTGAACAGTTGTGCTGATTGCGGGGGCAGTGGTAGCGTCCCACCCGGCAAAAAGCACAGATGTGCTTGGTGAGGAATTTAGTTTTAACAGCGTGCTGTCTGTCGCCGAAGCGGTGTACAACAAGTTAGCCCCTGTGTCTGGTGTCGGATAGTATTCGCCAGAAGTCGCGTTATTGCATGCCAAAGAGCGGTACTTGAACTCGGTATATACAGTGGAGGCTACTGTTTGAGATGAAATGCAGTGGTTAGCAGTAAGTAAATATGGAGTCGCACTGTTAAGGTTGTCGTTTAGCAAGGTACCACTGCACATGTAAGCTGAGCCAGTGACGAAGTTTCGGTTGTAAACAACCCACGCTACAGCATCACTAGCAGCGGGTAGAGCAGGCGTAGATGGAGTTATACAAGTGACATCTACTTGGCATATTTGGGTGCTGCTGTTTCCAGTGCGATATGGATTGCTTCCATCGTATGTAGATTGCGCTGAAATACTCAGGGCTTCACTCATAGACATGAAAAAATGCGAAATGACGGGAATAGATACTTGTACATAGCTGGTATTCACACCCGCTGGGATTTCAATTTCAAGCGTTCCATTGTTGGCTTTTAGGACTGGGCTCCAGTAGGTGCGTGCATCATTGCTGGTATCGCCAGCAGCTAAGTTTTTGGATAGTAAATCTAAGACTGCTGTACCTTTGACATCAAAGGAGGTTGTTGCTCCCTTTGCATAAAAGCGCAAGGTCGCTGTTTCAGGCAGTTGGGTGACTAGCAAGCCTATACGCATGCCTTTTGCGCCGCTAGAGTTGAAGTTGATGGCGGCTACTTGACCACCAGACTTTGTGGCTTGCCACTTCAAGGCTTGATTGGTTGCTGAAGCTGTGGCAGTTTGCGCCACGTCGCGACCAAAGCCGATTTGTAGTGGCTTGCCTAACTGGTCTGTCGCTGTCACTTCATTGCTTTTGCGAGTTGCCTCTGTCAGGCTGGATTGTGGAGCACCTAAAACAATGTTTGTGGGGGGGGGGGCTAAATTAAGATCACGCGGTTTCAGGGGAGACTCAGTAACTGTGCTGCTTGTGACGGGGCGATAAGCATCTACAGCCTGTATGTTCGCAGTTAATTCCGGGCTAGTTGTGGCTGCTAAACTGGCAGACGAAGTTTGCTCAGTATTGTTGTTGCTACAAGCGACAAGTACACTTGAAGCTAGGCTGAGTAATAAAAGTTTTAAGTAAGTTTTCATGAGTCGTGGGGCCAGGAAGTATTGCTAGTGTATTTTGAATACTAGTTACAAGTAATAATCCCTTCAGTTATAAGCCATAAACACTGAAAAAGCAAAATTTAATGTTGGAAAATGTACAGAATTTCATAGCTTTTTGGTGCATAAGCGTTGAAATTATTAAAAAGTGGATTTAAAGCACACTCAAACAACATTTAACAAACAGCATCGAATTGAAATGCTGCATTAGTACTCATTTTGAATGGTTAAAGGCGATCTAAATTTGTTGTAAGCGCAGTTAGCTTAAGCCCTCATTTTGGCTGGCAGAGGTTATTATTGCGGCGGCTGGTACATCAGTCAGTTATGAAAGTCAGATTTAAAACATGTTAACCCTCGCGATTCAAGTTTAATAATATAACGATGCAGACACCGCAGGTTCAAATTCAAAACAATAATATAGTTTTACAGCAGGCGCAAGCGCAGCTGGCTGCTTTGCACGCCTCTAGCAGTTGGCGTGTTACAGCCCCGTTGCGCTGGGTTGGACGGATGGTCAAAGCTTGGTTCAAAAAACCTGTTGCGAAAGATGCTGCACCCATAGTAACTGTGAAAGATTATTCACAATGGGTCATTCAATATGACTCACCTAGCAACGAAGTGATTACTAACTTGCAGGCGCAAATGCAAGGTTTTGCAAAGTTACCTCTGTTTTCAATTTTGCTGCCTGTTGATGCGGCTTCATTTGCAAATTTAAGTAAAACAGTTGCGTCAGTGAAGCAGCAAATCTACCCAAATTGGGAGCTATGCGTCGCACTTTCGACCAATACTTCGGCTGATGTACGTACGCAGGTGGCAAGTTGGGCTGCGTCAGAGCGACGGATCAAGTACATGCAAGCATTAGAAGCTGGTATCAATTTGAACAATGCCGCATTGGCTTTGACGGACGAAAGTAGTGCTAGGATTGTAAAAATATTTGCTACAGATATTGTAGCTGCTAAGGCATTATTTGTGTTGGCTAGTGCCTCAAATAAGGATGAAAGATGCGAGATTTTATACGCGGATGAGGATGTACTGAATGCTGCTGGTGAGCGCAGTGAGCCATTTTTCAAGCCCGATTGGAACTATGCTTTTCATACCTCTCGCAACTTGGTTGGGCGCTTCGGTTGTTACCGTACCGATCGAGTGCGAGAATTGGGCGGTTACCTGCTATCTGGGTTTGGCGCAGCGGATTTTGACTTATCTTTGCGTTATCTAGAGCAGATTAAGCCCTCTCAAATTGTACATATACCACAGGTACTGTTTCATGCAGGTCAAACTGAGCCTTTAGCAGCGGGTGGTAAGGCCGCAGTGACAGCCCATTTTGAGCGGCGTGGCATTGTTGCTAACGTTGACGACATTAGCCATGGTTACCGCGTGTTTTACGCGTTGCCTGCAGTGCTACCGCAGGTGAGTTTGATTATCCCGACACGCAATGGTTTGAGTTTGCTGCGACAGTGTATTGAGAGTATTCAAAAGAATACCTGTTACCCGAATTACGATATTATTATCGTGGACAACGGCTCTGATGATGTTGAAACGCTGGATTACTTCAAGGCGCTATCGTCGGCACCGAATGTACAAGTTTTACGGATAGATGCGCCGTTTAACTACTCGGCTTTAAACAATGCCGCGGTAAAGCTGGCCAAGGGAGAACTGGTCGCGTTACTTAACAACGACATTGAGGTGATATCACCGAACTGGTTGGACGAAATGGTGAGCCATGCCCTGCAGCCAGATGTAGGCGCTGTGGGCGCGCGTTTGTGGTTTCCTAATGGCACGCTGCAGCATGGTGGCGTGGTACTAGGCATTCATGGCTGGGCGGCTCATGCGCATAACCATTTCCCCAAAGGCAGCTTGGGTTACCAAGGGCGCATGGCGGTGGTATCTGAGTTTTCGGCAGTTACGGGAGCTTGTTTGGTCGTTTCAAAAGCCAATTATTTATCTGTAGGTGGCTTGAATGATGATGCATTGAAGATTTCTTGCAATGATGTTGATTTTTGCCTCAAACTACAAAAATCAGGCTTGCGCAATGTGTGGACGCCGTTTGCTGATTTGGTGCATCACGAGTCTGCTACGAGAGGGTTTGAAGACACGCCCTTTAAAAAAGCACGTTTTGCGAGCGAATTGGCTTATATGCAAAAGCATTGGGGCGAGGTATTGGCGAATGACCCTGCTTACAGCCCAAATTTAACCCTAAATTCGCAAGATTTTAGCCTGGCTTGGCCACCGCGCATGCCTAGTTTGGTTAGGCATTTGGATTTGCAGCCCGGTCAAGCAGCTTTGTATGAGCGCTTGGCAACGCTAGGTCAGGGGCAAGTGCGCGTTGCATACTTTGCTGAAAATGTTCAAAGTAGCACCTTTAGATACAGAGCAGCTAATATGGTGGCAGTTTTGAATATATCAGCCGCTGCTAAAGAAGTTCAAACTAGTGCGGCCTGCTTTTTCACGGGCGATTTGCAGTATGCAGCAAACATAGAGGCTAATGCAGATATCTTAGTAATCAGCCGTGTGCGGCATGACTTTGCCACAGCAGCACTTGTGCAGCAGTTTAATGCTCAAGGCAAAAAGGTATGGTTTGATATTGATGATTGGGTTTTTGACCCGCAGGCGATTGGTTTAATTATCTACACTGCAGGGCAAACTGAGTCGGACGAGGTGTTGAATTACTGGCATGCGGTTGTCAGCCGCATGAGGCAAATGCTACTCTTGTGCGACGGTGCTATAACTACTAATCGTTATTTAGCGCAAAAACTTTCCAAGTTTGTAAATATGCCGGTAAAAGTCATTCCTAACTTCGCTAACGAGCAGCAGTTAGCAGTGTCTCAACCCTTATATTTAAATAAATTAAACCTAGTAGCCATAGAAGCTCAGGCTGTCAAACTGGGTTACTTCAGCGGGTCAGCCTCACACAATCGAGATATTACTTTGCTGTTTCCGGCCTTGGAAATCATCATGGCGGGTGACCCTAGGGTACAGCTAGTACTGGTTGGGCCTATTGAGTTAGGAGAGCAAGCTGTTAGGTTTGAGCAGCTTTATAGCAACCGAATTACGAGGCACGGCTTTACGGATTATGTGTATTTGCAGCAATTGATAGCTGAAGTGGATTTCAATCTAGTGCCGCTGCAAACCAATGAATTTACACACTGTAAGTCAGAACTCAAATACGTAGATGCGGCTAATGTGGGAACTCTTACCATTGCCTCACCAACGCATGCTTATGCTGCTGCAATTCAGCACGGGCACAATGGCTACTTGGCGGCAGATAGCGAATGGCTAGAGGTGTTGCTGTTGGCAATTGCAACGAAGGATAAGGATCCGCTAGCTCATCAGCGCATGGTGATGGTGGCGCATCAAGATGTTCAAAATCGTTTTACATACAAAACGCAACGAGAATCGGTTTTGCAGGCGCTCGAAGTGAGCCAATGATTTGGGGTTGATAATGACAAAAATGCATGTAGCAGCGCCGCTTCAATCTCTGCTAGAAACCAATGGCTGGACTATCCCCCAAGTTGCCGAGTGCTTAAAACAAGCTGACGTGACCGGACAGCTTAACGAGGAAGTTTTTTTCAAAACACTGTTGGCTTGGATAGACACAATCCCGCATGTGGCCAAGCATGCAACAGGGCGCCGATTTACGCGCTTGCAATTTTTAGAAAACACCCTAAGTGCTGCAGGCTACTATTTAACGAAGCGGGATATGGTTACTTGGCTAGAGAGGTATGGAGATTGGCGGCCTGACGAGTTGCTGCCTTACGTACCGATCGATCCTCGTTTAGCAGAGCAAGAGATGCGGATTGACCAGCTGGAGCACGATTTGCATCAAATGGAGGTTGCTAAAAATCGTGCCAGAGCAGAGCTTGTGCATGTGCAGGCTGAGCGCGATCATTTTTTAGCGACAACAAAGGAGAATATTTACAAGTCAGTGAGTGCTGACTATCAAAATTCTGCGAGTTGGCGCGTGAGCAAGCCGCTTAGGCGCTTGATGGCGTGGCGTCGTGGGGAAAAGTTCGTAGAAGTAGCGGTTCAAAAACCTGAAGCTGAAGCGCTCATTCCGCCGTGGGAGCAACCAGACTACAACATTAAAAAGGCGTGGCAAGTCGAAGCAGAAGAGGATTTTGACCGCAGCGATTACACCGAGTGGCTGCGCCGGTATGACAACCCGACTGCAGATGACCTTGCTGCGGTGTCAGTGCAGGCACAAGCTTTGGCCGCGCATCCAAACGCACCTAAGTTCTCCCTGTTGATGGCGCTTGATCAGCCGGATTCGCATTCAAATTTGCCTTGGTTGATAGAAGCCGTGACATCCGTTCAAGCGCAGATGTACCCGAAATGGGAGCTGTGCCTTGCTGTGTCAAACCAAACAGAGTCTGCTGTGCGCGACGCTTTGGGTGCCATGGTTGCCGCAGACTCGCGTATCAAGTTGGTGCACGTGCCAGCCGATCAGGACTTGCTAAAGGCGGCATTCAGCATGGCATTGGGAGATTGGCTGGTAGTGCTTGGTGCTATAAATAAAATAGCGATTAGAGCAGTAAATACCTTGGCTAATGTCATATTTAAAGACGCAAAGCACGATATAGTATATGCCGATAGCGATAAACTGGTTGCCCCTAGTTTTGAGCGCTTAGCGCCTGATTTCAAACCAGATTGGAATTTGGATTTGTTTCTTAGCAGCGGTGCTACGCAGAATTACACGCAGGATTTGTGCTTTTTCAAGGCAAGCTTGGTGCGGGACTTGGGTGGGTTTAGCGGTGGGTTCAGGGATGGTTCAAGCGCTGGTTTTGAAATAGTATCCCGCGCGATTTCTCTTGCCATTTCTCGCAATGAGTCCTTGCAGATTCACCATATTCCAGAAGTTTTGGTGCATGTCCGGCAGACCACTGCGGGCGCGAGGGCCATCGTTCCAAACAAAACACAATACGGTTTGCCTGCAACGGTACCTATGGTTAGTTTGATTATTCCGACTAAAAACAACACTGCTTTGTTGCGCCAATGCGTAGACAGTATTTTGAAGAAAACCAACTACCCGAATTATGAAATTTTGGTAGTGGACAACGGTTCTGACCAACCGGAAACGCTGGATTACTTAAAAACACTGACAAAAATGCCACGTATTCGTGTGATTCGAGACAACTACGCTTTCAATTACTCCGCGCTAAACAATTACGCTGCTACTTTTGCCAAAGGCGAGATTTTGGCTTTGGTCAACGACGATATTGAGGTCAGTGAAGAGGCGTCCGTTGATTGGTTGACAGAGATGGTTAGCCACGCATTGCGGCCTAGCGTTGGCGCTGTGGGCGCGCGGCTTTGGTACCCGAACCAAACCTTGCAACATGCTGGCATGGTGTTGGTTGGTGGCGTCGCAAGGCATATTCACAAACATTTACCCAAGGGTCAGGCTGGGTTTAACGACAGAGCGGTGTTGACACAGAACTTTGCTGCTGTGACCGGTGCCTGTTTAGTCCTTAGAAAAGCCTTGTTTGAGCAGGTGGGTGGCTTGAACGACCAAGAGCTAGCGGTTGGTTTCAACGACGTTGATTTATGTCTCAAACTGGGTGAAGCAGGTTTTAGAATTGTATGGACCCCCCACGCTGAGCTGATTCACCACGAATCTGCAACTCGCGGACAAGACAATTCACCCGAAAAACAGCGTCGCGCTGAGAAAGAGTTACGCTACATGCACAAGCGTTGGGGTGACAAGTTGTATGTGGATCCCGCTTACAACCCCAACTTAACGGACGGTCGGGACGACATGAGTTTTGCTTGGCCGCCTAGAAAAACGACTTAAAAGTCATTGGCATGAGACCGTAAGTTGGTGAGTAGTTAGTTCAGTCGTCAAAAGCAGCCAAAGCTGCGGCAAAGATGATCAAAAGCCCGCCCACCAGCGTACGAGCATCCACAACAGCTGCGCCCAACGCAATGGCGCTTAGGCTGCCAAAAGCAACTTCAGACAGCATAACTACCGAGGTCGTGCTTGAGCGCAGTCTGGATGCGCCGTATTGCAAAGCCATATTACCTATCAAAAACGCGACGGACAAGCCGCCAGCCAAGAATACCCAATTGCTTGAAATTGCAGGTGTTGCACTTACCCAGCCCTGTGTTACGCCTGCCGCGCCTGCGAGTGTAGCCAGCATAGCGCCACCACCAAACATGGCAAGCATGCGTGATTCGCTGGGGGTGTGGTTTAACTTCTTCAGCAAAACATTGGTGAATGCAAAGCAAAAACCGCCCATCAAGGCCAACCCATCTGCAAAGCTGAAGTGCAGCTTTGATATGGTCTGGCTTGTTGAAGTAGCTGAAGTAGCTGAGGTAGGTAAAGTTGTAAATATAGCTGCGGGTAACAAAACGACCATGACGCCCATGAAGGCTAGCAGTAACCGCATCAAAGCCGAGCGCGTAGGTCTTTCGCCCAGCAACAACCAAGCAAGCAAGACCGCCCAAGCGGGCATAAGATAGAACAAAATCAGAACCCGGACCACATCGTTGATACTGACTGCCCAATTAAAGCCCACATTGGTCAAGCCAGAGGCAAGGAAAAGGAGCCACAACTGAGGATGCCCCAAGATACCTTGCCACGCTTTGGGCTTGACCGACAAGACTACTAGCACGGCAAAGCAGTACACGATGGCGGTAGACCACAAAGGGTGCAACCCCGCAGACTGCAACTGGCGCAGTGGCCACCAAGAGACACCCCATACAAAAGCGTTGATCACCAACGCACCCACCGCCCACAGTTTCATGGTGTCAGGGTTTTAAGGCTAGTCGTGCATACCATCGTGTGTGGCAATGTCGATCAAATGTGCTTCTTCTGCAGGATATTTGCGTAAATTACTGCCATGCCAACGCATGATGAGCCACATAACAGTTGTGATTAAAAAGCCAAAAAAAGCAATAATTCCAAACGCTGTGACGCCTAAACCTGTGCCCAATGCATACAAACCACCCAGACCCAAAATGCAGGCCTGCTCGTTGAAGTTCTGCACAGCTATAGAGCGCCCAGCCCCCATCAAATTATGACCGCGGTGCTGTAGTAATGCGTTCATGGGCACGACAAGATAGCCAGCCAAACCACCTAGCAAAATGAGGAAGGGAATCGCCACCCAGATGCTGTTGATGAAGTTAAGCCCAAACATGAGTACCCCCATCGCGATACCTAAAGGAATCAAACGCGTTGCTTTGTCCAACGTCATGCGCATTGAGGCAATCACCGCTCCCACAGCTGTACCAATAACAATAACCCCTACCAGTGAGGATGCTTGTGAGGTGGTGTAGCCTAATGCAACCGCAGCCCAAGCAAAAACAATCACTCGCAAGTTACCCAGTACACCCCAAAACAAAGTGGTCGTGGCGAGAGATATTTGGCCTAATTTGTCTTTCCAAAGCAGGTTGTTGCACTTCCAGAAATCAGGGACAAGGGAGAGCTTGTTTTTTGGCATCGGGATAATGGGTGCGCCAGTATTAGGTATACGGGTGTTGAACCAAGCTGCTATACCGTAGATCAAAATCATCATGGCAATCGCCGCTTCTGCTGGGGTGTCCACACTGGTTTGGAAAATTGGCAAATCGAATGACAATAGGTGACTTGAAACGTTAGCACCAATCAGTTGACCACCAAGCAGAATGCCCAAAATGATGGAGGCGACCGTCAAACCTTCAATCCATCCGTTGGCTTTGACCAATTGAGATGCAGGTAGCAATTCAGTCAATATGCCGTATTTGGCCGGCGAGTATGCCGCTGCACCCAAGCCAACCACAGCATAGGCCAGCAACGGGTGCCCGCCAAACAGCATGAAAACGCAGCCGACAACTTTGATGAAATTGCTGATAAACATAACCCTGCCTTTAGGGTAGGCATCAGCAAAAGCGCCTACAAAGGGCGCCAGAATCACATAGAAGAGCGCAAACATGGGCGCTAGTGCAGACACATGCCACAGCGGAGCACCAGATGCTTTTAGTAACTCGATGGCGGCAACTAGCAGCGCATTATCAGCCAAGGAACTGAAAAATTGCGCTGCCATGATGGTGAAAAACCCTTTTTTCATGGGCTCGCGTGAGGGCTGCGTCATAAAATAAATACTAGCAAATAAGGTTGCGCAATAGGGGCTACCCGAACTGAGTGCATATGGTTTGTAAAGTTAAGTATCTATCTGGTAACGCATAAGTAACTAATAGTGGGTTATATCATGCATTAGCTTCAATAAAATGAAAGTGAAATGAGAGAATACCCTAGCTACACCATTTGAAAAGATATGCCACGCCCCATTCTAGCCACCATTCATACAGAGGCTTTACGCAATAACATTCAGCGCGCGAGAAGTTCCACGCCCGATTCAAAGCTTTGGGCCGTTGTTAAAGCCAATGCTTACGGGCATGGCATTGAGCGTGTGTTTGAGGGCTTGCGTAGCGCCGACGGCTTTGCTTTGTTGGATTTGGACGAAGCCTTGCGTGTTCGCAAGTTGGGCTGGCGCGGTCCTATATTGCTTTTAGAAGGTGTGTTTGAACAGCGTGATTTGGAACTGTGCTCACGCTTGGGTTTGTGGCACACCGTACATTGCGACGAGCAAATTCAGATGCTGGCAACGCATAAAACTGAAGTACCGCATCGTATTTTCCTCAAAATGAACTCAGGCATGAACCGTTTGGGCTTTGCACCGCACCATTACCGAGCTGCATGGACACGCTTGAATGCGCTGCCGCAAGTCGAAGAAATTTCACTTTCTACGCATTTTAGCGATGCAGATGGCGCGAAAGGCATTGAAGAGCAGTTGCGAGTTTTTAATACGACAACGCTAGATTTACCTGGTGAGCGCAGCTTGGCCAACAGCGCTGCTACGCTACGTCATAGCACTCGCATTAACGCCGTGGCTGCAGCAGATTGGATTCGTCCAGGTATTGCTTTGTATGGCAGTGCACCAGACTTTCCTGAGCACACACATGAAGATTGGCAACTGCTACCTACGATGACTTTATCATCAAAAATAATAGCTATTCAGGCAGTAAATACGCTGGATACAGTTGGATATGGCTCTGTTTTTAAGGCTGAGAAGCCTATGTCAATCGGTGTGGTGGCTTGCGGTTATGCAGACGGCTACCCGCGCCATTGCAGTACCGGAACCCCTGTGTTGGTGCAAGGTGTTCGTACCCGTATGGTGGGTCGCGTTAGCATGGACATGATCACGGTCGATCTAGAGCCTCTGGTTCAAGCCGGCATGGATGTAGGTGTCGGTACCGAAGTGACTCTGTGGGGCAAAGCCAGCAGCGGTGCCGTTTTACCGATTGATGATGTAGCGCAAGCCGGTGGCACAGTCGGTTATGAACTGATGTGTGCTTTGGCGCTGCGCGT
>JAAFJF010000016.1 GCA_013298815.1 Polaromonas sp. | reverse complement strand
ACACTTCTTTGCGCTCTAAATACCGTACCGCTGTGAAAAACGTCGAAAAAGCCGTTATCGCTGGCGACAAAGCAAAAGCGACTGAAGCTTTTGCGAAGATGCAAGCTGTGGTTGACACCGTGGCTGATAAAGGCATCTTCCACAAAAACAAGGCAGCGCGCGATAAGAGCCGTTTGTCAACTAAGGTTAAGACTCTGGTCTTGGCCTCAGCTTAAATTTAATTCAATTTAAGCAAATCGCCCGAACTGCAAATTTGTTAAATAATTTGTAATTCGCCGTTTTGTTGGGTGCGCTGTCAGCTAGCAAGCCTTAATTGAAAGATTAAGCAACTAAACCACCAGTCGAAAGATTTGGTGGTTTTTTTACGTCTATTTGAAACAAGACGGAATCCGAGCTAAACCCGTGGTTTTGCATCGTGCACCACCTGCTGCGGGAGCGGAATGTCGATATTGTTAGTGCGCAGCGCGGTCAAAATGGCAGTGTTGACGTCTGAGCGGATATTGAGTTGCCCGTTTTCGGGGTCGGTAATCCAGTAATTGAGGGTGAATTCCAGACCATTTGCGCCAAAAGCCGTCAAAGCAGCGACGGGTGCAGGTTCGGCCATGACGCGGGTTTGCGCCAGCGCCGCCTCGATCAGCAGGCGGCTGACCAAGGCGACGTCGCTGTCATAGCCCACGGATAGCAGCGTTTGCTGGGAGATCAGGGTGTCGCTGAACGTGAGGTTTTCAACCCGGTTGGTGACCATCATTTCGTTGGGAACGATGGATTCGCGGCCACTGCCGGATCGGATGACGGTGTAGCGGGTTTTGATATCGGTGATACGACCTTCAAAATTGTCCAGGCGGACAAAATCGCCAATGCGCATGCTGCGCTCAGTCAAAATGACAAAGCCGCTGACGTAGTTGGATGCCAGCTTTTGTAAGCCCAGACCAATACCGACGCCCACAGCACCACCCAGAACGGACAAAGCGGTTAGATCGAGACCGACCATGCTGAGCGAGAGCAACAAACCCACGAAAATCAACACCGCCCGCACCGCATTGCTGGCGGCTTTGCGCAGCGACAGCTCGCCACCGCTGGCGTGGCGCAGCAGTTTAGATTCCACCGCCGAGGCGACCCACAAAGCCAGTAGCAGCACAGCCCCAGCCGTCAGCGCGCCTTCCAGCATGGCACGCAGGGATATGGCACTGTCGCCTACCTTCCAACTGATTTGCTCCATCTCCTGCAGCACCAAGGGCAACAAACCGCTGATCCACAGCACCAGCGCGAGCCAAACCACCCAAGAGATGGTACGCTCTAAAAACCGCACCAAGGGAGATTCTTTGAACGCAGCTTGCAGCACCTTGACACCCACGCGTATCATGACCAAGGCGAGCAGTACTGGAATAGCGATATGCAGCACATGCACCTCTGTGGTACGGAGCAAAACAGCGCGTGCAATGTAGGCAAAACACAGCAACAACAAAGGAAACAGCACGCCATCCACCAAGCGTTTGCCAAACAGAATGGATTTGTTATCCACCTGCGCCAAACTTCGCCGCATCAGCCACAGCAAACCCCATGCCAAGGCGGCACATAGCACCAGCACAGCTAACTCAACCAGTGATTTTGGCGTGGCTAGCTGTGCAAACCATTGCCCAATGTCTTGTATTGGCATGGGTGTATTTTGGGTGCTTGGGTTAATCAGAGTCGAGGGCGTTGATGTGAGCGTTGCAAATAGTGTCATGCGTTCAACTTTTATAAGTCAGCCAACACCCGAACATGCGCTTCCACGCTGCGCGCCAAGGCATTGAGGTTGTAGCCGCCTTCTAAGCACGAAACGATGCGTCCACCGCTATGCCGTTTGGCGATATCTTTGATTTTGGTGGTGATCCAAGCGTAATCTGCCTCGACCAAGCCCAATTGACCCAAATCGTCGTCTTTGTGGGCGTCAAAGCCAGCGCTGATGAAAATCATCTCAGGCTTAAAAGCCTCTAAACGCGGTAACCAGTTGGCTTCGACAAGTTCTCTGTAAACCGCACCCTTGGTATACGCAGGCAAAGGCATATTGACGACATTGCTGGCGTTGTGATCCGCGCCTGAGTGAGGGTAAAACGGGTGTTGGAAGGAGCTGAAGAGCAGTATCCGATCATCGCCGCTGACAATGTCTTGCGTGCCATTGCCGTGGTGCACGTCAAAATCGACTATCGCCACGCGGCTCAAACCGTGGTGCTCTAGCGCATATTTGGCAGCGGTGGCGACGCTGTTGATAACGCAAAAACCCATCGCTCGGTCATGCTCAGCATGGTGGCCGGGTGGGCGAATAGCGCAAAAGGCGTTGGCTAACTCGCCAGCTATCACAGCATCTGTCGCCGCCAGCGCTGCACCTGTGGCATGGCGCACAGCGGACCAAGTGTGGGCGTTCATGGCTGTATCGGGGTCTATTTGTGCATACTTTTTGCCTCCTGCTGTGATTTCTTGCTGGAGGGCATCATTCAAAGCGTCTATTGAAGCAATATGATGTTTGCTGTGCGCAAGTTCCAAAACCTCAAGATCGGCTAAAGGCGCAGTTTGCTGTGAAAGATGGTCTAAGAGTCCCACGTACAGCAAATGGTCGTTGATAGCATCCAAGCGCTCTGGGCACTCGGGGTGACCACGACCCATTTCATGTTTGCGGCAATCGGGGTGGGTGAAATAACCTGTGCGACTCGTCATGATGGAATAAATGCTGTTAAATATTACGTTTATGGGGTTATGGCTCAATACACCGTTTGCTATCCATAATAGTGCAAAAATATCCACAGAGAAATCTTAGCCGGTGTCCAGCAACACGATAAATCATCAAACCATGACCCAAGTCAATATTCAAAACAAACTGAAGGCTTTGCTGTCGCAGCTCAACAGCGTCATCGTGGGCAAACCAGAACAAGTGCAGGACTGCGTCGCCTGCTTGTTGGCGGGCGGGCATTTGCTGATTGAAGACGTGCCTGGCGTTGGCAAAACCACCTTGGCGCATGCCTTAGCGCGGACATTTGGGCTGCAATTTTCTCGCGTGCAATTCACCAGCGACCTAATGCCCAGCGATTTGAGTGGCGTGTCTATTTACGAGCGTGCCAGCCAGACATTTGTCTTTCATCCCGGCCCCATGTTTGCGCAAGTGCTTTTGGCTGATGAAATCAACCGCGCTAGCCCTAAAACGCAAAGCGCGTTGTTGGAGGCGATGGAAGAAAAACAAGTCACCATTGAAGGTGAAACCCGCGCCCTGCCCTCGCCCTTTTTCGTCATCGCCACACAAAATCCGCATGACCAGCTGGGAACATATGCGTTGCCCGAATCACAGCTAGACCGGTTTTTGATGCGTATCTCTCTAGGCTACCCTGACCGCGCTGCAGAGAGAAGTTTATTGACGATTGGCGATACCCGAACAGTAGTTGACGCCTTACCCGCGCTTTTGACCGCTGCTGAGTTGACTGAGTTGCAGCAAGAGGTTTTGCAAATCCACGCCTCTGAACCACTCTTAAATTATTTGCAAGATTTGATAGCCGCGACTCGTTCTGGCAGTTGGTTTGTACAAGGTCTCAGTCCACGTGCTGGCATTGCTTTACTGCGGGCGGCAAAAGCACAAGCACTGTTGAGCGGTCGGGACTATGTCGCACCTGACGATATACGCGCCGTGATGGTGCAAACCGTGGCGCACCGCTTGCAGCCAGTCAGCAGCGCAGGGCGTAATGCCAGTGCACAAGTCCGGGCGATGCTGGACGCTGTTGCCTTGTCGTAAGCAAGCTTTAATCATCGAATATGGGCTTTTTCCGCAAACGCTTTCAGCAATGGTTTGAAGCCAGATTACCGTTGACCGACAGCATGCTGCTGAACCAACGCAATGTTTACATCTTGCCCACCAGAGCGGGATGGATGATGGTGGTGACCTTGCTGGTGCTATTGGTCGCAAGTATCAACTACCAGCTGAATTTGGGTTATTTATTGACGTTTTTAATCGGTGGTAGCGTGCTGGTTGGCATGCATATAGGGCACGCTAATCTGCGCGGAATAGCTATTAATATCATAGCGCCTCAGGCATATTTTACGCCGGCTATTGCCAATTTTGAACTTGTTGTGAGCAACGCAGGTAAAACCCTCAGACATGGCATAGGCATGAGTGTTTTGAATCTGTCACATTGGACATGGGCTGATGTGCCCGCGCAAGGTAGCACGACCCTTCAAATCGCAGGCCAACCCCTGCCACGTGGCAAACACAGGCTGCCGACACTGACGGCTGAAACGCGCTTTCCCATGGGTACGTTTCGGGTTTGGACAGTCATACGCCCCGCTATGCACGTGTGGGTTTACCCATCTATTGAGCCCAATACGCCAGCTTTACCTGCTGGCGAACCACTGACTGGCGATGCCAAACAAGCACAAACAAAAGCGACAGGCGAATTTGATGGTATACGCGCCTACCGCCGTGGTGACCCGATGAAGCACATTGTGTGGAAGAAGGTTGCTAAAACTTGGGCGAGCATGGAAGCGGATGACCCCAGCCCATCAGTCACACTCATCAGCCGTGACACGCAACATGCGGCCGCGCAAGAACTGTGGTTAGATTTTGCACGCACAGGTTGCAGTGATGTAGAAGCTTCCCTATCTCGGCTGTGCGCTTGGGTGGTACAGGCTGAATCGCTTGGTTTGGTGTACGGCTTGCGGCTGCCAAAGGTGGATATTTCACCGGCCAACGGCGAAGTACATCAAGAGCTGTGTTTGCAAGCGCTTGCTTTGTATTGAGCAAAGTTTATGTGGCATAAATTTCTAGACACGTTAACCCGCCTGCCGCGAGAAAGTCGTGACACGCTTTTTCTGCTCCTCGTTATCGCAGCCGTGGTATTGCCGCAGGTGGCGCACTTGCCGCTTTGGTGCAGTGGTTTGGTGGCAAGCGTGTTGGTGTGGCGAGGAATATTAGCTTGGAAATCTCAACCACTGCCTAGCCGCTGGTGTTTAATTACTATATTGGTTGTTGCCGTAGCTGCAACATTCGCCACGCACAAAACGATTTTAGGGCGCGATGCTGGCGTCACATTATTAGTCATATTGTTAGCGCTCAAAACCTTAGAGCTGCGCGCGCAGCGAGATGCGTTTGTGGTGTTCTTTCTAGGCTTCTTTTGCATGCTGAGCAACTTTTTGTTTTCTCAATCGCTCTTGACCGCTTTTGCCATGCTCGTGGCGCTGATGGGTTTGCTGACGGCTTTAGTTAACGCGCATATGCCAGTGGGAAAACCACCTTTGATAGCAGCAGCGAAGATTGCAGGGAAGATGGCGCTGTTGGGTGCGCCCATCATGGTTGTACTTTTTATGCTGTTTCCACGGCTTGCACCTTTGTGGGGTATGCCGGGGGGACCAGCGCAGGGGAAATCAGGTTTGAGTGCAGACATGCGGGTGGGCACGATTGCTAAGTTGGCGTTGGATGACAGCATTGCGATGCGCATTAAATTTGAAGGCCAAGTCCCAGCAGGCAGAGATGTCTATCTGCGTGGTCCAGTGCTTTCAAGCTTTGATGGCCGTGAATGGCTCCCTGCTCTTAGCTTAAGTACCCCAAGCAACTTGAAAGTTTCTGGCCAAGCGTTCAACTATGAAGTGACTCTTGAGCCGAACAACAAGCCATGGCTATTTACACTCGATGCCTCTGCTTCAGCACCCGCCCTGGCAGGCCACCAACTGCGCATGACGCCAGATTTGCAATGGCTGAGTAATCGCCCCATCACCGAGTTGGTTCGATACAAAGCACAAAGCTACACGCAGTTTAGTTACGGCCCAGAAAAACCAGATCAGAGTTTGCAACGCTATGTGAGCCTGCCCAAAGGATACAACCCACGCACCTTGCAACTGGCTGCAGACATCAGGCGCGACGCACGCTTTGCCCAAGCAGATGCAGCAACTTTAGCGACAGTAGTCATGCAAAAGCTGCGCACAGGCGGCTACGAATACACTTTAGAGCCCGGTTTGTATGGTGACAACACAGCAGATGAGTTTTGGTTTGACCGCAAGGCTGGATTCTGCGAGCACATTGCTTCTGCGTTTGTAGTGCTCATGCGCGCTATGGACGTCCCCGCCCGGATCGTCACTGGCTACCAGGGTGGAGAGTTCAACGACGTCGATGGCTATTGGGTTGTACGACAAAGCGATGCACATGCATGGGCGGAAATTTGGCAGGCAGGAGCCAAAGATGGCAGCACTGTAGGAAGCTGGGTTCGCGTTGACCCAACTTCAGCTGTCGCGCCACAACGCATAGAGTCACTGCAGCGTTTAACTGCTCCAAGCAGTATTTTTGGTGGTGCAATTTCTAGTATATGGACAAGCACCGTAGGGAGCGACGGCTACAACCCCCTGCTACAACTGCGCGCTGTGTGGGATGCCGTTAACAACACTTGGAACCAAAAAATTCTGAACTACTCTGAGGCTACGCAACTAAATGTGTTGAAAAAACTCGGCTTCTCATCACCCAGCTGGACTGATTTAAGCTACGTTTTAATCGCCATCATCGTGTTGGCCAGCTTGCTGGGCGCTGCATGGACAAGCTGGGACAAGCGGCAACACGACCCGTGGTTGCGATTGCTAACTTCAGTGCGCACACGTTTGATGAAATCAGGCACAGCAATTCACCCCAACATATCGCCGCGTGCACTTGCGCAGCATGCGGTCAGCCACTTCGGCAATTCAGCTAAACCGCTTGCTGCTTGGCTGATTCAACTTGAAGAGCTTCGATACCAAAAACGCCCCAGCCACGACGATATTTCGAGCATGAAATCAGATCTCAAAAAGATCGCTTGGCCTGTAAAATAACTTACAACGCTGTCGAATCGTAGTACAACTTGCATTTAAAATGAAAAAAAGACTAATTTTTACTATGCTATTTATAGCGCTTCAGGCAATAAATACGCCGGCTACAGGTCAAAATAACACCAAAAAACCAGTAAATTCAAAGCTTTCAACGCAGTACGAGCTCTACGCAACACGAGAAGATGCCATGCAAATGGCTGACGACATTGCAGAGCGGCGCGATTTGGACAAAGAGTGGGTGCGCAACGCCATTGGACAAGCTCGCAACGTTGGTCAAATCTCACGGTTGATGCAACCTGCAGCCAAAGGCGTTGCGAAAAATTGGCGCGTTTACCGTAGCAGGTTTATTGACCCCGTACGTATCAAAGCTGGCGTGAAATTTTGGCAAGACAATGCGGCGACTTTAGTCAAAGCGGAAAAAGAATTTGGTGTACCGGCTGAAATCATCGTGGGCATCATTGGTGTTGAAACCATCTATGGACGCGATACGGGTAGCTTTCGGGTGATAGATGCGCTGACGACTTTAACTTTTGATTTTCCAGCTTCGCACCCGCGTGCTGCTGAACGGCGAGCGTTTTTCAAAGGTGAACTGGAGCATTTTTTATCACTCACCTCACGCTCCAGTGTTGACCCACTGTCACCACGGGGCAGTTACGCAGGCGCTATGGGCTTACCCCAATTTATGCCCAGCAGTTGGGTGAAGTACGCGATTGATTTTGATGAAGACGGCAAAGTCGATTTATTCACCAGCCCTGCCGACGTCATTGGTTCAGTTGCCAATTATTTCAAAGCCTTCAAATGGCAGCCTGGCATGCCAACGCACTATCCAGTTACTTTTGACGCAGCCAAATTAGACATGGATGCTTTGATAGCACCAGATATTTTGCCCACGTTCAGCGTTGCAAGCTTTACGGCTAAAGGCGTGAATTTGAATGCTGCTGGCGCTTCACATACAGGCCAACTAGCGCTGATAGAACTACAAAATGGTGACCCTAGCATTGCAGGTAATACGCCTAGCTATGTCGCAGGGACAGACAATTTCTACGCCATCACCCGCTATAACTGGAGCAGCTATTACGCGATGTCTGTGATTGATTTGGGGCGAGAAGTGGCCCTGCAGATGGGTAAATGATGGAGAAGTAAACGGGTATTAGGTAGGGGAAATAAACGGGTAAATACATGAGGTTTATTTCAAGGGACTTGATGATGCCAATAGCGTTTGGCAATGTCACGCTGGCAACGAGTCTCTCTGGGAGTGGAACTAGACCATTGCAACGCTCCGCAATGCGCAGTATCAATCAGTATGATATGACGTTCGTTATAGCGCTTCACAACACTTGCGGCAGGATGACCGAAACGGTTTCTGTAGCCAGCTTGAACAACTGCTAGCTGCGGTTTTACAGCATCTAAAAACGCAGGACTGGAAGAAGTTTTACTGCCATGGTGTGGCGCTAGCAAAACGTTGCTGTTTAGAGTTTTTTGTTCGGCTACCAGCTTAGACTCCTGGGCAAGTTCGATATCACCAGCCAACAAGACACTGGCTTGTGGCGTACTGATGCGCAGCACACAGCTCATGGCGTTTGATTTTTGTGGCGAGTCATAATCTGAGGCGGAGGGGTGAAGCACGACAAAATCAACACCATCCCATTGCCAAGCTTGCCCTGCCAGACAGCGCTGCACAGGACTAAGCGATTGCAACTCGTGCGTACTTTCAATCGAACTGATGAAATTAGCATTCGGATGCATGTCCAGCACTGATTTGATGCCGCCTGAATGATCAATATCGCGATGGCTGAGCATGACAACATCCACCTTTTCATTCGTCGATCGTAATAGCGGAACCAGCACTCTATGACCCGCATCGCTGTCAATAGAATAACGCGGCCCTGCGTCGTAAACAAGTGTGTGGTTTGCAGTTCGTAGGATGGTAGCGTTACCCTGACCTATATCGGCCACGATCAATTCAAACTGCCCATCTACTGGGCGCGGTGCTTGCCACAAAATAACGGGTAGCAACAAGGGAATTCCAAGGAGCCGTAATCGCCAAGGCCATGGCAGAACCAAAATAAGACCTCCTAACACGGCGGCAGCACTCAGCAGTAAGTGTGGTACAGCTACAGAAAAAGTAGCAAATGGCAATGCAGCCAACAATGCAAGAAAGCGGCTTAGACCATGAACCGTGAGGCCAGCCAAATCCCAAAAGGGCGAAAATAGCGCTCCTAACATCGCCAATGGCGTCACTACCAGCGTCACCCATGGAATCGCCAAACCATTCGCCAAAAGTCCAACAACAGAAACCTGACCAAACAACAAAAGCGTCAAGGGTGCTAGTACCAAGGTGATGATGAATTGCTCGCGACCACTCATCCATAGTTTCGTCTTGAATATTGTAAATAAACTTGGTTTCACTAACGGAATAGCATCAGATTGCTCGCGACCAGAAAGCCGCGAGTTACCAGCTGAAAGCTCCGTAGCAAATAGCACCCCTACAGCCACAAAACTCAACCAAAATCCCGCTTGCAAAAGTGCCCAAGGATCGGCAGTAACCACAACGGCGCATGCCAACATCCACACTGTTGGCCAAGGCCAACGTTTGCTTAGCAGTCTGAGCACAGTCACCGTTGCCAGCATCAAAATGGTACGTTGCGACGGTACACCCCAACCACTGAATACGGCATATGCAGCGGCTAACATCAAGCCTCCTAGCAAAGCAGCGTTGGTAGCTGGATAAGCCAAACACAACTGCGCTGAACGCCTGTACAACGCTCCCACCACCATTACAGCACCCCAAGCAAACATCGTAATGTGCAGTCCAGAAATGCTCATCAAATGTGCGACCCCTGTTGCTCTAAAAATATCCCAATCCGCACGGTCAATCGATTGCTGGTCGCCCGTTACCAAAGCGGCAACGATTCCCGCCTCGCTAGAGTGTTTAAAAGAATCAGAAGATGCCATCCGCGTAAAAATCGCGTCACGAACTTGGTAGCGCAATTGTTCGACGGGGTGATACCAAGTTTGCTCCAAACGCATTGGCGCAGAATCGTTGACACTTGTGCGCACATAGCCAGTCGCCTGAATGCCCTGCTCCCATAACCAGAGTTCAAAATCAAAGCCACCAGGATTGAGGTTGCCATGAGGTGATTTAAGCCGCACCGTCATTTGCCAACGTTCACCAGGAAGTAGGGGCATTGGCTTACGCTGAAGCGCTACCATGTCACCTGCCGTTTCTGTTTTACCAAAAACGCCTCCATACCAACTCAGCGAAATTTTGGAAGGTAAAGTAATAACTTGTTTACTTTGAATTTTCTCAAAGTTTGTAAGCAATTTCGCATGTTCTACATTCAACTGAAACCGCGTTCCCATGTCATTGACTTGAGGCATGGCAGACACAACACCAACGACCTCAATATCCTGCCCTTCGTAAGCTTCTTGCAAATGATGCGAAGCATAAGCAACGGCGCGCAAACCTGTCAAACCAAATGCGGCACAACCGATGGCTATAAATAAACAAACATGCAGCCAAGTTTGCAAATTAACATGAGCAAAAGGTGGCTTTTTTGCTACTCTATTGATAGCTAAAAAAACAACAAATCCGCAGGATACAATTAAATATGATGAATATATAAAATTATGGTTCAGAGATGCTTGTAATAACTGCGCCCATGTACCAACAACCCATGCCAACAGGGTCGAAAATAACTTATACCGTGTTAGATCTGTGCGGCGTTTTTCCATGCACTGCCAGCTGCGACAGCATCACCCCGCTGCTCGGCTAATTCCGCCAAAGCGCACCAAGCGCGACGCTTTAGGTTGGTATCTTTTAATTGTGGCGCAGCTTGCGACAATTGCTGCTGCGCTTTGCCCCACAGTTGGTGTGACTTGCAGGCGATACCCGCTAAGTACTGCAAACGCGCATCTCTTGGATTCGCTAGTTGTGCTTGTTCAATTCTTGCTAACCAAGCCATATCCTGAGCCGCCAAAATGGCCTCTAGCGTTTTTATGAGTTCGGCACAACGTGCGCTGTCAATGGCGCTAAGGCCGATCTCAGAGCCTACTAATGCCGTCCATGCCGGTAGCAACCAATCAGTCACCTGTTGTAACTGACCGCCCATCACATTCAGCTTAGAAGCTGCATGAATAGCAAGGTCTGGTTGTAAGCGATCGCTGGCATCTAGCGCGCGCCAAGTAGCCTGAATTTGCGCAGCGTCTCGCGCATCATCCATTCGTTTCAATACCAAACTTTTGATCAAACTAGGTGCGACATCTTTTGAAAACGCATGGTGCTTAGCAAGTAAACGAGTTGTCTCAAGTGCTTCAGAACTTGAATTCCCCAGCTGAGCTGCTTTTAGCTTGAGCCGAAGCGCCAAAGTACGCCGCGCTGCGCCACTGGGCAATTGGGCTAACCACTTCAGAGCAGTTGATGCATCGCGGTCGTCCAATGCCCAACTAGCAGCCAGCAACTGCGTGCCTTCACGTGTATCTAAGGAAGCGCGTTGGCTTTGATTTTCTAACGCTTGCTTCAAATGTGCGTCTCGCGCAGCCTTGTCTTGCAAAGCATGCGCGCTTTGTGCCGCCATGACGTGCGCCAAGGCGCGTAGTTGCGGCTCGTTACCCACCAAATCAGTTGCTTTAGGATGTGAATGCTCTCTGGATTTATCCAAGCTCAAAGCTGACAAAGCCGATTTACGCGACCGAATATACCTACCCGCTAAAAAATGCGACTGTGCGTTGAACAGCTCGGCATTGATAGCGCGCTCTTTTTGCAAAGCTCGCCAGCGTTGCGCTTGCTCTGGCAAAGCAAACAAAAGCGCAGCTGTCCGTATAGCAGCATAAACAAGCGCAAAGCTAAAAACCAGGGCGAGAATCACAAAGTTCAGCGACAAGTCAACACGGTATGGCACCCAATACAGCGTTACCGTTGCATCGTTGTTACCCGCAAACACGGCCACAGCCACGGCGATACCAAACAAAACTAAAAACCACAAAGCGGCGCGCATTATTTACCCGCCGCTGCCAACGTTAACGCAGCTAAAGATGCATCAAGCCCGGGAATGCTAGCGTTGCCCAGTTGCGTCTGCACTTGCGATAATGAAGCTTGCAACAGCTGCGCTTGCTTGGATGTGGGGTCGCTGTATTTGCGAACATCTTCTGCAACCGAAGCCAAGTCAGATTTAGCAGACTGAATTTGCCGCCCCAACAAGCCCAGCCTTGCATTGAGCGTTTTGAGCTTCAGGTTTTCACGCAAAAAGTATGTTTGCTCAGGCGACAGCAGCACGGCATCTGGGTTTTCTATACGGCTGACACGCACCAATTTTGCAAGCTCAGCACGCACGATTTGCCAATTACTATGCATGAAGTTTTGCAGACCGCTTTGCCAGTCGGCATCTTGGTGTACAGAGGTATTTGCAGCTGATTTAGTACCAGATACTTTGAATGGAACTTGTTGCTTATCAACCCTAGCTGTTGCCGTCACCGTGTTCAACACTGGCAAATCCTCCACCAGACGGCTGATTTCGTCTAATTTAACGAGCAAACTAGGAATATCTGTCACCGCAGCGGCCTTGATTTTGTCTGTGTCACTGGCTAAGGCTCTGCGTACTGAATTCAAACGGGGTTGTGCAGCACGAGCTAAGCGCTGGTCTGCTGTTTTCAAAGCCGCCAAAAGTGGCTCGACACTGCCTGTTAACTGCGCTTGCTGCTGCGCTAGACGCAAGGCAGACTCCACATCAACCACCAAATTTTCATCGCGTGAACGAGACAAACTTTGCATCAATTCGTCGAGTTGGCTACGCTGCAGGGCTACTTCACTCAACCGCGTTTCGTTCAAAGACGATCTTGCTGACGCTTCGCGCGCCAAATCTTGTGCGTTTTTCGCCAAACTTCGCGCTTCAACGCTTTGATTCGTCGCATCAGCGCTTTGTCTGGCCAGATGCTCCTGCATATTCGTCAATTTACGCCATAAATAGAAGCTAGCCAGCATAGATACTGCCAGAGCAGCTATCATAAATATAGTGAAAAACTTAGAAAAGCCATCATTGTTGCCCGTATTTGCAACTTCAATTGGGTTTGCGGTCGGCAGAACCTCTGGGCTGCTAGGTGTTTCTTGTGTAGAAATGTCGCTCATGGCATAGATTCTATAGAAGCCACCACGTCGGCCAGCAAAGGGCGTGACTCGTAAACAACACCAAAACCGGCCTCTCGCGCCGCTTGGGCAATGCGTGGGTGGGTGGCGATGGCTCTGGCTTGTGACAAGCTCAAGCCTGAAATCACCTTTAAATTTGCTACTAAATTCGCCACTGCTTCTGAGCTGCTGAGCAACCACACAGATTTGTCAGTCGCAGCCTGCGTTGTCCACGCAAGCTCAGCCGCGTTAAACACAGGCGCGCTGCGCTGATAGCTGACCACAAAATCCACCTGCACACCAGCCGCCATCAGCTGGTCGGCTAACCAAGGGCGACCGCTCATCTGCACGTTTTCAGCGCCCTCCGGACCTTTCAAATCTTGCGAGCGCCCCCGAACGATCAGCACTTTGCCCCCCGGTTTGACTTGATGTTGCACACGGCTCCACAGCGCTTCCGAATCAAACTGCCCGGCGTCAGCAGCGGGCGAATCAATCAAATCATTGGGTACTGCCTGCGCCAGCAAAGCCTCCCGCGTACCCGGGCCCGTCGCCCACATTCTGGGTTTAGTTGTTTTTTCTTGTAAGCTTACTATGCTTTTAATAGCTGTATAGGCAACAAATTCGCTGGCTAGAGGCATATTTGAGAGGTAAAAATAGCGTACCGCGTTGCTGCTGACAAACATGATCGCTCGGTATTGGGGCAAATTTTCCCAGGCTTTCGCCAAATCACCGTTATCCGCCACAGCGCCTATGCGAATCAACGGCAGCGCGACCGCATCAACCTGCAAAGCTTGCAACTGCTTGACCCAAGCATCAGCCTCAAGGCGCGGGCGGGTGACTATGACTCTCACTTTCTGTTCACTTTGTGTATTTACGCGCACCGCTGGCTAAAAGCTTTGCGGCGACCTGCTCACCCATCGCAGCAGCCGCGTCAATATCGTCCGCAGCATGGCTTAAGCTTGCTATGACCAAATCGCTTGTTTCGTTAGCTGCTGCGGATGTTTTCTCTTCCTCAGGTTCGCCCCAAGCCGCATTCAGCCGCAATTGCACCCCGTCCCACACGGCATGTGCCGCCAAAGGCATCGAACAACTCCCCCCCATGGCACGGCTGACCGCCCGCTCGGCAGACACAGCCATCCATGTCGGCAAATGCGCCAAAGGTGCTAATGCAGCGATCAAATCAGTGCGATTAGCCTTGATTTCAATACCCAAAGCGCCTTGGCCAGCAGCGGGCAGCATCTCTGTCGTCTCAAACACCGCACGGATGCGCTGTGCTAAACCCAGGCGTTTTAAGCCTGCAGCAGCCAAAATAATGGCATCAAACCGACCTTCATCGAGTTTGCGCAAGCGGGTATCTAAATTGCCACGCAACGGGACAATGGTCACATCGGGTCGCAGCGCTTTGAGAAGCACGACACGGCGCAGGCTGGATGTGCCCACCGTTGCGCCCAAGGGCAAAGCGGCTAAGTTGGCGTAGTTATTGGATACAAAAGCATCGCGCGGGTCTTCACGCGCCATCACGCAGGCCAAGACGAAGCCTTCTGGCAAATCCATAGGCACGTCTTTGAGCGAATGCACGGCAATGTCGGCTGAGCCATCGTCCAAGGCCGTTTCCAGCTCTTTGACGAACAAGCCTTTGCCGCCCACTTTACTGAGGGAACGGTCCAAAATTTGGTCGCCCAACGTCGTCATGCCCAGCAGTTTGACGCTATGGCCACGCGCTTCAAGCAATGCTTTGACATGCTCGGCCTGCCACAAGGCGAGGCGGCTTTCGCGGGTGGCAATGGTGATATTCAATAACGGTTGCTGACTTGTATTTGGCATGGTTGACTTTTATTTGGCTTCTATATTGGGAACTCATTGGTAATCTATAGATAAATACACCCTGGTTTTGATGCTAGCATGTACGACAACCATGAAAACACAAACCCTTAAACCATCTGAATCCCCCAAAACACAGCCGCTTTCCAAGCAAAAGCTGAATGAGCGCCCGCTAGTGGAAGATATTCGGTTGCTAGGAAGAATTTTAGGCGATGTGATTCGGGAGCAAGAAGGCGCAGCCGCGTTTGATTTGATCGAGCAAATCCGCACCTTATCCGTCGCTTTCAGGCGGGACGAGGACCACACCGCCGACAAAGCGCTCAAAAAGCTGCTCAAAGGCCTGACTGGCGACCAAACAGTGAGCGTGATTCGTGCCTTCACCTATTTCAGCCATTTGGCCAATTTGGCGGAAGACAGGCACCATATTCGTCGCCGGTCAGTGCACGAACGCGCCGGTGACACACAAGAAGGCAGCATTGAAGTGGCTTTGGCGCGTCTGCGCTGGGCAGGTATCACCCCAAAAACCATCTCACAAACCTTGGCCAAAAGCCACGTTTCCCCTGTGTTGACAGCACATCCCACCGAAGTACAGCGCAAAAGCATTTTGGATGCCGAGCGCGATATTGCCCAGCTCCTCACCGCGCGTGATGACATCAAAATGCGCAGTTTGGCGAATGGTACGGGCAAGGATGCCTTAACGCCTAAAGAACTGAGCGCTAACGAGTTGCAACTCCGCGCTCGCGTGATGCAGCTGTGGCAAACGCGTTTGCTGCGCTACTCCAAGCTCACAGTGCTGGATGAGATTGAAAACTCGCTGAGCTACTACGAATCCACCTTTTTGCGTGAAATTCCCAAGCTGTATGCAGAACTTGAGCAATCCCTAGGCAACCAACCCGTACACAGCTTTTTGCGCATGGGCCAATGGATTGGCGGCGACCGCGATGGTAACCCCAATGTCAGCGCTCAAACCCTGCAATACGCCCTGCGCCGCCAGGCCGAAATGGTGCTGCGGTTTTATTTGACCGAAGTACATTTTTTAGGTTCTGAATTGTCGATGTCGTCGATTTTGGTGCCTCTGTCAGAGCCCATGAAAGCCTTGGCAGAGCAATCGCCAGACACCAACGAACACCGCAAAGACGAGCCTTATCGCCGTGCACTAACCGGCATCTACGCCCGTTTGGCAGCGAACTTAAAAGACATGACGGGCGGCGATGCAGCACGCCATGCCGTGGCACCGCAAAACCCTTACAAGCAGGCGGAAGATTTTTTAGCCGACTTGCGCACAATTCAAACTTCACTGCAAGACAACCACGGTGCGGCAGTGGTGAGCCAGCGCCTGCACCCTTTGATTCGCGCTGTGGAAGTCTTTGGCTTTCATTTGGCCACGGTAGATTTGCGCCAAAGCTCGGACAAGCATGAAGAAGTGGTGGCAGAGTTGCTGGCCGTAGCGCGTTTAGAGGCCAATTATTCAAGTTTGGACGAACAAGCGAAACGCAGCCTGCTGGTCAAATTACTCAGCGATGCACGGCCATTGCGTGTGTTGGATACCACGTATTCTGAACACACAACGGGTGAATTGGCTATTTTTGAAGCCGCCAAAGCCATGCGCCAGCGCTATGGCCACCACGCCATTCGCCACTACATCATCAGCCACACAGAAACCGTCAGCGATTTATTGGAAGTTTTGTTGCTGCAAAAAGAAGTCGGTTTGATGCGAGGTACGTTGGACAAACAAGCCAGCCATGATTTGATCGTCGTACCACTTTTTGAAACTATAGAAGACCTGCGCAACGCCGCCCCCATCATGCGCGAGTTTTATGCGTTGACCGGTATGGTGCAGCAAGTGCAACGCAGCGGTGGCGAGCAAGACATCATGCTGGGCTACTCTGACAGCAACAAAGATGGCGGTATTTTCACCAGTAATTGGGAACTGTACCGTGCTGAGATTGCCCTAGTCGAACTGTTTGACGAGCTCGCTGCCTCGCATGGCATCACCCTGCGCATGTTTCACGGCCGTGGCGGCACGGTGGGGCGTGGTGGTGGTCCCAGCTACCAAGCCATTTTGGCGCAACCGCCGGGCACGGTGCGTGGCCAGATCCGTCTGACCGAGCAAGGCGAGGTGATTGGCTCCAAATACGCCAATCCTGAAATTGGCCGCCGAAATTTGGAAACCTTGGTGGCGGCCACCCTAGAAGCCACCTTGCTACAGCCCACAAAGTCCGCAAGTGCCAAGTTTTTAGAAACAGCATCGAGCTTGTCGCTAGCCAGCATGGCGGCTTACCGCGATTTGGTCTATGAAACACCTGGTTTTACGGACTACTTTTTTCAATCTACCCCATTACGCGAGATTGCCGAACTGAACCTAGGTTCACGCCCAGCTTCACGCAAACCATCGCAAAAAATCGAAGATTTGCGGGCTATTCCTTGGGGTTTCAGCTGGGGGCAATGCCGATTAACCTTGCCAGGTTGGTACGGCTTTGGTTCTGCGGTTCATGCGTTTTTGCATGAAAGCACGAACGGAAAGCAATCGCCCGCAGAATCTAAAAAACAACTCGCTTTGCTGCAAAAAATGGTCAAAGACTGGCCGTTTTTCCGCACCCTGCTGAGCAATATAGACATGGTTTTGGCGAAGAGCGATTTGGCTTTGGCATCGCGTTATGCCGAACTGGTCACCGATGCCGCCTTGCGCAAGAGGATTTTCAACCGCATTGAAACCGAGTGGCATTTGACAGTAACAGCGCTACAGCTCATCACTGGTGACAAACAGCGCCTGACCAACAACGCCGCCCTACAACGCTCCATCCGCCACCGCTTCCCCTACATCGACCCGCTGCATCACCTGCAGGTCGAACTGGTGCGTCGCTACCGCGCTGGTCAGTCAGACGAGCGGGTACAGCGCGGGATTCATATTTCCATCAATGGGATTGCGGCAGGGTTGCGGAATACTGGATAAACCAGAAAAAAGCCGGCTTAGAGCACTGAATCAGGCTCTAGCCTGCGTATTTATTGCCTGAACAGCTATATTATTTATAGCAAAATTCAGCAGTAAATTTAATGACTTTTACTCACCCAAATATGCTTCACGCACTTTCGGGTCGTTCAACATGATTTTCGCGTCGCCACTCATCGTTATCAAACCTGAGTCCATCACATAGCCACGGTCGGCAATGCCTAGGGCGCGGCTGGCGTTTTGTTCAACGAGTAGAACGGTGACGCCTTTGGATGACACGTCTTTGACGACTTCAAAAATTTTATCAACCATGATGGGGGACAAGCCCATGGATGGCTCGTCTAGCAACAGCACTTTGGGACGGCTCATCAAGGCGCGGCCCATGGCTAGCATTTGCTGTTCGCCACCACTCATGGTGCCTGCTAGCTGGTCTTTGCGTTCTTTTAAGCGGGGGAAAGTTTGAAAAACCATGTCCACATCCGCTGCAATTTCTGCTTTGTCGTTGCGGATGTATGCGCCCATCGCCAAATTCTCCAAGATGGTCATGCGGGTGAAAACGCCGCGTCCTTCTGGCACCATGGCTAGGCCTTGGTGAACCAAGTCCCAAGCGCCTTGGCCTTTAATGCTTTTACCCAAGTATTGGATGTCACCCTCTGTAAACGGCAAACCGCCTGTGATGGCTTTCATCGTCGTGGTTTTGCCTGCACCGTTGGAGCCGATCAAGGTAACCAGCTCGCCCTCGTGCACCTCAAAATCAACCCCTTTGACCGCCTGGATGCCACCGTAACCTACCTTGAGACCGCTAATTTTTAGCAGCGTATTTGCCGTGTTGGTATTTGTCATGTTTTTTACCTTTTATCGTGGTGAAGCTTAGTGTCCACCTGTGCCCAAATAGGCAGAAATCACTTTTTCATTAGCACGCACCTCATTGGCGGTGCCTTCAGCTATTTGTTTACCGTAGTCCAAAACCGTCAAACGGTCGCACAAACCCATGACCAGTTTCACGTCATGCTCAATCAACAAAATCGTTCTGTTGTCATTGCGGATTTTGTCAATCAAGGCACGAAGTTGTACTTTTTCAGTCGCGTTCATACCTGCTGCTGGTTCGTCTAAGGCAATCAATTGTGGGTCTGTTGCCAAAGCGCGAGCAATTTCTAAGCGGCGTTGGTCGCCATAGCTCAAGGTACGGGCTTTGTAGTCAGCGAGCTGACCAATGCCTACATAGTCCAGCAACTCATGCGCACGTTTGGCAATAGCTTTTTCCTCGGCTTTGAAGCTGCTGGTTCTGAAAACAGCACCAAACAAACCGGAATGTGTGCGGATGTGGCGACCAACCATGACGTTTTCTAACGCTGTCATCTCGGCAAACAAACGGATATTTTGAAACGTACGTGCAATACCTGCCTTAGCAACTTCATGTACTGCGGTAGGCGTATATGGTTTGCCAGCCAGCTCAAACGTACCGCTGTCAGGCGTATATAAACCTGTAATGACGTTGAAGAACGTGGTTTTACCAGCGCCGTTAGGGCCAATCAAACCATAAACCATACCACGCTCGATGGTGATGCCGACGTCGCTTAAGGCTTGCAAACCACCAAAACGCTTAGAAATACCTGCAACTTTGAGAACTGTATCGCTCATGTGATGTTCTCCAGTTTATTTAGTTTGTAATGATTTGCCATGCTCTGGCGAAGGCCACAGACCGCGTGGGCGCATCAGCATCACGCCAATCATGGCCAAGGCAATCAAGAGTTGGCGCAGGATGGAAGCATCTAAGCGCCCACCGCTCATGTCTTGCAGTGGCCCTGCGACGTACCGCAAAACTTCTGGTAATGCTGCCAACAACACTGCGCCTAATACAACGCCTGGCAAGTGCCCCATGCCACCCAAAACCACCATCGCAACTATCATCACAGACTCCATCAAACCAAACGATTCTGGAGAAACAAAACCTTGGAAAGCCGCAAAAATAGCGCCTGACAAACCACCAAAGGTTGCACCCATGCCGAATGCCAATAGCTTCAAATTACGGGTGTTGACGCCCATCGCTTTGGCTGCAATTTCGTCTTCACGAATAGCCATCCAAGCGCGACCAATTCGTGACAACTCGATGCGGTGGCTGATGATGATGGTGAAAATCACCATGAGCAAAATCAGGAAGTAATACAAAGTCACAGAATTGATGTCAAAACCTGCTACGTTGAGCGTCTTAGCAAAATCATGCCCAAACAGGCTGACCGAATCGATACCTGAAATACCGCGTGGCCCATTGGTGATGTTGACCGGGCTTTCCAAGTTGTTCAAAAACACACGGATGATTTCACCAAAACCCAAGGTGACAATCGCCAAATAGTCGCCGCGCAACTTCAGTGTAGGCGCGCCCAACAGCATGCCCAGCAACCCAGCGCACAACGCAGCAATCGGCGCTATCACCCAAAAAGACAAATGGATGCCGTTAGGGAACATTTCAGCCAGCGCTGGAATGTTTTCAGTCAAATGCGGCGATGCCAGCAGCGCAAAAATGTACGCCCCTAGCGCGAAGAACGCCACATAGCCCAAGTCCAACAAGCCAGCGTAGCCGACAACAATGTTCAAGCCAACGGCTAACAAAACATAAAGCAAGGCAACGTCAGCAATGCGAACCCAAGCATTACCAAACATTTGCAGAATAAACGGGAGCACTATTAGTAGTAGGCCTCCGGCGATATACATGGGTAGTTTATTTTTTGTCATGATTTTTCACTCAATTTATGTTGTCGTGCAATGTAGGTGTTTTCAAAAACACCTACGCTCGATCAGCCACCCTTTCTCCAAGCAAGCCAGAAGGACGCAAAGTCAGCACCAAGATAAGCACGACGAAAGCGAAAATGTCGGTGTAGTGGCTGCCTAAAATGCCACCCGTCAAGTCGCCCAAGTAGCCAGCACCAATGGACTCAATCAGTCCCAACAGCAAGCCACCAACAACCGCGCCGCCCAAGTTACCAATACCACCAAATACAGCAGCCACAAAAGCCTTCAAACCTGGCATGAAACCCATGGTGTATTGCACGGTGCCGTAGTTAGCCGCCCACATCACGCCAGCAATCGCAGCCAAAATCGCGCCAATGATAAAAGTAGCTGAAATCACGGTATCTGGGCGAACACCCATCAAACCAGCAACTCGTGGATTTTCAGCCGTGGCACGCATGGCGCGACCTAGGCGTGTGTGGTTGACGGTGTACATCAGCACAGCTAACGAAATAGCTGTTACAGCCAAAATCAAAATCTGCGTAACTGTAATAACTGCCCCAGCAAACTCAATCGGGTCTGACGGTAACAGCGATGGGAAAGGCTTAGGGTTTGGTGTCCAAACAATGCGGGCGAGCGTTTGCAACAACAAAGACATACCCATCGCGGTGATTAATGGGGCAAGCTTTGGGCTGTTGCGTAAAGGGCGATAGGCTGCTTTTTCAATCACATAGTTAAGCGTTGCAGCGACCACACACGCAATTAGCGTTGCCAGCAGCAAAATCATCCAGCCAGGCAAGTTAGGACTTGCTTCTTTCATCATCGTGATGATGGACCAGCTGGTCATAGCGCCTACCATCAGCACCTCACCGTGCGCAAAGTTGATCAGGCCAATAATGCCGTAAACCATGGTGTAACCCAAAGCCACTAAAGCATACATGCTGCCCAGCACAAGACCGTTGATGATCTGTTGTAGCAAGACTTCCATTTAATTACTCCAATATGTCAAATATGACCCAAAAAAGGGCGTTCCGCGAACTGTGCGCAATTGTATCTACCGATTGCAAATTTGCATCATACCAACGGGTGGGTTTACCCTTGCATTTTTCATCTATTCGTTGCTATTAACAAATAGTCCTATGCAATTAATGCATGATTAGATTCGCTTATCTAATCTTTGTATCCATTGAAATTGAATTTCAAAATTAATTATTTGCATTCAATTTTTTCAAGGTCCGCAACTTTTCAGCAATCTTAATTTCCAAACCACGTTCTACTGGCTCATAGAACAAAGCATCTTTCATGCCATCTGGCAAATATTGCTCGCCAGCGGCAAAACCATCAGTCTCGTCATGAGCGTAGCGATAGCCCTTGCCATAGTCCAGCTCTTTCATCAGCTTTGTTGGCGCGTTACGCAAATGCATGGGCACGGGGCGTGTACCGTCTTTCTTAATATGCGCTTTGACGGCATTGAAAGCTTTGTAAACCGCGTTTGACTTGGGTGCTACCGCCAAATAGATCACACATTGTGCCAAGGCCAATTCGCCCTCAGGCGAACCTAGTCGTTCGTACGTATTGGCGGCGTCCAAGGCCATAGACAACGCTCGCGGGTCTGCCAAACCGATGTCTTCACTGGCCATACGCACCAGCCGGCGCGCCATGTAGCGCGGGTCTGCCCCGCCGTCCAGCATACGAACAAACCAGTACAGCGAGGCATCGGGATCAGAGCCGCGCACGCTTTTATGTAAGGCGCTGATGGTGTCGTAAAACTGCTCCCCGCCTTTGTCGTAGCGGCGCATGCGTTCGCCCAACACTTGGGTTAGCCACGCGTCGGTAATCGTTAAAATCTTCTCTTTTTCTGCAGCGATGTACAGGTTTTCAAGCGTGTTCAGCAAGCGCCTAGCATCGCCGTCTGCATAGGCAACCAATTTATCAACTGCCACCTTGTCTATTGCTATTTTTTCTATAGCTGTTGAGGCAATTAATTCGCCGGCTATAGTGATAATTTCCACTAAATTAGCAGGCGACAAAGGTTGCAGCACATAAACAGCAGCGCGGGACAACAAAGCAGAGTTGACTTCAAATGAGGGGTTCTCAGTCGTCGCGCCAATAAACGTCAACAAACCACTTTCAACATGCGGCAAAAACGCATCTTGCTGCGCTTTATTGAAGCGGTGCACCTCATCGACAAACACGATGGTGCGTTTCCCTTGCCCTTGCCAAATCTGCGCTTGCTCCACCGCTTCTCGAATGTCTTTAACCCCGCCTAAAGTCGCGCTGATGGTGATAAATTGCGCATCAAACGCATTTGCCATTAGCCGTGCAATCGTCGTCTTCCCCACCCCCGGCGGCCCCCAAAGAATGCAACTGTGCGGCTGCCCAGACTCAAAAGCAATCCGCAACGCCATCCCCTCGCCCAAAACGTGCTGCTGCCCGATGACTTCTGACAGCGTTTTAGGGCGCATGCGCTCGGCTAGGGGCGTGTGATTCGTTTTGGGCTGGGTCATTCGGGTATTCTAGAGCGTAGTGAGCAACGCCATTTTGTCATTCCCGCTAAGGCGGGAATCCATAGCTTGGCACTTTAAAGATGCAGTTAAAGGGTAGGTGTTTTGGATTCCCGCCTTCGCGGGAATGACGTTTATTAGCTAGAGTACATATATCGAATGCTTCACGCACTTGGTCTAGAAGACTCGTAGACTGTAAAATCGGATTGCATGGTTAAGTGTAATTTTTATAACTGTAAATATAAACAGCATAATCACTTGGAATGTAAGCTGCAAGCCATTCACAGGAGATTTTGATACCCAGATTAATACGCAAACGCCAGATAATCCCGCAGGTTTTGCGGTATAAATTACGTTCAACATTGGGTAATCAGATCTAAATGGAGGATAGTTGGAGAACACTTTTATCAAAGGTAAGACGGAAGAAGAGATATGGTCAATCGCCGATCCATTTGCTGACCGTATCTTGTCCGCAGTCACAACAAAAGACATTGATGCATTTTCGGCAGACTTCACTGCTCGGATAAAAAGTCTTCTGACGCAAGAGATTTTTGACGAAATGGTGGAGCGGTTTGAGCGCGACTATGGTCATTACCAAAAGCGGCGGCGCGTTTGCACTATGAATAATCCGCACTGCACTCCTGTCATTTGGGCCATAAATTTCGATAAAACCCAATTGGATATCCTCTTTCAAATACGACTGGTCTATGAAGATGGAAAACTTCTTACAGACAGCGCCTTGTTCAGGACTTGGATGATTTGAAAAACGGCGGATTTGTATGGCAGTTCACGAAGCTCGAAGTTAGTACAAAATCAGGACGAAGATGTGATGATGAGTATTCGATCGTTTAACTCAATGCTCAACACCGACGCCTATCAGCGCTGTTTAACGAAGCGTTAAACGCAATTCCAACTCACTCACTGCCGAATCACATCCGCCCCCGATGGCGGTTTGAAACTGAAGTTTTCAGCGCCAAAACTTAAATTCCGTTCCAAATTGGCAAAATTAATCACCGAGCGCTGGCCGAAGCTGTCCAAAATCTCTAAAACTGAGAGTGAAACTCCAGTATCAGCCGCGCCTTTCAAACCAACTTTGATGCTTTGAATCTGGCCGTCTTTGGCTTTTGGGGTAGCTATCACCCATTGCAAGCCGTTGGTGTCTGGCGCATCTTGCAGTTTGAATTCGGCTTCTAAAGCTTTCAAACTCGCAGCTGTGGCTATCAAGGCTGCGGGTGTTGAGCCCAAAGCCTGCGCTTGTTTTCTAGCCGTAACTTGGTTCAAATCAACGTCAAACAACCACAGTGTTGCACCGTCTGCCACGATGGTTTGTTCGAACGGTTTTTTGTAGAGAAACTTGAATTTATTTGGGCGTGAAAACTCAAACGTACCGCTAGAAGTTTTAACCTTGGCAACTGATTTTTCACCTGTAGCTGCTTTAGCGTCTGACTTGACTTCAGCCTTGGCTGGGCTGGTGACAACTTGGGTAAACTCAGCTTTGCCTGACTGGGTAGACTTTAAGAAACTTTCAAGTGCATTTAAGCCTGCAGCCGGCGTATTTACTGCCTTAAAGGCTATAAATAAAATAGCAAAATATTTAAACATATAGCCTATTCCGCCCGCTGTGGTACCAATATTTCACGCTGCCCATTGCTGCTCATCGCGCTCACCATACCTGCTTTTTCCATGTCTTCCACCAATCTTGCTGCTCGGTTATAACCTATTTTTAAATGCCGCTGGACGAGAGAAATACTGGCTTTGCGATTCTTCAAAACTACTTCAACAGCTTGGTCGTACATCGGGTCTTTTTCGCTGCTACCGCCGCCACCGCTGCCATCTCCCATCAAATCACCGTCGCCATCGGCCGTTCCGCCCTCTAGCACGCCTTCAATGTAATCGGGCTCGCCTTGGCTCTTAAGATAAGATACAACGCGGTGAACCTCTTCGTCGCTGACATAGGCACCGTGCACACGGATTGGCAAGCCCGTGCCGCTGGCCATGTACAGCATGTCGCCCATGCCCAACAGTGCCTCTGCGCCCATTTGGTCCAAAATGGTACGGCTGTCGATTTTGCTGCTGACTTGAAAGGAAATACGCGTCGGGATGTTGGCTTTGATCAACCCCGTGATCACGTCCACACTGGGGCGCTGAGTTGCCAAAATCAAATGGATGCCTGCAGCCCTCGCCTTTTGTGCCAAGCGTGCTATCAATTCTTCAATCTTTTTACCCACAACCATCATCAAATCGGCCAGCTCGTCGATGACCACAACTATGTGCGGCTCGCGTTCCAAAGGTTCCGGTGACTCAGGTGTCAAGCTGAACGGGTTGTAAATGAACTCTTCACGCGCTTTGGCTTCGTCAATTTTGGCGTTGTAACCCGCTAAATTGCGAACGCCCATCTTACTGAGCAGTTTGTAGCGGCGTTCCATTTCGGCCACGCACCAGTTCAAGCCGTGCGCGGCTTGGCGCATGTCGGTTACGACCGGAGCCAAAAGGTGTGGAATGCCCTCGTAAACGCTCATCTCTAACATTTTCGGGTCGATCATCAACAACCTCACATCGCGGGCTTCGGCTTTGTAGAGCAGCGACAAAATCATGGCGTTGATACCGACAGATTTACCAGAACCCGTCGTTCCTGCTACCAGCACATGCGGCATTTTGGCCAAATCAGCCACCACCGCATTGCCGATGATGTCTTTACCCAGACCCATTGTCAACAGAGATTTGGCTTCGTTATACACATCAGAACCCAAAATTTCACTGAGCTTGATGGATTGCCGGCGCGCGTTGGGCAGCTCCAAAGCCATGTAATTTTTGCCCGGAATCGTCTCAACCACGCGAATTGACACCAAGCTGAGCGAACGCGCCAAGTCTTTGGCCAAACCGACGATTTGCGAACCTTTCACGCCAACGGCCGGTTCGATTTCGTAGCGGGTAATGACGGGGCCAGGAGATGCCAAAACCACGCGAACTTCAACGCCGAAATCTTTGAGTTTTTTCTCGATCAAGCGAGAGGTCATCTCCAAGGTTTCAGGCGAAACTGTTTCTTGTCGTGCGACTTGACCATCTAACAAATCGACCTGCGGCAGTTTGCTATCCAGCATATCGACAAACAATGGTTTTTGGCGTTCTTTAGCCACGCGTATGCTAGGTGGTGCTTCGGCCAACACTGGCTCGATACGTACTGGTGTGGGGTGATGATCGGCAATCACAACGCGCTCATCTTGCAAATCTACTTCGCGTTCACGCGCTGCAACTTTCCCAATTGCTAAGTCTTGCGCTACTTCGCTTTTTTGTCTTCGCGCCGCGATAAAAGCTTCCAGCCATTCCCCCATACTTGAAGCAGTTTTACTCCAAGAAAAATTAAAGACCATAGAGGCAGCCATCACACCAACACTAATGCAAGCCAAAGCAGCACCCGTAAACCCCAACGAAGTTACACTAAATCGACCTAGTTCATATCCCAAAACACCACCTGCATGACCCGGCAAATGTGCTTCAAATCGATACAAACGCGCCCACTCTATGGCTGTACTGACGCATAACAAAAGCACCAAACCCAGCCAAAATCGCACGCGCGTAGACAGATAGAACTTGGGCTGATCTTGAGTAGCGACATACGACATTTTTTCGTGACGCATCCAAGACGCTAACCTAGCAAGCCAAGCACTTGCTAGCGCGACAACACACCACCAAATTGAAAAACCAAAAAAGAAATAGCTCAAATCCGCCACATTTGCACCGATGCGACCACCCCAATTCCGAGTGACTTCACTCAAACCAGTGGTGGACCATGCAGCATCGTTGGTTGTGTAGCTAACCAGCGATAGCACCCAAAAAACAAGTATCAATAACCCGACTACCAAGGCAACTTCTTGGGTAAATCGCTCAGTTGCGGTGGGCTCTGAATGTGACTGTGCGTTGTTTAAGGTATTTAGAGAATAGGTCATCTAAAGTTATGAAATTTACAACAATGTATGGCTGCTATTGCGAATCAATATCGAGCCATCTTCTTGACTTTCAATATAGCCTTTGTCTTCTAGGTCTTTCATCACACGGCTAACCATTTCACGCGATGCGCCAACTGTTTTAGCGATGTTTTGACGCGACACTTTGTCTTTAATAAAAGAATGACCATCACTGGTAAGCACAGACAGGTCTAGTAGCGCATTTGCAACGCGACCATAGACATCCATCAAGGCCAGGGATTCAATTTTTCGATCCGCTTGACGCAGTCGCTGCACCAGTACTTTCATGATGGCGTAAGTCATAGCAGCGTTTTCGGGCAAGATACGTGCAAACTGCGTGCGTCCTAGAACGAGTACATCTGTTTGTACTTCAGCACGCACCGTGGCTGAGTGCGGTTGGTTGTCGATGAGACTCATCTCGCCGACATAATCACCTTGTTTTAAATTTGCCAAGATGGCTTCTCGACCACGCGTATCAGTCGCAACAACGTGCGCGCGACCATTCAAAATAATGTAAAGAGCATTGGCTTTCTTGCCACCTTCTACGATAGCTTCACCTCGCCTGAAACGTTGCTTCGTTACTGACTCAGCAATCGTTTGCGCTTGCGCGTCAGAAAGCATAGAGAACAAAGGCACCCGACGAATTAAATCCAAATTCGACAAAATAGTCATGCTAAAACCCTAACATTTAAAGTCATTTTGCTGGCGCACATGCAAATACAACCATCATTTAATATTTAAGAAATGCATAAGCATAAATATTTGCGTTGGTCTAAAATCTGCGATTGTGTTAGTTATACCCTGAAACTAGGGGTCTAAACTGCAAATATTTGAACATCGTTCTTTACCAATCCCATAGTTTTCATTTTGTCACTAACTCTAAGCCATACACATGTCTAATTCACAACACGCAAAAGTCCTCATTTTAGGTTCAGGCCCAGCTGGCTATACGGCAGCCATTTATGCAGCGCGAGCCAATTTAAATCCTATGTTGATCACGGGTATCGCGCAAGGAGGTCAATTGATGACCACGACTGAGGTTGACAACTGGCCGGCAGATGTTGATGGCGTGCAAGGCCCGGAACTGATGGAACGCTTTCAAGCACATGCCGAGCGCTTTAAAACCAATATCATTTTCGACCATATTCATACCGTCGATTTTTCAAAACGCCCTTTCACTTTAACGGGAGATTCAGGTACTTACACTTGCGACGCGTTGGTTTTAGCAACCGGTGCATCTGCCATGTACCTAGGGTTACCGTCTGAAACAGCTTTTATGGGGCGTGGCGTATCGGGTTGCGCTACTTGCGATGGCTTTTTCTACCGCGAGCAGGTTTGCGCCGTTGTGGGTGGCGGGAACACCGCAGTCGAAGAGGCTTTGTACCTATCGAACATTGCCAGCAAAGTGTATTTGGTTCACCGCCGCGATACATTCAAAGCGGAAGCCATCTTGATTGATAAATTGATGGAGAAAGTTGCTAGCGGAAAAATTGAACTTAAACTGCACGCCACACTTGACGAGGTTTTGGGGGATAACTCGGGTGTAACGGGCATTCGACTCAAGAATGTTAAAGATGGCAAAACTGAAGATGTCGCTGTCAAAGGATGCTTTATTGCCATTGGACACAAGCCCAATACGGACATCTTCGAGGGTCAACTAGAGATGAAAAACGGCTATGTCGTGACGCAATCCGGTTTAAACGGCTTGGCCACCATGACCAGCGTACCCGGCGTATTTGCAGCAGGTGACGTGCAAGACCACATTTACCGACAAGCCATTACCAGCGCCGGCACAGGTTGCATGGCAGCGCTTGATGCACAGCGCTTTTTAGAGCAAAACAAGGTCTGAATATCAGCCAAATTGAAGCCACAGCCAAAAAACGCTATAATCTGTGGCTTTGCTGCTTTATATGATTTTATAGGCAGTGATTATTTACCGCTATCTACACTCGATAGCGAGGTGCGGCGAGAGCCGTTAACGCGCAACTTTATTTATTAAATATTCAATAAGTTGCGTTTTTATTAGGAGTGTCCTCATGGCACGCGTATGTGAAGTAACGGGCAAAGGCCCAATGTCGGGAAACAATGTTTCTCACGCCAACAACCACACCAAACGTCGGTTTTTGCCGAATCTACAGTATCGTCGCTTCTGGATCGAAGCCGAAAATCGCTGGGTTCGCCTGCGCGTTTCAGCTGCAGCTATCCGTTTGATTGACAAAAACGGCATCGAATCCGTGCTCGCAGACATGCGTGCTCGCGGTCAAGCTTAATTCCACCAAATAACCTAGATACGGAGCATCATCATGGCAAAAGGCGGACGCGAAAAAATCAAGCTGGAATCAACAGCTGGTACAGGTCATTTCTACACGACTGACAAAAACAAAAAAACAACACCTGACAAAATGCTGATCAAGAAATTTGATCCTAAAGCACGCAAGCATGTGGATTACAAAGAAGTTAAATTGAAGTAATTCAGTTTTCCAACTCAAAAAGCCCGTCGAACGACATGTTTGACGGGCTTTTTGCATGAGGCAAGGTGATTACAGTTCTTATTTTTAAGACTTATTAGGCCACTCCACAAACTGCGGCTCATGCCCACGCGATTTGAGCCAATCGGCCAAGGCATATCCTGTGCTTGAAGGCCAGCATTTCACCGTTTGAGGCGAGAACAACCTGAAATCTACCAATTCAGGTGACAAAACCACATCACCCGAAGCAACCGCATGGTACGCAATGATGATTTGGTTCATGCGCTGAAAATCGTAGACGCCAATCAAATTAAGCTCACTGACATCAAGATTCGTTTCTTCTTTGATTTCGCGCGCAATGCCGTCTTTTGGTGTTTCACCAGCCTCCATGAACCCAGTAATCAACGCAAACATTTTGCCCGGCCATGCAGCGTTTTGTGCAAGCAAAATACGACCCTCGTATTCAATCACAGCCGCTAACACGGGCGTAGGGTTGTTCCAATGCACGAAATCGCAAGCGGCACAGCGCAAGCGCTCCTTCATGCCGCCATCTTCCAACAAAGAAACCAAAGCTAAAGGTGCGGCACATGACGGGCAGTATTTATAGGTTTGCATCTTGGATGACTTTCAATCAAGCTGGAAATACACCAGTGGACAAATATCTATCTCCCCTATCGCAAACGATAAAAGCAATCGTTGCATTTTCAACAGTTTTCGAGATTTGCTGCGCCACCCAACATGCACCTGCGGCTGAAATACCACAAAAAATGCCCTCATCTTTGGCTAATTGACGGCACATATCTTCAGCATCCGCTTGGCTAACTAAAACCAACTCGTCGACATGACTTGGGTCATAAATTTTGGGCAAATACTCAGTTGGCCATTTGCGGATTCCTGGAATACGCGAACCTTCAGACGGCTGCGCACCGATGATTTTGATATTTGGATTTTTTTCTTTCAAATACTTAGATACACCAGTGATTGTTCCCGTCGTACCCATCGCACTCACAAAATGAGTGATCTGCCCTTGCGTATCCGCCCAAAGCTCTGGCCCTGTGGTTTCGAAATGTGCACGCGGGTTATCTAGATTTGCGAACTGATCTAACACCAAACCTTTGCCCTCCGCTTGCATTTGCTCGGCCAAATCGCGAGCGTACTCCATACCGCCGCTTTTTGGGGTCAATATCAGCTCCGCCCCAAAAGCTTTCATCGTTTGTACCCGTTCGATAGACAGGTCTTCAGGCATGATGAGCACCATGCTGTAGCCTCGGATAGCCGCTGCCATCGCCAAAGCTATTCCAGTGTTACCGGAGGTTGCCTCGATCAATGTATCGCCCGGCTTGATCTGTCCACGCTCTTCAGCACGCTTGATCATGGACATGGCAGCCCTGTCTTTCACCGAGCCAGCGGGGTTGTTACCCTCTAACTTACCCAAAACAACATTGTTTTTGAGCTTATTGCCAGCTACACCAATGCGTTGCAGTGCCACCAAAGGCGTTTTTCCGATCACATCTTCAATAGTTAAATAGTTCATCCCAATAATGTGCCATAAAATGTGTCATAATTCGAGGCTTCACAGATTCCAACTGCCGGAGTGGTGAAATTGGTAGACGCACGGGACTCAAAATCCCGCGGGGTAAGACCCGTGCCGGTTCGATTCCGGCCTCCGGCACCACTAAAAACCGTACAACTTTTCGTTGTGCGGTTTTTTTTTGACCACCTTTTCGACTTTTTCAACTTAAATCAACAAGCTTGCCGAACTCAAGACTATCGAGGTTAAACTCCACGAGTTACAGGAATGTCATATTTTTGAAATGTTAATGAAATATTTCCCACAGGGAGGCACACATGTTTTTCGGTAAATTACTGCCACGTGAAGGCAATTTCTTTGAAATGTTTAACCAACACGCTGACCGCACCGTTGAGGCTGCGAGAGCTTTCTCTCATCTGGTAGACAACTACAACGATGTTCATTTGCGTGAGCAGTACAACCGCGATGTTGACAACGCCGAACGTGCCGCAGACCGCGTGACCCGTGATGTGAACCAGTTGCTTCACAAAACATTCATCACCCCGATTGATCGTGAGCACATCCACAAACTCATCAACACCATGGATGATGTGGCAGATTTGCTGCAAGATTCTGCTGAAACCATGGCTTTGTACGACGTGCGCGAAATGACTCCCGACATCAAGCGCCTCACAGACATCAGCGTGAAGTGTATTGATCGTCTCAAAGATGCTGTGTATTTGCTAGGCAGCATTGCTGACCCTGCAACTGCTGAAACCGCACTGAAAACCTGTGAAGAAATTGACAAACTTGAGTCTGATGCTGACCGCGTGATGCGCAGTGCCATGAGCAAGCTGTTTCGCGAAGAACCAGATGTCCGTGAAGTTATCAAACTCAAAGCCATTTACGAACTGCTTGAGACGATTACAGATAAATGCGAAGACGTAGCTAATTTGATTGAAGGCATCATTTTGGAGAATTCTTAATGCAAGGTCAAACCGCATTTTGGATAGTCGCTATGCTGGTGCTCTTGGCTCTGGCTTTCGACTTTATGAATGGCTTTCATGACGCAGCCAATTCGATTGCAACTGTTGTTTCCACTGGTGTTTTGAAACCTGGCCAAGCTGTTGTTTTTGCTGCATTTTTTAATGCTATCGCTATTTTTGTATTTGGCTTTGCGGTAGCTGCTACGATGGGTAAAGGCTTGGTAAATCCCGCCATTGTTGATATTCATGTGGTGTTCGGCGCGCTGATTGGCGGCATCACTTGGAACACGATTACTTGGTATTACGGCATTCCTAGTAGCTCTTCTCACGCTCTAGCAGGTGGCATTATTGGCGCTGCAGTTACCAAAGCGGGCGCGAGCGCTGTGATTTCAAGCGGCATCATCAAAATCGTTATCTTTATTTTTGTTTCGCCGATTTTGGGTTTTGTACTCGGCTCATTGTTGATGGTCGCTGTGGCATGGATTTGCCGCAAAACGGCACCATCCAAGGTTGACCGCATATTCAGACGCTTGCAATTGGCTTCTGCAGCAGCCTTTAGCCTGGGTCACGGTGGCAATGATGCACAAAAGACCATCGGCATCATTTGGATGTTGCTGATTGCGACTGGTTACTCTGCTGCCGGCGACAAATCACCACCCTTGTGGGTTGCTATTTCTGCCTATTGCGCCATTGGTGCAGGAACCATGTTTGGTGGCTGGCGCATTGTCAAAACCATGGGGCAAAAGATCACCAAACTCAAGCCCGTCGGTGGTTTTTGCGCTGAGGGTGCGGGTGCTATCACCTTGTTTTTAAACACGTTCATGGGCGTTCCGGTCTCTACAACACACACGATTACGGGTTCTATCGTAGGCGTTGGCTCCGTTCAGCGCGCTAGCGCCGTTCGCTGGGGCGTAGCTGGCAACATTGTTTGGGCTTGGATATTCACTATCCCAGCAAGCGCATTTGTCGCAGCCGTCGCTTACTGGGTCAGTTTACAGTTGTTTTAATGTCTCAAGTCTAGCTGGTTGCGTCAAATACGTCGCTAGATTTGCTATTATTTTTATAGCTGCTTAGGCAGTAAATATGCGGGCTAAAGGCATTTTTAACACAATATGGCAAAGCTATTTCGGTAGTTTTTGATCTTCAAGTATTTGGTACTCAAAATAGTGTTGAAATACTTGAACTGTGCCAAATATCAATGATGTGCAGCCAATAAACAGCGACAAGACTACCGCACCTATTGTCAACCAGCTGGTTTGTCCAGCGCTTGCGTCAGCCTTAGATGCTGGATTGAACTTCGCATTCCATTGCTCTGCTGACATCAAGCCATACACAATCGCGACCAGTGCGCAGCCCGCAATCACAAAGCCCAAAACCGGCAGCAACACCCAGCTCATCGTGTCGTCAATCCCATACGTGCGCACACGTTGCACCCCATACAGCCCCAAAATCGTTGGCAAAGGTAGTAGCCAACCCAGCCAATCTTGGCTGCCAAAAAGATAAAACCGGTGCAAGCCTAACGGACCACCGAGAAATGTAAGCCATGCGGCAATTGTTTTGTTTTTCATGTGTTTGTTTATTTATGATGGTTTTGCAGTTTGGCAAAGCTTAAACTGGCGGCGATGCGTCTGCTTCGCCTAAAAACTTATCCATCAGCACCACATCTAGCCATTTATCAAACTTCCAACCGCTTGATTTCAATACCCCCACAGACTGAAACCCAGCAGATGTATGGACGGCGATAGAGCCTGCGTTGGCTGAATCGCCAATCACTGCGATCAATTTGCGCACCCCAGCCCGCTGCGCTTGCGCCATCAATTCTGCCAATAAGGTACGACCAACACCTTTTCCTGCCGCTTCTGGACTCAAATAAATCGAATCTTCCGCTGAGAAACGGTACGCTGGCCGAGGTTTAAACCAGTTGCAGTAGGCGTAACCGATAACTGATTCCTCTCCATTTTCTTTTGCGACAGCAACCAGCCAAGGCAAGCCTTTAGACAAAACATCAGCACGGCGACCGCGCATGTCATCTAAACTGGGTGGATCGACCTCAAAAGTACCCGTTCCGTTGAGAACGTGGTGGGCATAAATTGCGGTGATAGCGGGTAAATCGGTGTCTGCGCTGGGGCGAATCATCAACATAAAAGTATGAAAATTTAGATAACTTAGAAGGAAAAATATAAAAATGACGACGAAATGACGGTACAGCCAGTAAAAAGCTATAATCAAAGGCTTTTCAGCGTGTTTCTAGCCGGGTGGTTATGTAACGTGTCTCAACGCTGAGATTACATGAAATTATCGGGCTACAAGGTTTATCAGGGAATTATTGGCAAAATTAATCCAACTCAATTGGATCGACTTGTGCTTATTTTTACTAAACATTGCAGCCTTTCAAAGGAACTATTATGGTCGTCATTCGACTTTCTCGCGGCGGCGCTAAAGCGCGTCCTTTCTTCAACATCGTTGTCGCTGACAAACGTACCCGCCGCGATGGCCGTTTCATCGAGCGCGTTGGTTTTTACAACCCTAGCGCTACTGGTGGCGAAGAGAGTATCCGCGTTGCGCAAGACCGCGTGACTTACTGGAAAAGCGTTGGTGCGCAAGCATCTCCAACCGTTGAGCGTTTGTTTGCTCAGCACGCCAAAGCAGCAGCAAAAGCAACAGCAGCTGCTTAATCAACACATTGTTGTTGATTTAGGTTCTAGGTCGTTGTTTAGTATATTTAATTAACTTTAAATCTTATGTTGCAAGGACTTGAACCAGTAGATTTACCACCTGATGCCATCCAAGTGGGGCGAATAGCCGATGCTTGGGGGCTTAAAGGCTGGTTCAAAGTTCTACCCCATAGCGCCGACCCTGAGGCGCTTTTTTCTTCCAAACGTTGGTATTTGCAGCCTACCGAACGCGGTAAACCGGCCTTTGCAGGTACGCAGCTGATGCGTATTCGCGAAGCCAAAGTGCATTCCGACAATATCGTTGCCGTTGCACACGACATGGAAGATCGCGACATCGCAGAATCGCTCAAAGGCTCGCGCATTTTTATTCCGCGCTCTAGCTTTCCAACCCCAGAACTCGATTCGTACTACTGGGTTGATTTGATGGGTTTGAACGTCGTCAACCGCGAAGGTGTTGACCTTGGAGTGGTGAAAGATTTGCTCGCTACAGGCCCACAAACAGTGCTCGTCATCGAATACACCGAAAACGTCGATGGCGAAGAGAAGACCCTAGAACGCATGATCCCCTTCGTTTCGCACTTTGTGGATGATGTGAATTTGGCTGAGAAACGCATTACCGTTGACTGGCAGCCAGACTATTGAAGGTCAGACATAAATAAGCTATGCGCTTCGATGTCATCACCCTCTTCCCTGAGCTTTTCGCCCCTTTTTTAACTGTTGGCATCAACCGACGCGCCTTTGAGGCAAAAGATGGTGCCAATAACGGTATCCCTTTGGTCGATGTGCGCCTGTGGAACCCACGTGATTTCGCCCAAGGCACCTACCGCCGAATAGATGACCGCCCCTTTGGCGGTGGTCCGGGCATGGTGATGATGGCGGAGCCTTTGCGCTTGTGCCTTGAAGCAATTCAATCCGAGCGTCAACAAACAAACCCTGCACCTGTGGTTCTCTTTTCCCCGATTGGGCAAAAACTAGACCACCCGAGCGTAGAAATATGGTCAAAAAGTCTAGGAGCTGTGCTTGTTTGCGGCCGCTACGAAGGCATTGACCAGCGGTTTATTGACGCGTATGTGGATATTCAAATCAGCTTGGGCGATTTTATCCTCTCAGGCGGCGAAATTGCTGCCATGGCGCTCTTGGACGCAGTCGCACGCCTGCAACCCGGTGTGCTTGGAGACGCAGACAGCCACCATTTGGACAGTTTCAACCCCGCATTAGATGGCTTGCTAGATTGCCCACACTACACACGCCCTGAAGTTTGGCAAGATCAAGATGTATCTAAAGCCGTTCCAGATGTACTTTTGTCTGGTCATCACATCAACATCGAGCGGTGGCGGCAAGAGCAACGACTCAAACTTACCAAGACACTGCGGCCTGATCTGCTTATAAAGCCTTAAAAAGGTTATAATCAAAGGCTTTTCGATCCTCTGGCCGACCGCTCTATTTACGGTTTTCTCTGTAAATATATTGAGCATATGTCAATCCCGACGTTGGTGCGGCCATGATCACAAGAGGAAACTATGAACTTAATAGAAACACTAGAGCAAGAAGAAATTGCTCGTTTGAACAAAACCATCCCAGTTTTTGCACCTGGTGACACCGTTATCGTTAGCGTTAACGTGGTCGAGGGAACTCGCAAGCGTTTGCAAGCGTTTGAAGGCGTGGTTATTGCCAAGCGTAACCGTGGTTTGAACAGCGGTTTTACCGTTCGTAAAATCTCCAGCGGTGAAGGCGTTGAGCGTACGTTCCAAACTTACAGCCCGTTGATCGCAGCGATTGAAGTCAAACGCCGTGGCGATGTTCGCCGTGCTAAGTTGTACTATTTGCGTGATCGTAGCGGCAAGTCTGCGCGTATTAAAGAAAAATTGGCTCCTAAAAAGGTCAAGGCTACAGCAGCAGTTACTGCAGCTTAAAGCCAAGAACCAGGAGTCAGCAGCAATTACAGTTGCGCTGGCTCTGAAAAATAACCGCTACAGGTCGCTCTCAGAGTTGCTTCTAGCGGTTTTTTTATTTATTAAATAAATCATGTCTGCACCAGATTACATCGCACCACCGATTTTTGATCCTCGCAAAGTGCCCGTCACCAGCACTGGTGCGCACATGCCAGTCATTGCCGCTGAAGCCATGCTGCCACAGGCTTTGCGCGAGCGGTTTGTGAATCAACCCACTTGGACACCCGAAATACTTCGCGAAAGCAGTTTCACTCAGCGTCAAATAGCCAATGCTTCTGTGCTTTTGCCTTTGGTGATGCGCGACGAGCTGCATGTGCTGCTGACACAGCGCACCATGCATATGTCCACACACGGTGGGCAAATCGCTTTTCCGGGTGGCAAGGCGGATAAGGACGATGCCGATGCCGTGGCTACCGCGCTGCGCGAAACCTACGAAGAAGTGGGTATTGAGGCATCACATATTGAAGTCATAGGAAGCATGCCGACGTATTTGACAGGCACGCAATTCGTCATCACGCCTGTGGTGGCGTTGTTGCAGCCAGATTTTGAGCTGCAACTCAACACAGATGAAGTGGCGCATGTGTTTGAAGTGCCTTTGTCATTTTTGATGAACCCCGCCAACCACCACGAACACGTGTTTGAATGGCAGGGCGCACGACGCAAGTGGTTTTCTATGCCCTACCCAGACGTAACAGCCCCGAATGGCAAGGAACATTTCATTTGGGGTGCAACGGCGGGTATGTTGCGTAATTTTTATAGGTTTTTGCACGCTTAAAGCCAGTCAGCATCCTATATGATGTTGTTATGAGCTTTTTTGCCATTTTTTGCGCGTTTTTGATTGAGCAAGTCAAACCACTAACGCGCAGCAATCCGATTCATCATGGTCTGCGCCACTGGGCGAACGCTGTCAGTCGTAATTTTGACGCGGGCAAATCGGACCACAGCTGGGTGGTTTGGTTGATCACGGCAGCATTGCCAGCCTTAGCCGTCTTAGGCGTGCATTGGTTTTTGATTTACGCCATCGGTTGGCCTGCAGCTGTGGTGTGGAATGTGATGGTGCTTTATGTCACCCTTGGATTCAGGCAATTTAGCTACCATTTCACGGACATTCGCGATGCACTAGATGCTGGCGACGAAGATTTAGCACGGCAGCTCTTGGCTGAATGGCAAAACGTTGATGCCAGCAACATCCCGCGCAGCGAAATTGTGCGCCACGTGATTGAATATTCCGTCTTAGCCGCGCACCGCCATGTGTTTGGCGTACTGACTTGGTATGTCATTTTGGCGGCATTGGGTTTAGGGCCATTTGGTGCAGTGTTTTACCGTATGGCTGAATTCACCGTGCGTTTTTGGAAACCGCGTTTTCAGCCCAAACTAAGTGCTGCAACCAGTGACAAAGTGCATTACGAAACCCCAGTAGTGAGCAGCCACTTACGCGCAATCACTGCACAGGCGTGGTATTTGGTCGATTGGCTGCCCGCCCGCTTCACAGCCATGGGCTTTGCCGTAGTCGGTAACTTTGAAGATGCGATTGACTGCTGGCGCAACTACGCGCAGCAATTGCCAACACTGGACAATTCAAACGACGGCGTGATTTTGGCCGCTACATCGGGTGCGATGCATGTTCGCTTGGGTGGCGAACTTCTCAAACCAGCAACACAAGCTGAAGCTGTGAACTCATCATTTAGTGGGCACGACAGCAGCGGTTTTGGTGACGCCACGGCAACATCCGAAGCAACCATCACGACACCTGGGCGCGAAGCAGAGCCTGCACATTTGCGCAGCGTCGTTGGTCTGGTTTGGCGCTATGTGGTGCTATGGATGCTCTTGCTGGCGCTGCTGACTTTGTCCAATTTGCTAGGCTAACTCAAGCTGCTTAAAACTGGTGTAAGCATCAAGATTAATAACGTACCTCAGATAATTCCGCAAACAAACTGCTATATATACGATAGCGCTCTAGGCTTATAATACGCCGGGCACCGTCATTTTCATACTGTTTTTCACTGATTTTCATAGCTGCTAGCACGCCGCAACCCGGCTCATGCAAATGCGTGCAGTTGTAAAACTTGCAGTTGGGAACATGCACCTTAAAGTCGGGCATATAGCTGGCTAAGTGCATGGCATCAATGTGGTTCAAGCCGAATTCTTGAAACCCAGGCGAATCAATCAATGCCGTTGTTTTTGCCTCATCCACCCAATACCACGTTGTGCTGGTCGTGGTGTGTTTACCGGAATTTAGCGCTTGCGAGATTTCTTGCGTAAATACTGTGGCATTAGGTACAACTGCGTTAATCAGCGTGCTTTTGCCTGCACCAGAGGGCCCCAAAACCAAGGTGGTTTTACCCTGCAGCAAGGACTTCAACAGCTGCGTTTGTTCGTCGGTTTTTACCTTCAAATTCAGTGAGACAAGGTCATAGCCCATCGCTTTGTAGGGTTGTAGTCTCTTCCACGCTTTGGCATATGGCCCGACTAGATCGCTTTTATTCAACGCGATAATTGGGGTAATGTGCTCCGCCTCAGCAGCTATCAAAGCTCGGCTGAGTTGACTTTCTGAAAACTCAGGCTCTGCTGCAATTAGAATCAAAATCTGGTCTAGATTCGCAGCAAATGACTTGGTGCGGATTTCATCTTGCCGATAAAACAGGTTCTTCCTAGGCTCAAGCTTCTCAATCGTACCTTCGTCTTGCGTGGCAAGCCATTTAATACGGTCACCCACGACGGCTGTATTTTTCTTACCCCTGGGGTGACAGATGATGCGCTCACCTGCATCGGTTTCAACCATCACATGACGGCCAAAACCCGCGACGACCAAGCCGTTTTGCAATAAATTACTCAAGCTGACTGTCCCGAAGGTGAAAAAACCATGCGAGCCAAGCGCTCTGAGGCTGGTGGGTGCGAGTAATAAAACTTCACAAACAAAGGGTCAGGCGTCAGCGTAGAGGCATTGTCTTCATACAGCTTGAGCAGCGCTCTGGCCAAGTCATTACCGTCTGTTTGTTTGATGGCATAAGCATCGGCTTCAAACTCATGTTTACGCGATAGCTGTGCAAAAAAGGGTGAGATGAAAAACGTGAACGCTGGCATGGCGAGCATCAACAGCAGCAAAGCCAAAGCGTTGTTTGGTACACCAGTCACTGGCATAGAGTTCGGCATCACTCCCAGCCCCGTGTAAAACCACACTTGCGTGGACAACCAGCCAAGTAAAGCGAAACCAACCAAGCTCATGGTAAACATGGCGATGATGCGCTTGATCACATGCTTGTGTTTGAAGTGCCCCAACTCATGCGCCAACACAGCGTCCACCTCTGCGGGCGACAATTTGGCGAGCAAAGTGTCATAAAAAACCACGCGCTTGGAAGCGCCAAAACCTGTGAAATACGCATTGGCGTGGCCGCTACGTTTGCTGCCATCCATGACAAACAGTCCTTTTGCTGCAAAACCACAGCGTTGCATCAGCGCCGTCACACGAGTTTTTAAGGCTTCATCTTGCAGTGGTTTGAATTTATTGAACATAGGAGCAATCACCGTGGGGTACAACACCAAAAGCAGCAGGTTAAACCCCATCCACACAAACCAAGTCCACAGCCACCACAGATTGCCCGCAGCGCCCATGAGCCACAAAATCAGGGCTGCTAATGGCAAACCAATCAAAGTACCAATCAGCGTTGATTTGATACCGTCCATCAGCCACAGCTTGAACGTCATTTTGTTGAACCCAAAACGCTCTTCAACCACAAAAGTTTGGTACAGCGTGAACGGTAGCTCAATGATGCTGCCAATCACAGCGAAGCTGACGAACAACGCCAACTGCTGCGCTAAACCCGCGTAAGGATTGCCAATCAAGCCCAGCAACCACGTATTCAGCAGATCCAGCCCACCTAAAAGCGTCCAGCCCACCAACACAGCAGTACCAAAAGCCAGCTCTAGCAAACCAACACGCGATTTCGTTAGCGTGTAATCTGCTGCTTTTTGATGCGCCGCCAATGTGATGTTTTGCACGAATGCTGCTGGCACGGCGTTGCGATGCTGTGCTACGTAACGAATTTGGCGCGTCGCCAGCCAGTATTTAACGACCAAACCAGCAACCAACAGCGCGGCAAATACCAATGTAAAAATAATCGAAAAATTAGTTGATAAGGATGCGTTAGTCATAGCTTATGAGTTTACTGATGAAATGAATCGAAAAGGTCATGAATGGCACGAAATGGGCGACAATCTTAGATATGCCCAATACCGCCAAAATCAACCAAGAAACCGTAGCAGAAACCACCAAAACTCCGGTTTTGCTTGCTAAAAATGATCAAAACCTGATCTGGCTAGACTGCGAAATGACAGGTTTAGACCCCGATAACGAGCGTTTGATAGAAATTGCCGTCGTCGTTACCGGTCCAAACTTAGAGCCAAGAATCGAAGGCCCCGTCCTAGTGATACATCAATCAGACGCCCTGCTCGACAAAATGGACAAGTGGAACAAAGGCACGCATGGCAAAAGCGGTTTGATCGACAAAGTGAAGGCATCGACGATCTCTGAAGCCGATGCAGAAGCCGAAATTTTGGCGTTTCTCAAAAAATACGTTCCCAAAGCAACATCCCCCTTGTGCGGCAACACCATCAGCCAAGACCGCCGGTTTTTGGTCAAATACATGCCCAAGTTGGACGCTTTCTTCCACTACCGCAACATCGACGTCAGCACCTTCAAAGAATTAGCTAAGCGCTGGAAACCAGACGTCTACAAAGCCTTCAAAAAGCAGCAAAAACATACGGCGCTGGCGGATGTGCATGAGTCGATTGATGAATTGGTGCATTACCGCGAGCATTTTCTAAAATAAAATTAGGTAAAAACCCGTAGTCATGCCATAATCATAGACTGCACAGAAATTGATGAATCAAATTTGGCGAATAAGTTTGACGATTTTTGGCATCGCACATCTACCACACACTTTGGGCTTGTTGTCTTTTAATTTAAATTAAAGCAACGATTTAAAAAGCCAACCGCGTCGCTACCGACTGCAATCACACATCTATAGATGTGGGTTGCAGACCAAATCGAGTAAATAGACGTTGTACTTCGTTTGATGGTTGATGTTTTTTAACCATTGAATGGAACCGCACCGAAACTGGTAGCGGCTATGTATGACTGACTCTATGATTGACACGACAACTAACGCCCTCGAATCTCAAATCGATAACGAAATAACATTAAATTCCGCTGTGGCCAGTGAATTTACTGCCTCAACAGCTATTGATAATGTATTAAATGAGGTTGACGAAGTAGTTGCGGCTAAAGCTTTGGCCGCAGAAGAAGCCGCTAAATTGCCAAACGGCTTTATAGCACTGGGCTTGGCTGATGAGCTGATTCAAGCTGTAAAAGAAATGGGTTTCACACAACCCACCATCGTGCAAACTAAAACAATTCCACTGGCTTTGCCAGCGGATTCTATTGACGGCACACCAAAGAAATTCGTTGACTTGATGGTTTCAAGCCAAACCGGTTCAGGTAAAACTGCCGCCTTTTTATTGCCTGTGATCCACACTTTGCTAAAACAGCAAGAACAAGCCGCCGCTGCCGAGCGCGCTGAGTTTGAAGCAGCCTGCGCTGAAGCTGAAGCCCGCGGCGAAGCGCCTCCAAAGCGCGCTAAACGCAAAGACCCAACCAACTTCCGCAACTTCACGCCAGCCACACCGGGTGCTTTGGTGCTCTGCCCTACCCGCGAATTGGCACAACAAGTTGCTAATGACGCAATTGACTTGGTGCGCTACTGCAAAGGCTTGCGCATTGCCAACGTCGTAGGCGGTATGCCTTACCAGTTGCAATTAGCTAAGTTGCAAAACGCTAACTTGGTGGTGGCAACCCCAGGCCGCTTGCTTGACCTGCAGCGCTCACACCAATTGAAGCTCGACAAAGTGAAATTCTTGGTGGTTGACGAAGCCGACCGTATGCTCGACTTGGGCTTCTCGGACGACCTCGCAGAAGTCAACCAGTTGACCATTGAGCGCCATCAAACCATGATGTTCAGCGCCACGTTTGCACCACGTATTCAGCAGCTCGCTGGCCGTGTGATGCGTGAGCCACAGCGTATCACCATCGACAGCCCGCAAGACAAGCACCAAAACATCAAGCAATCGTTGTTCTGGGCTGACAATTCTCAGCACAAACGCAAATTGCTCGACCACTGGTTACGCGACACCAACATCAAGCAAGCCATCGTGTTTGCCAGCACCCAAATCGAGTGCGATGGCTTGGCTAACGACCTGCAACAAGAAGGTTTCAGCGCGGTCGCTTTGCACGGCGCTTTGAACCAAGGCATCCGTAACCGCCGTTTACAAGCTTTACGCGAAGGCCATGTACAAATTTTGGTTGCAACCGACGTGGCAGCACGTGGTATCGACGTGCCATCCATCAGCCACGTGTTCAACTTTGGCCTACCCATGAAAGCCGAAGATTACACGCATCGCATTGGTCGTACAGGCCGTGCTGGCCGTGACGGTATCGCAGTCAGCTTTGCTGAAATCCGCGACCGCCGCCGCATCATGGACATCGAGCAATACACACGCACACCGTTCAAGGCAGAAGTGATTCCTGGTTTAGAGCCAAAGCAACGTTTCCCAGAGTCACGCAGCAACTTCGGCGGACCTGACCGTGGCGACCGTGGTGGTGATCGCGGCGGCTTCGGTGGTGGTGGTTTCGGCGGCGCAGGCCGTGACCGTAAATTTGCACCTCGCCAAGGCGGCTTTGGTGGCGACCGTGGCGGTGATCGCGGTGGTTTTGGTGGTGGTGGCTTTGGGGCGCCACAAGGTGACCGCTTCGGTGGCCGTCCAGATAACTCACGCGCCCCAGACAGCTACGTTCGCAAAGGTGGTTTCAACGACCGCAACAGTGGCGGTGGTTTCCCTCCCCGTGGGGACTTTGCTCCCCGTGGCGATTCAGCGCCTCGCGGCGATTTCGCACCTCGCGGTGACTTTGCCCCACGCAAGGAATTCGCCCCACGTGGTGACTTTGCACCTCGTAAAGACTTCGCTCCTCGCGGTGAGCGCAACGATTTCGCGCCTCGCGGCGACTTCGCCCCACGTAAAGATTTCGCCCCTCGCGGTGACTCCGCTCCGCGCGGTGATTTTGCAGACCGTAAACCAGCATTCGCAAAGCCTGGCTTTGCCAAGCCAACGTTTGCTAAACCAGCAGCCAAACCAGGCAATGGCGGCAAAGTGTTTGTGCCACGCGATATGGCGAAAGCACGTACGGTTAAGGCTAAGTAATATCTCATTTAAACAGTCTTCAACAAGACGGTAAAAATAAAAAACCTGCATGTTGAAAGACTTGCAGGTTTTTTTGTGCATAAAACTGACTAACGTCCTCGTGTGCCTTGCAGCATCTCCCTCATATCTCGTAAAGACACCGCGCTGTGTTCGCTCAGCTTGACACGAGGTTTCGGTTTCATTGCATGACCGTAAATCACTTCAAAAGTCAGTTTTAGCTTTCCACCCTCTACAGGGTCTGCCAAATGCTCAACCAAAGTGGCTTCCAACTTGGCTTTCCAGGCTTTTCCACGTAACGCTGGAAAGCGGTCTGGATGCAGATTCCGGCCTAATTCACGCAAATCTTCCAGTAACTTTTGTGGCGTTTCGTAAGTCAGCACAATGCGCTCCATGTCCATGACGGGTTCGGCAAAGCCGGCTTGGATGAGCATGTCGCCCCAATCGTGCATATCAGTAAATTGGTGGCTTGGCTCTGGCCAGCCCAACTGCATATACATGTCACGTAGCTCGCGTAGGGTGTCTGGGCCTAGGCAGGAAAACATCAAAAAACCATCCGTAGCTATGGCTTTATGCCATTGCGCTATCAACATTTGCGGGTCGAGCGCGTTGTGCAGTTGCATATTGGCCCAGAGCATGTCCAGAGCGCTGTCAGGTGGTGACGCGTAGTTTACTTTGGCTTTAGGCTTGCTTTTGAACAAGTTTGACAATTTCCACTTATTTTCAATATCACCAGTATTACCGATATTTGCTATATTTTTTATAGCTTTATCGGCAGTAAATTCGCCGGCTAGTGGCAAAAAATAAGTTGAATTCGGATATTTTCTAAGCAATGCCACATGCGCCTGTTGCCCGCCACGCACAGCACCCCAGTGCGCCCAAGCTTTGGGCTGTATATTTATCCATTGCAGGCGGTCTACCATACGACTGGCTACTTCTTCGTGCAGCCACGGCGTTGCTGCGGGGGCAATATACTGCCAGTGTGCAAAAGCAGAGGGCGAAATCGTCGGCGGTCGTTGTGTGAGCATGGACAGAGTATATTGGCAGACTATGCTCAGCCGTTTTCTAAACCAAATTCCCAGTCAATGTTCTGTTTGCAAGGCTTGGCCCAGTAATGGCATGGTTTGCGAGCCTTGTGTGACACGTTTCGCTCAGCCTGTTAGGCGCTGTATCACATGTGCCCTATCGTTGAAAGCCGGTATCTCGTCTGACATCAAACGATGCGGCACATGTATCGTGAACCCCACTCCTTTAAATGAGTGCTTAGTAGCCGTATCGTACGAATACCCGTGGAGCGAATGCATAGCCAGCTACAAGTTTGGTAACAACCCAGCATGGGCTAAAACTTTTGCACTTCTTTTAAAAAGTACGCCAACCATAGAGCAAGCCATTGACAATGCTGACTTAATAACGCCCGTGCCACTGTCAACAGCCAGACTCCGGCACCGTGGCTACAACCAAGCTTTGGAAATTTGCAAGCATCTGAATCGTAAAAAAACAGATGCGAATTTACTGTTGCGTACCAAAGACACTCTACCGCAAAGCTCGTTAAGCAAGTCGGAGCGCTTGAAAAATGTAACAGCAGCGTTTGCAGTCGAACCACTGCGAGCGAAAGAATTAGAAAATAAACGTATCTTGTTGGTCGATGATGTGATGACCAGCGGTGCAACTTTGTTTGCAGCGGCAGCGGCGCTGCGCCAAGCAGGTGGGGCACATATTACTGCGGTTGTTTTTGCAAGAACAGAAGCGGAATAAACCTTTTTAAAGGGACAATAAGCCATGTTTAACATCGTCTTAGTCCAACCTGAAATTCCGCCCAACACGGGCAACATCATTCGCCTTGCCGCCAATACGGGTTGCCATTTGCATTTGATTGAACCTCTGGGCTTCTCCATGGACGACAAACACATGCGCCGCGCAGGTTTGGACTACCATGAATACGCGGAATTAAAACGACACACCAGCTGGCAAGCGTTTTTAGACAGTCAACAACCTGCGCCCGACCGGATGTTTGCTCTGACAACCAAAGGCACACGCTTGGTGCATGCAGCGCAATTTTCCGAAGGTGATTATTTGGTGTTTGGCTCTGAAACTCAAGGCCTTGCGCCCGAACTGCGTGAATCCTTTCTGCCCGATCAACGTATCAAATTACCTATGTTGCCTAGCCAGCGCAGTTTGAATTTATCGAACGCGGTGGCGGTCACGGTGTATGAGGCTTGGCGGCAAAATGGGTTCGTAATATCGTAGGTACAATCTACCATACTCATTTTTGAGGTAATCCTGATGCTGGTTCCGTCATATCGCGCATAACATCATTGATTGACGCACGTGTCTGCTCTGTAAGCAACTCTAAAAAAGCACGTGTTCTGGCTGGTATGAATTTACGGCTTGGCAATGCGGCGTACAGCGTAAAGCGACCCGTGATCCAAGGTGACAAAATACGCTTCAACTGTCCACTTTTTAAATAAGCAGCTACCAAATCTAACGGTAAACCGCTGATACCTGCACCGTCTAACGTTGCGCGAAGAAGAGTGTCGCTGTGGTTAACAAGAAATGCTGGTTCAAGTGCGATATCCATTGTCAAATCAACACCGTTAGCTCCGCCGTTCGGATTAATTAATTGCCAGGAGCGTGACCTATTTCCCGGGAATTTAATTCTTAAACAGTGATGATTCGTTAATTCGGTAGGGCTTACGGGTTCACCATGTCGCTTTAAATACAACGGAGAGGCACAAATCACGCCATACGTTGAGATGATAGGTCTGGCAACGATATCGGCGTCAAAACTGGCATCGGCGCCCAGTAAAGTCAAATCGTAATCCTCAATCGGAGGTTCAGCGGGTGAATCCACAAAAACGTCCAACAAAACCTTTGGATATCTCAATTTGAACTCTGCCACGACTGGCGCCAAAATATGCGTTGCCAGCACTGGCGGAGCCAAAATACGCAAAATACCGCTTATTTCCTGAGTATCAGCTTGCGCTGCTGCATGGGCTTCATCTATATCGTTCAAGATGTGCCTTATTTTGGCCAAGTAAGCTTCTCCAGCCTGCGTTAACGACAATCGCCTAGTCGTACGCTGTAGCAATCGCACACCTAAATGATCTTCCAAGTCACTTACCAAACGCGTCACACCAGCAGGCGACATGCTTAATGCTCTTGCCGCTGCAGCAAAACCACCCTCATCAACAACTCGCTCGAAAACACGCATGGATTGAAGTCTGTCCATCTTTTGATACCGATACAAAGCCTTGATTATGCCCAGTATAGACAATAAGTTATTTTTCAAGCCATTTATTGTTTCGTTTATAACAATGATGAATTGTCGATTGAAGGCTTTGTAAAAGCACGGGTAAACCCTAAACTTCAATCCATCGATGAGCCGATAACTACAAGTGACTCACCGAGGATGGACAAGACGAGATTGGCTCGCCATGCCCGGAGATGCAGTTTCAAACTGCATCAGTTGTTAAACTTTTCAAAAGGAAATTATCATGAAAACAAAATTTATTGCCTCAACTTTGATCGCGCTCGCAGCTATTGCATCAAGCTCAGCTTTTGCATCTACAAGCTACGGAACAATTGAGGCAGACGCTGTGGTGAGCACCCCGACATTGAGCAAATTGACTCGTGCTGAAGTTAGAAACGACACTGCAGCATGGAACAAGAAAAATTATTCAGCCAACTCAGAAAGCGTTGTATTCGCAGACGTTGACGCAGTTCCAGCAACAACTTTTGCAAGCAAATTAAGCCGAGATGCCGTCAGAACTGAAACTGCACTTTGGAACAAAACTCACTACTCAGAAAACTTGGAAAGCGTAACTGTTTCTGACAGCAACTAAACTGTCTCTTTCAAGCTCGCTACAAAGTAGCGAGACAAACACTCAGCCGGAATTGCAACTGCTTTTCCGGCTTTTTTTTAGCAATGCTCTTGATTTTTATAATAACAAGCTAGGGATAACTGCGAGAGATAGACTGCGCCACGCACACGGGCTTTGCAATGCCTTCTCGCTCAATTGTCACATCCCATGTCAGCTGCATACCATTGTTGTCAATCGGCTCTGCAGCCACCAAAAACAAACGTGCACGCAAAGAACTGCCCACAGGCACAGGCGACATAAAGCGCACCTTGTTCAAGCCGTAATTGACGCCCATGCGCGTCTGCTCCACATGCAAAGCGGTCGCAAAAAACTGCGGCAGCAACGACAAGGTTAAAAATCCATGCGCGATCGGAGCTCCAAACGGGCCAGCTTTGGCGCGTTCGGGGTCGATATGGATCCATTGTCGATCTCCTGTTGCTTCAGCAAACTGGTTGATTTGTTCCTGGGTGATAGTTAACCAATCGCTCACAGCGACATCTTGGCCCACGCAGGCAGCTAATTCGGATAAAGTTTGAAATGTTTTCATCGATTAATGCCCCAAAGTTGAGAATAAATATGGCTAAGCTCGTACCGTCTATCTCTATACTAAAAGCCACAAAAGCACTAAAAACAGAAAATACGTATGGAACACGCCCCATCTTGGCTCATCAACAGTTTAATCTACCTAGGCGCTGCGGTTATCGCAGTGCCTGTCTCCAAAGCGCTAGGGCTGGGTAGCATCATTGGATACTTGGCGGCCGGTATGGCGATTGGGCCTTGGGGTTTGGGCCTGGTCACCAATGTGCAGGACATTTTGCACTTTGCAGAGTTTGGTGTGGTTTTGATGCTGTTTTTGGTCGGTTTGGAGCTAGAACCAAAGCGCCTGTGGAGCTTGCGTCGCCCCATTTTTGGCTGGGGAAGCGCTCAAGTCATGGGCTGCGCTGCTGTTTTGTTCATCGCCTTGTGGGGCGCTAGCTTATTCATTCCAGCAATATCTACCGCTTTAGGCGGCTGGAAAACGGCAGTAGTCGCAGCTCTGGGATTGGCGCTGTCGTCAACGGCTATTGCGTTACAGGTAATGGGAGAGCGCAATTTGCTGCCCACCAGCAGCGGGCAAGCTGGATTTTCGATTTTGTTGTTTCAAGACGTGGCCGCGATACCGATTTTGGCTTTGATTCCGCTTCTGGGCGTTAGCTCAGAGGTAAATGAGGCATCATCCGGCGTAGATACTGCCTATGCAGCTATTAAAATTATAGCAATAATAGCAGGTATAGTTATTGGTGGCAGGCTTTTATTACGCCCCCTTTTCCGCTGGATTGCACGCAGCAAAACGCCTGAGATCTTCACCGCTGCATCCCTACTGTTAGTCGTTGGTATTGCAGCATTGATGCTATTTGTGGGTTTGAGCATGGCTTTGGGCGCTTTCTTGGCGGGTGTTCTGCTGGCTGAAAGCGAATATCGTCGCGAGTTAGAAACGGATATCGAACCGTTCAAAGGTTTGCTGCTGGGGTTGTTTTTCATCGCCGTGGGTATGAGCATCGATTTCTCGGTTCTTATCAACTCACCTTTGCTCATAGCCGTCGTATTAACTGCCTTTATTGCTATTAAATTTGCAGTTATTTATGGCATTACCCGCCTCATGCACGTACCTTTCCAAGAGCGGCCAGTGCTTAGTTTGCTGCTCGCGCAAGGTGGTGAGTTTGCGTTTGTGGTGTTTCAAGCCGCTGCGGGCGCCAAGGTGTTTGCACCCGAGACAGCTTCTTTACTGATTGGCGTCGTCGCGCTGTCTATGCTCATCAGTCCGCTGATTTTGATAGCCATCGACAAACTTTGGTTGCCACGCTATGCCAACTGTGGCGTTGAACTGCCCGATGAGATTTCAGAGCAGCAAGCTGCGCCTATCATCATCGCCGGGTTTGGTCGTTATGGGCAAATCGTAGGCCGTTTACTGTTGGCGCAAGACATTCCCACCACTGTGCTTGACCATGATGCCGAGATGATTGAAACCGCCAGAAGCTTTGGCTACCGCGTGTTTTATGGCAATGCCACGCGGCTTGACCTGCTGCGCACAGCTGGCGCGGCTACGGCGCAGATTTTGGTGGTTGCTGTGGATGATGTTGAACAATCTTTAGCGATTGTTGACTTAGCTAAAGAGCACTTCCCTCTGCTACAACTGGTCGTCCGCGCACGCGATGCAACGCACTGGAACAAACTGCGTGACCGCGATGTGACATTGATTCAGCGTGAAGTATTTGAAAGCAGCTTGCAAAGCGCAAGCAGTGTTTTAGAACTGCTGGGCTACGCTGCACCAGATGCGAGCCGCATTGTGCAACTCTTCCGAACACACAACTATGAGCTTTTAGAGCAAATGCACCCGCATTACCAAGACCGCGCCAAGGTCATCAGCACAGTAAAGCAAGGCCGCGCACAGTTGGCTGATCAAATGGCCAAAGAGCGAGAGATGGCGGGAAAGTCTATTTGAAACCATCCCAAACGAGTTTACACCCCGTCAAAAACATGCCAGTGTAGAGCAATTTATAAAACAGGTCGGGTTTGATGTGCTTGGCGATGCGTACGCCAATCCACACGCCGACGGGCGCTAATGGCAGTAAAACCACGGATGTCGCAAAATTACGAATATCCAACAAACCCAGCCATGCGTAAGGTATCCACTTCGACAAATTAATGAAGAAGAACAGGTATGACATGGTTGCAGCGAAAACCAAGGGTTTAAGTTTCAAGGGAATCATATAAGCATTAATGGGTGGCCCACCTGCATGCGCTATGAAGCTGGTAAAACCAGCGCTTGCAGTCAAAATTGCGCCCAACCATTTTGGCGGCGGGGCTGAATCAGGTTTTGGCGGGAATAGCAAGCGTTGCGCCAAAAATAGCAAAGTAAAAATACCAACGATGCCTGCCACTGTTGAAGAATCCAACAATTTGAACAACAGCGTACCAATCACCGTACCAACCAAAGCCCAAGGCAGCAGAAACTTCAACAACCTTTTATCAAAATCTCTTCGGTAAGCAGAAATACCCAGCACATCCATCACCAACAAAACAGGCATCAAGATGGCAGCAGCTTGTGGCACGGTTACTGCCATAGCCATCATTGGCACAGCCAGAGAACCAAAACCTGAACCAAAACCACTTTTACTGATACCCAATAGCAAAACGGCGGGAACAGAGACGGCGTAAAAAAAGGGGTCTGTGATTATGGGGAAGGTCATACTGTGATTGTCGCCTAAAATCTAGCACATGTTGTACCAACCCACACAGGCCGATGTTAGGCAATTTTTTTGCTCAGTTTATGCTAAAGCCGGCAATAATACTGCCTTAGAAGCTATTGAAACTATAGCAAGTTTGTGGATTGATGAACACCCAGAATACCATGCAGAATTAAAAGATGTAGATACTGCCCTGCAAAGTTTGAACCACATTGTCACCACAGATGATGGCAAAACCAACCCGTTTTTGCACTTGTCTATGCACTTAACCATCACCGAACAATGTTCTATTGACCAGCCCCGTGGCATACGACAAGCGGTTGAACTGCTGACTGCCAGACTCGATTCCTTGCACGATGCGCACCATGCGGTGATGGAATGCTTGGGTCAAATGATTTGGGATGCCCAACAAAATAAGCAAGCACCTGACGGGCAAGCTTATGTTGAAGCGGTTCAGCGCAGAGCTACCAAAGACTAGCCTTAGACAAGTTAAGCATATTGAAGTGTTGCCAAAGCGCGCAACTCTTCTGGCGTTGTGCTTGGCATGCCAAAAAACTCTAGGTAAGCTGGAATTTGCTCAAACAGCATGTCTGTACCGATTTGAACACGACAACCGCGCTCAGCCGCTGCTGCTAAAAATGCGGTCATCTCTGTTTTCATCACAACTTCGCCCACAAAAGTGGTTGATGCAATGCGAGAAACATCCATGGGCATCGCATCGCCCGCATTCATGCCCATGGGCGTGGCATTCACTACCAAATCAAAGCCAGCAGGATCGTTAGAACCAGTAGTCACTTGCAAAGCCGAATAGTGTTGCCGCAAACGCCCGGCCAAACCGTCTGCAGATGCAGCGTTAACATCAAACAAACTCAAAGCAGCAACACCTGCCGAAGCAAGTGATGCAGCAATTGCGCAACCCACGCCACCACTACCCACGACCAAAGCTTTAGCACCTTGCAACTTCAAGCCTTTGCGCAATACCCCACGCACAAAGCCTTCGCCATCAAACATCTCACCTTGCAAACGACCGTCTGCGGTACGTCGTACAGCATTGCAAGCACCTGCAATCGCGGCAGTGGGTAAAACTTCATCCAACAGACCAACTGTTGTAACTTTGTGCGGCATCGTGATCAAGGCGCCACGCATGTTGGTAAGCTTGAAGACCGATGGCAAAAAAGCTTCAAAATCCTGCGCTTGGCAGCCCATAGGCACAACGATGGCATTGACACCCGCTTTTTCAAACCACGGGTTGTAAATCATGGGCGCTTTGAAGGCGTGGGTGGGGAAGCCTATATGCGCAATAATTTCTGTGTTGCCAGTAATCATCATCGTTTGGCACCCTGCGCGACCTTTGCAGCAGTCACAGCCGCACGCAAAGCCAGCAAATAACTGTCTTCACCAAAACCGCAAATTTGGCCTTTAACGATTTCAGCAAACACGGACACATGGCGGAAAGCCTCGCGTGCGTGGATGTTGGACATATGTAGCTCAACAATTGGGCAAGTCAAAATAGCCAAGGCATCACGAATACCATAGCTGTAATGGGTCCAAGCGCCTGCGTTGATGAGTACGGCGTCAACACCATCTTTATAGCCTTGGTGAATGCGATCGCACATATCACCCTCGCTGTTGGTTTGTAAAAACTCAAGCTCTGCGCCCAGTTCTTTACCCAGTGCGATTAGATTTGCATTGATCTCGTCTAGGGTAATGGTTCCATATTGTTTAGGATCACGTTTACCAAACATGTTGTGGTTGATACCGTGGAGCATAAGAATTTTCATGGTTTTTCCTTTTGACTTATTTATAAATATTTAAAATTAATGCGTATTTATTCCGCAACTAATTCGATAGTTTGACCGGTTTTAGTCGATTCAAAAATGGCTTCTGTGACGCGTAAATTTTGCAAGCCATCGAAGGCGCTAACCAGAGGCTCTACCTCACCACGAATCACCTCACCAAAATGCTCGATTTGTAGTTTTAACGGATCTTCTCGAACCATGCTGACAACGCTAGCGTCAAACGCTTTCCACCATGAGCGGTCTTCAGGCCGTGGATAATTTTTCAAACGCATGGTTGGCACGGACAAGGTACCATTTGTTCCGGTGATAACGTAACAGTCTTCATCATCGTAGCTTGTGTACGATTTGTTTTCTTGCGAAGTTTGCTCCCAGCTTCGTGCGCTGGCCGCAGTATCCGACAACATGAATGTGCCGAGCGTACCATTTGCAAAACGTAAATTAATAGCGACGGTATCTTCTACTGGGAAGCCACGAATCGCATTGCTGCCAAAAGCCTGCACAGCAACAATGTCGCCGCACAGCATGCGCATGTTGTGCACCTCATGGATCATGTTGATCAAAATCGGTCCTGCGCCCAATTCTTTGCGCCACGGTGCATCCAGAAAGTAATGGTCTGGCTTAAAAAATGTCGCACTGCCCAGAAAAGCGACCAGTTTTCCTAGTTTGCCGGAATCAATCACCTCTTTGGCCTTGGCCATGATAGGGCTGTGCGCACGGTGGTGCCCAATGAGCACCCTGGCCTTGGTCGCGGCGACCATTGCTACAATTTTTTCGCCCTCAGCCACCGTCGTAGCGATAGGTTTTTCCAAAAGGATAGGAAGTTTCGCTTCCATGCATCGCAACGCTTGAGAAACATGCAATTGGTTGGGTGTTGCCAAAATCAAGCCCTCTGGGCGATCCGTCAACAGCAATTCATCTATGGTTTTATAAAGTGGTACGCCGGCCTTTGCGGCAACTTCAATGGCTGCAGGCGATGGATCAACGATAGCCGACAACATGCAGCTTGGGCTAGTACCCAATACTTTGATGTGCGCTTGACCAATCAGGCCAGCACCAGTTACGGCAACTCGAATCTTAGTCATTCAAAAATCAATTTACTAAATAAAAAACGCAGATGCCTTGTCTACAAAAGGCATCTGCGTTGTAGCCCCAAATTACTTACGCAATTTTGCCAATTCAGCCATCATTTCATTGACAGTAGCTTCGCCAACGTTCGCACTGAATTGCGCAATCACTGGCTTCATTTTTTCACGCAATTTAGCGACTTCCGCGGGTGCGAACTGAGTCACAGTCATACCATTTTTCTTCAACAATTCCAAGTTTGCTGCAACGCCTGCACGAGAGGCAGCACGCTGACCTTTAGCGGCTTCGTCTGAAGAGTCATCAATAATTTTTCTCTCAGCTGGCGTCAATGTATCCCAAATTTTCTTGCTGAAGATAACGGATTGTGGGTTGTACTGGTGGTTGGTCAACGCCATGAACTTTTGAACTTCCCAGAACTTGTTAGAAGCAATCACAGAAACAGGGTTCTCTTGACCGTCGATCGCTTTTTGCTCCAAACCAGCATACACCTCAGCAAAAGGCATAGGTGTAGGGTTCGCGCCCAATGCTTTCACCCAAGCCACGTTGATTGGGTTTGGAATCACGCGAAGCTTCAAGCCTTCGATGTCTTCAACTTTGTTCAAAGCACGCTTGCTGTTTGTGATGTGGCGATAGCCTAATTCCCAGTAAGACAAACCGATCAACCCTTTAGCTTCTAGTAAAGCGTGCATTTTCTTGCCAACTGGGCCGTCAACAATTGCATCAGATTCTTTTTCGTTAGCGAACAAGAATGGGAAGTCAAAAATTGCGAGTTCTTTAGCTTCAGAAGCTAAGATACCGCTGTTTAAGACGGCCATGTCTACTGTACCGCCTTTGATGGAAGAAATAACAGCTTGGTCTGTTCCCAATGTTGAGTTGAGGAACAATTGGACTTTTATTTTGCCACCAGATTTTGCTTCAACAGCGGCTGCGAAAGCCTTCATGCCAGCAACAGCTGGGTGACCTTCTGGGCCGCTCAAACCGAATTTTAGCGTGCGCTCTTGCGCACTAACCAAGCCAACAGTTGCCAAAGCCGCTACAGCCAACAAGGATTTAACAAACAAACGTTTCATAAGAGTCTCCACGAGTTATAAAAACTAACACAGCACGCTTTAAATTCAAACTTAGCAAATGGCGCGCTAACTCATTTACTTTGTTAAAGCCCTAACGTACTATCCATACGTTCGGACTACAGGAAAACAGTAACTCTTAATAGAACCAGCGAGCCGGAACCATCACGATTTGCGGGAACAAGACCATCACGAACATGATAGCGAATTGCGCAATCATGAATGGAATAACACCTTTGGTCACCTCATCCATACTTACCTTACCGACGCCGGCAACCGCATTTAGCACAGTCCCCACAGGAGGAGTAATCAAACCAATCGCATTGTTGATAATGAAAAGTACGCCGAAATAAACAGGGTCAATGCCAGCAGCTTTAACAACAGGCATGAGAACAGGTGTTAACAACAAAATCGTTGGCGTCATATCCAAAGCTGTACCTACAACCATTGTCAGCACCATGATTGCCAACATAAGTAAACGTGGGCTACCCAATAGCGGCTCCAACAATGACACCACTTGCGCGGGCAAATTAGCAACGGTGATTAACCAGGCTGACACCATAGCCGCAGCCACCAAAAACATAACAATCGAGCATGTTTTAGCCGATGAAATAAACAAAGGCACCATCTTTTTAAAATTCAACTCTTTGTAGACGAAGACTGATATCAAGATGGCGTAAACAGCAGCAACTACAGCTGCTTCAGTTGGTGTAAAAATACCAAACTTCAAACCAAACACAATAATCAGCGGCAAAACCAACGCCCAAGTGGCATCTTTAAAGGCAACAAAAACTTCAGAAGTCGATTTGCGCGGCGGTGGCACAACAACTTCTTTGCGCACCAAATACCACCATGTGAACCACAAAGCTGCGGCCAATAAAACGCCAGGGAAGATACCCGCCATAAACAACTTGGTGATAGATACACCGCCAGCGACACCAAAAATCACAAAACCAATGCTAGGCGGGATGATGGGAGCAATGATGCCAGCAGAGGCGATCAACCCAGCAGAACGCGCTTTGTCGTGACCAGCAGCCACCATCATGGGCAACAGCAGCGCTGTCAAAGCTGCAGCGTCAGCCACCGCAGAACCTGACAAAGACGCCATGATGACAGCCGCCACAATCGTCACGTAACCTAAACCACCCTTTATATGACCGACCAAAGCCATGGCAAAATTAACAATACGCCGTGACAAACCACCTGCGTTCATCACCTCACCGGCCAACATGAAGAATGGCACAGCCAGCAACGGGAAGCTGTTTGACCCCTCAATCAAGTTTTGCGCCAAAATTTGCGCGTCAAACATGTTCATATGCCACATCAAAGCAGCACCGCACAAAAGCAGAGAAAATGCGATTGGGATGCCCAAGGCCATAGCACCCAGCATGGAACTTAAAAATATAGTGATAATCATGAGCGTACTTTGTTAATTTTTAGTTTTTTGAACGTGCTGAGCCCGCATCAGCGTGCGGTGCTTCTTCAGATTCTTGAATCATCATGAGATGGTCATTGTCAATTTGACCGCTTATTAATCGCCAAAAATCGCCAAGCAAAATTGGTGCAGCCAAAATAGCAAAAACGACACCAGCTGCTGATACCCATGCCATTGAAACCTCCATCACAGCACTTGTTGAATCCAAATTGACTCGAGCTTGCTCGTAGGAGCCTTTGAAAATCAACCAATTGCAAAACATCATAAGCAAGAGAGAGACACCCATGCAAATTTTTTTCCCAGTTGCACTTAACCGCCCAACCAGCATGTCCGTGCCCAGATGGCCGTTATCTCTAAGCGCTACAACGGCCCCCAAAAAAGTCATCCACACAAACAACCATCGAGATAACTCTTCAGAAATTGTGAAACCTGAATTCAACGCATACCGCATAAAAACGTTGCCGAATACCAAAATTACCATGAGAACCATAATGACCGCCAACAAATAGCTGATCCATTGACAATAGTGGTCTATAACCTTCTTCAACATAAAATTTCCCTCACATTAATCATGTTTCACAAATGTACTAACTGGTTAGTTTTAATGTATAGGGTAAAACCCTAGTTAATTTA
>JAAFJF010000015.1 GCA_013298815.1 Polaromonas sp. | reverse complement strand
TGCAAGTAATACGTCTGCTAGTGTGAAAAATGACCCTTTAAATTCAGTTTTTCAGGACGAACATGGCATTCCCTTGGGTAGCATGGTCAGCATAGCCAGCGATGCATTTGGCCCAGAGCCAACAGAAGGCGAGTTGATTGCCTGCTCACGCATGCACTACACCCTGCGCCGCGTTGATGAACGTGCTGGCGTGGTACATGTGCATTTTCCACGCATTGGTTATGTATTAAAGAAGGCTGAAAAATAAGATGATCTCCCATTTCAAGAACAAAACCGCTGTATTAACAGGTGCGGGCTCTGGCTTCGGCTTGGAGTGCGCCCGCATCGGCGCCAAACTGGGCATGAACATCGTCTTGGTCGATGTGCAGCAAGACGCGTTGGACAAGGCCACGGCTGAAATCACTGCTGAAACAGCTAAATATGGTGGCCACGTCATGTCGTTTCGCTTGGATATTTCCAAAGCTTCCGAGGTGGAGGCCATGGGCCATGCTGTGTTCGCCAAACTAGGGGTGCCGCATTTTGTGTTCAACAACGCTGGTGTGGGCGCAGGCGGTTTGATCTGGGAGACCACCTTGAAAGACTGGGAATGGGTGCTGGGCGTCAATGTCATGGGCGTGGCACATGGGGTGCGCGTTTTCACGCCTATGATGCTGGAGGCCGCTAAAAAAGACCCTGCCTACCAAGGTCACATCGTCAATACTGCCAGCATGGCGGGCTTGCTCAATGCGCCTAATATGGGGGTTTACAACGTCAGCAAACACGCCGTTGTTGCGTTGACTGAAACGCTGTACCAAGATTTGAAACTGGTGACCGACCAGATCAGCGCCTCCGTTCTGTGCCCCTTCTTTGTAGCGACGGGTATTGCGCAAAGCCACCGCAACAAGCCAGGAGAATTTGTCAGCAGCGATGCCAAACCCACCAAGAGCCAGCTCATCGGCCAGGCCATGAGCGACAAAGCCGTGGGTTCCGGCAAAGTCAGCGCGGCTGATGTGGCACAAAAGGTGTTTGATGCCATTGCGGATGACCAGTTCTACATCTACAGCCACCCCAAAGCCTTGGCATCTGTGCAAACGCGCATGGAAGACGTCGTGCAAATCCGTAACCCGACTAACCCATTTGCCGGTAAACCTGAAATTGGCGAAGCATTGAAAGCTGCACTACGAGCAGATTGATAACTCTCTAAAATGGATGCATGACGATTGATATCCTTCCTGAAACTGCATCCACAACCATTCGCGGCGCCTGCCCGCACGATTGCCCCGATACCTGCGCCTTGCTGACCACCGTGGTTGATGGTGTGGCCATCAAAGCCCAAGGCAATCCTGCACATCCGCACACCGATGGCGTATTGTGCACCAAGGTGTCGCGCTATACCGAGCGCACCTACCACCCCGAGCGCATTTTGACACCGATGAAGCGTGTTGGCCCCAAAGGCTTGGGTCATTTTGAACCCACGTCTTGGGATGCTGCCTTGTCAGATATCGCTTCAAAATTAGGGTCGATTGCTACTCGCAACCCGCAAGCTATTGTTCCCTATAGCTACGCGGGTACTATGGGTCTGGTGCAGGGCGAGGCGATGGCCGCTCGGTTTTTCAATAAATTAGGCGCATCCAAATTACACAGGTCAATCTGTGCTGAAGCGGGTGGTCAGGGTTTGATAAACACTTTAGGTGGCAAGGTCGGCATGAAGGTCGAGTTTTTTGCGCAGTCTAAACTCATCATCATCTGGGGCAGCAACGCCATTGGTAGCAATTTGCACTTTTGGCGCTATGCCCAAGCGGCTAAACGTGACGGTGCCAAACTCATCTGCATCGACCCGCGAAAAACCGAAACGGCCGACAAATGCCATGAGCACATCGCTTTGTTACCGGGCACCGATGCTGCGTTGGCGCTGAGTATCATGCACGAGTTGATCGTCAACGACTGGCTGAACCATGACTATATTGATAGGCACACGGTCGGCTGGCCGGCGTTGAAAGATCGTGCTCTGCTATGGAATCCAGAGCGTGCAGCCAAGGTGTGCGGTATTCGGGTTGAGCAGATCAAATCTTTAGCGTTTGACTACGGGCAGAGTTACGTCAACCAAACACCCGCCGCCATCCGCCTTAACTACGGCATGCAGCGCGCACGAGGGGGCGGTAATGCAGTGCGTGCCATCGCTTGCCTGCCTGCTTTGATTGGTGCTTGGAAGTACCCAGCCGGCGGCATGTTGCTATCCAGCTCAGGCATGTTCCCAGTGGACAGAGCAGTCTTGCAGCGACCAGACTTAGAGAAAAATAAAGTACGCACCATCAATATGGTGACCATCGGTGACGATCTGCAAAAACCAAGTTCCGATGAGTTCGGTCCAAACATCGAAGCGCTCATCGTCTACAACAGCAACCCCGTCGCAGTTGCGCCTGATTCCAGTCAGGTGGTCAAAGGCTTTGCGCGCGATGACTTGTTCACCGTTGTACTTGAGCATTTTCAAACCGATACGGCCGACTATGCTGACTACATCCTGCCCGCCACTACGCAGCTTGAGCATTGGGATGTCCATGCCTCTTACGGTCATACTGATGTGCTTCTGAACCGCCCAGCCATCGCGCCTGTGGGCGAGTCCAAAACCAACACCCAAATTTTCCGCGAGCTTGCAGCCCGTATGGGTTATACCGATGCTTGTTTCGCGGACGATGACGAAACCTTGTGCAGGCAAGCGTTTGGTGACAAGATCAGTTTTGATACCTTGTTGGAGAAAGGCTTCGCAACGCTCCCTGTAGTAGATGCACCGTTTGCCAACGGCAACTTCCCCACATCGTCGGGCAAGTGCGAATTTTTCAGTGATAGCTTAGGTAAACAAGGTTTGGATGGTTTGCCAAATCAACTGGACAACTATGAACTGTTGGGTTCGTCTGCTGCTTACCCATTAGCGATGATTTCACCGCCGGCGCGAAATTTTCTCAACTCCACCTTCGTCAATGTCACCAGTTTGCGCGATATTGAGGCGGAGCCGGTGCTGGAAATCCATGCTGACGATGCACTAGCTCGTGGGATCTCTTCTGGCGATGTGGTTGTTGCGTTTAACCAGCGCGGTAGTTACCAATGTAAAGCGGTAGTTTCTAAGCGCGCACGCGCTGGCGTGGTTAATGGCATGGGGATTTGGTGGCGCAAGCTGGGTTTGAATGGCACCAACGTCAATGAAGTTACCAGCCAAAAACTGACCGATTTAGGCCAAGGCCCCGTTTTTTACGACTGCTTGGTTGAGGTCAAACGGTGCGATTGATCTGTAGGCTGCTGATAGTTCCACTAATTCTATGTCTAAGTAGTTGTGCCGATCTGGGCTACTACTGGCAATCTATAGAAGGTCACGTCTCTTTGATCAAAGCTGCGCGGCCAGTTGATGATTTGCTTGCAGACACTGAAACGCCTGAAAAAATCAAAGCAAAACTCGCTTTAACAAAAAAAATACGTGCTTTCGCTTCAGACGAATTAAAACTACCAGATAACGCCAGCTACAAGCGCTATGCTGATTTAAAACGCAAAGCGGTGGTGTGGAACGTGGTTGCCGCACCAGCATTGTCATTGAAGCTCAAAACCTGGTGCTTTCCTGTGGCTGGTTGTGTGGGCTACCGTGGTTATTTTTCAGAAGTTGAGGCGAAAAGAGAAGCTGATGAGCTCAAAAAACAGGATTTCGATGTCAGCGTTTATGGCGTGCCCGCTTATTCCACCCTGGGTTGGAGCAACTGGGCGGGCGGTGACCCGCTGCTCAGTACCTTCATTGGCTATCCTGAAGGCGAACTAGCACGCATCGTCTTTCACGAGCTGGCGCATCAGGTGGTCTATGTGGCTGACGACACCTCGTTCAACGAATCTTTCGCCACAGCGGTTGAGCGCTTGGGTGGAGCCCGCTGGCTTGAAAAATATGGCTCTGTTTCAACAAAAACCGAATACGAAGTGTATGACGGACGGCGCAAACAGTTCAAAGCGTTGACCAAAGCGACAAGGCTTCAATTGGCTGAAATTTACTATGAAAATACGCCTATAGCCGCCGATAATTCTGCCTCCGCAGCTATTAAAAATATAGTAAAAAAGCATGATTTTGAATTCAAAGAATCTACTCAACGTAAAAACAAAATACTTGACGAATTCAGGATGCAGTACGAGTTACTGAAAACCAGTTGGCATGGTTATGCTGGCTACGATAACTGGGTTAAACAAGCCAACAACGCCGCATTTGGCGCTTTGGCTGCGTATGATGATGGTGTGCCGCAATTTGAAGCGCTGTTTGAACAACAAGGTGGTAATTGGGACAAGTTTTACTCCGCTGTACGAACCTTGGCTGCTATGCCAAAAGAGGCAAGGCAACTGGCATTGAAGTCAATCAAGCTTAAATAAAATTAAACAAGAAAATATATCAAAAGGACATTGCTATGGCAGAAATTCACATCCAACGCAAACACACCCTAGGCTTAGCTAAAGCTCGCGACATTGCATTCAAATGGGCGGAAGAAGTCGAAGACAAACTCGACATGTCATGCACCTACGAAGAGGGTAAAGCCGAAGATTGTTTGAGCTTCTCTCGCTCCGGCGTCAACGGTACGTTGGTGGTGACCAAAGACGGCTTTGAGCTAAAAGCAAAACTCGGCTTTTTAATGGGCGCTTTCAAAGAAAAAATTGAGGCAGAAATCAGTAAAAATTTAGACGCCTTGCTGTCAAAACCAGCCAAAAAGACCGCATCTAAAAAGTAGCCGCGTTAGGATGGTTGATTTTTTGTTGATACAAGTGTTAGCTTAAAGAATCAACCAAGTCAATGTATTGCTGCTTGGCTGTGTCGCTGTCTGTTCCTTTTATGCCGTTCCAAGCATCCCACTTGGCACGCCCCACCATATCGCTGAATCCTGGTTTTTTGTCAGCATTGTCACCTGATGTGCCTTGTTTGTAGAGCGCATACAGCTTGAGCATAGTCGCATTGTCTGGACGCTCGTTTAAATTCTTAGAGTTGGTAACGGCGGCTTCAAATTTAGCGGTGAGATCGGACATAAAAACTCCTGATGTATAAGCGAAATGCGAGTCAATTTGGGTGGACTCGGGGTTAAATTCGGGTAATTGCCCACTATCTTAAACTGCAATTTAAATTGAAAATAGAGCGTTATCACTAGTGTCTGCTGTTTGGAGTCAATATGGTTACTCGGATTTCTAAATCCCCGTCTGCAAAAAGTGTCAAAGACACAGCTCAGAAAGCTGCTCAAAAAGTACAAAAAGACTTGCGTCGAGCCGTAGCGGGCACCTTGGGCATGAGTGGCGAGCGCATGAGCAAGGTCGACACCGCGTGGCTGCGAATGGACTCCGCCAGCAACTTGATGATGATTGTTGGTGTCTGGACCCTCAAGCCTCAGGTGTCGTACGACGCTTTGAGTGAGCGAGTTGAAGGTACTTTGCTTAAGTTTCGCCGTTTCAAGCAGCGCGTGGTGGAAGATTCAGCAGGCGCAACCTGGGTAGACGATAAATCGTTTGACATCAGCAAACACATCGTTGTTGAAAAGCTCCCCAAGGTTGCCAAAGGTCAAGAGCAAGCAGCACTGCAAGACCGTGTCGCCGAGTTAGCCATGCAGTCACTAGACCCACGGCGACCGCTGTGGCAGCTGCATTTGATTGAAGACTACGATGGCGGCAGCGTGTTGATCGTTCGCATCCACCACTGCATTGCCGATGGCATCGCCCTGATTGCCGTTAGCATGTCCATGGTCGATGGCGGCCCCAAGCCACCAGAGCGTAAAGCTAAAGTTGAAAAGCGTGGCGGTTTGGAAGGTGCGGAAGATTGGATAGCTGGCACCTTGATCAAATCACTTACCCAGCTCGCCGTCAAAACATTGGGGAAAACGGGCGATGGCTTTGGTAATTCTTTAGAAATGCTGGCAGACCCTAAGCAGGGCATGAGTAACACGGCTAACAATACAGTCCATATGGCCAAAATCGCCTACCAGCTCGCCAGTGACGCTGCCGCACTGGTGCTGATGCCGGACGACTCGCCGACACGCCTCAAAGGCACACCCGGTACGACCAAAAAAGTGGCGTGGTGTCAGCCAATTCCGTTGGATGAAGTCAAAGCCGTCGGTAAAGCGCTGAATTGCTCTTTGAACGATGTGCTGCTCAGCTGCGTAGCTGGCGCAATTGGTGAGTATTTGCGTGCCTTGGGTGACAACACCAAAGGCCAAGAAATCCGCGCCATGGTTCCGGTTAACCTGCGTCCGCTGGATCAAGCGCACAAGCTGGGCAATAACTTTGGTCTAGCGCCTTTGGTGCTGCCCATCGGCGTAGAAAACCCCATCGAACGCGTCTACGAAGTGCGCCGCCGCATGGGTGCTCTCAAAGGCAGCATGCAGCCGCTGTTGGCGTTTGGTATGCTGGCCGTGGCAGGTACGCTGGTCAAACCCGCTCAGGAAGCGCTGCTCAACCTGTTCTCCAAGAAAACCACAGCCGTGATGACCAACGTGCCCGGCCCGAAAGAAAAGCTGAAGTTCTGCGGTTCAACCCTTGAGCAAAGCCTGTTTTGGGTACCCCAAAGCGGCAGCGTTGGCCTAGGCGTCTCCATCTTGAGTTACGGCGGCGGCGTCCAATTCGGCATCATCAGCGACGCCACCCTCTGCCCCGATCCACAAAAGATCATCGACGAGTTCGAACCCGAGTTTGCGAAGCTGAGTATTGTGACGCTGATGTTGCCTTGGGGTGAGTGATTGGCTGATTAATTGGCTTAGTTAAGATGACCGCTTGTTGTAAAACTGCGCGAAAACCAGAGTAGGCTTGCTGCAATTAGTACGACGCTGGTTAAGATGACGACTTGAGGCGTACCGAAAACTTTAAAGACGCCTTCTGTGATATCTCCAATATAAAGAACGATGTATCCTGCTAGGGATAATAGAAAAACACTGACAGATAGTTTTTTTCTCATCAAAAGCAAAATGCTGCCTATAACGCCACCGAACACGCCGATGGCGAACGAAGCCGTCATCCAGCTAGGCAAACTCAAATATAGTTTGGCCTGTTCAGATGTTAAGCCGTTGCGAATCAAGCTTTCAAGCGTTCCATTAAATGTGCTTAAAAATTGAACAACACCGAAAATATTCCATGCTAGCCCTAGTCCTGCAATAATCCAAAACCATGTGGGGAGTTTTGCTTTTGTAGCCGTGTTTGTCATTGTTAATCCTAACCATGTGAGTGTGAGTCAGGATAATATAAAGAAAGGCTTTAATGCGCATTGACAAATGTCAATGGCATTATTTTCGCTTTAGTCGGCTATAAGTTTCTTGGGTAATCCCTAAATACGAAGCAATCATTTTACTAGACACCCTGTCTAGTAGATACGGCTGATTTTTTGTGAGCCAATCAATTTTCTCCTTAGCGCTTAAGGCCATTAGTGCATTTATTCTATTCACGGAATGCGCATAGGATGCTTCTAAAAGTTGGGTGTAAAACTTCTCAAATTGAGCAACGCTAGCTATGAGCTGATAGAAATTTGATCTGCTTATGGCTAAAAGGTTGGAGTCTTCAATAGCCGTGATGTTTTCAATGGCGGGTACTTGCTCGCTGAAGCTGTTCAGTTCAGAGCACCAGTAGTTTTCTATGACGATGTCACGTGTCGTTTCTTTATGATTTTGATCGAGATTAGAGATCTGCAAACAACCAGTGGCTACAAAATACACATGTTTACAAACGTCTCCTTGTCGCAAAAGCTGCGTATCGCATTTGACAGCGATATGTTGAAATTTTGACAAGACTACTTCTAGTTGAGAAGTGTCATCGCCAATCTTCGTAAGAATGTGTTTGCGAAGTATATCTATCATGATTGAAATTTTAATTCGATAATTTTGCTATATTAATAATAGCTAATTAAGCAATAAATACCGAGGCTTGAGGCTAAAATTTCTTGAAAATACGGTAGTTGAAGAAAAATTCCTGATTTCCGTTCGAAACGGGTGTCCCTGAGCCAAAGCCGCTTAGGTAAAATCACTGGCTGCTTCTACCTTGCTCTGCGCTCATAAAATTACATGTCTTTCCTCTCCGAAACCCGCCGCCGCCGCACTTTTGCCATCATTTCACACCCTGATGCGGGTAAAACCACGCTGACGGAGAAGCTTTTGCTGTTCTCGGGTGCAATTCAGATCGCGGGCTCAGTCAAAGCGCGTAAAGCCACACGCCATGCGACTTCTGACTGGATGGAGATCGAAAAGCAGCGGGGAATCTCGGTCGCCTCAAGCGTGATGCAGATGCTGTATCGCGACCATGTGATTAATTTGCTGGATACGCCAGGTCACAAAGACTTCTCGGAAGACACCTACCGTGTGTTGACGGCTGTTGATTCTGCGCTGATGGTGATTGACGCTGCCAACGGTGTGGAGGCGCAAACCCGCAGGTTGATTGAGGTTTGCCGCCAGCGCGACACGCCCATCATCACCTTCGTCAACAAAATGGACCGCGAAGTGCGCGAGCCGCTTGATATTTTGGACGAGATTGAGCGTGAGCTGGGCATGCCCTGCGTGCCCATGACTTGGCCAGTTGGTCAAGGTAAATCGTTTGGTGGCATTATGAATTTACGCACCGACACCATGACCGTATTTGAAAGCGGTAGTGAGCGTTTGCCGCAAGATTTTGACGCCATGCCGCTGTCTGATACCGCCGCTCTACTGGCACGCTTCGGTAACGAATGGGCAGCAGCGGCTGAGAGCATGGAGCTGGCTACGGGGGCGTCCCCTACTTGGGATTTAGATGCTTTCTTGGCTGGCAAGCAAACGCCTGTATTTTTTGGCTCTGGCGTGAATAATTTTGGTGTGATGGAGGTACTGGACGCCTTGGTCGATTTGGCTCCCAGCCCACGCAGTCGTACCAGCACCACGCTGGTAAACCGCCAGCCTGTCGTCAAGGTCATGCAACCTGAGGACACGCCCTTCAGCGGTGTGGTGTTTAAAGTGCAAGCGAATATGGATGCCAACCATCGCGACCGTATCGCCTTTGTCCGTATGGCCTCTGGCAAGTACACACCGGGTATGAAGCTCAAGGTTATGCGCACTAGCAAAGAGCTGCGCCCGACCTCGGTGGTGACGTTTATGTCACAGCGCCGCGAAGCTGTGGAGGAAGCCTATGCGGGCGATATCGTGGGTTTCACCACCCACGGCGGCGTGCAGCTGGGTGATTCGATCACCGACGGCTCGATCAATTTGCAATACACAGGTTTGCCGTTTTTTGCCCCTGAAATGTTCATGACAGTGGTGTTACGCAATCCATTGCGAACCAAGCAGTTACAACAAGGCTTGGCGCAACTCGGTGAAGAGGGCGCGATTCAGGTGTTCCGTCCCGAGATGGGCGGTAATATGTTGTTAGGTGCAATCGGACAGTTGCAATTTGAAGTCGTGCAGCACCGCTTGAAGGGTGAGTATGACGCCGATATTCGCCTCGAAGGTAGCCAATACACAGGAGCACGTTGGATCACGGCTGATACGCCTAAAGAGCTTCAAGAATTTGTGAACGCCTACCCACAGCGTATGGCGCGTGACGCGGCGGATACGCTGGCGTATTTAACGACTTCGCAATACGATGTGCGTTTGGCACAAGAGCGTTTTCCGAAAATCCACTTTCATCCGCTGCGCGAGCATGCGGGTTTGGCTTTGCAAAATGCGGGTTAAATTCACAGCATGATTCCATTGTCGCAATGGCCAGTCGAGCAACGTCGCAACATCATCGGCGTGTTCACTGACATTGATGACACGCTGACCACACATGGTGCTATCACCCAAGACGCCTTGCAAGCTTTGGCAGATTTGAGAGCTGCAGGTCTGCATGTCATCCCTATTACGGGGCGACCGGTTGGCTGGGCGGAGCCTTTGGCTACCAGTTTGCCAGTTGATGCCATCGTGGTAGAAAATGGTGCCGTCGCGCTGAAAATGATCGAATCAGTGGCTTTTGCAGAAGATTTTGTACAAAATACCCCTAAAATTAGCGTCCAGCCGGCGTATTTTCTGCCTAAAGTGCTATCAAAAATATATCAGCAAGATGCGGTGACTCGCTCAGAAAATCTGGTGCGTATGGCTACAGTCGCGCAACAGGTCATGGCGCAAGTGCCTTCAGCAGCCTTGTCTCGTGACCATGCAGGGCGAGAGACTGATCTGGCGTTTGATTACCAAGAATTTGAAAGCTTATCGCCTGATGCTGTGCAGCACATTGTCACAATTCTGCAGCAAGCTGGTATGCAAACCACGGTCAGTAGCATCCATATTCACGGTTGTTTTGGGCATTTCGACAAATGGTCAGGTGCGCAATGGATTGTTGAGCAATTGTTTCAACGAAATTTAACCTGCGAGATCGACAAATGGGTGTTCGTGGGCGATTCGGGCAATGACCAAGCTATGTTTCAGCACTTCGCACATTCGTTTGGTGTGGCGAATATTCGCAGTTTTGAAAGCCAGTTAACGTATTTTCCGCGCTACATTACCCCATCACAGCGCGGTGCTGGGTTTGCGGAAGTCGTCAAAATGTTGTTAGATGCCCGCTAATTTTTCGGCGAGATTTACGCAACTTGTTGAACTATAAGGAATTTATGTTACTACCATCAGACCTTTCAACCGTCGCCCAAGGTATACAGCTCGCCATCGCTCCCGTGTTTTTACTCAATGCTGTAGCCGCCATGATTGGTGCAGTTGCAGGACGTTTGGCGCGCATCATAGATCGTGCGCGGCAAATTGAGGCTTGGATGGATGAAACACCATTGGCACCCAAAATGCAGCGCTGGAAGGATGAGTTGCGTTTACTACGCCAGCGGAGTTTTTTGGTGAACTGGTGCATCGCGCTGTTGATTTTCTGTGCGATTTTGATTGGTTCTACCATCGTTTTGCTTTTTTTTGGTGAAACCCTAGAAGTCAACTTCGCTCGAACAGCTATCGTTGTTTTTATCGCTGGCGTGGTCTCGTTTCTGCTGGCATTGCTGTGCTTTTTTGCTGAAACCTTGATGTCAGCTAAGATTTTAAAAACTCCTACGTGAGATAATCTGACTGTGAAGCTCGCTAGACCGTCGCTGGTGCATGCCGCAAGGACAACGCGAAAGCGTTGTGTGGGAAACCACGCACTGGAGGAACGTCCGGACTGCATAGGACAGCGTAGCAGCTAACGGCTGCCCACTGAAACGTTTTAGGCGAAAGTTTAGGGCGATAAGGTGAGGATCAGAGCAACAGAGACGAGCCAATTAAGTTTGGGTGAAACGGGCAATCTCTACGCGCAGCAATACCAAATAGGCCATCCTGAGGAGATTAGTTTCGACGAAGCTCCTTGCCTAGCGGTTCGCTAGGAGAGATGGCGGGTAGGTAGCACCGAGCTTTGGGGTGACCCAAGGCCAAGATGAATGACGGTCACGGTGCAACTTAAGGGTTGCACCGCACAAAATCCGGCGTATCGGCGGGCTTCACATTTTTTTCAGATAAAAACCCATAAAAAAGCCTGATTTATTTGCTTAAATCAGGCTTCAGCCAAGGTGTTTACTGCCTGAATAGCTATATTAATAATAGCAAATATTTGTTAGCGACGAGCTGCTGCCCATGGTGCGATAACGTTGTAATAATCGTTCGCACTGATGATGACACCTGGTGCTGGCGTGTAGTTAGACGTCGGGCCTCCACAGTAAGTTGGTGCTGAATAGGCGTTGTGGATAGGGCGCAAGCCAAAGTCGTAGGTGCCGTAGTAATCTATCAAATCACGTGCAACTTGCTGACCTTGGGCAGAGTTTGCTTCTAGAAAGATATCTTCAACGCAAACGGTGCCGTTTCCAACATTAAGATTGTCTACAGATAAAAAGTAGTGCGATTGACCCGTCACGACGACAACTTCAGTGTCACCACCGCCACCACACGCGCTCAAGACGACAATGCTGGAAGCGATTAAGGCGAGTTTTAGAGATATTTTCATACAATTCCTTTGCAGATATTTAGAGATAGCAAGCTGTTTACTGGTCTCATCATGGCAGACTTTACGCCCACCCCATGCTACTTAACGCGCGCTGCATTGAAAAGTTACGTAAATTCTGCTTCGAAATTGTCTGAATTTGTTACCCAAGCACTTGTTTCCTTAGTTAACTCTATTCTTTGACACAATCAGCAAAATAGTGCTTCTTGCCATCCTCACCGTCTTCTGTGACCAACCCGTGAATGTCAGTCTCAAAACCAGGACATTGCGCATTGAATTCGCGTGAAAACTTGAGGTAATCCACAATTTTCTTGTTGAACACCTCTCCAGGAATCAGCAACGGAATGCCTGGCGGGTATGGCGTGACCAAGCCCACAGTGATGCGACCCTCCAAATCGTCAATCGCTACACGCTCAGTTTTGCGTTGCGCTATATGGGCGTAGGCGTCGCTGGGTTTCATAGCGGGCTTCAAATCGCTCAAATACATATCGGTCGTCAAACGTGCAATGTCGTACTTGGCATACAAGGTATGCAAGTGGTGACACAAATCTGCCAAGCCCATTTTTTCGTATTTACGGTGTTTTTGACAGAACTCAGGCAAGATGCGCCACATCGGCTGGTTTTTGTCATAGTCGTCTTTAAACTGCTGCAGAGCCGTCAACATGCTGTTCCAGCGACCCTTGGTGATGCCGATGGTAAACAAGATGAAGAAGCTGTACAAACCCGTTTTCTCGACTACCACGCCGTGTTCAGCCAAAAACTTGGTCACGATGCTGGCGGGAATGCCGGTTTTAGCAAACTTGCCGTTCAAGTCCATGCCTGGGGTGACGATGGTGGCTTTGATCGGGTCCAGCATGTTAAAGCCAGTTGCCATCTTGCCGAAGCCGTGCCAGTTCACCCCAGCTTTGGCTGATTTTGATTCGCCTTTGATGATCCAATCGCTCGCACGACCCATACCTTCCTCGGCAAATTTCTCTGGCCCCCAAACTTTGAACCACCAATCATTGCCATATTCGGCGTCGATCTTCCGCATGGCGCGGCGGAAGTCCAGCGCTTCTAAAATACTTTCTTCAACCAAAGCTGTGCCACCTGGCGGCTCCATCATGGCAGCAGCCACGTCGCAGCTAGCGATGATGCTGTACTGCGGCGACGTTGAGGTGTGCATCAAATACGCTTCGTTGAACAAATGCCTGTCAAGCTTGACGGTTTGCGAGTCTTGAATCAGCACATGGCTGGCTTGGCTGATACCCGCCAGCAGCTTGTGGATAGACTGCGTCGCGTAAACCACGGCTGACTTTGGTCGAATGCGGTTTTTGCCCATGGAGTGGTATGTGCCGTAAAACGGGTGAAACGCAGCATGTGGCAGCCAAGCTTCGTCAAAATGAAGGTTTTCTACATAGCCATCGAGCATGCCTTTGATGGTTTCAGTGTTGTACAGCACGCCGTCGTAGGTGCTTTGAGTGACTGTCATCACGCGCGGCTTGATGTTTTTGACGTCAGCACCCTGCAATAGTGGGTTAGCTTTGATTTTTGCCTGTATCGACTTGACTTCAAACTCTTCTTTTGGGATCGGGCCAATGATGCCAAAGTGGTTGCGTGTAGGCTTTAGAAAAACGGGAATCGCACCTGTCATGATGATGCTGTGCAAGATCGATTTGTGACAATTGCGGTCAACCACCACCACATCGTTGGGGGCAACCGTGTGGTGCCATACCATTTTGTTGCTGGTGGAGGTGCCGTTGGTCACAAAAAAGCAATGGTCAGCGTTAAAAATACGTGCTGCATTGCGTTCGCTTTCACCAATTGCACCATTGTGGTCTAGAAGCTGGCCAAGTTCTTCCACCGCGTTGCAAACGTCAGCGCGCAGCATGTTTTCACCATAAAACTGGTGGTACATCTGCCCAACTGGGCTTTTCAGGAACGCCACACCGCCAGAATGTCCTGGGCAATGCCAGCTGTAAGAGCCGTCTTCGGCGTAATCGAGTAAGGCTTTGAAAAAAGGCGGTTGCACACCTTCCAAATAACTTTTCGCTTCTCGAATGATATGGCGCGCCACAAATTCGGGTGTGTCTTCAAACATATGGATGAAGCCATGCAACTCACGCAAAATGTCATTGGGGATGTGGTGCGATGTTTTCGTCTCGCCGTACACATAAATTGGCACTTCTAAGTTTTTGCGGCGTACTTCTTCGATGAAATTTCGTAAATTCAGCACGGCGGGATCTAAATCAGGCCCGGGGGTGAATTCGTCATCATCGACCGACAAAATAAATGCGCTGGCACGACTTTGCTGCTGGGCGAATTGGCTCAAATCGCCGTAGCTGGTAACACCAAGTACTTCAAAACCTTCGGTTTCGATAGCCTGCGCCAAAGCGCGAATGCCTAGACCAGAGGTGTTTTCAGAGCGAAAATCTTCGTCAATGATGATGATGGGGAAGCGAAATTTCATGGCGTATTGGTTTGAAAATGCAAAAAACAGAAGAAAAAACCGAAAAAACTAAGAACAGTGGCAAAGTGTAAGGAAATATTGAGTCACATAACGCAACTAGGCTGTTATCAGCGCATGATTCAGTCAAAATGTGGTGCAAGTTACACAAAAAGGGGATTTATGGCTGATTCAAGTATTTGGTGGGTGTTAACAGGCATAACTGTCGCTCTAGAGCTAATCACAGGTACATTTTATTTGTTGATGTTTGCAGTAGGCTTAGCTGCTGCTGCGCTTGCCGCACACTTAGGAATGAGCTTATCAGCTCAATTCGTGATAGCTTCGGCGGTGGGTGGTGGCGCAGTGATTGCTTGGCATTTTTTACGCGGTAAAAAAATGGTCGGTAAACATGCTGAATTTAACAGCGATGTCAATATGGATATTGGGCAATCAGTGCACATTGAAGCTTGGCAAGTTGACGGAACTTCCAATGTTAAATACCGTGGCTCAATATGGACAGCGCAGTTGCAAGCCGGTAGCGCCGCAGATGCAGGAAATTACTGCATTGAACAAATTATTGGCAGCCGTTTGGTTGTTAAAAAACTTTAAATATTTGAAGGAGTCTGCATGGAAATCTCAATGGTTGTCATTGTCATAGCTGTTATTGCTATTATTTTTATCATAAAAACTATCAAAATAGTGCCACAAACGAATGCTTGGGTTGTGGAGAAACTGGGCAAATATCACACAACGCTTACACCTGGTTTGGGTTTTATCAACCCCTTTTTCTCCAAGGTAGCCTACAAACACAGCCTCAAAGAAATAACGCTGGACATTCCAAGCCAAGTTTGTATTACCAAAGACAACACACAGCTGCAAGTGGATGGTGTACTTTATTTTCAAGTCACAGACGCTATGCGCGCCAGCTATGGTTCTAACAACTATGTCATGGCTATCACGCAGCTCGCCCAAACATCGCTTCGTAGCGTGATTGGTAAGCTGGAGCTTGATAAAACCTTTGAAGAGCGAGACATCATCAACGCACAGGTGGTCGCAGCGATTGATGAAGCTGCTTTGAATTGGGGTGTGAAAGTACTGCGTTATGAAATCAAAGATTTGACGCCGCCCAAAGAAATTTTGCACGCCATGCAGGCGCAAATCACTGCTGAGCGCGGTAAACGTGCTTTGATTGCGGCATCAGAAGGCCGTCGCCAAGAGCAAATCAACATTGCGACGGGTGAGCGCGAGGCTTTTATTGCCCGCTCAGAGGGTGAAAAAGCAGCCGCTATCAACAAAGCGCAAGGCGAGGCTGCGGCTATTGCCGCAGTGGCTGACGCCAATGCACATGCCATTCAAGTAGTTGCCGCAGCCATTCGCATGCCTGGTGGCGCTGAGGCTGTGCAATTGAAAGTTGCTGAAAAAGCCATGGAAGCGTACAGCAATGTGGCCAGTGATTCAGCTACAACCTTGATTGTGCCCAGCGACATGAGCCAAGTCTCTACCTTGATTGCTTCAGCTATGAAAATGGTGCAAACTACCAAAGCTTAAAAGTTTGTTTTTTAGTAAATTTTAGTAAACAGCGTTATGAAACTCATTGACTCTATCACCACCCAAGCCGCTGGCATAGCTGCGATTCGCAAACAAATACACGCCAATCCTGAGCTGTGCTTTGCCGAAGTACAAACTGCCGATTTGGTCGCTGCCAAATTGACTGAATGGGGCATCCCTATGCACCGTGGCATGGGTACGACGGGTGTGGTGGGCATCATTAAAAACGGCACGTCTGACCGTGCGATTGGTTTGCGCGCAGACATGGATGCCTTGCCTATGCAAGAGTACAACACCTTTGCACATGCCAGCAAAAACGCTGGCAAGATGCACGCCTGTGGGCATGACGGCCATACGGCAATGCTGTTGGCCGCGGCACAGCACCTCGCTAAAAACCGCAATTTTGACGGCACGGTGTATTTGATTTTCCAGCCCGCTGAAGAGGGCGGTGGCGGTGCCAGAGAGATGATCAAAGACGGCTTGTTTGAGAAATTCCCTATGGAAGCCGTCTACGGCATGCACAACTGGCCAGGTATGCAAGTAGGTAAATTTGCAGTCAGCGCGGGGCCGGTGATGGCGTCAAGTAACGAATTCAAAATCGTGATTCACGGTAAAGGCGGCCATGCAGCTTTGCCGCACGACGGCATTGACCCTGTTTTGGCCGCGTGCCAGATGGTGCAAGCCTTCCAAACCATCATCAGTCGTAATAAAAAGCCAATTGAAGCGGGTGTCATTTCCGTTACCATGATTCATGCCGGTGAAGCGACGAACGTGATTCCTGACAGTGTGGAAATCCAAGGCACGGTACGTACATTTACCTTAGAGTTGCTGGATTTGATTGAAAAGCGCATGCGCGAGATTGCCGAGCACACCAGTGCTGCCTTCGGTGCGACTTGTGATTTTGAGTTTGACCGGAACTACCCGCCTACGATTAACTCAGAACCAGAAGCTAATTTTGCGGCTCAGGTGATGCGCGACATCGTGGGCGACACCAATGTGCTTAAGCAAGAGCCAACGATGGGTGCGGAAGATTTTTCGTACATGTTGCTGGCAAAACCTGGTGCGTACTGCTTCATTGCCAACGGCGAAGGCGACCACCGCGCTATTGGCCACGGCGGCGGGCCGTGCATGTTGCACAATCCCAGTTATGACTTTAACGATGATTTGATACCACTGGGCGCGACGTTTTGGGTGCGTTTGGTGGAGGAGTCGTTGAAGGCTGGAACTGCGGGATTGAAGGAACTGGCGAAATGATTGGAGCAATCGACATAATCGGAGTGACAGATGCGTTTTCTGCGAGTTATGCTGCTGCGCGGGTTAAGTTTTTAGAGGCCGCTGCCACGGCGAGTTTGCAGATTGAGTCGTTTAACGCATCTGCACTAGGTCAAAAGGGTGAAGTGATGGCCTTAGATGTTGCTTTACAGAAAACAGCGAGTAGCAAAGCTGCGGACAATTTACTCATCATCAGCTCTGTAGCCAACCAAGGCGCTGACCGCATGGCTGGTTCAGGCGTACAAGTGTATATATTGCACGATGCTGAGTGGATGGATAAAGTTCGTGCCTCTGGCATCAGCGTTTTGTACTTGCACGGTGTTGAGCAATCGCTGGCGGAGGTCGTTAAAAAACAGGTGGCGCAGGCTAAAAAAGTCACTTTGATTGATTTATCAGCTTCACACAGTTTAAAAGCGGTCGTTTTTCCAGCCCTTTCAGATGCGAACTTGGCAGAAAAGTGCACATTCTCTGTCGTTAAAAGCATTCCAGCGACCGAACCTGTTTGGCAGGGGCAGACAATCAGCCTAGCAAGACAAGCGTTATTCAAAGCCGTCGATGCTCTACATAAAATTTAAACAGGCATAAATGTTGTAAAAAGTATGGATAAAACAATGACTATGCCGTTGGATGTGGTGATCATGGCTGCGGGCAAGGGTACACGGATGAAGAGCACTTTGCCCAAAGTGCTGCACCGTCTGGGTGGCAAACCGCTTCTACAACATGTGATCGACACAGCCGCGCAACTGAACGCTAGAAGCGCCGTGGTGATTACTGGCCATGAATCATTAGTTGTTCAAAAAGCTATAATTTCGATAGCTGCTCAGGCAGTAAATACGCCGGCTAAAGCTATATTTAATGCATACAAATCAATAAATTCGGTTCTTCAAGAGCCTCAGCTAGGCACGGGGCATGCCGTACTGCAAACTGTGCCTGTTTTGCCTGACGATGGTATGGTTTTGGTGCTCAGTGGCGATGTGCCGCTGACGCAAGTTGACACTTTGCGCAAGTTGATCGAGCAATCTGGCGGTGATAAATTGGCGCTGTTGACGATTGATTTTGAGAATCCAACGGGTTATGGTCGCGTTGAGCGCAACGGCGTTAATAGCAATGAAAAAGTAATCGCCATTGTTGAGCAAAAAGACGCCAATGAGGCCCAAAAAGGGATCAAAGAGGTTTACAGCGGCATCATGGCTGTGCCTGCCAAGCTCCTCAAAGGCTGGCTAGCGCGTTTGGACAACAAAAACGCGCAAGGCGAGTATTACTTAACGGATATTGTGAAATTTGCCGTAGCGGACGGTTTGACGGTTGTCGCGCACAAAATCAACGACGCTGCGCAAGTAGCGGGTGTCAACAGCCCTGTGCAACTGGCGGAGCTGGAGCGTGTGTACCAACAACGCCTAGCCAACACGCTGATGGAGCAAGGCGTGCGCTTGGCTGACCCAGCGCGTTTTGACCTGCGCGGCGAATTGAAATGTGGGCAAGATGTGGAAATTGACATCAACTGTATATTTTCAGGTCAAGTTAGCTTGGGAGCTGGTGTGAAAGTGGGTGCTCACTGCGTTATTTCTAACGCTGTGATTGCTGATGGCGCAGTGATTCACCCATTCACTCATATAGAAGGCGAAAAGCTGGGTATTTCTGTTGGTGCAGGCTCTTTGATTGGCCCATTTGCGCGGTTAAGACCTGGTGCAGCTTTGGGTAAAGAAGTGCATATCGGCAATTTTGTTGAAGTTAAAAACGCGACTCTAGCGGATGGCGCCAAGGCCAATCATCTGGCTTATTTGGGCGATTCAACAGTCGGTGAGCGCGTTAATTTTGGCGCAGGTAGCATCACGGCCAATTACGATGGTGCGAACAAACATCGCACGGTGATTGAAGCTGACGTACATATCGGCAGCAATTGCGTGTTGGTCGCGCCAGTAACTATTGGCGCGGGTGGCACGGTTGGCGGTGGGTCAACCATTACCAAAAGCACCCCGCCAGGTGCTCTCAGTGTGGCGCGAGGCAAGCAAGTTAGCATTGTCGCTTGGCAGCGACCTAAAAAAATCGCCAAGTAGCCTGCAATAGCAATAATTTATCATGGCAAGTATTCGCACGCTGGCTGACTTGAAGCAGGTCAAACAGGCCTTGGCTGACCAGCATGCACGCTTGGAAGCCGAAGTGGCCGAGAAAAAAGCTGCTTTGGCGTTGCAGCTTGCGAATAAAAATCTCTTTGCAAGCAGTATCGGCACCGTGAAGCCCATACAAAACAGTTCTAAGGTGCTTACAAAAACGAAGCAACCTGAGCCAAATCCTGTACAACAAAGACGCGATGATGCTGCTGTATTGCGCGAGTCTTTGAGTGACGAGTTTGATGTCGAATCGCTCCTTGATATTGACGATTCGTTGAGTTTTCGTCGCCCAGGCATCGGCACAGACGTCACCAAAAAGCTGCGACAAGGCATTTGGAGCATCCAGCGACAGGTTGATTTGCACAATATGCGCACCGATGAGGCTAGGGAAACTTTGGGCGCTTTCATTCGCGAAGCGCACAAACACGGCATGCGCTGTGTGCGGGTCGTTCACGGTAAGGGACTTGGCTCGCCCGGTAAAGAACCGGTTTTGAAGGGTAAGGTCAAAAGTTGGTTGATTCAAAAGCAGGAAGTCTTGGCATTTGTGCAGGCAAAACCAGCTGAAGGTGGGGCAGGCGCATTGGTTGTGCTGCTGAAACCACAGTTGAAACCCTAGATTTAGTCACAACATTAGCAACTACAATGCTTAGTTGGCTTTTTTGCCTGCTTTTTTGTTTTCGACCCCATAATAAATTCAGGAGTTTTTATGTTTATATCATCAGCTTTCGCCCAAACCGCACCCGCCGCAGCCGCTTCTGGTGGCGACATGACGTCTACACTTACCAGTATGCTGCCGTTGGTGTTGATGTTTGTGGTGCTGTATTTTGTGATGATTCGCCCGCAAATGAAAAAGCAAAAAGAGCACCGTACCATGGTTGATGCATTGGCGAAGGGCGACGAAATCGCTACAGCTGGTGGTCTGCTTGGTAAAGTGAGTAAATTGACTGAAAGCACCGTGACTCTGGAAATCGCAAACGGCGTAGAGGTGCAGTTGCAGCGTCACGCGGTGGTACAAGTCTTGCCAAAAGGCAGTATTAAATAATCGCTAACTATCAAAAAATCAGCTCTTCCGTTTTAAATTTACCTGTGAAAAAAGCGCAATCATGAATCGTTACCCGGTTTGGAAATATGCGGTCATCTTGATCGTTCTCTTGGTATCTGTGCTTTTCACATTGCCAAACTTTTTTGGTGAAGCGCCCTCTGTTCAAGTCTCCAGTGCCAAGTCCAGCATCAAAGTAGACAGCACAACGCAACTCAAAATTGAAGAAGCTTTGAAAACTGCTGGTTTAACGCCTGATGGTGTCACTTTTGATGGTAAATCCATCAAAGCACTTTTCAAAGATACGGACACGCAGCTTAAAGCGAAAGACGCGATACAAAAAAGCTTGGTCCCTGATGCGACTGCGCCAAATTATGTGGTTGCCTTGAACTTGGTGCGCCGCTCACCAGCTTGGCTCAATGCTTTGGGCGCAGCGCCTATGTACCTGGGTTTGGATTTGCGTGGCGGCGTACATTTCATGCTTCAGGTGGACATGGCAGCCGCACTGACTAAAAAAACAGAGTCATTGACCGGAGATATTCGCTCTGCTTTGCGCGAGAAAAATGCGCGCCATGGTGGTGTGTCGCGCAATGGATCAAATATTGAAATCAGATTCCGCGACCAAGAAACACTGGCAGCCGCTAAACGTGTGCTCGCTGACCAATTTCCAGAGTTAACAGCCATTGATGCCCCAGAAGGTACCGAATACAAACTAAAAGCAAGTATCAAGCCAGAAGCGGCTTTGAAAATCCAAGACCAAGCTCTGAAACAAAATATCGTGACTCTGCACAACCGCATCAACGAGTTAGGTGTTGCTGAGCCTGTGATTCAACAGCAAGGCTTAGACCGCATCGTGGTTCAATTACCTGGCGTGCAAGACACTGCAAAAGCCAAAGATATTTTGGGTCGCACGGCAACTCTAGAGCTGCGCATGGTTGATGAGACCGCTGAAGGGCAAGCGGCAGAAGCTAATTCTGGCTCTGTTCCCTTCGGCTCTGAGCGTTTCTTAGAGCGTAGTGGTCGCCCTGTGATTGTTAAAAAACAAGTCATCTTGACGGGTGAAAACTTGACAGATGCGCAAGCTGGTATTGATAGTCAGACCCAAGGCGCAACAGTGAACTTGAGTTTGGATGCTAAGGGCTCACGTATTTTTGCTGACATTACACGTGAAAACATCAACAAACGCATGGCGATTATTTTGTTTGAAAAAGGCAAAGGTGAAGTTGTCACCGCCCCTGTTATCCGCTCCGAAATTAACGGAGGCCGCGTGCAGATCTCAGGCAGTATGAATACATCAGAAGCGAACGACACGGCGCTGTTGCTGCGCGCAGGCTCTCTGGCTGCACCCATGGAGATCATCGAAGAAAGCTCAATTGGTCCAAGTCTGGGTAAAGACAATATTGACAAAGGCTTCAACAGCGTGACGTGGGGCTTCTTGGTGATTGTTGCCTTCATGTGTGTTTATTACATGATGTTTGGCGTATTCTCATCGCTTGCGCTGGGCGTGAATTTATTGATGTTGGTGGCAGTGCTGTCTATGCTGCAAGCGACTTTGACTTTGCCCGGTATTGCCGCGATGGCTTTGGCGCTGGGTATGGCGATTGACTCCAATGTGTTGATCAATGAGCGCGTGCGAGAAGAACTTCGCAACGGTGCTTCACCGCAAGCCGCTATTGCTACAGGCTTCGACCGTGCTTGGGCAACGATTTTGGATTCGAACATCACCACCTTGATCGCTGGCGTGGCTTTGCTGGCTTTTGGCTCTGGTCCGGTGCGCGGTTTTGCAGTTGTGCATTGCATCGGTATTTTGACAAGCATGTTTTCCGCTGTGTTCTTCTCACGCGGTTTGGTTAATTTGTGGTACGGGCGGCAAAAGAAGCTCAAAGCTGTGTCCATTGGCACGGTTTGGACTGCCGACGGTGAAGCTAAGACACAATCAACCCTCACTAAATAAGGAGACGAATCATGGAATTTTTTAAGATTCGCAAAGACATCCCATTCATGCGCCACGCGCTGATTTTCAATGCTATTTCGCTAATCACTTTTGTTCTGGCCGTATTTTTCCTTTTTTCGCGCGGCTTGCATTTGTCGGTGGAATTCACCGGTGGTACGGTCATGGAGGTTAGTTATTCACAGCCAGCCGATTTAGAAAAATTACGCAGCAAAGTATCCAGCTTGGGTTTTGCCGATGTACAAGTTCAAAACTTCGGTACGGCACGTGATGTGATGATTCGTTTGCCAGCCCAAAAGGGTGTGAGTTCGGCGCAACAGAGCGACAAGGTGATGGCAGCGCTGAAAGCCGATTCTGCAGATGCTAATTTACGCCGTACTAATTTTGTAGGCCCTTCCGTCGGTGAAGAACTTGTTGTGGATGGACTAAAGGCCTTGGGATTTGTCGTTGTCGGCATTATGATTTATTTGGCCATTCGCTTTGAGTGGAAATACGCTGTAGCAGCCATTATTGCGAACTTACATGACGTGGTCATTATTTTGGGCTTCTTTGCCTTCTTCCAGTGGGAGTTTTCGCTGTCTGTGTTAGCCGCTGTACTGGCGGTTCTAGGCTATTCCGTGAACGAATCCGTAGTGATTTTTGACCGAATTCGTGAGAACTTTAAACGCTTTCGCAAGATGAACACCGAAGAGGTCATTGATAACGCGATCACTTCGACCATCAGTCGTACCATCATCACCCATGGCAGTACACAAATCATGGTGTTGTCTATGTTGCTGTTTGGTGGGCAAACGCTGTTTTACTTCGCGCTGGCGCTGACCATTGGCATCTTGTTTGGTATTTACTCGTCCGTGTTCGTTGCCGCCGCCATTGCCATGTGGCTGGGCATTAAGCGTGAAGATTTGATCAAGGTAGCCCCAGCGGCTAAAAAGCCTGGTGACCCGACGGACGAAAACGATGGTGCAGTCGTCTAAGTTTTTGGTTTAAGCCGCAACTACACGCTGGTTAACCGACAACAACTCGCTGGTAGAGACCGCCCGGTAATCGGGCGACTTGGTCATCCAGCTCAAGTTCCATCAAGCGAACTTGTAAGGTGGCTGCATCCCAGCCGGTGCGTGCAACCAAAGCATCTAAGCTGACTGGGTCGTAGCCCAGTGATTTGACCAAGTCGTCTGGTTCTACTTCATCAACAGCAGTTGTGGCGCTGTTTGCTTGCAGCAGTTTTGACGGTGGCACCAAAGGTGGCGTCAGTTGTAATCGCAATTCCTCTAAAACATCTTGTGCAGATTCCACCAGCTTCGCTCCTTGCTTGAGCAAAGCATGGCAACCACGAGATTGTGTGGAATGAATCGAGCCTGGAATCGCAAAGACTTCCTTTCCTTGCTCATTCGCTAACCGTGCGGTGATGAGCGAGCCAGATTTAACAGCCGCTTCTACCACCAAAGTGCCTAGGCTGAGGGCAGAAATAATACGGTTTCGCTTTGGGAAGTTAGTTGGTAGCGGCGGTGTACCCAGTGGAAACTCGCTAACCATCAGTCCGTGCTCAACTATGCGGTGTGCTAGTGCCAGATGTTTGCTAGGGTACACACGGTCTAGACCGGTGCCAATCACCGCAATAGTGCAACCATCTTCGTTAGATTGCTGCCCTTCCAATGCGCCTTCATGTGCTGCGCCGTCAATGCCGAGCGCCAGCCCAGACACAACCACCAAGCCTGCTTGTGTGAATGCTTGAGCAAAAGCATGTGCTGTGGCTAAACCTTGCGGCGTTGGGTTGCGGCTACCCACCATGGCAATGCCATCTTTGGCATGTTTATAGGTGGATTTACCCGTGGTATCTTTGCGCTCATGGTTAACTCTTGGGTCAAGCTGCCATATTAAATCGACATGACCTTGCAAGTACAGCACCAACGGTGGATCTTCAATGTTCAAAAGTGAACTGGGGTAGCGCGAGTCTGATAATGTTAAAAGAACACGGTTATTTTGACCCGATACGGGGTCTACGGTACCAGCTTCAAGCCAAGCCCAAGTTTTTTTGAATTGTGCTTCAAAGTTTTCTGGGATGATTTGTAGGGCTTGCGCCATAGCCGCGCTGACAACTTGCTTGAGAGCAACTTGCGGCTGCGTAAAAATGGCTTGAGGCAAACCAAAAGCCGTTAGCAGTTTGCGGGCATGCTGATTGCCAACACCAGACGTCATGCACAGCCGAAGCCATGCGGCAAGCTCTTCTTCGCTTAGCAAGTTATTGTTTTGCAGGATTGACCAACCAGTCGCCCACTCGAACAGCTTGCGTTGCTGTTAGTACCAAAGCGTATGAAACGCGCTCGAAAGGGCGAAACACCATCAACAAGCCGTTGCGCTCATCTGGCAACTTGATGTCTTGATAGCTTGTACCTGTCTTATCAACAATGCGCTCGCCGTTGGTTTGAATCGCCAGCACATGGCCGCGTTCAATGCCATCTTTGGTACCACGGTTGATGACGACTACTTGGTTTTGTGCCACGTTAGCCACGGCACTTCCGTAGACAGACACAATGCGAGCTTCGACAGCGTTGGCAGGAGCACGCGGCGTGTAGGTTAGCAACTCTAATGGCGGCTCAGGCAACAAGCGGTCGCCTGTGCGCATTTCTTCTTTAGAGCGCACGATATCCAGCGTAGCGGGCACAATTTCAGTCGCAGCAGTTTCGCCAGCTTTTACTTCAGAACCACGAACAGCAGTAACAGACTCGCCGCGAATCAACTTAGCACGGCCTACAAATTGTGCTTCATAGCCCAAAATCTCACCTGTACCTGGGTCTTTCAACGCGGTTGCATTGCGAAAAACCCTGAAATCAAGCGGTTTTCCCGCCGCAATGCTGAGTGCCGTACCGTCTGCACTGCGCGCATAAGCGCGGTCGCCTTCGCTGATAAATACACGTCCTTCTTGGGCTGATACAAATCTAGGCGCTGCAAGCAAGGTAGCTTCTTCAACAATGATAGGCTCGGTCAAAAACGGCTCGATCAAGTTGTTTTGCAGCGTTGGAATAGATGCTTCAGGTAAATTGCTGCTACGCGTACGTGGTGATAGCTTCACTGTTTCCAAACTGTCAGAGCGACCACCGCGTTGGGTGCTCAAACGTGCACGCCCATTTAATTTGTCCAAATACAAGGTTTGTCCTGGATAAATCAAGTGCGGGTTTTTGATGTCCGTCATATTCATGCCCCACAACTCAGGCCAACGCCACGGGCTTTTGAGGAAGAGCTTCGAAATCGCCCAAAGGGTGTCACCGCGTTTGACGGTGTAGCTGTCTGGCGCGTTGGGTGCCAGCTCGCTTAGCGCAACACCATCGGTCGCAACTTGTGATGCGGTTTTTTGTTGTGATGGGCTCACCGTTAAAGGGCTAGCTGTAGCTGCAATTGAGGCAGAAATTGGCAAAGCAGCAAACAACACGCTGGCTAGCAGGGTAGGCGCAAGCTTGCTTAGTTCATTCAGTGCTTGAGAATTCAGTGTTTTATTCATAATTACTCATTGAGGCGATTCAGTCATTTTCAGCGAATTCGCATAATTCTCTATCGAAATCGCCGCAAATAACACCAATTAAACAGGAATAGTAAAATATTTGTTGTCTTTTCCCCTCTACCGCCCCTGCATCTTCTCATCAGCGCCTCGCAACGCGCTGGTTTTTTGAGCTGATTGCTCTCATATTTGGTCTTTAGTTTTTTGTTTTGTTGCCGTTTACTTTAATTTCGCCATGCTATTACCCATACTTGCCTTTCCCGATCCTCGTTTGAACATCGTCGCTAAACCTGTTGCTGCGGTAGATCAACGCATCACCACCCTGATTGCCGACATGTTAGAGACCATGTACGACGCCAAAGGCATTGGCTTGGCAGCCACACAAGTCAACGTGCATGAGCGCTTGGTGGTGATAGACGTGTCAGACTCCCGGGACGAGCCTTTGGTGCTTATCAACCCTGAAATCACTTGGTACAGCCCAGAAAAACATGTTGGCGAAGAAGGCTGCTTGTCCGTACCTGAAATTTACGACAAAGTGGAACGTGCCGTTGCTGTCAAAGTCTCGTATTTAGACGCTGAAGGCAAACCACAGCAGCTTGAGGCGGACGATATGCTGGCGGTTTGTATTCAGCACGAACTCGATCACCTGTTGGGTAAGGTGTTTGTGGAGTATTTGTCTAACCTGAAATTCAACCGAATCAAGACCAAAATGCTCAAAATCAAGCGTGAAGAAGAAAAAGACGCGCAATACGAAAAAATGGCTAGACCCAAACTTTGATAGAAAAACGATGAAGCTCATTTTCGCTGGCACGCCAGAATTTGCCAGTACGGCGATGCAAGCCTTGGTTGATGCTGGGCACGAGATCGTTTTGGTACTTACCCAACCCGACCGCCCTGCAGGGCGCGGCATGAAGCTGCAGGCTTCGGCTGTTAAGCAGTTTGCTTTGGAGAACAACATCCCGGTCGCCCAGCCGCGCAGCCTGCGTTTGGATGGTAAATTCCCCGAAGAAGCAGAACATGGCAAAGCCGCCATTGATAAAGCGATTGCGGACGGTGCTGAAGCGATGATCGTTGCCGCTTACGGTTTAATTTTGCCGCAGTGGGCGCTCACTTCTCCCAAGCTTGGTTGTCTGAATATTCACGCATCCTTGTTGCCCCGCTGGCGCGGCGCAGCACCGATTCATCGCGCCATCGAAGCAGGCGATGCCACCACTGGGGTCACCATCATGCAAATGGACGTGGGTTTAGACACCGGCGACATGTTGTTGCGCGGCGAATTGCCGATTCTGGACATCGACACGACAGGCTCTTTGCACGACAAATTGGCTGACATGGGAGGCGATTTGATTGTCAAAACCCTCGCTGAGTTGGCAAATTTGAAAGCCGAAAAGCAGCCTGAAGTAGGCATTGATTCAGGCATCACCTACGCCCACAAAATCGAAAAAACCGAGGCGCACATCGACTGGTCGCAAAGCGCCGAAGTCATTACCCGCCGCATTCGCGCCTTCAACCCCTTCCCAGGCGCGGCGACAACACTCAATGGCGAGCAAATCAAGGTCTGGGGAGCCGAATTGGGCGACAAAACCTTGCTACAAGCCAATAAAACCTATAAAAATGGTCAAATAGTGGCTCTAGCTGGCGTATTCATTGCCTGCGCAGCTATCAATAATGTAGTGAATTTGACCGAATTACAGCGCCCTGGCGGCAAGCGCCTCAAAGTGCCCGATTTCGTACGCGGCTTCGATGTACAAGTTGGCATGTGCTTTGGCGACTTGGTTTAAGCTCGGTCTATGTTTTTAAGCCGCAGCAATTACACCCACCCCGCCTATTTGCAGGGTGCGAAAGACTGCATTCCCATGCTGCCGGGCATGGTGGCGTGGGGGCTGACGATGGGCGTGGCCATGGTCAACAGCGGCATGAGCGTGGTCGAATCCGTCGTCATGACGCTGCTGGTTTTCGCAGGCAGTTCGCAGTTGGCTGCCATTCCGCTCATCGCTGTGGGCGCGCCCATGTGGGTGATTTTGTTAACGGGTTTATGCGTCAACCTGCGCTTCGTGGTGTTCAGCGCCCATTTGCGGCCGTATTTGATGCATTTGCCGCGTTGGAAGCGCTTGATGAGTGGCTATTTAACGGCAGATTTAAGCTATGTCCAGTTCGTCAGCAAATTTCCAAAACCTGGCTCCACGAAAGCTGAGCACGATGAACAAGACGCGTTTTTAGCGGGCAACACAGGTTTGACGTGGGTCGCTTGGATGGGCGCTAGCTTGATTGGCATCGCCCTGGCCCACCAAGTGCCCGTGCAGTGGGGGCTGGGTTTTGCGGGTATTTTGTCCTTGTTGGGTATTCTTTGTTCTTTGGCGACCAGCAAGTTGCGAGTTGTAGCTGCCGTCGTATCTAGTACGGTGGCCGTTATTGCTTACGCATTACCGCTCAAAATGAACATCGTTGTTGCTATTTGCGCCGCTGTGGCCATGTGTTTGTTGCTGGACAAAACGCAGCGAACGATGAACAAAGCAGAAAACAAAACACAAGAAAAAGAAGAAGTAAAGGAAGCAGCGTGACAGCAAATACGTCTGATGCTTGGACTCTCATTACCATCATTGGTTTGGCGCTGATAACTGTTATCACGCGCGGCTTTTTTCTCTACTCCAGCAGGTCGTGGCAGTTACCCAATTGGGTGAATCGTGGTTTGCATTACGCGCCCATTGCCGCTTTGTCAGCCGTTATCTTGCCTGAAATTTTGATCACCCAAGGTCAATTATTAAGCTCTTGGCATGATGCTAAATTGATCGCCGGTTTTGTGGGTGCAGCGGTCTATTTTTGGCGCAAAAGTGTGCTGCTCACCATGAGCTTGGGCATGCTGGTGTATTTACCGTTACATTTGGGTTTGAACTGGTAACTTCTATTGATCTTTTCGTAACCCTTTGGTAACTTACAAACACACCTTTTTGTTCGATTTGTAACTAAAATCATTAAAGATACATAAAATTTGAGTTACTAAATTACATGGTCAAGCGGTTTGATCATGTGCCCAAGACATAACAACGGAGATATCTTCATGTCGTCACGCAGAGCCACCAAAATCGTCGCCACTTTAGGCCCCGCATCCAGCGACCCAGCAATTTTGGAGCAAATGATTCGCGCTGGCGTCAATGTCATGCGTTTGAATTTCAGCCACGGCTCTGCCCAAGACCATTGCGACCGCGCAAAAATGGTGCGTGAAGCTGCAGCACGTGCTGGCACTGTGGTTGGTATCATGGCCGACTTACAAGGCCCCAAAATCCGCATCAGCCGCTTTGTGAACAACAAAATCGTGCTTGAAGTCGGCGCTAAATTCATCTTAGACGCCGCCCGCACCGAGTTGGGCGACCAAGACGCTGTCGGCCTAGATTACAAAAACTTGCCTAATGAAGTCAAAGCAGACGATGTGCTGTTGTTGAACGACGGTTTGATCGTGCTGACCGTTGACAAAGTCGTTGGCCAAGCCGTGCACACCACCGTTAAAATGGGTGGCGATTTGTCCAACAACAAAGGCATCAACAAACAAGGCGGCGGCTTGACTGCCCCAGCGTTGACCGCCAAAGACATGGACGACATCAAAACCGCCATGAGCTTTCAAGCCGATTATTTGGCAGTGAGTTTCCCGAAAAATGGCTCAGACATGGAATTAGCGCGTCAGCTGGCGAACGTCGCCGGCGAACCGTTCTGCCACAAGCCGCATTTGATCGCCAAAATCGAACGCGCTGAGGCGATTCCAAAGCTCGAGGAAATCATCATCGCCAGCGACAGCATCATGGTCGCCCGTGGCGATTTGGCGGTTGAAGTCGGTAACGCCGCTGTACCTGCCTTGCAAAAGCGCATGATCAAGCTGGCCTTGAAGCATGACAAAACCACCATCACTGCGACCCAAATGATGGAATCCATGATCACCAACGCCGTACCGACACGCGCTGAGGTGAGCGACGTGGCGAATGCGGTCTTGGATGGCACAGACGCCGTCATGCTCTCCGCCGAGACAGCCGCTGGCAAATACCCCGTTGAAACCGTCATTGAAATGGCCAACATCTGCGCCGCTGCCGAAAGCGCCGAAGATGTCAAGTTGGACGCCGATTTCACCGGCATGGCTTTTGACCGTATTGACCAATCCATCGCCATGGGCGCTTTGTTCACCGCGCATCACTTGGGCGCAAAAGCCATCGTCGCGATGACAGAAAGCGGCAGCGCCGCCCTGTGGATGAGCCGGCATCGCATTCATATCCCCATCTACGCACTCACAGCCCAAATCGCCACCCAGCGCAAAATGACGCTGTACCGCAACGTGCAACCTTTGTTGATGGACACCGCCAGCGACCGCGACACCGCCTTGGCGCAAGCTGAAGCCCACCTCAAAGCCCGTGGCATCGTGCAAAAAGGCGATGTTTACGCCATCACCTGCGGCGAGCCTATGGGCACGCCAGGCGGCACAAACATGCTGAAAATCTGCCGCGTTGGCTGATTTTTAGCTATATGCATCAAAAATAGGCATAAATATCGCTCTAGCCAGCGTATTTATTGCCTAAGCAGCTATTAAAAATATAGCAAAAACAAACGCACTTTCTCAGGCGATAATCTAGGTTATGACTACTGCAGCCTCCGTCCACACCTCCAACATCGCCTCCTTAACGCTACTCGCCAGAGGCAAAGTCCGCGACAACTATGCTGTCGGCAACGATCGCATTTTGATGGTCGCCAGCGACCGCTTGAGCGCGTTTGACGTCATCATGGGCGAACCGATTCCGGGCAAAGGCGCATTGTTGACCCAAATGGCGCTGTTTTGGTTTGAAAAGCTGGGCAAAAACGGTGCTGATTTGTGCCCGAATCACTTAACCGGTGAATCACCCGAAAGCGCTGTCACCGCTGCCGAAGTACCTTATGTCACAGGCCGCTCCATGCTGGTGAAGCGCTTGAAACCTATCCCAGTTGAAGCCGTGGTGCGCGGTTATCTGGCGGGCAGCGGCTGGGCGGAATACCAAGTGTCGCAATCGGTTTGCGGTGTCAAACTGCCAGCTGGCTTGCAAAACGCCTCCAAACTCCCCGAACCTATCTTCACCCCCGCTGCCAAAGCGATAGTGGGCGAGCATGACGAAAACATCACTTTTGAGCAGATGTGCGACAAAATTGGTGTCGATTTGGCCGAAAAAATCAAAACCCTCAGCATCGCCATCTACAAAACCGCCTACGAATTCGCCTTGACCAAAGGCATCATCATCGCCGACACCAAGTTTGAATTTGGCCTAGACGCCGACGGCACGCTGACCCTGATGGACGAGGTATTGACCCCCGATTCTTCCCGCTTTTGGCCTGCCGAAAGCTACACAGAAGGCAAAAACCCCCCAAGCTTCGACAAACAGTTCGTCCGCGACTGGCTAGAAACCCAAACCTGGGACAAAACCCCACCAGCCCCCCGCGTGCCGCGTGAGGTGATTGATAAGACGGCGGCGAAGTACCAAGAGGCTTGGACTCGGTTGACAAGCTAAAAATTTTTTAGCTGTTTACTTCTAAGGTGAGATTTTTAGTTAGTCTTGGACATCAAGGTTGAGATTTGATGTTTGATGCAAATATCTCAGCCGAAATGGAACCAGGATCAAAGCCTAAGTCTGAGTATGTGTAGATGACGATTTCCGGTTTAATGTCCACTTTTTCAAGTTCAGCTGCCGTAATTGGAAGATCGGCAATAGTTTTCATACTTTCTTTCGGAACGACAAAGATGAGAATTCCTCTACCTTTTCGGCCAGTAATCAACTCATAAGTCCAAGTCGCCGCCTCAATTTGTCGAACCCAGATCGGGGTATCGAGATATCGCTTACGCAGCCATCGAACCTCGACGATAAGATCCTCATTCAGATTATCGTCTTGCCGCACTGCATCAAGCCGGACTTGGGCGCTACCTTTGCTGAAACGTGGTTCACGTTCAAGGATCAAATTGTGTTCGCGTTCGTACTTTGTAAGTGCTATTTGCTCAAGAGTCGAATACATGAGCTGTGATCTGCGCGAAGTAGTTTTTGTCGGTAGGTCTGGATCACTATTTGGCACGTTTGCTTGCACAGCGATAGCTTCATTCTCAAGTGTCTTGCCTTGTTTCACTAGCTCTTCAAGGCGGCGAATGCGTACAAACAACTCCGAATTGTATGCATCATTGAGGAGTTGTTTGTATTGTTGAAGAGCCTTTCTATCTATGACGCCAGCGTGAGCCATCTTGTGATGCTTGTCACAAAGTAAGACCAAATTCCCGACTTGGTTATCAGCTCTATTTTGATTGATGTGGTGGATTTCTAGATAGGTGTGTTCGCCACATCTCGTAACGGCGCACGCATGACCCGATTCAACGGCAACTGCCCTGCGCAGTTCGGCAGGTATGGATGGTCGCGGTTCGTCGTAAGTTTGCATAATTCGAAACGAGTGTAGCCTATCAATAACGTAGAACGATAGTCTTAACTCAAAACCACACTACTCAACCTACGCCGATACGTCGCCACAGTCGCATCCACCGGCGGAATCTGCCCATCTGCCACTTTCACTGGCGCGGGTTCTATGATGTCTAGAATGGCGATGTAGGTTTTGCGGGCTTGGTCTTCGTTCCAGGTTTTGTCGCGCATCAAGATTTCTAGCAGTTCGTCCATCGCCTCTGTCCAGCGCTGTTGCGCCATCAACAGCTGGGTTTTACGGAAGCGGGATTCGAAATCTCGCTTATTTTCGGTTATCTTGGCATTTAAGGTGTCAAATATGGCATTAGTCGTCGTATTTGCTGCCTGAGCAGCTATTGAATGCATAGCATCCGAAGCATCCATCCAGCGCTTTAACGAATCAAACTTGCGCACCACGCTGGTTTTGGCAATCACGGGGGCGAAGGCGATTTTGGCGTCGTCGTCGCGGCCTAGAATCATCAGGAGTTTCACCAAATCGAAGCGGGCGGTTTCGTCTTCGGGGGCGGCTTTGAGCTTGTCTACCAGCTTGTTCAGCGCCATTTCTGGGGTGATTTCAGCAAATTCTGCGGTTTCTGGCTCTTCGGCTTCAAGCTCTAAAGCGGGAGGCAGGTGTTTGTCTAGGAATTCTTTGAGTTTGTCCTCAGGCACAGCGCCCTGAAAACCATCCACCGGCTTGCCGCCCACCATCAAAATGCAGGTCGGAATGCTCTGTACGCCAAACGCCTGAGCGATTTCTTGCTCTTGGCTGGCGTCCACTTTCGCCAAAATGAAGCGTCCGGCGTACACAGTTTCCAGTTTCTCCAGCAGGGGGACGAGAAGCAAGCATTGCTCGCTCTTGGGGTGCCAAAAATCGACCAAAACGGGGGTGGTCATCGACGCTTGGACGATGTCGGTGTCAAAAGTGGCGCGGGTTATATCGATCATGGTGGTCTATCTTGGGGAATTGGGGGCTTTAAAAACGTAAAATCACATTATCCGAGATTATCCATTCGAGCCGTCATTCCCGCGCAGGCGGGAATCCACAAGCACAACCATGGATTCCCGCCTGCGCGGGAATGACAGGTTTATTGACGTAAAAATATGCCAAACAACAAAAGCGATATGACACAAGCTATCCAAGTCGGCGTTTTGATGGGTTCCAACTCCGATTGGGACACCATGCAGCACGCCGTCGCCATTCTGCAAGAGTTCGGTATCGCGCACGAAGCACGCGTTGTCTCCGCGCACCGCATGCCCGACGACATGTTTGCCTACGCCGAAGCAGCAGCGGGTCGTGGCCTGCAAGCCATCATCGCGGGCGCTGGCGGCGCGGCGCATTTGCCAGGCATGTTGGCGGCTAAAACGACTGTGCCTGTGCTGGGCGTACCCGTTGCCAGCAAGCATTTGCAAGGCGTTGATTCACTGCACAGCATCGTACAAATGCCCAAAGGCATTCCCGTGGCCACGTTTGCAATTGGCGCAGCCGGTGCGGCGAATGCGGCTTTGTTTGCTGTGGCGATGTTGGCGAATAATGATGCGGCTTTACGGGCTAAATTAGATGCGTTTCGCGCAAAACAAACTGAAGTCGCGCGTGCAATGACTTTGCCTCCCGTTTCAGCATGAGTCAAACGATGATTTTGCCGGGTGCGACATTAGGCGTTTTGGGCGGCGGCCAGCTGGGGCGCATGTTCATACACGCGGCGCAAAGCATGGGTTACAACACCGTGGTGTTAGACCCTGATGACGCCAGCCCCGCAGGTTTGGTCAGCCACGACCACATTCAAACCGCGTATTTAGACCCCGCTGGCTTGGCCGAGCTGTCCGACCGCTGCGCGGCCATCACCACCGAGTTTGAAAACGTGCCCGCCAGCGCACTGCAAGCATTGTCGCTCAAATGCCCCGTGTCGCCCAGCGCGGCGTCCGTCGCCATTGCGCAAGACCGCGTGGCTGAGAAAGCGCATTTTGTGGCTTGTGCCGCCAAAGGTGGGGCTGACGCGATCACGGTTGCGCCGTACGCCGTGATTGAAACGGCAGCACAAGTCGCCGCAGTTTCGTCAGATTTGCTCCCCGGGATCCTCAAAACCGCCCGCATGGGCTACGACGGCAAAGGGCAAATCCGTGTCAAAACCCAAGCCGAGTTGACCAATGCGTTTGCAGAATTAGGCGGTGTGACCTGCGTTTTAGAAAAGATGCTGCCGCTCAAGGCCGAGTATTCTGTCATCCTCGCGCGTGGGCGCGACGGCCAAGTCGTCCACTTTCCGCCGCAGCTGAATGTGCATGTTGACGGCATTTTGGCGACCACTTCAGTTTATGAGGGAAATATGCCCGAAAACTCGGGTAAGGCCGGCGTAAAACGTGCTATAGACGCTGCAATATCTATAGCAACTGAGCTGCAATATGTGGGCGTTTTGTGTGTTGAGCTGTTCCTGCTGCATGACGATTCGCTGGTCGTCAACGAAATCGCCCCGCGACCGCACAACAGCGGCCACTACACCATTGATGCTTGCGATGTTTCGCAATTTGAGCTGCAAGTACGCACCCTGTGCGGCCTGCCGCTCACCCAGCCGCGCCAGCACAGCCCAGCGATCATGTTGAATATTCTGGGCGATGTGTGGTTTCCAAATGGAGCAAGCCAAGCGCAAACCCCACCGTGGGACCAAATTTTGGCTTTGCCAGGCGCGCATTTGCATCTGTACGGTAAAAAAGACGCCAAAAAAGGCCGAAAAATGGGGCATTTGACGCTGACGGGTGCGACGGTTGAAGCTGTGAAAGCGACGACGGCTAAAGCTGCCGCGATACTTGGCATCGCAAAATACTGACAGTGGGTGAGGTGCAAAGTGATTATTGACGGCTCAAATTCAGCCTCCATCACGCAAGCGGCGCAAGTTATCGCCGCTGGTGGTTTGGTAGGTTTGCCCACAGAGACTGTCTACGGCCTCGCAGCCGACGCCGCCAACGAAGCCGCCGTAGCCAAAATCTTCGCCGCCAAAGGCCGCCCAAGTGAGCACCCACTTATCGTCCATGTAGCAGATGCCGCCAGTGCCAGCCGTTTTGCAAGTGAGATTCCTGACTTCGCCCAAAAGCTGATGGGCGCCTTCTGGCCCGGCCCGCTCACCTTGATTTTGCCGCGCCGCCCAGACATCGCCGCCGCCGCTGCAGGTGGGCAAAGCTCCGTCGGTCTGCGCTGCCCGTCGCATCCTGTCGCGCTGGCGCTGCTCAAAGCCTGCGCCACACGCGGCATCCACGGCCTGGCCGCGCCTAGCGCCAACCAGTTTGGCCGCGTCAGCCCGACCACGGCGGCGCACGTGCAGGGCGAGTTCGGTGATGACTTGCTAATTTTGAACGGCGGTGCGTGCAGCGTCGGCATCGAGTCAACTATTGTCGACTGCAGCCGTGGCGTACCGGTTTTGCTGCGTCCTGGGGTGCTGACGGCAACGCAAATTGAATATGCTTGTGGGCAAAATTTGCTATTAAATAATGAGCAGTCTAGACAGGAAAAACGCCGGCTAGAGGCTGATTCATTGCCCCCAGAAGACGCTCCGAGAGCGTCGGGCATGCTGGAGTCCCACTATGCTCCCAAAGCCAAGCTCCGCCTGATGGATGCCAAAGCCCTGCAAACTGCGCTAGATATTTTGGACACAGACGCCAAAAACATCGCCGTCTATTCACGCCAGCAAATGCACAGCACCTCGACAAACATCCTTTTTCGCCGCATGCCCGAAGACGCAGGATTAGCCGCACAACAGCTTTTTGCCACCCTGCGCGAGCTGGATCAGCCCGATATCAAGCTGATTTGGGTGGAAACGCCGCCTGAAGACGCGGTGTGGGATGGGGTGCGGGATAGGGTGACGCGGGCTGCGGCTTGACAAGTGCTAATCCTTACATTAAAGTAAGGAAAATGCAGCAAATAGGAGCTTCACTATGATCACCGCAACCATTACCTCCAAAGGTCAAATTACCATTCCGGCAGAAATTCGCTTTGCGCTCAAGCTGGGTGCTGGTGATAGGATTGCATTTGAAATGGCACCTGCGGGGGGATTTATCTTCAAACCAGCACAAAAAATGGCTGTCACAGCACTCAAAGGCATGTTTGCTAAACCCGCAAAAGCTGTCTCGATTGAAGAGATGAATGCAGTGATTGCCAAGCGCGGAGCCTCTGCGGGATTGGCCAAATGATTGGCTTAGACACCAACGTTCTCGTACGCTACATCACGCAAGATGACAAGAGGCAGGCTGGACTGGCTAATTCGTTAATTGAAAGCTTGGATGACGCTTCGCCTGGGTTTGTGACTTTAGTCACCGTGGTCGAGTTAAGTTGGGTTCTTGAATCAGCCTACAATTTTACGCGTCAGCAGTTTGCTGAAGTCATGCAAACGCTCATGACAGTAGATACCATCAAACTAGACCGTGCAGCCGTGGTTGCGAGTGCAGTGCGCGTTTATGCAGGAAGCAAAGCAGATTTTTCAGATTGTTTGATCGAACGTTTATCAGCCAGCGCAGGCTGTGAGCAAACGATGACATTTGATAAAGCGGCTGCGAAGATGACGGGGATGGTGTTGATAACGTAATCACCCCGTTCTCACCCCGCCTTCACCGTTGTTTCCATCAAACTCCTAGTCACCACAGGTGGCGACTCCCCAATGTGAAACGCCAGTTTCCTGTCGCGCAGCGCGACGTCGGCGGTGGTGACGCGGTCGAAGCGGCGCAGGTGGTCGTTCCAGGATTCGTCGACGATCATTTCTACAAAGCGACTCGGTTCGTTGATGTCGTGCAGCAGTTCCCACGACAAAGCACCATGCGATAAACGGCTGCGGCGGCCTTCAATCATCAGGGCGCGAAACTCGGCGGCGCGGGCGGGGTCGATGTGGTATTCGACCATGATCATGACGTTACCGTGTTTGGGTGGCTCGTCGGCTTGCGGGATTTTAAAAACGTTTGAAGGGGTCAAGTCGTCCACCATGCCTTGGCTGCGCATGAAGTGGTTGGCGGCAGCTGTTGCCAATACGCCCGTGAAAGCCGCAGCGATGAGGCTGGTTTGCACACTGGTCATAGTGGCCAATTGCCCCCAAACAGCCGCACCAGCCGCACTCGCGCCCATGATGGCCATTTGGTAGGTGGACATACCACGCGCGCGCACCCAGTCGGGCAGACCCATTTGCGCAGATGTGCTCAATGTGTTGGCTGTGATGATCCATGCTGAACCCGCAATCAGCATAGCCAGAACCGCCACGCCGCTGTGGGTGGTAAAAGCCACTACCAGCATGGCGAAGGAGAGTGCCGAGATGCTGCAAATGATCAACCTGTCGCGCGACATAGCGCGGCGCAGTTGCGGCATAAATGCGGTGGACAAAATGGCGCCAGCGCCCATGGAAGCCAGCAGCAAGGTGAACGTGCCCGCGCCACCGCCATGCAGCTTGTGCGCTATCAATGGCATCAAAGCAGACAGCGCGGTGGAGCAGAAAAAGAATATCGAGATGCGCAGCAACACGCCTTTGAGGTGATGCGACTGCGCTACATATTGCAGGCCGATACGCATGGCGCTGGTTAACTTTTCACGCCCCAAGGGGTGAGGTTTGTGAACACGATGCCAGCGCGTGATGACGATGGCGGCGACGACTGACAACGCCGCGTTTAACAAAAAAACCCAAGCACTGCCTGCACTGGCAATGAGTGCACCCGCAACCAAGGGGCCAAGGATGCGCGAAACATTCATGGAAACACCGTTCAGCGCCAGCGCCGCTGGAAGCTGCGGGCGTGGCACAAGTTCAGGCACGATGGCGGCAAACACCGGCCAGCGCATGGCCAAGCCAATGCCGTTAGCAAACACCAAAGCCAACAGTACGGGTGGGGATGTCCAGCCCATAAAAACAGTGACGCTGAGCAAGCTGGCCACCACAGCAATCCAAATTTGTGTGATTAAAAAATATCGCTTTCTGTCCAACGTATCTGCCAACGCGCCGCTAGGAATACCCAGCAAGAAAACGGGCAAACTCGCCGCCGTTTGTACCAAGGCAATCCACAAGGGGCTGGTGGTGAGTGAGGTCATCATCCACGCGGCGGCCACGTCGCTCATCCACATGCAGACATTGGCGATGAGCCATGTCGTCCACAGCATGCGATAAACGGGGCGACGAAAGGGGGCGAGTGGCGAGAGATCGTCGTCTGGGTGTTGCTTGGTGTTCGAAGCTTCTTGCGATGATTCTTGGGGTGGAATGGGCATATTGATTTATTGAAAGTGATCCCACGACTCAAAACTGCTATTTACGGGTTTGCCTTGGTGGTCTATGAGTCTCAGACCAAGCGCTGCTTCTATCTGTCCAATGCGGGTCACCGGCGTGTTACTGGCTAAGGCGGCGGCTTGCACGGCATTGCGTTGACTAGCTGGTGCCGTGAAAGCGAGTTCGTAATCGTCACCGCCTGAAAGCACGTATTGCAGCTGCTTTTGTAGGGTAAATTGGCTATTAGTCTTTGTATTTATTGTCTGATAAGCTATTAAATTGATAGCAACTGAGGAATCTATCACAGCGCCAACCTGTGATTGTTTGAGAATATGCCCCAAATCACCAAACAAGCCATCACTCACATCAATTGCGCTGCTGGCAATGCCGCGCAACGCCATGCCTAGGGTGACGCGTGGCGTTGGTGTTTCTAAACGCACTTTTGCTGCAGTGAAAGCTTCTGCTGGAAGCGACACGTTTCCGCGTATTGCATCCAATGCCAAACGCGCATCTCCCAATGTGCCGCTCACGTAAATGTCATCACCCGCTTTTGCACCGCTGCGCAGCAAAGCTTGCTGCTTGGGCACTTCGCCAAACACGGTGATACAAATGTTCAGCGGCCCTTGTGTGGTATCGCCACCTAAAAGCGCACAGTTGTGCTCTGCCGCCAAAGCCAACAAACCGCGAGAGAAGGGCGCCAGCCAAGCTTCGTCGGCTTTGGGTAAGGCCAAAGCCAAAGTAAAAGCCAGTGGTTTTGCGCCGCAAGCTGCCAAATCGCTCAAATTAACCGCTAATGCTTTGTGGCCCAAGCTAAACGGGTCAACATCTGGGAAAAAATGCCGGCCTTCAACCAACATATCGCTGGAAATAGCCAATTGCATGCCGGCGGTGGGTTGCAACAAAGCGCAATCGTCGCCAATGCCAAGCGCGACGTTGTCGTTTGGTCGCATGGCTCGCGCGGGCGCTTTGAAGTAGCGCTCAATCAGGTTAAATTCACCCATATTTAAAACTTTATTTTGTTTCTTTCGCAGGCCATAAAAAACTCAATGGCTCGTGGTTCAAACGCTGCCACACCGCGCTACGAATGCGCTGCCGTTCACCCACGCTGACGTTGTGCGCACGTAGCGCCAATCTAAAAGCACAATAGTAACTGACGCCCACGTTCAGCGGCCCGATGACGAAAATACCGGCAATCGCCCACAGCAGCGCTCCTCGCAACTCGGGCACATGCAGCACATCCCAACCATACGAAGCCCCAGCGGCGGCGATTTGTCCGGTGGATAACGTCACATGGCGCAGCTCTAACCCAAATCCTAAAAAGCTGGAAATGGCTGGTATCAAGCCCAGCATCATCCCTAAGGAAACACTGGCCGCGAAACCGGAGATATTTTTACGCATGAACAGCGCCCAGCGGTCAGCCCGTGCCGCGCCAATGGCAGCCGTGATGCGCGGGTTAAAGCGCATGGCCGAGTCCAGGCGGTGCAACACAAACCAGTTCTCTGCCCAACCTGCAAAAATGCTGGACAGAAACAGCACCACGCCCGTGGCCGCCGCGAACAAAGCCGTCGGTCCCAGCAGTGTGAGCGATGCCAAAGCATGGTGCGCTTCAGCGTGGTCAATCAAAGGTCTGCCTAAGCCCAGCTGCATCAAATAGCTGATCAGCAACACGCAAGGAATCACCAAAGCTAGGTTGCCGATAACAGCGGCCACTTGCGAGCGCACCACATGCGTGACTTCGTCGACGAAAGACGCCACCTCGTTGTCACCACTCAGGTCTTTGAGTTTTGCGGCCATGGCAGGCGCGGTCATGGCGGGCTGCTTGGTCGCCAGTGTCCAATGCAGCAATTGGATGGCGATGAAGCTCAGCGCGTAATTCACGCCACCAAAAAAGCCGCCCCAAAAGGCAGAAAATCCCACCGCCAGCAGCAGGTATTTCACCAAAATAGTGATGGCCACCATGCCGCCGCCGCCTGCCGCTTTGCGCAGCATGTCCCAATATTCGGTACGGTTGCGGGTGATGTAGTTTTCTCCCGTTTCAGCGCTGCGGTCGGCCATTTTGGCGGCCAACAGCGTGGTGTTGGAAGTGATCAAATCGCGCACGCTTTGTCGATGCACACCAATTTTGACCAAATGCGACAGCAACTTAGCTGTGTAGCTGTTGGGGCGATCCGACAACAAACAATCCAGCAATTCGCGAATACGCAGCACCCGCGCCCGCATCTCGCGCAAGCGGAAGACGAGGCTGACAGATATGCCGTGCTCGTCCAAATGCGTGTACACTGTGCCAGCAGCTTGGCGGCAGGCATCTAAGCGGTCGCGAAACTGGGTGACGGCGTGTTCCAATGCGGCGTCGTTTGCCATGGCGTCTTCAGCAGAGGCATTTGCATCTGCACGAGAAGCCAAAAATGCATCGCGCAAGGTATCTAAATCTGCATCCAACCAATGAAACGGTCTGTCTTGCACGGCAATGGGACTCATGCGTGTGCGCAGCTCGGGCGAGAAACCGCTGGATCGAATGTGGCCCACGCAAAAGGTGATGGCTTCTAGTACCGTGTTTTGCCAATACGTCGTTTGTGTGCGGGCACTGTCGCCAATATCTGGCGTCTCTAACAAATCTGCAATACGTGCCAGCGTCGCCTCATTCAACTCGGCTAGCCACAACTGGTCAAAAATTTTGGGTAAAACGAGTGAAAAAAGCACAGCTGCATCTGTCGTCTCAGGCGTGGCAGGCAGCAGCTTCAAGCGAATGCGCTCGAAAAGTTCGCTCACAAAAGCGCTGCGCTGCGCAAAGCCATAGTCTGCCAACAAGCTGGATGCATCAACAATATGCAGCAACTGGTGCCACCATTGCCGAATGCGTGTTTGCAACTGCGGCCGCGCTTGCACCACGTCCAGCAGCAAGTGCAAGCGGTTGATGGCAGCGCTGGTAGATTTGGCATCGCCACGAATCCACGCGAACAGCTCGATCAACCACAGGTGCCGCTGCGCCAGCGGCGCTTCTAGGTCAACCGCTTCTAGTAGTTCGGCTAAATCGCGTTTGTGTGGTTTAGTCATATAAATTGCTCATCTGAATTAGTCATCGAGCACCGCCCATTCAACCAAAGCATCAAGCGCAGGCCTTGCAGCCCCAGCATTGGGATGGTTAATCAAGCCTACCACGCTGTAGCGCTTGCCACTTTTGCCAGTTGCGTAGCCCGCAACGGCTGCCACATCGCGCAGTGTGCCGGTTTTGAGTTGCGCATTGCCAATGGCGTTGACAGCAATGCCGCGTTTCGCCATGTTTACGGCAGTGCCGTCCACGCCAGCTATGGATAAGGAGTTGGTAAAAACCTCAGCACTTTGATGTCTAGCCGCTAATTTGAGCAGTTCGCTGAGTGATTGCGCTGTGATGCGCTCAGTGCGGCTCAGCCCTGAGCCATTGTCCAGCGTTGGCGCTTTCACAGTTCGGCAAAACCGCTCGCGCCACCAGTTTTGCACAGTGGTAGCTGACCGTACAAAGTTCCCCGTGCGCGGCGTACCTGGCAAATGCAGCGATGTGTTGAACGTTGAATACTGCGCACTCAGCGTCAAAAAAACCTGCTGCGCCATCACGTTGTTGCTGTATTTGTTGACGTCGGCAATGATTTGCGACAGCGGTAACGATGGCGCTTGCCACAGCAGCAGCGCCGTGCGTGGCAAGTTGCCATAGCGAACCTTGCCGTCCAACACCCCGCCCGATGCTTTGTGCATGGCTTTGACCACGCGAATGGCATAGCTCGCCGGCTCTGTGTAGGCCACAGGCCAGGTGTTTTCACCACAACGCACGCTGTAGCTGCCGTTGAATTGGACTTTGTTGGGGTTGGAAAAATCTGCCCTGAGCGTGCTGCGCCAATCGCCACAGCCATCGGTCGTGGCGGTCACTTGCGCGTCAATGGCAACATCGGCCATCGGGGGTTCACTGATGACTCGTATGGTTTGCGTTGCCGGATCAGGCACAAACTTCAAAATCAGCGCTTTGAAATTGACCAGCAAGCCATCGGGTGCGCTGTTGTAGTTGCGAGTCGGGTCACCATCAAATTCGGCAGGGTTGTGCGTTGGTAGGTCAAACACGCTGTTGTCCAACACAATATCGCCCGTGATCCGCTGCACGCCTAAAACTTGCAGGGTTTTGAAATTTTCCTCAATCCGCTCCAACACCCACTTAGGGTCGCCACCGCCTTTGATGATCAAATTTCCCGTTAAAACGCCTTTGCTCAACACGCCATCGGTGTAAAAACCGGTTTTCCAAGTGAAATTTGGCCCCAAGATGTCCAAAGCGGAAAATGTGGTGACCAATTTCATGACCGAAGCAGGGTTCATGTCTGCCGTGCTGTGATAGCTCAACCGTGGGTTAGCATCGCCATCAAGGGCTCTGACTTCAAAACTCGTGGCATCGCGTGGCACGCCAGCCCGACCCAAGGCCTGTGAAACAGCCGGTGGCAACAGGGTAATGGCCTTTAAGTTAACTTTGGCTGCACCTTTTGCAGCCGCAAAAGCGCTCTCGTTCGAAACCAACATCAGACTAACCAGCGTACCCCATCCCAAGCATCTAAAAAACAAATTCATCAAGCTATTATGCTGTGCCTTGATAATAGAGGCATGTCAGCAATCAATTCGTTACATTCAGTGCCTCGCAAATTTTCACCTCAAACTGTGGGCATATTGGCTGCAGTTGTTACCATTTTGATTTGGTCTTCCTTCATCGTGATTGCCCGTGCATCGGCCAAAGGCAGTTTGTTACCTTTGGATATGGTTTTCTTGCGTTTCGTAGGTGCAGGTTTGGTGCTGTTACCGTGGGGCTGGTGGCTTGTACGGTCGCAAAATCTCAGCAGCAGCATTTCATGGCTCGGTTTGTCGCCTTATGCTTTTAAGCTCACGGCCTTGGTGGGCGCTGTAGGTGGCGTGGGTTATGCCATGTTGGCTTACAGTGGGTTTTTCTTCGCGCCAGCGGCGCATGCCAGTGTGCTTTTGCCTGGCACATTACCTTTATCTACTGCTTTGGTAGCGATGTGGCTGCTTAAAGACCGCATTACCCCTTCCCGCGCAGTCGGTTTGGGGCTGATTTTTTGTGGCGATTTGCTGGTCGGCGGCACCAGCTTGCTCAAAGCGTTTGACGGCGGTGAAACCTGGAAGGGTGACCTGCTCTTTTTGTCTGCCTCCACCTGCTGGGCGTTTTACTCGGTCATCGCACGTAAAAACGCGCTGGATGCCGTCAAAGCAACCATCGCCATCACCGTGTTCACCGCTGTGACCTATGTGCCGGTTTACACGGTGCTACTGGCTTTTGGCGCAGTCAAAAGCCATCTGGCGACGGCGCCCTGGGGCGAAATAGCTTTCCAAGCGGTTTTTCAAGGCGTAGGCTCTGTGGTTATTTCGGGCATTTCGTTCACCAAAATGATCCAATATTTTGGCCCCATACGCAGCACCATGATGACGGCTTTGGTTCCCGGCTTGTCTGCATTGGGTGCGGTTTTTTTCTTGGGCGAACCCTTGCATACCAATTTGATGTTGGGTTTGGCCTTGGTCACTGTGGGCATTTTGTTTGGCGTTCGAGCCGTTAAATCCCCAGCTAAATCCCCAACTCAGCCCCTAACTAAACCCCTAACTATTCCCTCTGTTGAGGTCAGAAAATGAAGCTCTTGGCCTTCGATACCAGCACCGAAACCATGTTCATCGCCTTGACGGACGGTAGGCAGACTTGGCAACACACCGCAGAAGGCGGCGCTAAAACCTCTTCAGCTTTGATTCCGGCCATCATGGCCTTGTTGAAAGAGGCGAATTTAACCCTGCAACAGCTAGACGCCATCGTTTTTGGGCGCGGTCCAGGCTCGTTCACGGGGCTACGCACGGCATGCTCGGTGGCGCAAGGTTTGGCGTTTGGGGCTGGCGGAATTCAAGTTTTACCTGTCAATACGCTGCTGGCAGTGGCTGAAGAAGCGCGGTTTAGCACGGATACCACTCAAATCCAAGCCGTTTTAGACGCCCGCATGGGTGAGGTCTACGCTGCAAGCTATGCTTATAAAGAAGGCGTTTGGGACGCAATTTCTGACATTCAGCTCTGCAAACCTGCTGATTTACAGTTTGAAGCTGGTTTTCGTTTGGCTGGGAATTGCTCGGTTGGTGGCTTAGATGATGACAGCCGAATCACCGCTTTGCCGACTGCCACCGCCATGCTGCGCCTAGCGCCAGCCATGCTGGCAGCGGGTTTGGGCGTTCCTGCCGACCAAGCCCTGCCGCTCTACGTGCGTGACAAAGTAGCGCAAACCACGGCTGAACGTGCTGATTTGAAAAGCCAAGCCTTAAAATCAGCCGTATGAACGCGATTTTGAAGCCAAAAACCATGCCAGAGGTGGAATTTCAGCCCTTGACGGCTGATTGGCTGGATCGCGTCTTAGACATAGAAAACACCGTCTACCCCCACCCGTGGAGCCGCGCCAATTTCGAAGATTCAATCAAAACCGGCTACCAAATGCAAGTTTTGACGTCGAGTGATGCAAAAAACGCCGACATTTTGGGCTATTTCATCGCCATGAAAGGCTTTGAAGAGGTGCATTTGCTCAACATCACCGTGTCTGAAACCTATCAACGCCAAGGCTGGGCAAAGTTGATGTTGGATGCGCTGACCGTCTGGTCGCGCGGGCAGGGCGCTGCTTGGTTGTGGCTGGAGGTGCGTGGCAGCAATGAGCGGGCGCAGCAGGTGTACAAAGCGCAGGGTTTCAAACTGGTCAGCGTGCGGCAAGATTATTACCCCAAAGGCCCGAAAGCGAATGGACGTGAAGACGCGATTGTGATGAGTTTGAAGCTGTGAGCCTAACAACATGAGCCTTGATTTAGACACCCGCCAACGCGCCATGCTGCAAGAAATGGGCGTTACCGTTTGGCAGCCTGAAGCACTTGTAGACGTTGCAGAAGAGATTCAATACGTTGCTGAAAAGCCGCAAAATGCTATTAATAGTGTAGCTGTTCAGTCAGTAAATACGCAGGCTACAGCCATAAATGCACCTCCTAGAGCTGTATCTGACAGGTCGCCAGTCAATTTGTCTGCGAATCCGTCGGTTAATTCGTCGGTTAATCCGTCAATTAAGCCGCCAGTCAAGCTGGCCGCCAGCCCTGCCCTGGCGCTGCAAGCCATGCCTGCTGGCCTGCACGAGATGGATTGGCCAACCCTGCAGCAAGCCGCGCAAACCTGCCAAGCTTGCCAACTTTGCACTGGGCGAAAAGGCATTGTTTTTGGTGAGCAAGCGACACATCAACAAGGCGATTGGCTGATTGTGGGCGACCCGCCAACCGATTCTGACGAAGACGAAGGAGCACCTTTCACTGGTGAATCTGGCGTTTTGCTGGGCAATATGCTCAAAGCGATGGGGTTGACTGTGGCTGAGGTAGCGCTGACTCCCGCCGTCAAATGCCGCACCGAGGGCCAAAGCACAGGTGCACAAGAGCTGGCACAGTGCGAGGCATTTTTACGCCGCCAAGTGGCGTTAACCCGTCCAAAAATGATTTTGGCCATGGGTCGCTACGCTGCGCAAGCGCTACTGGCAAATTCTGTGAGCAACCCCGTTCCACCGCTGGGACAGTTGCGCGGGGTGGTTCACAAGTACGAGGGCATTCCCGTTGTCGTGACATATTCCCCCGCCAATTTGCTGCGCAACCCGGCTGACAAAGCCAAGGCGTGGGCAGATTTGTGTTTGGCTAAATCGGCTCTTTAGAAAGTTTTGGTGATTTAGTCGGTGCAAGCACCGACGCAATCGCCACCACCATCAGCCCCACCGCGGCCCAATCTTGCCAATGCAAGACTTCGCCCAGCCAGTACGCCCCCACAAACACCCCCAAAATCGGGATAAACATCACTGACAGGGTGGATGCCACCGGTGGCAGGGTGCGCGCCAAGTAAAACCATGCCGCATGGGCAAAGCCAAACACCAGCACAGCGTTGTAAACAATCGCAAACCATGAGCTTTGCGATGGCATCACCCAAGCGTCGCGCTCAAACGTCACCGTCAGCGCCGACATCACCACGCAAGCCAGCACCGTCATCCAAAACGAAATCGCCAAGGTGGGGGTGTCAATTTTGGTGCGGCGCAGCAGCTGCGTGCCCAGCGCCCAGGTGGCGGCCGCTGTCAAAGCCAAGGCCACGCCCAGGGGTTTGCCGCTCAAGCCCACCATTTCATGCCTCAGCAGCAGTGCCACACCCAGCGCAGCGGCGGCCACGCCCAGCCAGTTGCGCTTGGTCATGACACTGGCAAAAAAGATTGCCCCCAAAATCGCAGAAAAAATCGGCATGGTGTAGCCCAAAATCGCCGCCCGCCCGCTGGAGAGCGACTGGATCGCCAAAATAATGCACACATGCCAGATGAACATATTGGTTGCGGCCAGCAAGAGCAGCTCAGGCCAATGCTTGCGGGGCATGGCAAACGGCACTTTCAGCCACACCAGCGCCAAAGCTAGCACCGGCAGCCCCAGCCACATCGACAGTGTTCTGAACAGCAACGGCGGCATGCCCGTCACGCCCAGCTTCATCACTGGCCAGTTTAAGCCCCACACGACGGTGAGAATGATTAAGAGCCAGAGTTGCTTTGCGGAGAGTTTTTGCATGGTTTGATAGTAAGCGTTTTCCGTTCGCCCTGAGCCTGTCGAAGGGTTCTTGATGACTTCGACAGGCTCAGTCTGAACGGTTTTTTGTAAGCTGAGCGCTAATTTACAATCCCCCCATGACCTTTTTAGAACAACTCAAAGTAGCCGAGCGCCGCAACCAATCCATGCTCTGCGTCGGCCTAGACCCCGAGCCGTCCAAATTTCCTGCCCACATCAAGGGCGATGCCAGCAAAATCTACGACTTTTGCGCTGCCATTGTGGACGCCACCGCCGACTTGGTGATCTCTTTCAAACCCCAAATCGCCTACTTCGCCGCTCACCGCGCCGAAGACCAGCTGGAAAAGCTCATGCAGCACATGCGCTCAACCGCGCCCCACGTGCCGGTGATTTTGGACGCCAAACGCGGCGATATCGGCTCCACAGCCGCCCAATACGCCATCGAAGCCTTCGAGCGATACGGCTGTGATGCCGTCACCCTCTCGCCCTTCATGGGTTTTGACTCTGTGCAACCCTACCTGGCCTACTACGGCAAAGGCGCCTTCCTGCTCTGCCGCACCTCCAACCCCGGCGGCGACGACTTCCAAGCCCAACGCCTAAGCTCCGTCGCTGGCGAACCGCTCTTGTACGAACACATCGCCAAACTAGCCCAAGGCGAGTGGAACACCAATGGCCAGCTAGGCTTGGTAGTAGGCGCAACCTACCCAGCTGAAATAGAACGCGTCAGAAAAGTAGCCCCCCACGTCCCCCTACTCATCCCCGGCGTGGGCGCTCAAGGTGGCGATGCTGTGGCAACGGTAAAAGCCGGCTGGAAACAGCAAAACGGCGAAACCACCGCCCCCATCATCGTCAACTCGTCGCGTGCGGTGTTGTATGCGTCGAGTGGGGCTGATTTTGCGGCTGCTGCGCGGAAAGTGGCGATTCAAACTAGGGATGTGTTGCAGGCTGCGCGAGATTGTAAATAATATAGCAACTCAGGCAATAAATACATTGGCTACAGGCTCTCGTACAACTCCAAAGGCAACCCATCCGGATCCGCAAAAAACACGAAGCGTTTGCCAGTGTATTCGTCTAATCGAATATCTTCAACGCTGATGCCGAAGGATTCCAATTTGACTTTGCAAGCCTCCACGTCATCAACTTCAAACGCTAGATGCCTCAAGCCCTGCGCTTCGGGGTATGACGGGCGAACAGGTGCGTTTGGGAAGGAAAACAGCTCAATTTGGCCACCACTTGGCAGCGCCATGTCGAGTTTGAAAGAATCCCGCGCTTCTCTGTAGTTTTCAGCGATGACCTTCAAACCAAGATATTCAGTGTAGAAACGCTTTGAGACTTCATAGTTTGAGCAAATGATGGCTGCGTGGTGAATACGTTTTAGCATCGTCAAATTTTAATCAATCGACTGGGCATAAAAAATCCCCTTTCACCCGTTGCAGGGCGAAAGGGGAAATAGCTGAGGAGAGTAGTTATGTTGATGTTAGATTGTTCAAACGGAGCATGATAGATTGGAAATTAGTCAATGTGTTCGCTGGAGATGATGTGTAAACATTGATGTAGTTGCTTTGTGCTGTTGTCCCAGTAGCACCTAAATAAACAGTGTCCATAAAGGCCATAGGTGGCAGCAGTAAGTTAATGCTTTCGCCCGCAAGCATTGATGGGCTGGTGTAGGAGAAATTTGAATTTGTACCAATGACTGAGACACCGATATTGCAGTTAACTATTGCTTCTTGGGTTGGCGTAGGCATATTTGCTTGGCCTACTGATGTTCCAGTTGGGTAAATGTCGGCATTGCTGTCACAAGACAATACCAGTGACTTGTCGTTAGTGATAATTTGATTGCTCAATGACAGGTCTACGTTACCGGTGGCTGATGATGTTGCGACTCCCTCGTACCGAATCAACTGGTCACCGACGCCGAAAGAGAAGCCGGTAGATGCTGACCAATTGATGGAGGCCGTTGTGTACAAAGCTGTGCGAACCCATGCGCCATCTCCGGGGACGTAAAAGGGGAGGGCGATGGTCCCGCCGCCATCATTCAGCGTGATATTTGCTACAACATTGCAATCCGTTGGGCTCAAATCAGCCAGTTTGCATTGAACAAAATTATCTGTCAGTGCTGGAGTCAACGCGACAACCACGTTGCCGGTAGTGGTGGATTGAACAGAACCCAATTGACCTTGGCTTGAAATGCCTAACCAAGTGACATTGCCATCTGTAGGCATGTCGACGACAGTGGTTACTTCGGCTCCAATTTGTGTGTTCCTGTAATAGTAAGAGTTGTCTGGCAAAACAACTACTGCTGACAAATCACACGCTGTCAGTTGTTGGGTGTTGTCAACACAGCTCACTGTGACGCTGCCTAAATTGTCAATGACAAAGTTCCAGCTCCATGTTGAGAAGTGAGAGACAGTTGCTTTGACCGCTAAGCCTACGTTAGATGATTGCGATGCAACTACAGTACCAGATCCTTCAGCAATCCATAAACCTTGCGCGGTATCAAAGTGCCAAAGTGGGACAATGGTACCAACGGATAGTGCTTTACCGTTGATGCTTGCATACGGCAAGTCAACTTGGATGTCTGCTGTTTTTCCAGCAGCAAGTTGCAAATGAGCGTTTTGTGCATCGTAAAAATCGATACTGAAAACACCAGCGCTGATCAGGTTCACTAATTTGCCTGTAGCGTCACGACCACGTCCTTTTCCCAGCATAGCACTCATGTCAAGGCTCTTGATATCAAACGGTGACAAATTCGCTGAGATGGCAGATGTAGCAACTTGGTTATTGGGTTTTACCAAAGCGTTTGCAGGCAAAGTAACTGATGCTCCCAAAGTTTTGCTTGCAATGACTTGTGCAGCTTCAGCACGCGCTATGGCGCGTTTCTCTTTAACTGGCAGCAAAGTGATTTGTAGTTGATTGGTTTTGCCTTGAGCAATCGCTACTTGGACTGTTTGAGAAACGTAGCCCGCTTTAGTAATCGTTACGACTTGGTTGTTACCCACTGGAGCATTTGAGATTAGTGCAATACCTTTAGCGTCAGATTTTGCAGAGAGTCCACCAATGTCAACCTTGGCATTGGCGATCAATACACCGTCTGAACCTTGAGCCTGGACTTTAAGTCCTGCTGAGGCACCGCTAGTTGTTGTGGCGTCAGCAACAGTAATCGTTTTTGTCACAACTCCTTTTTTAGCCTTGCTTTTGTTTTTTTCAGGTGTGATAGTCAAAGTGACGTTGTATTTGCCTTTTGATACAAACGTGTGTTTCACGATTTTCCCATCGCCAGCAGCTGTGCCATCTCCAAAGTTCCATGTGTAGGTGACTTTGCCGTGTTCTTTTTCAGAAACTGCGCTGTTTGAGGCATCGAAAGTGGCGACTTTGCCAGCAACGACGCTCATTGGCTCTACGGTAAATTCAGCCCATGGCACGCAAGCGGCTAGAAGCATTGAGAAAAGACTTATGAGCATTAATCGATACATATTTAGATTTTTCATGCGGACCCCCAAAAAATTGAATCGAACTGCTGACATAGTTACTGTCAAAACACACCTTAAGTAATTTTTCTTTGATGGTGTTTGCGGCTGGGCTAACACTTAAAAATCAAACCAAAATCTTTAGTAACTACGAATAAACACTAAAGACATTGCGAGACATTTATTTACAAAAAGAAACAAGACTTGGTTAAATATTAGGCTTTTGAAAATTGTTTGAGAAGAAAATATTTTCAGAAGTTACAAATAAACTTGTGAAAATTACCAAAATAATTGGTTTTGAGAACTTAACTTCTCTAGGTTTTTGTTAGGTGCGCCATCGCGATGGCGACAGGATTTTTTACTTGTAGGCCTGAAGTAATCACATTACTTTTCATTTAAAAAAATAATTTATTTTTTTAAATGAAATTTTTCTAATACTTTTGTTTGCGAGTAAAAGAAAATTTGCTATTAATTTAGGAGCATTGAGCGCATTAAAAACATGTGTTAAACAAGATTTTTATACAAGTAAAAAATATCGTCACAGAACTGACACATTGTTTTTTTACACTTGTCGACATGAAGCATGAAAAAAATGAACTCCAAACCGAACAACGCCGCACGGTGTTGCAACGTATCCTTGCAATCAGTGCTGCTGCCATGTTGGCGCCAACAGCTGTGCGTGCACAAACAATTCGCCCTTGGGTGATTGCGCAAATCGTAGACACCACAGCGCAGCAGCAAGATGTATCAAAAGATTACTTGATTGGCTCTCGCGCTGCATGGCAAGAGATCAATGCCAAGGGCGGTTTGCAGGGGCGGCCCGTTAAGCATTTGTCGATTGAAACTGACGGCAGCGCCACCAGTTTGCGTACTGCCTTGGACAGTGCGCAAAGCATCACTTCTTGCGTGGCGATATCTGGCACAGCGGGTGACCGGACCGCACAGGCATTGACAAACTTGCTGCGGGCAGAGCGCTCAGGGCTAGCCCATGTTGCACCGTGGCTGCAAAATGCGAGCAACGAGTTGGACGACACGACATTTGCTATTTTTGCGGATCGACAAACGCAGATTTCACACATAGTGAAGTCGCTGTCCTTGGTGGGAACCAAGGATTTGGGCGTGATTTATGCTTCGCCACAGGAATACGCGCTGTACCGAGCTGATATCGAGCGCTCGGCGCAGCGCATGGGTATGCAAATTAGCACCTCGCCGCCCACGCATGATTTGAAGAGTGTGGGGCAGAAGTTGGCAGCCACCTCGCCTGCTGTGCAGCTGTTTGTTGGCGGTACGCCTGAATTAGCACAACTCACATCGGGCTTGGAGCAACAATCGCGCCAACGTTATGTACTGGCTTTGGCAGACGTGAACCTTCAAACCATGAAGGAAATGGGTGCTGCGCGTCAAACGCCAGTATTTGCTGCTCAAACTGTGCCCATGGTCAACAGTAGCCTGCCAGTAGTTCGTGCGTATCGCGCTGCCATGAGCAAGTATTTTGACGAACCCGCCAACCCATTGAGCTTGGCAGGTTACATTGCTGCTCGTTACACCTTTGAGGTTCTCAATCGAGTAGGTGCTGGTTTGAATCGTCAAACCGCTTTAGCCGCTTTCCAAAAGCGCGAATCTGCGGATGTGGGCGGTTTTATCGTGAGCTACAACGCCGCAGGGCGCGGTAGCCAGTTTGTCACGCAAAGTATGTTGAGTAAAGACGGGTATACGGTAGGTTAATCAGTATTTAAGGGTACGAAAATACCGTTTCCGCCAGTGCCGCATCCCATGGCGTCGCGCGGGTGTGCATGCGGCTATGCCACTTGCTATCGTCCACCACATACGGCGTTTCAAAATGCGGCAGCATTTCTATCATTTCTTTGGCTGCGGGGATGAATATACCGACCCCGTGCAGCATCAAACGCCCACCACCTTTGAGTTTGACGGGCTGTTTGGTCAGCTTCGCTGCAGCGGTTGCGGCTTCTCTGGCGGTGCAGGTGATGCTGTTCGGCACATGCCATACCTCGCCCCAGCCCATGCCATCGACGCCTAATTCCACCAAGGCTTTGCCAAAATCAGGCACAAAGGTGAAGGTGTGCAGCATGTCGGGGTTACCAAACCACTGCACGGTTTTACCAGCGATGAGCTGCGGGAAGAAGCGGTTGCCCAACATGGCGTTGTCCACTCTGGGGCCAAAAAAGTCGGATGCGCGGGCGATGGCGGTTTTGACTTTGCCGTCTCGATGCGCTTGCAGCACCATCTCAGCGATGCGGGCGCGTACAACACCTTTGCGGGTGGTAGGCTGCAGCGGGGTGGTCTCGGTGTAAGGTGTATTGGGTGATTCTTGGTACATATACAGGTTGTCGGCAAACACCATCGCGCTGCCCGTGGTGGCGCAGGCCTGCAGCACGTTGGCCATCATTGCGTCAAACTCCTGCCCCCAGCGGTGGTAAGCGGGCATGGCGCACATGTAGACGACGGCGGAACCTGTGAAGGCTTGGGTGAGCTGCGTGACGTCTGTGATGTCGGCGGGAAGAACTTCTAAGCCTGGCTGTTTGGGAAACGTGCCCGAGCGGTGGACAACGCGTACTGGCAGACCGCGTGCCAGAAGCGCGGTGACGGTGGCCTTGGCGACGGGACCTGCGCCTAGAACGGTGTGGATAGTGTTCATGTGAGTGGTTTTAAGTTGCGATGATTGATTGTCAAAGTTAACGCGTTGGCACACAATTGCTTATCGCAGTACACCAGCTATGCATAATTGAATATCTTAAAACGTATGAATTCACCCAAAATCAGCCCATGACACCGCAATTCGACTGGCAATTGATCCGCTCCTTCCTCGCCGCGCTGGACGCTGGCAGTTTACTGGGCGCGGCCAAGGTGCTCAAGACCAGCCAACCCACGGTGGGGCGGCACGTGGCGGAGCTGGAGTCGCAACTCGGCGTGGTGCTGTTTGAGCGCACGGGGCGCGGGCTGCAACCCACAGCAGTGGCGCTGGGCTTGGCGGAGTCGGCGCGAGCCATGGAATCGGGGGCACTGCAACTGAGCCGGCGGCTCTCCAGCGCACAGGCGCAGGTGCAAGGCACCGTGCGCATCACCGCCAGCCAGCCCGTGGCGAACTATTTGCTGCCACCCATTTTGTCGCGTCTGCGGGAAGCGTTGCCAGAGATTCAAATTGAATTGGTTTCCAGCAACACGGTCAGCAACCTGCTGCGCCGTGAGGCTGACATTGCTGTGCGCATGGTGCAGCCCGAGCAGGGCACGCTGGTTGCTAAAAAGCTGGGCAGCGTGACGGTGGGTGTTTATGCGCACAAAAGCTATATCGCTAAGCACGGTGCGCCGCAGCAGCCAGAAGGTTTACTCAACCACGCTTTAATAGGTTTTGATGCAGACGACACCATGATTCGTGGTTTTTCGCAATTTGGACAAACCATCAACAAAGAATCATTTGCGTTGCGCAGTGATGATTTGATGGTGCAGTGGCAGGCGCTTGTAGCTGGTTGCGGTATCGGTTTTGTGGCGGATTACATGGGGCGACATCAGCCCGACTTGGTCAAACTGCTGCCCATGCTGGTGATTCCGCCGCTGCCCATGTGGCTGGCCGTGCACAGAGAAATCCGCTCTAGCCAGCGCATACGCGCGGTGTTTGATTATTTGGCGACGGCTTTGCCTGCAGTGATTTAAACCGAGCTTGATTTAAGATGCGTCTTCATCTCAAAAGGAAACACCATGTCCACCCAAGCTGCCAATCTTGAAACCATCAACCGCTTTTACACCGCCTTTGCTCAGCTAGACGCCGCCACCATGGCCACTTGCTATGCCGGTGATGTGACTTTTCAAGACGAAGTGTTCACGTTAAACGGTAAAACCGACACCGTGGGTATGTGGACCATGCTGTGCAGCGCGACGGCGGGTAACCCTGCCTCCAAAGCCGCATGGCATCTGGACTTCAGCGGCGTGAAGGCTGATGCCACCAGTGGTCAAGCGCATTGGGATGCTAACTACCTGTTCAGCAAAACAGGGCGCATGGTGCTGAACAAGATTGACGCGCAATTTACCTTCAACGACGCGGGGCTGATCGTGAAACACCGCGACAGCTTCAACTTCTGGGCTTGGGCACGCCAAGCGTTGGGTGCACCGGGCTTGCTGATGGGTTGGACGCCGTTTTTACGCGCCAAAGTGCAGGCCACTGCGAAAGAGGGCTTGCAGAAGTTTTTGGCTAAAAAGGGCTAAACCCGTTTGGGCTGTTAATTCAGCCCGTGGCACTTTTTGTACTTGCGTCCGCTGCCGCAGTGGCATAAATCGTTGCGCCCAGGCTCTGCGGTTTTGAAGACTTGCTCAACGCGTGGGCCAATCGATTGCCACATTTCACGTAAATCATAGACTGCCCACACCGCTTCACCAAAAGCTTCTAACCGTGCTTTTGACATGCTAGGCGGGCCTTCCGAGCCGTCTTCTTGCTCAAGCACAGACACTTCCACGGGGCCAGTGTCGTCTTCCGTCAACGCTACCATCGCACCCAGTGCGTCATTCAGCCATTTGATGGCGTCTTTGTCTTTGGCGGGGGCAACCCAGTCATCTGGCCAGGCTTCTACGGCAAACATAAAGCCCAGCGCCCAGACTTGGCCAAACGCTGGCACGTCTTCCCCCGGGTTGTCGCGCATGGCGGTGGCGCGCTCCTCTGGGCTGAGGCTGGCCATCACGCCGCGCACGTCCATCACCTGCGGGTAAAAAGCACGGTCGTCTTCTAAGCTTTCAACATCAGCATCAAGTGACGCGGTAATTTCTTTCCAACGGCGGCTCCAGAGCTTGAAAAACAGCTCAAACTGCGCATCGTCGGCAAACTTGCCTTCGCCGTCTTCACCCGTGTCTAGCAGCACGGGCAGGTATTCATCAGGCGTGACGATGCGGCGGCCACAAATCAGCGCGGCCATGAAGCCTTCGCAAAACTCCCACTGCGGCGTTTCTGAGTTGCGGGTGCGTAGCTCATCCAAAATGTCGTCAAGCAAGTCGAAATCGTCAGGTGTCAACGCGGCTGATGCGCCGTCGTCAGATGGGGTGTTGCTGCTGTTTGGCATGGCGGTATAAAGTGTGCGTTTATCGACGAAGTGTAGGTTTATTAACGGTTGTTTTCTGAACGGTTATCAGGGCGTTAACTTTAAAAATATACTGCTATTATCTCGCGCAACGCCACGTTACCCTAAGTAACACCGTCAAATTACAAAGTTCCTAACAAAATGCACATGTTGAAACAACTCAAGCGGCTCAATGCCGACTACCCGGTTCGCTACACCCCGTTTGTGTTGTGCATCTTTTTTGCACTGCTGTGCGTGTTTACCATCGTCGGTTTTGGGGTGGGTTGGCTGCTGTTTATTCTGTTCACGGGTTTGAGTGTGCTGGGCTTTTACGATTTAAAGCAGACCAAGCGTTCGATTTTGCGAAATTACCCCGTGGTTGGGCATCTGCGCTTCATGTTGGAGTTCATTCGCCCTGAAATCCGTCAGTATTTTGTTGAAAGCGACGCTGAAGCGACACCTTTCTCTCGCTCGCAGCGCTCGCTGGTCTACCAGCGCGCCAAGGGCGAGTCTGACAAACGCCCGTTTGGCACGCAGCTAGACGTCAAAGCTATCGGTTATGAATGGATCAACCACTCCATCGTCCCCACAACCATAGCGTCGCACGATTTTCGCATCACCATTGGCGCAGATTGTGCCCAGCCCTACAGCGCCAGTATTTTCAATATTTCAGCGATGAGTTTCGGCGCTTTGTCGGCCAATGCGATTTTGGCTTTGAACTCAGGCGCTAAAAAGGGCGGTTTTGCTCACGACACCGGCGAAGGCTCCATTTCAGAACACCACCGCGTGCATGGTGGCGATTTAATTTGGGAAATAGGCTCGGGCTACTTTGGCTGCCGCAACGACGATGGCACGTTTAACGAAGCTAAATTCGCTGAAAATGCCACCTTGCCGCAAGTCAAAATGATCGAGCTGAAGCTCAGCCAAGGCGCCAAACCCGGCCACGGCGGCGTACTGCCCGGCCCCAAGGTGACCATTGAAATCGCCAACGCGCGCGGCGTACCCGTCGGTGTCGATTGCGTTTCCCCAGCCAGCCACAGCGCGTTTAGCACGCCGGTTGAAATGCTGCAGTTTATTGAGAAGTTGCGCAAACTGTCAGGCGGTAAGCCAACAGGCTTCAAACTCTGCATCGGCCACGCATGGGAGTGGTTTGCCATCGTCAAAGCCATGCAAAAAACCGGCATCACACCCGACTTTATCGTCGTTGATGGGGCTGAAGGCGGCACGGGCGCTGCCCCGCTGGAGTTTACCGACCACGTCGGCAGCCCGCTTCAAGAAGGCCTTTTGTTGGTGCATAACACGCTAAAAGGTGTTAACTTACGTGAAAAAATCAAAATCGGCTGCGCAGGCAAAGTCGTCAGCGCCTTCGATATCAGCCGCATGATGGCGCTGGGGGCTGATTGGTGCAACTCCGCGCGGGGTTTTATGTTCTCATTAGGCTGCATCCAAGCGCAAACCTGCCACACCGG
>JAAFJF010000014.1 GCA_013298815.1 Polaromonas sp. | reverse complement strand
CAGAAGGCGTAAGCGAGGGGGTAAGCGGTGTTATCAACTACCTAAATCAGTTTGGTCGCACATCTACGACCAGCCAAGGAGAATATAAAACCTATGACCCTGTTGGCGAGTTGTACTATGAAACACTGCGCTATTTACAAGGCTTGCAGCCTACTCCTGAGGCTGTTTCCAACATCACTACTGTTATGAAGGACGGCTTCCCAGTCTACACAACATGGACAGACCCACATGCTGGTGGTAGTAAAACCTCAGATTACAGTTGTCTTAAGAATAACATTATCGTCGTTGGCGATAAAAACACGCATGCCGATAAATCACTTCCAGGCAATACCTCGACAACAAGTTCTGATTTCGCCCGAAGTGTTAATTTAGCCAATAACGAACCTAATTTTCGAAATTGGACAAACGTAGTGGGCGGTTTTGAAGCCAAAAGCTCTGTTTCATATTTGGATGGGATAGGTGATACAAGGAATACCAACCATACAAGCAACACAAATGCTGCTAACACTGATCCCCATTACCCGAACTTGCAAGATGCACTGCCGTACACATGCTGCAATAACAATAGTTACCTTATGGCTGGTGCAGCATATTGGGCAAATACACATGACATTCGCTCTGCTGACAATAGTAGCAAACGGTTGGGTATGAGAGCAAAAACCTATGTTATCGACGTTAACGAAGGAGGCGGCAGCACTGATCCAAACGCCAGAAAAAACAATCAATTCTTGCTTGCTGCTAAGTATGGTGGATTCACAGACAAATCCGATATTGGCAACCCATTTTTAAAGGTAACCGCTCGTGATGCTGCAGGTAAGCCTACGACCTTCACACTTGACAACAGCGGCTGGCAAAAGGCTGCAGTTAATCCAGCATCTCCTGGCGATCCCAAAAATTATTATCTAGCTAGCAGCTCAAAAGCTGTACTAGCGGGCTTAAATGAAATTTTCGACAGTATTGCATCTGAAGGAAACTCTATTGCTAACGGTAGCATATCTTCGACCAGTTTTAAAACAGGCGGCTACGTTTATAACGCTAGCTTTGACCCAACTGACTGGAGTGGCGATGTTATTTCGACACCTGTCAGTGCTACGGCAGGCGTCGTTAATGTTGGAGTGAACACGCCCCAATGGAAAGCCGCAGCTGTCATGAATGCAAATTCTGTCAGCTATTTTAAAAACACACGCAATATCATTGCTGGCAGATCGAAAAGCAACTCCAACGGCGCGGAAGCGGGCATCCCATTCAAATGGTCTAACGTCTCATCCGATAACGGCAGTTTAAAAGCGGCTTTGAATAATGAAACTACTGCCTTGCCTGCAGGCGATGGACTTGGTGAGGATCGATTAAATTACCTGCGTGGCGATAAATCAAAAGAAGGGACACCGTTTCGCTCCAGAAGTTCTAGGCTTGGTGACATTGTTAACTCTCCAGCTGTTTACTCTAAGGAATTTGGTAACGACGTAAATACTGCAGCCTATAAGACATTTGTAACTAATAATGCTTCGCGTCCGGGAGCGTTGTTTGTAGGCGCTAACGATGGCATGCTGCATGCATTTAATTCTGCAACAGGGGCAGAAATTTTTGCCTACATTCCTAGCTGGCTTGCAAGCAAGTTACCAGCACTGACCGATCCAACATACAACTCTAGCAAACATCAAAGCTACGTCGATGGTCAAACTTGGGTGGCAGAAGCTTTAGTTGGATCTACTTGGAAAACTGTTTTACTTTCTTCTACTGGTGGTGGTGGTCAAGGTGTCTTTGCTTTAGATGTTTCAAACCCCGCAGCATTTGACGAAAAAAAGGTAATGTGGGAGTTCACAGACAAGGATGATCCCGATCTTGGAAATGTGATGGGTACGTCCAAAGTTGTAAAAATACAAACTAATAAAAAAACAGATGCAACGCCTATTTATGAGTGGTTTGCTGCAGTGCCGAGTGGAGTCAATAACTTCGTTGCAGATGGGTCCGTCAGTACAAGTAAAAAACCATATCTATTTTTGCTCTCCTTAAATAAAACCGCTGGGCAAGCTTGGTCTCTCGGCAGCAACTACTTCAAATTTGAAATACCTACCGATGCCACCTTAAGTGCCACCGTATCACCTGGGGTTATAAATTTTGAAGCTGTTACAGGTTCTGCCGGCGAAATTGATCAAATGTATCTTGGTGATCTGCATGGTAATTTGTGGAAACTTGATTTCGACTTGGCCAATACCGGTACTTCTGGGAAAGCATTATCTAGTCTCACGTTTGCTGACCTGATAACGGGAAACTCTAATAAACCGCTGTTCGTTGCCAAAGATGATGCCGGGAACGTTCAACCTATTGCTATGACACCAACAATTGTGTACGGTCCAAACAAAGGATCGATTGTGATGTTTGGCACAGGTAAGTACATGGAAGCCAGCGATAATAATTTAACACCTGTGCGCACACAGTCTGTCTATGCCATCCATGACATAGATGCATCACCTAGATCAGTTGCAGGAAGAGCGTTCTTGCAAAAAGGAACAGCTTCGTCGGGTGTTATTAGCGTACCAACTTTTATTTGGGGGCGTGCAAGCACAACTGGTGATACATCGCAAAGGTCTGGCTGGTACTTCGATTACCCCACATCTGGAGAGCGCTCTGTAAGTGATTTCACAGTTTCTGGAAATAAGATTTATTTCGGAAGCGTTGTTCCCCCTCAAAACTTATCTGATCCTTGTAACGGTGGTGGTGGTAATATTTATGACGTCAATTTCGCCACAGGAAACGGAAACAGCCAAGTGTCTACAGTTGGACTTATTGGTCAAATTTTTGTACAAGAAACCACTGATGCCAGCTTAACCGCCAGCGACAGCACAGGGCGACGTGCCAAAACTTCTACTAAGCGTTTATTAATCAAAGGCACTGATGGCTACAAAACGCCGCCTCAAGACGAAATTGAAGTTACAGCCGTAGGGCGTCTAAGCTGGCGTCAAATTAACAACTACTATGAATTAAAGAAATGATTTCTATGCATTATTCAAAATCGCTAAGCTTGCGCAGGGGTTTCACACTTATAGAACTAATGATTGTGGTTGCAGTTATTGGCGTATTGGTCGCCATCGCTTACCCAAACTACACTGAATATGTTTTGAGAGGTAAACGTGCTGAAGCCCGCACTGCACTTTTAGATTTGATGCAACAACAAGAGCGATTCCTAACTCAAAATGGGACCTATGCTTTGGTACCAGCAAATACTGCTTTTAAAACCTATTCTGGTGACAGCGCAGCTAGTGGTTATTACACCCTAAGCGCATCAACTTGTAATGCGCCAGCACCTACCGATTTAAGACTATGCGTTCAACTAACCGCTACTCTTAAGCCTACAGCGTCAGACCCCAAAGCTGGTAATTTAGGTTTTAACAGTGCCGGTGCTAAAACATGCACGGGATCAACTTCAGCTACACCCTTAACCGTTTGCTGGAAATGAAAAAATCATATTTTTTTCGATCTAAGAATGCCGCAATTGGGTTTACTCTCATTGAGCTAATGGTTGTCGTTTCCATCATTGGCATACTTGCTGCTATCGCTGCACCCAGCTTCAGAGATATTCAGCGAAGCTCTGAACTTTCAAGTGCAACCAATAATTTGGTAGCAGCTATCAATACGGCTCGCACCGAAGCAATGAAGCAAGGAAGGAATGCAATTATTGCCCCAACTACCGGAACAGACTGGAATGCTGGCATTACTGTTTTTGTTGATAAAAACTTTGACAACGCACTAGACGCAAACGATACCATCATCAAACAAACTGAGACATTACCTAGTTACTTTACACTTACCCAAATTAATGCATCTGGTGACAATTTCGTTTTGTTTAACAGTTCTGGCTATGCAAGAACTTTAGCTGGAAAATCGTACAACGCAACTTTCCAGATCGTGCGCAATGACCTGAGCGGAGTCGATCTTTTATCGCAAACGCGCCGAGCTAAAATCTCAGTAACTGGGCGAATAAGGAGTTGCAAACCAGACAGTACCAGTGATACCAAATGCCTTGCCACTGCCGCTGACTAAATATCAACTAGTCTGATTGTGTCAATATTTTTTTGCTGTTTTTTCGTTGTTAGAGTACTAAATCATGTCGAAATTTGCTTTAGCACTCACGCAATCCCAAAAAGCATCTCACCTTAGCCCTCCTAACCCAGCCGTGGGCTGTGTCTTAATTGCCCCCAGCGGTAAACTCATTGCCCAAGGCCACACCCAAGCCGCAGGTGGTCCACATGCTGAGGTCATGGCGTTGCGAGATGCGCGGGCAAGAGGTGAAACTACAGAGGGTGCAACCGCGTACGTCACTCTAGAGCCCTGCTCGCATTATGGGCGTACGCCGCCATGCTGCAATGCTTTGATTGAGGCTAAAATTGCAAAAGTCGTCATAGCCCTCCTCGACCCAAACCCTTTGGTTTCAGGCAAAGGTGTTAAATTATTACAAAAAGCAGGCATTGAGGTAGAAGTTCTGCAAAATGACCACCCTCAGGCCTTAGCAGCAAAAGAGCTGATGATCGGTTTTTTCAGCCGTATGATGCGTAAAACGCCTTGGGTGCGGTTGAAAATTGCAGCATCACTGGATGGAAAAACAGCACTGTCGAATGGACAAAGTCAATGGATCACGTCTGGCGAAGCGCGTGATGATGGCCACGCTTGGCGGGCGCGGGCAGGCGCAATTTTGACGGGTGTGGGCACGGTACTGGCTGACGACCCACGGTTAGACGTCCGTGCGGTGCCGACACAGCGGCAACCTAATGTGGTGATTGTAGACAGCGCGTTGCGAATACCACTTTCAGCCAAAATTTTTACTATAAATAATATAGCTACTCAGGCAGTAAATACGCAGGCTAGACGCATATTTATCTACACAAAATCAGATGATCTAGCAAAGCGAATAGCGCTTGAAAACCAAGGTGCAACGGTCATCGTTTTACCCGATTCCAAATCATTCGATACTTCTGGCAAAGTAGATCTGACTGCGATGATGCACGATTTAGCCAAACGCGAAATCAATGAGCTACATGTGGAAGCGGGAGCCACGTTGAATGGCGCGTTGATTTCAGCAGGTTTGGTGGATGAATTTTTGATCTATTTAGCACCAAAATTACTGGGTGGAAACGATGCCAATGGACGAGGAATGGCTAATTTCGCGCCTTTGGCTGATTTGACCCACAGCTTACCGCTTGATTTTGTGTCTGTTGCCAAAGTTGGGCCAGATGTGCGACTTTTAGCGCGGGTGACCGGTAGAGATGCTTTTTAATGCGAAAATAGAGGCATGTTTACCGGAATCATCACCGGTGTAGGGCGCATCGTCGCCGTTCACCCTCTTCACGCTATCAGCTCTTTAGAAACCTCTGCCGACAGTTCGTTCGGAAAGAGGCTAACGATCAGCACCCCTGCCGCCTATTTAGACGACGTTGGTTTGGGAGACAGCATCGCCATAAACGGCGCTTGCATGACGGTGACATCGTTCGATACTGCTGTCAACCAATTCACTATCGACATTTCTGCAGAATCACTCCTTAAAACCGCTGGGTTAACCGAACTTGGTACGGTTAATTTAGAGAAAGCTTTGCGTGCGCATGACCGCCTAGGTGGGCACATTGTGTCTGGTCACGTCGACGGGGTTGGCCATGTTAGCTTTTTTGAACCTGTGGGTGAAAGCTGGGAACTACGCATCACCTGCCTGCCAGAGCTGGGCAAGTTTATGGCTTACAAAGGTTCCATCACCGTGAATGGGGTGAGTTTGACAGTAAATCGTGTTGTCGATTCAACATTGAACGGCAAGCTAAGCACAGAACTAAGTATCAACTTGATTCCCCACACCATTGAAAATACCGCGCTTGGCAGCTTAAAAGCTGGTTCTGGCGCTGCCTCAACGGTCAATTTAGAAATCGATACCGTTGCCAGATATGTAGAGCGGATGCTTAGTTTTGAAAAGTTAACGGCTCAAAGTCAATAAGTATTGAACACTATCTTCACGAAAGATTCCATCATGACCTCACTCTCTATTGTCCCAAGTAACAACAATGCTAATAGCCTTGTACCAGTGAAAATATCGCCCGTTGAAGACATCATTGCCGATATTGCAGCCGGGAAAATCGTCATATTGGTTGATGAAGAAGACCGTGAAAATGAAGGTGATTTGGTTCTAGCCAGCGATTTTGTTACTGCTGATGCTATTAATTTTATGGCACGCTTTGGCCGTGGCTTGATTTGCCTCACGCTGACAAAAGAACGCTGCGAACGCTTGCAACTGCCACCGATGGCGACGCGCAATGGCGGCAAATATTCGACAGCGTTTACTGTGTCTATCGAAGCGGCTGAGGGTGTGACGACGGGTATTTCCGCCGCTGACCGCGCCATCACGGTACAGGCAGCAGTTGCCAAAAATGCGACAGCGCATGATTTAGTGCAACCTGGCCACATCTTCCCACTGCAAGCAGTAGACGGCGGCGTGCTGATGCGCGCTGGTCACACGGAAGCGGGCTGTGACTTGGCGCAACTGGCCGGGTGCTCGCCCAGCGCTGTGATTTGCGAGATTATGAAAGACGACGGTACGATGGCACGCTTGCCTGATTTACAGTTGTTTGCAGCGGAGCATGGACTAAAAATCGGTACCATTGCTGATTTGATAGAACACCGCAGTCAAAAAGAATCGCTAATTCAAAAAATGGGAACGCGCACGCTACACACGGCGTACGGTGAATTCACGGCGCATGCTTTTCAAGACAAACCCAGCAGCGGCGTACATTTGGCACTGGTCAAAGGCAGCTGGCAACCACAAGACACGGTGTTAGCGCGTGTGCACGAGCCGCTGTCAGTGATTGATTTACTGGATCAGGGTCGTACCATGCACTCATGGAGCTTAGATGAAAGCCTAAAACGCATCAACGCTGAAGGGCGCGGCGTCATCGTGTTGCTCAACTGTGGCGAGAGTGCTAGCCAATTGCTAGCGCAATTTGAAGGTACGGCGCGTCCTGCTCAAGCGCCGGAGCGCGGCCGCATGGACTTGCGCACTTATGGTATCGGCACGCAGATTTTGCGTGATTGTGGCGTCAAAAAAATGACGCTTCTAGGCAACCCACGCCCTATGCCCAGCATGGTAGGCTACGGTGTTGAAGTGGTGGGTTATTTGCCAAAGACTGAACAAAAATAAGAAAAAGGAAACGTATGTTTGGCGTAGATATCAAAAACAAAGGTACATTGAATGTGTCCGACCACAGATTGGATGGCAAAAAGCTTTACGTTGGCATAGTACAGGCACGCTTTAATGAAGGCATCACCAACGCACTGGCAGAAGCCTGTAAGACCGAACTTTTAGCCTTAGGTGTTGCAGACAAACATATTGAGCATCATTCCGTGCCCGGTGCTTTGGAAGTACCCGTAGCGCTTCAAGCTTTGGCTGAAAGAAATGAGTTTGATGCCTTAATCGCTATTGGATGCATCATTCGCGGCGAGACGTATCACTTTGAGCTGGTAGCCAACGAGTCTGGCGCGAGTATTTCACGCATCGCCTTAGATTACAAATTACCGATTGCCAATGCGATTTTGACAGTGGAAAACACTGCCCAAGCGCATGCACGCCAAACCATCAACGGTATCGAAGCCGCCCGTGTTGCTGTGGAAATGGCAAATTTACTGAATACTCTGTCATGAACTCTTCGCCTTCTGAAAAACCGAATACCTTTGCACCAAAACCGTTTGTAGCGCAAAGCCTCAGCATTGACAATAGGCCTGACAGTACAGCTAAAAAAACTGCTTCTGGTAACCGCCCTCCCCGTCAAGTGCGCACGGGCGTGACCAGCACAGGCGCACGCAAGGCGGGCAGCAAATCGGTACGCAGCCGTGCGCGCGAATTTGCTTTGCAAGCGCTTTATCAACACCTGGTGGGTCGCAACGATGCAGATTCGATTGATATTTTTACACGCGATTTAGCCGGTTTCAGCAAAGCTGACACCACACATTACGATGCATTAATGCACGGTTGCATAGAGCAAGCCACTGATTTAGACGAGCTTATTTTGCCTTTCTTGGATCGCCCATTAGCTGAAATTTCCCCTATCGAGCACAGCGTGATGTGGATTGGTACATATGAATTCAAGCATTGTTTAGATATACCGTGGCGCGTTGTCATCAACGAATGCATTGAGCTGGCCAAAGAGTTTGGCGGCACGGATGGTCATAAGTATGTGAATGGCGTGCTCAACGGCTTGGCCTCTGAGCTTCGCTCACGCGAAGTGCAAGCGGATATTGCCAACGGCAAAGTCAACGTAGTCACTGATTGATTTTTAGGATTAATTTTTAGAAAATTTAAAACTTTACAACTGCTATAAAGAAACATGCAAATTTCGAATCGCGCCCAGCGCATTGAGCCTTTTTATGTGATGGAAGTGGCCAAAGCGGCGCGATTATTGGGAGACAAGCTACTCAATACAGAGCGTCCCATGCTCTATTTGAATGTAGGTGAACCAGATTTCACAGCACCGCCACTGGTGCAAGCAGCCGCCATTCGTGCCGTTCATGCTGGCAACACCCAGTACACACAAGCCAGCGGTATGCCTGAGCTACGCGAGCGGATTAGCCATTGGTACAAACAACGTTTCAATGTCGATATTCCCGCTACACGTATCGTTTTGACAGCGGGTGCATCTGCTGCATTGCAGTTGGCATGTTTAGCGTTGATTAATTCGGGTGATGAAATCTTAATGCCAGACCCCAGCTACCCGTGCAACCGCCAGTTCGTCAGCGCGGTTGATGGCGTGCCGGTGATGATTCCGACGACTGCGGCTGAGCGCTTTCAACTCAGCGCAGCTAAGGTAGAAGCGGCATGGCAAACAGGAAAAACCCGTGGCGTGTTGCTGGCATCACCTTCTAACCCGACTGGCGCATCTATTCATCCCGATGAAATGCGCCGCATCCACAGTTTTGTGCAAAAGCAAAGCGGCATCACGCTGATTGATGAGATTTATCTTGGCCTCAGCCACGACGATACTTACGGTCAAACTGCACTGGGTTTGAATGACCAAGTTATCAGCATCAACAGCTTCTCAAAATACTTCAACATGACAGGCTGGCGGCTGGGATGGTTGGTCGTCCCAGATGCTTTGGCGCCGGTCATTGAACGCATCGCGCAAAACTTGTTTATTTGCCCAAGCACGGTGACACAGCATGCAGCCTTAGCTTGTTTTGAAGAAGCCTCTATCACTGAGTATGAGAAACGCAGAGCCGAGTTCAAAGCGCGTCGTGATTATTTTATTCCAGCACTTCAAGAGCTTGGTTTTGAAGTCCCAGTTATGCCAGATGGTGCTTTTTACGCTTGGGCAGATTGCTCCAAAATATGTAGCAAACTTGGCATCAAAGACAGCTGGGATTTAGCCTACGAAATCATGCACAAAGCACACTTGGCCGTGACTCCTGGGCGAGATTTTGGAACGTATGAGACGGCGAAGTTCATACGTTTTTCAACGGCCAACTCATTGACACAGCTACAGCAGGCGATTGAACGTTTGCGGGTCATGTTGTCATAAACAATTGCAATATACAACTTGTAACTTTGTCGAAGGCTAATCGCTGAACTAATCGAGCGAACATACCTCACAATCACAATTTCCACTGATATATGAACCAAGACCTCTCCATCCTGCAGCTCATCCTTCATGCCAGCTTTGTGGTTCAGCTGGTCATCGCACTCCTGATGACGATTTCCGTAGCCAGCTGGGCGGCCATATTTCGCAAATACTTTGCTTTGAAACGCGTTAAACGCTTGAACGATGAATTTGAAGCGGATTTTTGGTCGGGTACTAGCTTAAATGAACTAGCCAGCGCAGCCAAGAAGAATGACCCCAACGCAGGGCCCATGGAGCGGATTTTTGCCAGTGGCATGCGTGAGTACCAGAAACTGCGTGAGCGCCGCATTGACGACAACAGTGCGCTCTTAGACGGTGCACGCCGCGCCATGCGGGCTAGTTTTCAGCGTGAACTGGATGCCATTGAAACCAACTTGTCTTTCCTTGCGTCCGTTGGCTCTGTGTCGCCCTATGTCGGTTTGTTCGGTACGGTTTGGGGAATCATGCATTCGTTCACTGGACTAGCATCTATGGCGCAAGTGACATTATCGACGGTCGCGCCAGGTATTGCAGAGGCGCTGGTGGCTACTGCTATTGGATTGTTTGCAGCGATTCCTGCCGTTGTCGCGTACAACCGATTTGCACACGATATTGATCGCATTGCTATCAAGCTGGAAACCTTTATTGAAGAATTTTCTAACATTTTGCAGCGCAACTTGAGCGCGAAAGTTGCGAGCTAAACTATGGTAGCCACCGTTTCGCGCGGCCGTGGCAGGCGCACCATCAATGAAATCAACATGGTGCCATTCATCGACGTGATGTTGGTTTTGTTGATTATCTTTATGGTCACTGCACCGCTAATTTCTCCTAGTGTGATTGATTTGCCCAGCATAGGTAAAGCAAATAAAGCGCCGGATCAAGTCATAAAAATTAATATTGATAAAAGCGGCTCATTGACCATGGAAACCGCCAAAGATCCAGCAAAACCCGCTTCCATTGCTGCAAGTAAAGTAGCAGAAGCAGTGAAAAAAATCCAAGGTAACAAGACCGATACACCAGTCGTTATCAGTGCTGACAAAGCTGTAAAGTACGAAACCGTCGTTGATGTAATGGACAAGTTACAACGTGCCGGTATTCAGCGTGTTGGCTTATCTGTACAGCTTGCAAAATGAAATCAATTGCTCTTGCTTGAGTAGCGCAATCACATGTCTTTAGCCTCAGACCGCCCAGAGTTCACCCCGCCATCGACCTCAGGGCGTGGGCGTGCCATTGGTTTAGCGATTTTGGCGCATGCATTCCTCATCGCCGCCCTTACTTGGGGCGTAGGCTGGAAACGTGAATCAACCAATGCCCCTGTGCAAGCTGAATTGTGGTCGACTACCGTGCAGCAAGCCGCGCCAGCCTTGGTGGAGCCAACTCTGACACCACCACCGCAGCCAGAACCCAAGCCTGAGCCAAAAATCGAGCCACCCCCACCCCCTAAACCCGTCAAAGTCGCTGAGCCGGAACCAGAGCCCAAAATTGAACCGCAGATAGCAATTGAAAAAGCAAAAAAAGAAGAAAAGAAGAACCTAGAGAAAAAAAAGGCGGCTGAGGCCAAAGCTTTGGCCAAAAAGAAAGCCGAAGAGGACGCGGCCGAAGAAGCTAGATTAGAAGCCTTGGATAAGAAAAAACGTGCTTTAGAGGCCAAGAAACTAGAAGCCAAGAAAGCTGCAGATGCCAAAGCTGCAGAGAACGATAAGAAATACGAAGCCTCGCTAAAAGCAGCGCGAGAAGCAAATTTAAAACGCATTGCTGGGTTGGCTGGCGCTGGCGGTGGGGAAACGGCTACGGGTACCGCCAAGCAGTCGACAGGCCCTTCGGCTGGCTACGCTGGTCGCGTTAGCGCCAGAGTAAAGCCTAACATTGTGTTTACAGCAGAAGTTTCAGGCAATATTGAAGCGGGCGTGGAAGTTAGAACCTCGCCAGACGGCTCTATCACAGGACGTAAGATCATCAAATCTAGTGGTAACAAAGCTTGGGATGATGCTGTATTGCGCGCTTTAGACAAGACAGAAATACTGCCTAAAGATACAGATGGACGCATCCCGTCGACTTTAGAAATGTATTTCAAACCCAAAGATTTGCTGTAATTTACTATAAATTTAATAGCGGATCAGGCATTAAATATGCGGTTTACAGACATATTTTACTCATAAACAATATGTGTTTTAGAAATGCCTGATTGCGCCATCCAACTCGCCAACGCCGCATCGCTGGGATAAAACTTAGCATCATCACCTAACTGAATTTCAGCATTAACGACACCTATGTCTGCGGTTCGCGCCACTGACATACGCACGGACATGCCACGCAGCAAATCGCCCTGCTCGGTTTGTACCTTCACAGGAGGAAATTCGCGTAGCAGGCGGCTGATATCTGGTGTTTTATCGCCAACATCCACTTTCAAATGCTTGCCAAAGCGGCACCGCGCGGTCGGCAAATCCCACAATTGGTTGATTTTTAACCGTGGACTACCGCCTGAGAATCTGTCAGCCTGAATCACACCCATCACGATGATCAATTCGTCTTCTTTGAACAAGTTGCGGTTCGCCTGCATCGTGGCATCGTCCACAGTGGCGTCAATTTGACCAGAGGTATCGTCTAACTTGAACAAACCAAGCTTACCGCGCTGGCCATTGATGACACGAAAATCGCTGATGATGCCGGCTAGCAACTGGGGTTCGCGCGAATCGATCAAATCGTCAATCTTGCGTTTAACGAATTGGCGAATCTCACGTGATACTTCGTCAAAGAGATGACCTGAGAAGTAAAACCCCATGGCTGTTTTTTCAAGCGTAAGTCGCTCTTTCACGCCCCACGGGGTTGCGTCACTGAGTTCAGGCTCTTGCGTGCTTGAGCCATGCGTATCATCATCGCCTCCCATCATGTCGAACAAGCCACCTTGGTTGGCATTGGCCTCAGCCGCACTGGCAAAATCGAACGCTAAATCAACCGAATCGAGCATAGCAGCGCGGTTTTGCTGCAATGTGTCAAAAGCGCCCGCTTTGATCAGGGCTTCAACGGTGCGTTTGTTGATTTTGCTGCGTTCCACGCGCACACAGAAGTCAAACAAACTGGTAAACAAACCACCAGATTGACGTGCGGCCACAATCGCCTCAACCGCTTGTTGCCCTGTGCCTTTGATAGCGCCTAGGCCATAACGAATCACATTAGCAGAAACGGGCTCAAAACGGTAAACGCCACGATTTACATCTGGCGGCTCAAACGTGATGCCGGGCTTGCCTAGGATAGGACGCTGCGCATCTTCGTACAAGATTTTTAGCTTGTCGGTATCGCCCATCTCGATGGTCATATTCGCGCAGAAAAATTCTGCGGTGTAATGTACCTTGATCCAAGCAGTGTGGTATGCCAACAATGAATAGGCTGCAGCATGCGATTTGTTAAAACCATAGCCTGCAAATTTTTCCATCAAGTCGAAAATCTCATCCGCCTTTTCTTCATCAATAGCATTTTTTGATGCCCCGTCGCGGAAAATTTGCCGATGGCGAGCCATTTCGTCTGCGTCTTTTTTACCCATAGCACGGCGTAACATGTCCGCACCACCGAGTGAATAGCCACCCAATATCTGTGCGGTTTGCATCACCTGCTCTTGGTAGACCATGATGCCGTAGGTTTCAGACAGCATGTCTGCGACCATGGGGTGCGGATACTCCACCACCTCGCGGCCATGTTTACGCGCCACAAAGCTAGGAATCAAATCCATAGGGCCTGGGCGATACAAAGCATTCAGCGCAATCAAGTCTTCCAAACGCGTTGGTTTTGCGTCTTTCAACATGCCCTGCATACCGCGACTTTCAAACTGGAAGACAGCTTCGGTTTTGCCTTCGGTAAAAAGCTTGTAAACACGCGCATCATCCAACGGCAAGTTTTCGTAAGCAAAGTTTTCTTGCCCTGCGTGGCCTTTGCTGATGAATTCTCGTGCCAACTCTAAAATCGTGAGCGTTGCCAAACCCAAAAAGTCGAACTTCACCAAACCGATGTCTTCGACGTCATTCTTGTCAAACTGACTCACAGCAGATTCACTGCCTGGCTGTTGGTAGAGCGGACAAAAGTCGGTGAGTTTACCAGGCGCAATCAATACACCACCCGCATGCATGCCCACGTTTCGCGTCATACCTTCAAGTTTGCGCGCCAACTCTAGCAAGGTTTTGACTTCGTCTTCATTGCGTTCACGCTCCGCCAAAATCGGCTCCGCTTCAGACGCATAAACCATTTTGTCGTCTTTCGCACGTCCGGGCGGTGGCAATTGCAGGGTTACGCTGATACCGGGCTTGTTAGGAATCAGCTTGCTGATGCCATCACAAAAGGTGTAGCTCATGTCCAGCACACGACCCACGTCCCGAACCGCAGCGCGCGCCGCCATGGTACCGAAGGTGACGATTTGACTCACAGCTTCGCGACCATACTTGAGCTTGACGTAGTCAATCACACGGTCGCGGTTGGCTTGGCAAAAGTCAATATCGAAGTCGGGCATGGACACCCGCTCAGGATTTAAAAATCGCTCAAACAACAAGTTGTATTGCAGTGGGTCAAGGTCGGTAATCTTTAAGGCATAAGCGACCAAAGATCCAGCACCAGAGCCACGGCCTGGACCGACCGGGCAACCATTGTTTTTAGCCCAGTTGATGAAGTCGCCAACGATCAAAAAATAACCAGGAAAACCCATCTTCAAAATCGTACCAATTTCGAATTCAAGACGCGCCAAATAAGTTGGTTTTTTTGCTTCTCTTAAAGCTTCATCTGGATACAAGTGTTTCAAGCGAACTTCTAAACCCTCCAAACTAGCATAACGAAAATAATCTTCTGGAGATAGCTTTTGCCCATTCACTTCAGGCGTAGGAAACACAGGTAACTGTGGTTTACCCAACACCAAGTTGAGATTGCATCGTTTCGCAATTTCTAAAGAGTTACTCAACGCAGATGGCAGATCTCCAAAGAGGGCTTGCATTTGCGCATTTGATTTGAAATACTGTTCGCGCGTAAACTTGCGCACACGGCGCTGGTTACCCAGTATTTCGCCATCAGAAATACACACGCGCGCCTCATGCGCGTCATAACCGCCGATATCGGTGAACTGGACGGGATGAGTTGCGACCACTGGCAGTTTTAAGCGTGCAGCTAGCTGCACAGCTAAAGCAATATATTTCTCATCATCAGTTCTACCCGCACGTTGCAATTCAACATAAAACCTGTGCGGAAACATAGTAGCTAATTGCATAGCAAAGTCGGCCGCCAGAAGCGCATCACCTTGCAATAAAGCTTGACCAACGACACCAGATTGTGCGCCACTCAACACGATTAATCCAGCGTTTAGCTCTTGCAACCAAGCTAACTTACACACAGCTTGTGCCTTGACAATATTTTTCGTCCAAGCTCTTGTGAGTAACTCTGACAGATTTAAATAGCCTTGGTTATTTTGTACAAGCAGCAACATGCGCGATAGAGCCGTGCTATCTTGGTTCAATCCTTCTAAGAAAATCTCAGCACCAATCAAAGGTTTGACACCAGATTTACGAGCAATTTTATAAAATTTTACTGTTCCAAAAAGATTGTTCAAATCAGTAATTGCCAACGCTGGCTGCTGATCAGCAGATGCTGCTTCGATAACATCCGCAATACGGTTGGTGCCGTCTACAACGGAAAATTCAGTGTGCTGGCGTAGGTGTACAAACATAGCTTCTATTGTAGGAACTCCATCTGCAATTTTGCAAAATTCTCAAAGATTCTGCAAAATTCAAATTGTCTTTGATGTTATCGAGGCTATGAGGACAAAAAAAAGTCCCTTTCGGGACTGTTTTTTATTGACTCAGAGGATTTGATTTGGCAATCGGTTTTGCCAATTTGATGTCCGCCTTAAAGCGCTCTTTCAACAAGTTGTAATACGCTTGGTCTTCAGCAGCAACCCATGCCTGCGAAACCTGCACACGGCCTTGTTTAGCCGTTGCATCGTCTGCAGCAACAGGCGGTAACACCTTGTTGATTTTAGCCACATAGTAAGCACGACCAGGAACTTCTACACCAACAAAATCTGGCAACTTGGTCGTATCCGCTTTCAAAGTAGCTTCAACAATTTGCACCGGTAAACTTTGTGGTTGGTTGCGGGCAACTTCAACAGCTGCAGGCATCACTGCGGAATCAGGCGCAGCCTTCCACGCGGCCAGTTTGTCCATGCCTTCTTTTTTGGCTAATTCAAGACTACGCGCTGCCAACAATTTCTCGCGAACACGCTCTTTCACATCAGTGAAGGGAAGCGTACGCGCTGCTATGTATTGCGAAATACGGCCTGATACGAGCTGCTTGTTGGCTAACTCTAATGCTTCGGTGTTGCGTTTTTTCTCGATAGCATCTGCTGAAAAAATAGCGTTCAAAAACTTGGGATTTGCCAATGCACCAACCGCACCTGCGGCAGGGTTACGTGTAACATTCGCTGCTGTTTTGACCTCAAGCTTCAACTTATCAGCAATGGGCTTTAAACTGTCTGATTGTTCGTAAACCGCGTTGGTAAACATTTCCGCTGCTTCAGCAAACTTCTTCTGAGCTTGCTGTTTTTTAGCCTCTTCGACCAACTCTGGTTTGGTTTCAGCGAAACTACGTTGCTTCGCTGATTTGATATCAGTTAATTGTATGATGTGAAAACCGAAATCAGACTCAACCAAAGCACTGATGTCACCCTTTTTCATGGCGTACGCTGCGTCTTCAAAAGGTTTTACCATAGCCCCACGTGCAAAGAAATCTAAATCACCACCCTTGACCGCAGAACCTGGATCTTGCGAATTGGCTTTTGCAACTTCTGCAAAGGTAGCAGGTGCTTTTTTAACAGTATCTAACAAAGCTTGCGCTTTTACTTTGGCCTTATCGCGTTCAACTGTTGGCGCTCCCTTGGGCGATGTGATCAAAATATGGCTAGCACGGCGCTCTTCTTGCGTGGCTAAACGTGCTTGGTTTTGCTCGTAATAAGTTTTCAATTCCTCGTCAGTAACTGTGATACCTCTTTTGATGGATTCAACATCCAAGACAACATACTCTATGCTCGCTTGCTCTGGCGCTTGAAATTGAGACTGATTAGCTTTGTAGTACGCCTCTAAATCTGCTTCAGTCAAATTGACTTTATTGGCAAAACCAGATGCTTCAAATGCAACGACCTGAATTTCACGTTTTTGTAAAAAAGCATTCAAAGCAACATCGCCCACCGCATTCGTGGTGAAACCAGAGCTTTGTATGCCTTTAAAGACCTGGCGTGAAGATATTTGTGAACGCACACGAGCTTCAAACATCTCTGGAGTTAAGCCTTGGCTACCAACTAATAACTTATAGCGTTCTTTATCAATCTTGCCATCTGGTTGTCTTAAGGAAGCAATTGTGGGGTCTGCTTGTAGCTCATTTGCCAGACGTTGGTCACTAGTTTCAAAGTGCGCATCGCGTGCTGCAGCTGCAATTACCTGCTCCCGCACCAAGCGTTCTAGGGTGGCGTATTTCGCCTCAGGAGTATCAAAAAGTTTGATATCAATTGATGGATTAGTCGTGCGAATGCGCTCTAGTTCATTTTTATAAGCGGCATCTAAATCAGTTTGCTTGATTTTTCTACCGTCTACTTTGGCTGCATCTCCACCGGCATTAAACATGCTCTCATAGCCAGACATTCCGCTTACCGCGAACGCCAAGATGATGAGTGAAAACAAAATCGCGTAGATCGGTTTACCGTGATTTCTAAAAAATTCAAACATAAATACGCAGCATTCCTATATGTTTTTACAGAATAAAAAAGGCGAACTATAAGTTCGCCCTTGATTATTGAATCACAAAATCTAGATTAAGTGGTGGGTGCTGACGGTCTCGAACCGCCGACCTACGCCGTGTAAGAGCGCCGCTCTACCAACTGAGCTAAGCACCCACATAATCTAAATTACAATCTTAGTTTAAAGCATCTTTCAATGCTTTACCTGGACGAAACTTTGGCACTTTCGCCGCTTTAATTTTCAAAGCTGCGCCAGTGCGAGGATTACGACCCACTCTAGCTGCGCGCTTAGTTACAGCAAATGTTCCAAAACCAACCAATGATACCGAATTGCCTTTTTTAAGCGTCGATTTCACAGCACCAATGATGGATTCCAAAGCACGCGTAGCTGCAGCTTTTGAAATATCAGATTGCGTCGCAATGTGCTCAATTAGTTCTGATTTGTTCACTGTAAACTTCCTCTTTGAAATTAGGGATAAATTGTCTCGAAGCAGATTCTAGTCGTTTTTTAGCTGGCATTAGCTGGCAAGACGCTCTACAAGGCAAGTTTGTGACAAAAATATCAACTAACTGTGCAATTTATTGGCGAGAACATACACACGACCTCATGTTATTTGACTCTAGCACGAATTTCAGGAATGGCTTTTTGCAAGTAATAAACCATTGACCAAATCGTCAAAATCGCGGCCACCCAAATCAACCATGTTCCCCACTGTTGGGTATCAATTAAATTAAATAATTTGCCGCTGAACAACAAAAACGGTATGGCCACCATCTGCGCAACCGTTTTTAGTTTGCCAATCATGTGCACTGCTACGCTTTTTGACGCACCAATCTGTGCCATCCATTCGCGCAAAGCAGAAATCGCAATTTCGCGCCCAATAATGATAAGCGCCACAAAAACATCGACTCTCTTAAGATGTACAAGGATCAACAAAGACGCACAGACCAATATTTTGTCTGCTACAGGGTCTAAGAATGCACCAAAAGCGGAAGTTTGGTTCAATTTACGAGCCAAGTAGCCATCTAACCAATCTGTTAAGGCAAAAACTACAAACAGTACAGTCGCGATGGTGTTTTTAGTTGGATCGTCAATAGATAAATAGTAAACAGCGATGATGAGAGGAATCGCTACGATGCGGGCCCAGGTCATCAATGTTGGAATAGTCAAAAACATACGACTATTGTGCTACAGATTTCGCCAAGCCCTGCCACATCTCTTGCAAACCCTCTTCCATGCTGATTTTCGGTAGCCAGCCTGAGCAACTCAGCAAACGGCCAAAGTTAAGTACGTTGGCAGCAACATCAAATTTTCGCTCTTCTTCATGGCTCACCATAACGGGTAAATTTGCTTTGTTTGCCAATGGGCGAATCAAATCAATAATGTCCAGATTACTGCGCCCTACACCACTGCCAATGTTGTACACCGCCCCATTCGTGCCGTGTTCTAGCGCTGCAAGCATGCCAGAAGCAACATCTTTGGCGTGCACATAATCACGCACTGTGCCTCGCTCGCCAAAAACAGAGATGTTTTTGCCAGCCAGCACATTGCCCATCGCCGTGGCGATGAAGCCCTGCCCCATAAAAGGCAGTTGCCCATGACCATACGCATTAGCAGGCCGTACCACCACCAACGGCAAGTCATGCAAACGATGGTACATCAGTGCATAGCGCTCTATGGTTAATTTGGTGATGCCGTAGGGCGACACTGGCTCAGTCTCAGAATATTCAGAAATCGGTAGACGGTTGGCATGACCATACACCGTACCACCTGAGGACACCACCATGAAGCGGCGCAAATGCGCATGGTGCTGCAGCTCTTCCATCAACGCCACCACACGGGGCAGATTGGATTGCAAGTCAAACATCGGGTCGCTGTAGCTGGTCTTTGGCACCGTTGCGTAGGCCAAATCAATCACTTCATCGCACGTTGCCAACAAAGGACGCAGCACGGTCATATCTGAGGCATCAACCGCTTTGTATTGAATACGTTTACCCGAGAACGCAACTTCAGGCTTGCGTCCCAAGACGAGCACATCGCGCCCAGAGGCGACCAAAACCTCGCTCAGGTACCGACCAATAAAACCACCGCCTCCGATAACGCAACTGCGCATGGTTTATCTCTCACCCAAGTTATTGACGATTTTCATGAACATAATATAACCGAGGAAGCAAGGATGTCGCTCAATCCTACTCAGTGTAAGGCCCGATATATCGTCTCGGCCAACTCTTTGGATACACCTTCCACCGTCGCAATGTCCTCCGCGCTGGCCATTGACACACCGCGAATCCCCCCAAACCGCTGCAACAGCTTGGCTCGGCGCTTAGGGCCAATGCCAGGAATATCCTCAATTTTGCTGCCGCCCACCCGCACTTTGGCGCGCTTGGCACGCATGCCGGTGATGGCGAAGCGGTGCGCTTCATCGCGAATTTGTGCCACCAGCATCAACGCGCTTGAATCTTTGCCCAAGTAGACTTTTTCCCGCCCATCGGCAAACACCAGCTCTTCCAAGCCTACTTTGCGGCCTTCGCCTTTTTCCACGCCGACCAAGAGCGACACATCCAGCCCCAACTTCTCAAACACCTCTTTTGCAGTGCTGATTTGGCCTTTGCCGCCGTCAATCAGCACGATGTTTGGCATCAGCGACTTTGGCTCTGTGCCTGCTTCTTCGGCTGTGATTTTGGCGATTTTGTCTGCCTCAACAATTTTGCCGTAGCGCCGCTCTAGCACTTGTCGCATGGCGGCGTAATCGTCACCGCCGGTGATGCCATCAATGTTGTAGCGGCGGTATTCGGCACTTTGCATTTTGTGGTGGTGGAAAACCACGCAAGACGCCTGCGTTGCCTCACCCGCTGTGTGGGAAATGTCAAAACACTCAATCCGCAGCGCGTCAATATCGTCCGTCACCAATTCCAGCGCATCCACCAACGTCCGCGTACGCGCCTGCTGCGAACCTTCCTCGCTCAACAACCGCGCCAGTTGGATATTCGCGTTGTTTTGCGCCATTTCCAGCCAAATACGCCGCTGCTCGCGCGGGTTGTGCACGACACTAACCTTAAAGCGCGCTTGCTCAGACAGCGCTTTGACCAAACCTTTGTCCACTTCCACACTGGTAATAAGCGCAGCCGGAATCGGTACGTGGATGTAGTGCTGGGCAATAAACGCCTCTAAAACCAATACATCAACGGGCTTCACCACTGCCGTATCGCTGTCCGTCGTTTGCATGTTCGCAGCATCCTCCACATGCACCGGAAAATACTGCCTGTCACCCAAATGCCGCCCGCCGCGCACCATCGCCAAGTTCACGCAAGCTTTGCCACCCTGCACTTTCACAGCCAAAATATCCACGTCTTTGTCCGACCCCGTGGTTTCGACCGACTGCTGGTGCAGGATGTTCGACAGCGCCGCAATCCGGTCGCGCAGCTCCGCCGCCATTTCAAATTCCAGCTGCTCAGCGCACGCCATCATCTGCGCCTCAAGCGTCTGCATCACCACCTGCGTTTCACCGCGTAAAAACTGCTCGGCATGCTTCACGTCTTGGCCATAGGCTTGAGGTGTGATTTTGGTCAAACTTGGCACACACGGGCCAGAGCAACGCTTGATTTGGTACAGCAAACAAGGCCGCGTGCGGTTCGCAAACACCGAGTCTTCACAGGTGCGCAGCATGAACACCTTTTGCAGCAGCAAAATAGACTCCTTCACCGCCCAGCCATTGGGATACGGGCCAAAGTAGCTATGCTTTTTATCAACCGCACCACGGTAATAAGCCATTCTGGGGAAGGCTTGGCTGGTAATCTTCAAATACGGGTAGCTCTTGTCGTCCCGAAACAAGATGTTGTACTTCGGGTTCAGCGTCTTGATCAGATTGTTTTCCAGCAGCAGCGCCTCCGCCTCAGACCGCACCACCGTCGTCTCCATCCGCACAATTTTGCTAACCATATGCCCCGTGCGCGTGCCGCCGTGGTCTTTTTGGAAGTAACTACTCACCCTGCGCTTCAGGTGAATCGCCTTACCCACATAAAGCAAGTCATCATTCGCATCAAAATACCGATACACCCCGGGCAGCGCCGGCAATGCGGCGACTTCGGCCAAAAGCGCGTCTGAATGCGGCTTGGCGGCGATGGGCAAACCGGTCGCTTCTTCGATGATTGCGTCGATATTTGGTGGTAATTGAGGTGGCAAATCTGACATAAGCCTGTATTGTGAAGCTATTTTGTGGACAATCTGGCCATGAACTCATCATCCGTCCCCAAATTAAACTGGGATATTTTCTGCAACGTTGTCGACAATTTTGGCGATATTGGGGTTTGCTGGCGGCTGGCTTGCAACTTGGCGGCGCGGGGCAAGCGAGTGCGGTTGTGGGTAGATGATGTGTCTCCACTGGCTTGGATGGCACCTAACGGCTGCACTGATGTTGAGGTGATTGACTGCAAAAATGGTTTAGCAAACGATCAAAATTACCTTCTTGGCGACGTGTTGGTAGACACTTTTGATTGTGAATTTGCTATTAATTTGATAGCTACTAAGGCAGTAAATACGCTGGATATAGTCGAAAACAGCCCTATTTTTGAGAAAAATCAACAAAAAACACAACCACTGTGGCTGAATTTAGAGTATTTGACGGCGGAAAGCTTCTCCGAGCGTGCTCACACCCTGCCCTATGTGCACCACAGCGGTGCGGCGCAGGGCTGGACGCAGCGGTATTTTTACCCGGGTTTTAACGATAAAACAGGTGGTTTGCTACGGGAGATCGATCTTTTTGAGCGACAAAAGACGTTTGACCGAGGGGTTTGGTTGAACCAGCTTTTTCAGCAAAACTACGCTGGCGAGCCGTCATTCCCGCGAAGGCAGGAATCCATAGTCGCCACCGTAGATTCCCGCCTTCGCGGTAATGACGGAGCTTTGGATGTCAAAAACACCCGCTTTATCTCTATGTTTTGCTATGAACCCACCGCGCTGGGAGTTTTGATTGACCAACTTGCAGCAAGTGAAACCCACACTTGCTTGCTTGTCACCGCAGGACGAGCTACAACCGCTGTAAAAGCCCTTTTTGAGCATAAAAAACAACGACAGCCGACGTATTTACTGCCTGAGCAGCTATCAATTTTATACCTTCCACAACTCACCCAAACCGATTTTGACCATCTGTTGTGGAGCTCCGATTTGAATTTTGTACGGGGTGAGGACTCGCTTGTGCGTGCCATTTGGGCGGCAAAGCCGTTTATTTGGCAGATTTACCCGCAGCACGACGGCGCGCACCATGCCAAGTTGGATACGTTTTTGCAGATGATGGATGCGCCAGCGTCGCTCAAAACGGCGCATATTGCTTGGAATGCATCGGCTGCTGAAGTCAAAACCGACCCCAGCTTGCCTTGGTTTCCGCCACTTGACTTACAGATTTGGGCCAAATCTGCTGAAAATTTATGCGCCAAACTGCGTTTGCAAACTGATTTGACGTCTAGCCTTGTCGCTTTTGCAGAGCAACACGGCTAAAAACGGCTAAAATCATAGGCTTTCCCGATATTTACTGGGGAACTCCAAACAAACCAAACGCTTATAAAGCATTAAGAAGCAACACTATGGCACTGAAAATCGCTCAAGAAATCCGCGCAGGCAACGTCGTTATGCACGGTAAGGACCCTATGATTGTCCTGAAAACCGAATACGCTCGCGGTGGCCGTGGTGCCGCAACGGTGCGTATGAAGCTGAAAAGCTTGATCGGCAACTTCAACACTGAGCAAGTGTTCCGCGCTGACGACAAGTTTGACCAGATCGTTTTGGACAAAAAAGAGTGCACTTACTCTTACTTCGCAGAGCCGATGTACGTTTGCATGGACTCTGAGTACAACCAGTACGAAGTCGAAGCCGAGAACATGGGCGACGCACTGAACTACCTCGAAGACGGCATGGAGCTGGAAGTGGTGTTCTACGAAGGCAAAGCCATCTCTGTTGAAGTCCCAACCAGCGTGCAGCGCGTGATTGACTGGACCGAGCCAGCCGTTAAAGGCGATACCTCAGGCAAAGTGCTAAAGCCAGCCAAATTGGCGACAGGCTTTGAAATCGGCGTGCCAATTTTCGTGGCACAAGGCGATATGGTTGAGATTGATACGCGTACAGGCGAATATCGCAAGCGTGTTTAAGGTTTAGATTCGCTGGTAAAAAAGGCTCCTACGGGAGCCTTTTTTTGGCCTCTATTTCAAGCACAATAGCAGCATGCAAAACACACAAGATCTCAAAGACTCCCGCCTGGCCAATGCTTGGGCCGAGCTGCAACATCACGCCAACGAAGGTAACCCGCTTGAAGCGGATGCTTACCGCCTCGCTTTTGCTGATCCAGAATTTTTATTGCGCCGCGAAACACGAGGCTTGCGGATGCAGCTTGAAATGCTTAAGCCTGAGCTGGAAATGCAGGCACAGGGGATTGAAAGCACTGTTGTAGTTTTTGGCAGCGCACGCTTTGCTGCGCCTGAAGATGCTTTGAAAGCTCAACAAGCGGCTATGAAATCAGGCGACGCGAAGGCCATTGAACTAGCTGCACAAAAACTTCATAATGCGCAGTATTACGATCAAGCAAGACAGTTTGCACGTTTGGTGGCAGGCTACGGAGCGCGTAAACCTGAGAAAGATCGTTTGTACATTTGCACTGGCGGAGGCCCCGGCATCATGGAAGCGGCCAACCGTGGGGCACACGATTTGGGTGCGCTAACGGTGGGATTGAACATTGCACTGCCGCATGAGCAAAGCGCTAATCCATATGTGTCGCCTTCAGCGAACTTCAAATTTCACTACTTTGCGCTGCGCAAAATGCACTTCATGATGCGCGCCAAAGCACTGGTAGCTTTTCCAGGTGGGATGGGAACCTTAGACGAGTTATTTGAGGTGCTGACTTTGGTGCAAACCCGCAAAGCCAAGCCTGTTCCGATTATTTTGTTTGGTACGGATTACTGGAAACGGTTGGTCAATTTTGACGTGATGATTGAAGAAGGCACGATTTCAAAAGAAGACTTGGCGCTATTCACCTACACCGACGATCCGCAGGTAGCTTGGGACACGATCAAAGCTTTTTATCAATTGACTTAAGCGCTTCATTGGGCTGAATTTTAAAATTACCCTGAAGATAATTTTTGATCAAAGCTAGCGGCTCCTTCAGGGCACCTGTTGACAAAACGCCTTGCATATTCCAGCATTCTGTAGGTGCTGCAACAAAGTGCAAATCAAACATCTTGCTCATGCCTTGTGCATGTGCCAACAAACTTGCGCGCCAAATATGGTGCGGCTCCGAAATAATAACGACTGTTTTTGCTCCTATGGCTAGCAACAACGGGGTTGAATACACCAAATTTTCATAAGTTGTGGTTGATTTTCTTTCTTGAATCACTCGTCCAGAAAAACCTTGCATCGCGGCATAGCTAGCCATCACTTGTGATTCAAAGCTTTCTTCAACAGGGTCAGCGCCGCCAGAGGCTAGCAAAGTATCGCCACCATACTCGCTCAAAAGCGTCATAGCTTTATCCACCCGCCCTGTCATGCAAACGTTAGGCACACCTTTGGTTGTTGTCCGGTTTCCTAAAACCAGCATCACCGGTATATGGCGTGGTGTGAATTTGCTTTGGTTGCTGAATTGATACGCGTGCCAAACCATCGCCACATAGACCAAAGCGTACAGCAAGCTGCCGACGACAAAACCCCCAACAAAAATATGTTTGAGTTGTTTAACCATCGTCAGTGTCCGTTAGATTTACAGGCAATAGATTTTTAGACAACTCTTCGGGCAAGGCCTCAACTTGTTTCAATGCACGATTCATCATATTGCTTCGAGTTTGGGCTTGATCCAAGGTATTGACTACAGTTTGAGCCTGATTTTTGACTTTGGACAGCACATCACCAAACTTGCCAAACTCCGTCTTGACGGCGCCTAGCACCTGCCACACTTCACTAGAGCGCTTTTCAAGCGCCAAAGTCCTGAAACCCATTTGCAAGGAACTAAGCATGGCCAGCAAGGTGGTTGGTCCCGCCAAGGTGATGCGGTGCTCGCGTTGCAGCGATTCCATCAGCCCTGGGCGGCGCAGCACTTCGGCGTACAGCCCTTCTGTCGGTAAAAACAGAATCGCAAAATCGGTGGTGTAGGGCGGCTCTATGTATTTATCAGAGATTGATTTCGCTTCTAAGCGAATGCGCAGCTCTAACGCCTTGCCAGCCGCTTCTGCGCCCAACACATCCGCATTGGCTTGCGCATCCAAGAGACGCTCATAGTCTTCATTGGGAAACTTGGCATCAATCGGCAACCACAGCGGTTCGCCATCAACCGACCGACCAGGCAATTTGATGGCAAAGTCCACCACGTTTTTGCTGCCCGGTTTGGTGGCGATTTGCGCACCGTATTGATCAACGGTGAACACCTGCTCCAGCAAACCGGCCAACTGCGCTTCACCAAAAATACCGCGCGTTTTGACATTGGTGAGCAGATGCTTCAAATCGCCTACGCCCTGCGCCAGCGTTTGCATCTCGCCCAAGCCTTTGTGAACTTGCTCCAAGCGATCCGCCACCTGCTTGAAGCTTTCGCCCAAGCGGGCTTGCAAGGTGTTTTGCAGCTTTTCATCCACCGTGGCACGCATTTCATCAAGCTTGGCAGAATTGGTGGTTTGCAGCTGCATGAGTTGCTTTTCCAATGTGTCGCGTACTTCGTTCATACGGCGGGCGTTGGATTCAGACAAACCTTGCAACTGCGTCGTCAGCGTATCTGCCAATGTTTTTTGCAGCGCAGCGAGTTGTTGGCTGGATTGGACAGTAAGCGCATCAATCTGCGTGTTTTGCGTGCGGAAGGCTTCGCCGCTTTGTAGCACCACGGCTTGCTGAAACGCGCCGAAACTTTGCGTCAACTCTTGCCTACCGCCGCGTGAAGACTCGGTGATTTCACGTCGCAGCTCACGCTCCAGCCGCTCTGATGCACTGGACACCGCACCTAAAAGCTCTACCTTGCTTTGCACAGTAGCTTCAGTGGCATGCTTATCGCCGCGACGCAAGGCGAACCACACCAAAATGACAATATTGATGGCGGCGAGGCCGATGAAAAGCCAGATGACGACAGCAGGGTTTAAGTTCGAAGTTTCCATGCGTCGATTTTACTGTTTATTTTACCAATTACTGGATATAAAAACAGCTTAGTTTGTCGATTAATTTAACGCTGAAACCGCTCTGCCATGCAGCAAAAACCCGACCAAATTATCCACCGCCTTGTTTGCCATCGCCATGCGCGTAGGCACAGTGCTACTAGCAATGTGCGGCGTGAGGACGATATTCGGCACGGTGAGTAAATCTGGGTGAACACTGGGCTCGCCCTCAAACACATCCAGCCCTGCAGCGGCGATTTGCTGATTTTTGAGCGCTACAGCCAATGCTGCATCGTCCACAATACCACCACGCGCAAGGTTGATCAAATTTGCGGTTGGCTTCATCAGCGCCAATTCCGAGGCGCCTATGGTGTGGTGCGATTCAGCAGAATACGGCACAACGAGCATGATGTGGTCTGCAGTCTGCAGAAGCTCGGTTTTGCTGACGTAACGGGCTTTGCAGGCGGCTTCTGTTGCAACATCTAAACGTGAGCGGTTGTTGTAAATCACTTTCATGCCAAAGCCAAAAGCACCGCGTTTGGCAATGGCTTGGCCAATTTTGCCCATGCCTATGATGCCAAGCGTACTGCCGTGCACATCACTGCCCGCAAACATGTCAAACCGCCAGCTTTTCCACTTACCTGCGCGCAGGAAATGCTCGCTCTCAGTCACACGGCGCGCTGTTGCCATCAACAGCGCAAAGCCGAAATCTGCCGTGGTTTCTGTCAAGGTATCTGGCGCGTTCGTACCAATAACGCCGGCTGCAGTCATGGCTGACAGGTCAAAATTGTTGTAGCCCACCGTCATATTGGCGCAGATTTTGAGCGTTGGGCAGGCGGCCAACAACTCAGCGTCGATGCGCTCTAAGCCAAATGTGAAAGCTCCGACTTTATCCTGCAACTTGTCAATCAACTGTTGTTTGGTCCAAATGTCATCGGCTTGGTTGGATTCAACATCGAAATATCGCCCTAATTTAGCCAGTGTTTCTGGAAAAATTGCTCGTGTTACGAGTATTTTTTGTTTGTTCATTTTATCGAAATATTAGTGCTAAATTAGTGCTTGTCCAGCGTATTTACTGCCTAATAAGCTATTAAATTTATAGCAAAAAATACCACAATTTAGACAAACCATATCAAAGTCATTACAAAAAATAGCGGTACAAGTATGCAAACCGACCAAGCCATATAGCCAAAAAAGCTAGGCATTTTCAAACCTCGGTTTTCAGCAATGGCTTTCACCATTAAGTTAGGGGCGTTGCCGATGTAAGTATTTGCACCCATGAAAACAGCGCCAGCAGATATTGCAGCAAGTGTGGACGCTAAACTGGTCATAAGCAATTTAGCATCGCCACCAGCTGTGTTAAAAAATACAAGGTAGGTGGGTGCGTTGTCCAAAAATGAGCTCAACAAGCCTGTTGCCCAAAAGTACGCGGCAGGATTCGGCGTGCCGTCTGGCCGCGTCACGGCGGTTACCACGGCGGCAAACGGCCCATCTAGCCCCGCTTTCAGCATAGCAATGACTGGAATAATCGTGAGGAAAATACCAGCAAAAAGCTTTGCTACTTCAAGCATGGGCTCCCATGAAAACTGGTTATCCTCATGCACTTTCGCGCTGGTCAGCTTGTAAGACATCAGGGTAATGACTACCAAACCAATATCGCGCACCAAGCCGGGAAGCCCAAGCTCCGTGCCCACGAGGTTAAAGGTAACTGGCGATTTCCAAAAACCACTCAGCAATACAAGTGATGCAATCGCACCTAAAAATCCAAAATTGAACACCCCATCAAAACCTATGTTCCTAGAGTCTGGTGTTGGGTCAGCCGCTAAAAGCTCTTCTTTGCGGTGATAAAACCACGCGTCCAACCCATAAAAAATAGCCAGTAACGAGCCAATTAAAAAAAGAGTTTCTGGAAAAATATGCCGCACAGTCCAGAAAAAGTCTATGCCTTTCAAAAAACCTAGAAACAGCGGCGGGTCACCTAAAGGGGTTAAAGAACCGCCAGCATTGGAAACAATAAATATAAAAAAGACAATAACGTGTGCTTTGTGCTGCCTATTGTCATTCGCACGGATCAAGGGACGAATCAACAGCATGGATGCGCCTGTTGTACCCATAAAACTGGCCAATACAGCACCTATAGCGAGAATGCTGACGTTAAGCGCAGGGCTTCCGTGCAGGTTTCCGCGAATGTAAATGCCACCTGAAACCGTAAAAAGTGCCGTCAACAGCACAATAAACGGTATGTATTCAGCCAGCAATGCGTGCATAAAACCGCTGCCAGCGACATCGGTGCCGTAAACAGCAGCGAACGGAACGATAAAAGCCAATGCCCAAGCTGCTGTTACTTTGCCGTAATGGTGATGCCAAAAATCTGCGGCTAGTAGCGGCATCAATGCGATCGATAAAAGGACTCCAGCGAACGGAACACCCCAAACGGCTGAAAGCTTACTGCCATCAATATCCGCAGCTAAAGCCAAACCAGGCAAAACTGCAAATAGGGTAAAAAAAACAATTCGACGGAAAAATTGATCAATTTTCAAGGGCAGAGTCTCCAATGTAATTGGGCCTATGTTACCTTGAAATAAAATATTTTTAGATTGAAAGTTTCCGCTATCACTGCCCCGATGTCACAACCATGTAGCAAACTCAGCCACTGGCACACGTGGCGTATGAAAGGTATTCACTTTGTCCGCCTCATCGGCATAACCTAATGCCATGCCACAAACCAGCAACTCATCCTCAGCTGCGCCAATGTGCGGTATGACAATGTTGGCAAAACCGTTCCAAGCCGCCTGCGGGCAAGTGTGCAAGCCGTGTCCTCGCGCTGACACCATGATGTTTTGTAGCAGCATGCCCGCATCCACCAAGCTACCGCGCCCCATGACGCGGTTGATGGTGAACATCAGCCCCACTGGCGCGTCAAAAAACTTAAAATTGCGCTGCTGCTGGGTATGCATTTTGTCTTTGTCACCTTTGCCAATATCCAGCAAACCATACAAACTCCAGCCATTTTCACGACGGCGGTCAATAAAAGGGCTCACCCACTTTTCAGGGTAATAGTCGTAGGATTCTTGGTAGTTGGCAGCCAAAGCTGGGTTGGCGCGAATGGCATCATGCGCAGCGCAGACTTTATCAACCAAGCTGTCGCGGCTTGCGCCTTGCAGTAGGTAAACTTTCCACGGCTGGGTGTTCGTTCCTGAAGGAGCGCGACTAGAAACTTCTAAGATTTTCTCGAGCAATTCGCGCGGTACCTCTTGCTGTGTAAATGCGCGCGCTGACATGCGGCTGGTGATCGCGGCATCTACTGGATTCAAAGTTGCGTTCGTTTTCAAAGTTTCAGACATGATTTATTCTCTCCAATTTTTTCAAAACAGTTTTTAAGTTTAAAGGCAGTGGCACCGGACGGCGCGTTTGTTGATCGACATAAACGTGGATGAAATGTCCTTTGGCGGCGCAAATATCAAATTTACCACTTACGTCCGAAGTAAACACTCCCAGCTCATACCGCACGCTAGAACCACCCAAGCTGGCGATGCGAATGCCCACTTCGACAGGCTGCGGGAAGACAACAGGCGAGAAGTAATTGCAATGCGTCTCCACCACCAAACCAATCGTCGCGCCGTCATGAATATCCAAAGCGCCCTGCTCAATCAAATACGCATTCACCGCCGTGTCAAACCACGCGTAATACACAACGTTGTTGACATGGCCGTAGGCGTCGTTATCCGCCCAGCGTGTGTCTATGCGTCTAAAGAGGTAATAAGCGTTACGCGGTTCTGGTGCGGGGCGTGGAACTGCGGATGACGTTGTTGGCGTGCTGGACATGGTTGTGATTGTTGATCTGGGTGCTTACATCAAGCTTTACATCAAGCTTGCTTAGATTTTATTGTGCCAGCTTTGCCACTTGGCAGCGTACGCTAAGGCGACACGGTAGGTGTTCATTTGAACTTGCACGGTTTCGTCAATGTTGTTGCCATAGCCACCTGCCATGCTAAAAGCCAAGGGTATTCGACGCTGCCACGCCCAGTCAAACACCCGCCTGTCACGCGCCTCTAAACCGTCGTAGGTAAGTTTCAGTCGCCCTAATCTGTCGCCCTCATGTGGATCCGCTCCAGCCAAGTAAATGATCAAACTTGGCTTGAATCGGCGCTCCAGCTCATCCAATGCTTGATCCAGTGCATGCAAATACGCGTCGTCTTGGCAGCCGTCGGGCAGCTCTGTGTCTAAATCGCTGGCTTCTTTACGGAACGGGAAGTTTTTTGCGCCGTGCATAGATAGTGTGAACACACTGGCGTCGTTTTGGAAGATGCTGGCCGTGCCGTTGCCTTGGTGCACGTCCAAGTCAATTACGGCGACATGCAGTGGTTTGTGCAAGTTCGCTTTATCGCGACTCCACTCCGCCTGCATGAGCCGCGCGGCAACCGCAGAATCGTTGAATACACAAAACCCACTGCCTTTGTGCGCATACGAGTGGTGCGTCCCGCCCGCAATATTCGCCGCCAAGCCGTTTTTAAACGCTGAACGGCACGCGTCTATGGTTGCACCGACAGACAAACGCGCCCGCGCCACCATGGCCTCGCTCCACGGAAATCCAATCTCGCGTATCGCCGTCGCGGCGATGCTGCCCGTGGTCAACTCGCGAATGTACTCAGGCGTGTGCGCCAACGCCAACATGCCGTCACTAGCTGGTGAAGCCGTTTTTAACGCTATGCCCTCGTATTCCGCCACCAGCCTGTCCCGCAGCATGTGGTACTTGGCCATGGGGAAGCGATGCCCTTGTGGCAACGGCAAAACAAATTGACCTGTGTAGTAAACATCCATAACTCTTTATTGTGTCAGCCTCGTGGCATACCCTTGAATTGAGGGTTTTTTAGAAACCCGTCTCTAAATTGCTGCGCTGCAACATAAAACACTTGCAATCGTGCGGGATAACCCTATAATTCGTTCTATGCTGCACTGCAACATAAAAGTTTCAGAACAGCTTTAGAGTTAAAGCGAAAGAAGGCGAAATCTATTATTCACTTTCACATGCTTTATTTATATTTTTATTTATAGATAGGAAATTATCATGATGACCGTAGAACAAATCGTAGCCTCAAACAAAGCTAACCTCGACACATTGTTTGGCCTGACCACCAAAGCCTTCGCTGGCGTTGAAAAAATGGTTGAGTTGAACGTTACTGCAGCTAAAGCCGCTTTGGCTGAATCTACAGAGCATGCTAAAGCTTCTATGAGCGTGAAAGACGCGCAAGAGTTTTTGGCTTTGCAAGCCGGCTTGATCCAGCCTTTGGCTGAAAAATCAGCTGCTTACAGCCGTCACCTGTATGACATCGCACAAAGCGCTGGCGCTGAGTTCACAAAAAACGTTGAAGCACAATCAGCAGAAGCACAGAAGAAATTCATGGGCTTGGTTGACACTGCAGCTAAAAACGCACCAGCTGGCTCTGAATCTGCTGTTGCCATGATGAAAAACGCAGTAACTGCTGCTAACAGCGCATTGGAATCCGTGCAAAAGTCTGTCAAGCAAGCAACTGAAATGGCTGAGAAGAACCTCACAGCCGCTACAGAAACAGCGATGAAGGCAACTGCATCAGCTACCGCTACAAAAAAGCGTTAATCGACCTTCTGCCTTAAGCTCAAGCCTCTCGGTTTGGGCTAAGACAGCAAAAAGCCACTCAGTTTGAGTGGCTTTTTTTACGCCTTTTTTTTACTATTAATTCAATAGCTGCTTAGGCAGTAAATACGCTGGCTAGATTCGTTTTACTGACTCTTCACCGCCATAGCCGTCCGTAACTGCGGTAACGCTGCCAACATCGCCGCTCTGCCCGCTTCAATCGAGCGTCGCTTAGACGCAAAATCAGCGCTGGACACGCCTGCCAACGCGGGGCGCACAGTAACATCGGCTTCCTTCAGTTCAAAAATATTGATGGATCGGCTCATGATGGCGAAGGTTTGTAGCAAGATATCCATGGTTCCTAACGCGGGGTTACTCTCTGGCGTGGCGGAAATATCGACTGCTATCACCACCTCCGCCCCCATTTGCCGCGCATAGCGCACCGGCACAGGTGACACCAAACCGCCATCGACATATTCACGCGTACCGATTTTGACAGGCTGAAAAACCGCCGGAACGGAACTAGAAGCACGAACTGCAGTCGCAGTGTCACCCCGTGTGAACAGCACGCCCTGGCCGCTATGCAAATCTGTCGCGACAATACCCAGCGGCACAGCGAACGACTCTATGGTTTTACCGCCTACTTGACCGCTCACATACCTCGCCAATGCCTCACCGCGCAGCATGCCTCGGCTCAAAAACGGCAGCGTCCAGTCGGTCAAGGCCGCTTCTTCCATGGTTTCGGCGACGATTTGCAGCTGTGCGCCCGTCTTACCACTGGCGTAAATGGCGGCAACCAAGCTGCCTGCGGACGTGCCGACCACCAAATCAGGCTTGATGCCTGCCTCTTCCAGCACCTGAATCACCCCCACATGCGCAAAGCCACGTGCCGCACCCCCGCCCAAGGCGAGGCCGACTTTGGGTAGGCGTTTGGTGCTGACTGTGGGAACACTGGGCGGCGTGGTAACCGTAGACATGGAACTACAGCCGACCAAATATGCCGCCAAAACGAGTATTGAGGCTCGTTTTAACCCCATAAAACCTCTGGTTTTCTGCGCGGTCGTCAACGTAACAGCATTGGCGACGTTATAATTAAGAATGATTCGCATTTGCAATATTTTTCTCTGCTAATTTTTTTGATTATTTAAGGACTCACCATGTTCAAACGTTCGCTATTAACTTTGGCAATTATCTCAAGCACGCTGTTGTCACTCAACACGGCCCAAGCCCAAACGGCCGAAAAAGTGCTCAACATCTATTCTGCACGCCATTATTCAACAGACGAGGCCTTGTACAGCACCTTTACAAAAACAACCGGCATCAAAATCAACCGCGTCGATTCTGATGACGCTGGCATTTTGACCCGCTTGAAAGCCGAGGGCGCAGCCTCTCCTGCTGATTTGATTTTGCTGGTGGACGCTGCCCGCTTGGCCTCTGCCGATGCGCAAGGTTTGTTCCAACCCTTCAAATCTAAACTGCTTGACGACAGCATTCCCGCCAATTTACGCTCTGCGCCCACAGCTGAAGGTGTGACTTGGACCGGCTTCTCCACCCGCGCCCGCGTGATTGTGTATGACAAAGTCAAGGTCAAAAAGGACGATGTTGACACCTACGAGGAGTTGGCTGACCCTAAAAACAAGGGCAAAGTCTGCACCCGCTCTGGCTCGCACCCTTACAACATGAGCTTGTTCTCTGCCCTAACTGAGCACTTGGGTGAAGCCAAAACCGAAGTTTTCTTAAAAGGTATGGTCGACAACATGGCACGCGCACCTAAGGGTGGCGACACGGACCAAATCAAGGCTGTTGCCAGCGGCGAGTGCGGCATTGCGCTGACCAATACCTATTACCTAGCCCGCTTGATGCGCTCAACCAACCCAGAAGACAAAGCCATCATGGAAAAAGTCGGCGTGGTGTTCCCGAACCAAGCCACTTGGGGCACGCACATGAACATCGCCGGCGGCGCAGTGGCGAAATATGCCAAAAACCGCGATAACGCCGTGTTGTTCATGGAATACCTCGCCAGCCCCTTCGCGCAAGACCATTTTGCCAATGGCAACAACGAGTGGCCAACAGTCAAAGGCGTGAAGATTGACAACGCGGCCCTCAAAGCGATGAGTGGCGGCGACTTCAAATCTGAAACAGTTCCGTTGGCGACAGCCGCTAAAAACTTGGTCAAAGTGCAGCAAATGTTGGACCGTGTTGGTTATAAATAACGCCTAACGCTGTCGTCCCCATTATTTAACCCGTCATTCCCGCGAAGGCGGGAATCCATGAGCGCCACCGTGGATTCCCGCCTTCGCGGGAATGACAGGAATGTGTCAGCTCACAGCTCTTCTCTTAGGTCATAATTGGGGTTTACGTTGACGTACACGTCAATGACCATATAGACATTTACCCATTTTCAACTCAAGAGGATTTCTCATGGACATCAAAGGCAAAGTATTCATCGTCACCGGCGGCGCATCAGGCTTGGGTGAAGGCACGGCGCGCATGTTGGCAGCAGCCGGCGGCACGGTTGTGATTGCGGACATGCAGGCCGACAAAGGTGAGACTATCGCCAAAGAAATCGGCGGCGCATTCGTCAAATGTGATGTGACCTCTGAAGCTGACGGCCAAGCTGTCGTCGCCAAAGCCACTTCGTTGGGCAAACTCATGGGTTTGGTCAACTGCGCAGGCATCGCCACCGGTGAAAAAACCGTCGGTAAAAACGGCCCGCACAACTTTGAGACTTTCAAGCGCACCGTGACAATTAACCTGATCGGCAGCTTCAACATGATTCGCCTGGCCGCTGATGCCATGTGCAAAAACGAGCCGGAAAGCACTGGCGAGCGCGGTGTGATGATCTCTACTGCGTCCGTAGCAGCCTACGACGGTCAAATCGGCCAAGCCGCCTACAGCGCCTCCAAAGGCGGCGTGGTCGGCATGACATTGCCCATCGCCCGCGACCTAGCCCGTAACGGCATCCGCAACATGACCATCGCCCCAGGCATTTTCGGCACCCCCATGATGTTTGGCATGCCGCAAGACGTGCAAGACGCTTTGGCTGCCGCCGTGCCATTTCCATCACGTCTGGGCACACCGCAAGACTACGCCAAATTAGCCAAGCATATTTTTGAGAACGACATGCTCAACGGCGAAGTGATCCGCTTGGATGGCGCGATTCGTCTCGCACCGAAATAATCTACTTTAAAGCTATCAAAAGCCTGCATATCCTTGGATATGCAGGCTTTTTTCTGCAAAAATTACACCAACGACTTGTACAAATTAAACGTACTAACCACTGTAATGAGTGTGCCAACCAGTATCAACAAAGTACGGGTTTGCAACTTGCTGCATAAATAAGCGGCAAACGGCGCAGCGAACAAACCACCAATCACCAAACCTGCAACCACCATCCAAGGGCCAAAACCAACCAATGCGGTGAAGGTGATGGCGCTGCCGAAGGTTAAGAAAAACTCCGCGAAGTTAACTGATCCAATGGTGGTTCTTGGGTCCTGCCCTGTTCCTACCAACGTCGTTGTAACGACAGGGCCCCAGCCGCCTCCGCCGATGGCATCAACAAAACCACCTACCAGCGCTAGCTTGGCAACATGCTTGGGTTCTTTCCGATTCGCCTCAATCTTCTTAAAAACCTTGCTGATGATGTAAACGCCCATCAGCAACAAATAGGCCGATATGTAGGGCTTGATTGCCTTTCCATCAATGCTGGTCAAGATATATGCGCCAGTAACTGCACCAGTGATGCCTGGCAGCAAGAGTTTAAGGAAAAGCTTTTTATTGACGTTGCCAAGCTTTGCGTGCGATATGCCTGAAACACCCGTTGTAAACACCTCCGCAACATGCACACTGGCAGACGCCATGGCTGGGCTAACGCCGCTCGCCATTAAAAAAGTGGTTGAAGTCACCCCATAAGCCATGCCCAGAGCGCCATCAACGATTTGAGCGAGCAAACCAACTGCAACTGCACTCCAAAAAATGTCACTTGCCAATGCTTCACTCAGCAATGATTTAGCAGCCACCGTGCCGTTACCGAAAAGCTGAATCAACAAGTAAATCACCAGCAAAGCAAGCATGCTTGACGTCAGCCATACAGCGCCACGAATCACGCGACTTTGCGAGTCTGCCAACGCGATGTTTTCTACAGATCTTTCAAGCGGCGGAATACCGAGTCTTTCATGTTCCGAATTCAGCGCGTTGTCACTCAAATCGATATCTCTAAACTTCATAACAATCACCTTTTACATACAAAAGAATGCATGATGTCAAAGCTTTTATAGATTGTAAAATAATATTAAATTGAATTAATATACTTAAATTTGAATATAACTTTTTCCTAAGTTGCCAATTGCAATGCAATAATGAGATTGACGCACTAGCAACAACTTTCTAAATTGCTATGAATTTAATAGCTACTTAGGCAGATAATACGCCGGCTAGAGTTATATTTAAGGGGTAAAAATGACGAATTTCACTAAATTTGGCTCTATTGCAGCCTTAGCAAGCTCATTACTCGCCGGCTGCGCGACGAATCAGCCGCAATTCACTTACACCGCCCCCATCCTGCCCGAAGCCGCCTCTGGCTTCACAGAGAAACCCGGCTGGGCGACCAAGAAGTTTGCCGTGGCTGCGGCGAACCCGCTGGCGACCGATGCGGGTTACCAGATTTTGAAAGCGGGCGGTAGCGCGGTGGATGCTGCTGTAGTGGTGCAGATGGTGCTGGGGCTGGTGGAGCCGCAGTCTAGCGGGATTGGTGGTGGGGCGTTTTTGCTGCACGCCAAAGGCAATCAAGACGGCAAAGCTAACGGCAAGATGGAAGCCAATATTGAGGCTTTTGATGGCCGCGAAACTGCGCCCGCAGCGGCTACCGAGTCGCTTTTCATGGGTAAAGACGGCAAACCACTGGCGTTTACCGAGGCGCAAGTGGGTGGTCGCTCCGTCGGCGTGCCGGGCACGGTGCGGATGCTGGAGATGGCGCACAAACAGCATGGCAAGCTGCCGTGGGCAACGCTGTTTCAGCCGGCGATTGCTTTGGCGGAAGGCGGTTTCAAGGTCAGCCCGCGCCTGAACACGCTGCTGACGGCTGAGAAAAACCTCAAAAACGACCCTGTCGCAGCGGCTTATTTTTACGACGCTGCGGGTGCGGCTTGGCCTGTTGGTCATGTCCTTAAAAACCCCGCTTACGCTGCCGTCTTGCGCGGTATTGCCAAAGATGGCTCCAAAGCGTTGCTAGAAGGTGCTGTAGCCCAAGCTATCGTCGATAAGGTGCGCAATCACCCCACGAATGCAGGTCTGCTCAGTTTGCAAGACTTGTCCAACTACGCACCGAAAAAGCGTGATCCGCTGTGCTTTGACTACAAAGTTGACCCCGAAATCTACCAAATCTGCGGCATGCCACCGCCTAGCTCGGGCGCGATTGCGATTGGGCAGATCTTGAGCATTTTGAACAACACGCCAGCGCCGCACTTGCCCCTGGATTCCGCCACCGTACCCACCGCTGCCGAATTCCTCAGCCCCGAGTGGCTGCATTTGTACCTAGAAGCCTCCCGACTCGCCTTTGCCGACCGTGCGCAATACGTGGCTGACCCTGATTTTGTTGCCCCGCCAGCAGGAAATTGGAAGGAAATGCTGAATCCGGTTTACCTCACGCAACGTTCCAAATTAATCGGTGAAAAGAGCATGAAAACCGCTTCAGCCGGCATACCGCTTCCCTATGCTGCTATCAAAATAGGTAATTCAGCAGGTGCAAATTCACAACATAACTTCAAGTATGCACCGATGCCAGATCAAATCGAGTACGGCACATCGCACATCAGCATCATCGACGCGGCTGGCAATGCGTTGGCGATGACGACGACGATTGAAGGCGGCTTTGGGTCTATGCAAATGGTCTCGCCAAGTCCGAATTTGGCGGGCGGATTTCTGCTTAACAACGAGTTGACAGATTTCAGCTTCACCCCTGCAGACGCGTCTGGCAAACCCATTGCCAACCGCGTTGAGCCCGGCAAACGCCCCCGCTCTAGCATGTCGCCCACCCTCGTGATCGACAAAACCACAGGCCAAGTCATCATGAGCGCCGGCAGCCCAGGCGGCGCGCTCATCATCCACTTCACCGCGAAAACACTTTACGGCACATTGAATTGGGGCATGAACGCGCAAGAAGCCATCAACCTGCCCAACTTCGGCTCGCTCAACGGGCCCAGTATTTTGGAGGCCAAACGCTTTCCGCCAGCTGTCGTCGAAGCCCTGAAAGCCAAAGGGCATGAGATTCGGGAGATTGAGATGACCAGCGGGCTGCAGGCGATTGAGCGGACGACATCATCAGGTGTGGCGACCTATGACGGGTTCTTTGGTGGGGCGGATCCGCGGCGGGAAGGGGTGGTTTTGGGGGATTAATTGGTGATTTAGGCTATTTTAGGGTTCATTTATGCCTCTAGCCGGCGTATTTATTGCCTGAGTAGCTATTTTATTTATAGCGTTTTGTAGCTGCCATTTCCACAAATTTAGCTGGCTTGTTTCCCCCGCTCTCCCCCAGCCCCTCTCACCCCGCCGGGTGAAAGGGGAGCTTTCATTTGACGGTTGGCAGTCAAGTGAAGCTTCTACCAGCCGAGGCAAAGAAATTGGGGTCAGATTCCAATTCGGGACAATTCCTCAGCCGGAGCACTACCCCGCCACATCGAAATTGGACTCTGACCCCATTTTCTGGTGTAGGCTATACGCTTCCATTTAGACTCAAACAATTTAAGCATGTGGCCATTCGACAAACTTTTCAATAGAAAAATACCTGCTTCCGAGGCAACTAGGGCGAATAAGCCTGTCGAAAATCCTGCGTTGGAAGCTGCAATGTTTCGTCATAAAGCTGAGCGCTCAGAAAGAACGGCAGTAGACGTTGGTAAAGCATTAATTGCTGCTACTTTTTTAGTGCCGCTGATCACAGATGAGTTAAAAACTTCGCCATCAGCGAATAACTTGGTTACCTTTGAAGTAGGAAGCATTATCAAATTTATGACGTGCTTCAACACAATTGGAAAACCTCATTTGCCAGCATTCACCAGTTGGCATGAATTGCGACTTTGGGCAGGAAATGAAGTTAGCGCTTTTGCTATGGGCAGTCACGAAATATTTGAATTTGCATTGTCAAATTCAAATAGCTACTCTGCCATCGTCATAAATCCCAGCTCGGCGGCTTGGAATTTAGAGCCTGAACATATTCGGACATTGATGGATGAGTTCAAAAGTTAACCTGTGTAACTTCTAATCACCCCATGGCCATCCCCGCTTCCTTCATCCAAGAACTCATCGCCCGCGCTGATGTCGTTGACATCGTGGGGCGGTACGTTCAGTTGAAGAAGGGGGGGGCTAACTTTATGGGGTTGTGCCCGTTTCATGGGGAAAAGTCACCGTCGTTCAGCGTGAGCCCGACCAAGCAGTTTTACCATTGCTTTGGCTGCGGCAAAAACGGCAATGCGATCAGTTTCTTGATGGATCACGGGGGCATGAGCTTTGTGGAGGCGGTGAAGGATTTGGCGCAGCAGTACGGCATGCAGGTGCCTGAGGAAGAAGGTTCGCCGCAAGACCGCGCACGAGCTGCCGAGCAGCGGCAAAAGCAGGCGACGCTGACGGATGTACTGGAAAAAGCTTGCGATGCTTATAAAAAACACCTGAAAAACTCGCCCAAAGCCATCGACTACTTCAAAGGTCGCGGGCTGAGTGGCGAGATTGCCAAACAGTTTGGCTTGGGCTACGCGCCTGAGGGCTGGCGCAGTTTGGCGAGTGTTTTCCCCAATTACGACGACCCGTTATTGGCAGAGAGTGGCTTGGTCATCACGAATAACGAAAACGGTGATGGTGACAAGGCCACAGAAAAGCGCTACGACCGCTTCCGCGACCGGATGATGTTTCCGATTCGCAATGTCAAAGGCGAATGCATAGGTTTTGGCGGGCGGGTGCTGTTCGAAGGCACGCCTAAGTATTTAAATTCACCCGAAACACCGGTTTTCAGCAAGGGGCGCGAGTTGTATGGGCTGTTTGAGGCGCGAACGTCTCTGCGCGAATATGGCTACGCACTGGTGACCGAGGGCTATATGGACGTGGTGGCGTTGGCGCAGCTGGGTTTCCCCAACGCGGTGGCGACGCTGGGCACGGCTTGCACGACAGACCATGTGCAAAAGCTGTTTCGGTTTACCGATTCTGTCGTTTTTAGCTTTGACGGTGATTCGGCTGGCAGGCGTGCTGCTAGAAAGGCTTTGGACGGCGCGATTCCGTTTGCGACGGATGTGCGCAACGTCAAATTCCTGTTTTTACCAGCGGAGCACGACCCTGACAGCTTTATCCGCGAGTTTGGCAAAGAGGCGTTTTCACGCTACGTGAGCGAGGCAACACCGTTGTCGCGCTTTTTGATCGACGCTGCCCGCGAAGGCTGCGATTTGAACACGATGGAAGGCCGCTCGCGCCTTGCCAGCAATGCCAACCCGCTGTGGTCGGCCATGCCCGAAGGCGCGTTGAAGCGTCAACTGCTGGGTGAGATTGCTGATTTGGTACAACTTAGCACCCGTGAGCTGACCGAGATTTGGGACGCAGCGTCGGCGGCTAAGCTGCCACCTAGCAAATCGAAATACAGCAACAACAGTAATGGTAGAGAAGGCAGCAACTACCGTAGCAATTACAGTGTTGATTCGAACAACGGTTTTAAATCTGAGAAAACCTACAACGCTGATGGCAGCCCTGTAGAGCCCAAAAATTACTATAAAAATAATAGTACCTCAGGCAGCAAATATGCGGGCTCTGCGCAGTTTTCCGGGGCTAAATTTGGATCAAAATTCGGCACTCAATTTGGTAGCAAGGAGGGCGTATCCCGAGTTCATGGCCGCGTGCAACCCACTGGTCGTGCGGACCACGCCGCGCGGCTGCTGCTGAGCGCGACGAGTTTGTGGGACGCCATGTCGCACGACGACCACGCCATGCTGTGCGAGCAGCCTGCGCCTGCCGGGGCGCTGTTTGTCTGGTTAGAGGCGCAACTGCACGACCACGGCGCACTGCCTTGGGGGGCACTACGTGAAGGATTGAGAGGGGCAGATTTAGAGTCGTTTGCGCTGAAACTGATGTCTGAAGTTCAGAAAAAAGACGATTTGACAGCAGAATCGAACTCGCAAGATGCCATTCGTGAAGCGCAGCAAGAGCTACGCGCTCTGCTCAATCGCATGCATATTGACCGCCTCAAAGCGCTTGAAACCGAGGTGATTGAGGCCGCCAAAGCCGACCCGACGCAGTTGGCCAAGTACAAAGACATCGTGGAGCGGCGTAAAAAGTTGGAAGCGTCGCTCGTTCCTACGGCTTGACGATTTGGTATAATCCATTTTTATCGGCAAGAGCGACAGCAACACCTCCGGACATAGGCCACCAGTGAATTGACTCACACGCGCCACCTACCGCAAGGATTGCATTCCAAATGTTCGCCCTACATCTTGCCTCTGAATTTCAATTTAATTCTCGTTTTTTGTGCCGTTTTCTCTGAATACTTAACCTATAACTCTTTTTTCTAGTGTTTCGTTGTAGCTTTGCCTGGCTTTTAGCTTGGGCAAGTGCCTAGTTTGTTGCCGTCTTGCGTATTGTTGTTTTGTCCATTTGAGGTCTCAAATCATGCCTACCAAAAAGTCAGTCACTCAGCCAGCTGCTAAAAAATCAGTGAAAGCGGTCGTCAAACCTGCCCCGAAAGTGAAACCTGTGCCCGCATCGAAAAGTAAAGATACACCAGCTCCTGTTTTAAAACGTGCGCCTAAGCCTGGTGAAAAAGTTGTCAAAACCATCGCCAAACCAGCCGCTAAAGCTGTCGAAGAAAAAGTCGAGTTAAAACCAGCCAAAGCTGCAAAAGTAGAAAAAGCAGAGAAGCCAGCCAAAGCTGCAGCGCCAGCCAAAGAAGTCAAAAAAGGCGCAAAACGTGGCCCCAAACCTAAGGGATCCATTGCGCCACCGGGTGATGAGGACTTGTCTGACATTGAAGACGATTTGGTAGGTGAACCGGTCGCTGTAACGGTGAACGCCAATGGCGAAAAAATCAAACCTTTGCGGATGAAAATCAGCAAGGCGAAAGAGCGCGCGCTGATCAAAGAGTTCGGCTTGGACGACACGGTATTGTCTGAAGAAGATTTGGCGATTCGTCGTACTCGCCTAAAAGCGTTGATCAAGCTTGGCAAAACCCGTGGCTATTTGACGCACGGCGAGATTTCTGACCACTTACCCGACAAACTGGTTGACGCTGAAACCTTGGCTGTGGTGATTGGCATGCTCAAAGACATGGGCGTGCAGGTGTTTGAACAAACACCAGACGTTGATGCGATTTTGAATTCTGGCGAAACGGTTGCTTCGGACGAAGAAGCTGAAGAAGCCGCAGAAGCAGCTGTTGCAACAGTTGACAGCGAGTTTGGTCGTACGACTGACCCTGTGCGCATGTACATGCGCGAGATGGGCACTGTTGAACTGTTGACCCGCGAAGGCGAGATTGAAATCGCCAAACGCATTGAAGGCGGCTTGATGCGCATGATGGAAGCCATCAGCGAGAGCCCAGCGACGATTGCTGAAATCTTTGCGATGATGGAAGAGATCAACCAACCTGGCACCAAGGTGATTATTTCTTCTGTGGTGGATGGTTTTTCTAACATCAACGAAGCCGACGACTATGTGGCGGAAGAAGACTTTGACGAGTTCGACGAAGCCGATGATGATGATGGCAAAGGCGGCTCAAAGGCTTTGACCCGCAAATTGGAAGAGCTGAAAGTGGAGGCGATGCGCCGCTTCGACATCATTCGTGATTACTTTGAAAAAGTTCACAAGGTGTACGACAAAGAAGGTTATGGCACCCCCAACTACATGAAAGCTCAAGAGTTGCTGTCGGAAGAGTTGATGAAAATTCGCTTCACCGCTAAAACCATTGAAAAACTCTGTGATTTGTTGCGTGCCCAAGTGGAAGATGTGCGTAAAAAAGAGCGTGAACTACGCCGTATCATTGTTGATAAATGCGGCTACCCGCAAGCGCAATTCATCGCTGAATTCAGCGGCCGAGACAAAAACGGCAAACCAGCACCTTCGCATTTGTTGGACCTGAAATGGATTGAAAAGCAAGCCGCAGCCGGCAAGCCTTGGAGCGTCGTGATGGCGCGTAACATTCCTCCTGTGCAAGACATCCAGCAAAAGCTGGCTGACTTGCAAGCGCGCGTCGTGGTGCCGATTGACCACCTCAAAGACATCAACAAACGCATGAACGAAGGTGAGCGCGGTTCACGTGCGGCGAAAAAAGAGATGATCGAGGCGAACTTGCGCTTGGTCATCTCCATTGCCAAAAAATACACCAACCGTGGTTTGCAGTTCTTGGACTTGATTCAAGAGGGCAACATCGGCTTGATGAAAGCCGTGGACAAGTTTGAATACCGCCGTGGTTACAAGTTCTCCACGTATGCGACGTGGTGGATCCGCCAGGCGATTACCCGCTCGATTGCTGACCAAGCGCGCACGATTCGTATCCCCGTTCACATGATTGAGACGATCAACAAGATGAACCGCTTGAGCCGTCAACATTTGCAAGAGTTTGGCTTTGAGCCAGACGCGGGTATGTTGGCAGAGCGCATGGAGATTCCAGAGGACAAGATTCGCAAAATCATGAAGATTGCGAAAGAGCCGATTTCGATGGAAACACCGATTGGCGACGATGACGATTCGCATTTGGGCGATTTCATTGAAGACGGCCACAACACCGCGCCGCTGGAAGCGGCTATGCAGGCCGGCTTGCGTGATGTCGTGAAAGACATTTTGGATGGCTTGACACCACGCGAAGCCAAGGTGCTGCGCATGCGTTTCGGTATCGAAATGAGCACCGACCATACCTTGGAAGAGGTGGGCAAACAGTTTGATGTGACGCGTGAGCGGATTCGCCAGATCGAGGCAAAAGCGTTGCGCAAACTCAAACACCCTACTCGCTCTGATAAATTACGCAGCTTCATAGACACGCTTTAAGCTTTTTTAATAAATTAGAGTTTTTTCGAGCAAATGTAAACCTTTGGTTTACAGGTCTTCATCCCCTGTTTTGGGGATGAAATCTTTAAATTTGTGGAATTTTTAACAATTGACTGTCAGTTTTTATCTAAAACCCACAAAAATACAGCTATAAAACTAGGAGCAAACTAGCTTTTAAGCTATATTTGGTTTACAAACATCGGTTCGCAACTGCTAATGTGGTCTTAGACCTGTTTAAAAATTTTTAGTTCAGTTGGTTTTTTATAACAACACTGCCACATAATTTATGTGCGCGCGCTTCAGGAGATAAATGTCTATGAGTACAAAAGAAAATGCAGCAGTTGCTCAACTGCTAGGTTTGTTAGAGTCACGTTACGCGATTCGCGTTTTATGGGCTTTGAAAGACGGCCATCCACAAACCTTCCGATTGTTGCAAGATAGCGTGGGTGGCGTGACGCCTAACACCTTGAACACGCGTATCAAAGAAATGCGTGAAGCAGGTCTGATCAACCACAATGACAGTGGCTACATCGTTACCAGCGCGGGTGCTGATTTACTGCGCCGCTTGGGTGATTTGCCTTCGTTTGCGACAAAATGGGTCAACAACCAAGCTAAAAAGAAGTAAGTTTTAGCCTTGTTTGACGTCTCATTAGACGCAAACAAACCCAACAAGGACAGATTAAACTGTCCTTTTTTTATTATTTTTTCAAATCACTTATTTAAATCAAAGGAAAAGCCATGAGCAACACCATCACCACACCAACAGGTTTGCAATACATTGACACCGTCGTCGGCACTGGCGGCGAAGCCCAAAAAGGCCACCATGTGCATGTGCACTACACCGGCTGGCTGTTCAACGACGGCGTACAAGGGGCTAAATTTGACTCCAGCAAAGACCGTGGCCAACCATTCGCCTTCTCATTGGGGGCTGGACAAGTCATCGCTGGCTGGGACCAGGGCTTTGCCGGCATGAAAATTGGCGGTTCACGCACGCTGATCATCCCGTCAGAACTCGGCTACGGCGCACGTGGCGCTGGTGGCGTCATTCCACCAAACGCGACTTTGAAGTTTGAAGTTGAGTTGTTGGACGCGCACTAAACTGAAACTGATCGAACTTTAATGGCTGGCTTTGGCTTGAAAACGCCAAAGTTAGCCTCACGTGCTGAACTTCTAGCAAATCAACCGTACTTTTAGCATGTCTGACAACAAAAAAACCGAACGAAATCAAGACCTTAGCAAAGCTGACGCTCCCATAATGGGTGCTGACGGCGTGCCTTTGGACGCATCACCCGAAGAGCGAGAAGCTGCTTTGGCAGCCAATGAAGTGGAAACCATGAGCGAGTTGGCGGTTGCCCAAGCCGAAGTGGCCACCTTAAAGGCCAAAGTCGCCGACTTGCAAGACCAATACGTGCGCGGCCAAGCCGAGGTGCAAAACGCCAGACGGCGTGCTGAAGAAGATGTCAGCAAAGCACGAAAATTTGCCGTTGAAGGCTTTGCCGAGAGCTTGCTGCCAGTGACTGACAGCCTTGAAGCGGGCTTGGCCATCAAAGATGCGACGATTGAGCAAGTTCGCGAAGGCGCGACAGCCACATTACGCCAACTAACCAGCGCATTGGAACGCAACAAAGTCATCGCTATCAACCCAGAAGCGGGTGTCAAGTTTGACCCGCATCAGCATCAAGCCATCAGCGTTGTGCCTTCGGATTTAGAAGCCAATTGCGTGGTCATGGTTTTGCAAAAGGGTTATTTGATCGCTGACCGTGTGTTGCGTCCTGCTTTGGTGACGGTTTCGGCACCGAAATAAATCATCTTTATCTAAAAAAAATATCAGTTCTGGCACTTGAAACTTTTCAAGTTATCCACAACTTATCAAACATAGCCAAGTACAACGATTCAGACGCTTTTGGATCGCTTGGCAGCCAGTATTTATTAAATATTTATCAAATTCAGGAGTGAATCATGGGAAGAATCATCGGTATTGACTTAGGTACAACCAACAGCTGCGTGTCTGTCATTGAAGGCAATGTGCCAAAAGTGATTGAAAACGCGGAAGGCGCTCGGACCACACCTTCTATCGTCGCTTACCAGGCTGATGGCGAAGTGCTCGTTGGCGCGTCTGCCAAACGCCAAGCGGTGACCAACCCGAAAAACACCTTGTACGCGGTTAAGCGCCTGATTGGCCGCAAATTCACTGAAAAAGAAGTGCAAAAAGACATTTCTTTGATGCCTTACAAAATCGTTGCAGCCGACAATGGCGACGCTTGGGTCGAAGCCCAAGGCAAGGCCATTTCAGCCCAGCAGGTCAGCGCTGACATTTTGCGCAAGATGAAAAAAACCGCTGAAGATTACCTCGGAGAACCAGTCACCGAAGCCGTTATCACCGTACCAGCTTACTTCAACGACGCACAACGCCAAGCCACCAAAGACGCAGGTCGCATTGCTGGATTGGAAGTCAAACGTATCATCAACGAGCCTACCGCCGCCGCCTTGGCGTTTGGTATGGACAAGATGGAAAAAGGCGACCGCAAGATTGCCGTGTATGACCTGGGTGGCGGTACGTTTGACGTGTCCATCATCGAAATCGCCGACGTCGATGGCGAGAAGCAATTCGAAGTGCTGTCCACCAACGGTGACACCTTCTTGGGTGGCGAAGACTTTGACCAACGCATCATCGACTTCATCATCACCGAGTTCAAGAAAGAGCAAGGCGTTGACCTGTCCAAAGACGTGTTGGCCTTGCAGCGCCTGAAAGAGGCCGCTGAAAAAGCCAAAATCGAACTGTCCAGCAGCGCACAAACCGACATCAACCTCCCTTACATCACGGCAGATGCGTCTGGTCCGAAACATCTGAACATCAAGATGACCCGCGCCAAGCTGGAGCAATTGGTTGAAGAGTTGATCGAGCGCACCATTGCGCCGTGCCGCACAGCCATCAAAGACTCTGGCATCAGCGTGTCTGACATCCATGACGTGATTTTGGTGGGCGGTATGACCCGCATGCCAAAAGTGCAAGAGAAGGTCAAAGAATTCTTCGGCAAAGAGCCACGTAAAGACGTGAACCCTGACGAAGCCGTGGCTGTGGGTGCCGCGATCCAAGGTCAAGTTTTGAGTGGTGACCGCAAAGACGTGTTGTTGTTGGACGTGACACCGTTGTCATTGGGCATCGAGACCATGGGCGGCGTGATGACCAAAATGATCAAGAAAAACACGACCATCCCGACGAAATTTGCGCAAACGTTTTCAACCGCTGAAGACAACCAGCCTGCCGTGACCATCAAGGTCTTCCAAGGTGAGCGCGACATCGCCGCTGGTAACAAAGGCTTGGGTGAGTTCAACCTAGAAGGCATCCCGCCAGCAGCACGTGGTACACCGCAAATTGAAGTATCGTTCGACATCGACGCCAACGGCATTTTGCATGTGGGCGCGAAAGACAAGGGCACTGGCAAGGAGAACAAAATCACCATCAAGGCGAACTCTGGTTTGTCTGAAGCCGAAATCCAGCAAATGGTCAAAGACGCTGAATTGAACGCTGAAGACGACAAGAAGAAACTCGCCTTAGTGCAAGCGCGTAACCAAGGCGAAGCAACCGTACACAGCGTGAAGAAGTCATTGGGCGAGTACGGTGACAAGCTGGAAGCAGGCGAGAAAGAGAAAATCGAAGCTGCGATCAAAGACTTGGAAGAAGCCGTGAAGTCTGACGACGCCGCTGCGATTGAGGCTAAAAACACCAGCCTGATGGAAGTCAGCCAAAAACTAGGCGAAAAGATGTACGCTGATATGCAAGCGCAGGAAGCTGCGAACGCTGCCGGTGGCGCAGCAGGCGCTGCAGGTGCAGAACAAGCTGGCGCAAGCAACGGAAAATCAGCAGCCGATGACAATGTGGTCGATGCTGAAGTCAAAGAAGTTAAAGAAGACGCCAAGAAATCATAAGCTCTGAATTAGCTACAACTTGGCGAGCAAAATTGTGCTTTATGCGCCGCGCATGATGATCGATCCAGATCCTCATCGCGGCGTTTGCGCTAACTGAGTCACTGAAATTGTTGAAGAAAAGTAAGACGAATCATGTCAAAACGCGACTACTACGAAACCCTCGGCGTCCCTAAAAACGCTTCCGAAGAAGAAATCAAAAAGTCTTATCGCAAGCTGGCGATGAAACACCACCCTGACCGCAATCAAGGCGATACAGCCAAAGTGGCCGAGGAAAAATTCAAAGAAGCCAAAGAAGCGTATGAGATGCTGTCTGACAGCCAAAAACGCGCTGCTTACGACCAGCACGGTTTTGCGGGTGTAGACCCCAATATGCGCGGCGGTGCGGGCGGTGGCGAAGGTTTTGGTGGTTTTGCCGAAGCGTTTGGCGATATTTTTGGTGATGTGTTCGGTGGTGGTGGCGGACGTGGGCGTGGCCAAGGTGGCAGGCAAGTCTACCGTGGTGGCGATTTGAGCTACGCCATGGAAGTGACACTAGAAGAAGCGGCAGCTGGCAAGGATGCTCAAATTCGTATCCCAAGCTGGGACGAATGCACCACCTGTCATGGCAGCGGTGCAAAGCCAGGCACAAAAGTGGTGAGTTGTACAACCTGCCACGGCCACGGCCAAGTACAAATGCGTCAAGGCTTTTTCAGCGTGCAGCAAACCTGCCCGACCTGCAAAGGCAATGGCAAACTGATTCCTGAGCCCTGCTCTGCTTGCATGGGCGTGGGTAAAACTAAAACGAATAAAACACTTGAAGTCAAAATCCCAGCGGGTATTGACGACAACATGCGTATCCGCTCTACTGGCAACGGCGAGCCGGGAACCAATGGCGGCCCACCGGGCGACCTGTACATCGAAATTCGCCTGAAAAAGCACGATATTTTTGAGCGCGATGGAGACGATTTGCATTGCTCAGTGCCCATCAGCTTCACCACAGCCGCTTTGGGCGGTGAAATCGACGTGCCAACACTGGCTGGTAAAGCGGCAATTGACATCCCAGACGGGACGCAAGCCGGCAAACAGTTCCGCCTGCGTGGCAAAGGCATCAAGGGCGTGCGCAGCAGCTACCCTGGCGATTTGTACTGTCACATCAGCGTGGAAACCCCGGTTAAACTGACTGAGCATCAGCGTAAACTGTTGAAGGAATTTGATGAATCGCTTAAAAAAGGTGGCGCCAAGCACTCGCCTACCAGTGACAGCTGGGCTGACAAACTAAAAAGTTTTTTTAAGGTATAAATTCGCGAAAACTGACGTACTTAATGTCCAACAGACATTAAATTTATAGCGATAATTTGAGAAAATCATATCCCTGACACATGCTTCTTAAATTATTTGATATAAACAAAACCTCATGGCTAAACCAGCCACATCGGGCGATTCACCCCGTTTGGTTGATGGTTTTAGCCAGCTTTTGGCTAGCGACATTAGGCAATCTCGCGCTGTGGCAAGAATTGGCACGCTTGCCTGAAATGAATGACTTGCGAGCCGTTTGGTTTGGTATCGCCTTTGCCGCATTAATTTCAGCTTTGCTGTGTATGCTGATGAGTGTGCTGTGTTGGCGCTGGACGCTGAAACCAGTGATTGCTCTGTTTCTAACCAGTGCCGCCTTTGGTGCGTATTTCATGCTGAGTTACCGCGTGGTCATTGACAGCTCCATGATGGTGAATGTTTTGCAAACGGATTTGAAAGAGTCGCTGGACCTTTTTAGCTGGAAGTTGGTCTTAGCCGTTTTGTTTTTAGCGGTGCTGCCCATCGTTGTGATTTGGAAACAACAGGTCAAGCAATTGACAGTGCTAAAAACACTATTGGGCAATGCTCAACTCTTTCTTGCCAGTAGCGTTGTTGCGGCCGTGGCTGTGTTTCCAATTTATCAAGATTTTGCGTCAAGCATGCGCAATCACATTCAGCTGCGCTATTTGATCAACCCTTTGAATTCTTTTTATGGTTTGGCTCAATTGGCGATACAACCTTTGCAGAACCCGACTGGCACACTGCAAACCATCGGCACAGATGCAAAACTCGGGCCCATGTATACAAATCAACCAAAGATTCCGATACTGATACTGGTCGTTGGCGAAACTGCAAGAAGTGGCAATTTCGGCATCAACGGCTATAACCGCGACACAACGCCATTACTCAAAGCCATCAAAAAAAATACGGACCAAAGTGGTGAACTCACAACCCAAACCGATGTTTGGTCATGCGGCACAACAACGGCGACATCGCTACCCTGCATGTTTTCCCACCTGGGTAAAACAGATTACGAAAACAAGCAAGTTGATTATCAAAATTTAATTGATGTTTTAGACAAAGCAGGGCTAGCCGTTATTTGGCTAGAGAATCAATCAGGCTGTAAAGGCATATGCGACCGTGTCTACCGCGCTTCAACTAGCAAGCTAGATAATCCAGAATTTTGTATCACAGGCGAATGCTTTGATGAAATCATGCTGCACAACCTTGATGCACGGCTGCGAGAAATCCCGTACGACAAGCTCAGCAGAGGTGCTGTAGTCGTGATGCACCAAATGGGTAGCCATGGCCCCGCTTATTACAAACGGTCGCCCGCAGCCCTTAAAAAATTCAAGCCTGAATGCACCAATAATGCGCTTCAGGAATGCTCGCGCACTGAATTGGTGAACGCTTATGACAACAGCATTGCGTATACAGACTACTTTTTAAGCAAGGTCATTGGTATGCTGAAATCAAAAGCAGCAACCATACAAGGCGGCATGCTGTATGTATCTGACCATGGGGAATCGCTGGGTGAAAACAATCTTTACTTGCATGGTCTGCCCTACGCGATTGCGCCTGATGTCCAAAAGCATGTTCCTTGGATCAGCTGGTTTGCCAACGACTTTATTGGCCGCCACAATTTAGACACCGATTGCATGGAAAGCCGCGCTGGTAAAAAATTAAGTCACGACAACTATTTCCATACCGTGTTGGGACTCATGGACATTCAAACTGAGGTTTACAAAGCTGATTTGGACGCCTACGCCGCTTGTAGAGTAAATCAGACCATAAAATAAATTTGTATTGGCACTAATCGTGCTTGACTCTTTTTTGTATACACTTCTAGGTGTTGTCACCAGTAGCATGTTGAAACATGCCCACTAAAATCACTAAGCTTTGTTCAAAAATATAGGAATCATCATGTCAACACGCTTGAAACGCCAATTTATCAAATCTAGCGCCGCTGCTTTGGCCACTTTACTGCTGACGGCAACCATGGGAACAGCCCATGCGCAAAGCGCAACGCCGATCAAATTTCAGCTTGACTGGCGTTTTGAAGGCCCTGCCGCCTTTTTCTTGGCACCGGTCGCAAAAGGCTATTTCAAAGACGCCAAACTGGACGTGACTGTTGACGCTGGCAACGGCTCTGGGGGCGCTGTGACCCGCGTGGCATCTGGCACCTACGACATGGGCTTTGCTGACTTGGCGGCAGTGATGGAATTCCATGCCAACAACCCTGACGCGCCTAACAAACCAGTCGCTGTGATGATGGTTTATAACAACACGCCAGCTTCTGTGATGTCACTCAAAAAATCAAACATCAAATCACCGGCTGATTTGAATGGCAAAAAACTAGGCGCGCCTGGTTTTGACGCTGGTCGCCGTGCTTTCCCGATTTTTGCCAAAGCCAATGGTGTAAGTGGCGTCAATTGGGTATCTATGGACCCTGCGCTGCGTGAAACCATGTTAGCTAAGGGCGATATCGATGCGATTACTGGCTTTACCTTCACATCGTTACTCAACTTGGAAGCGCGTGGCGTGAAAGCAGAAGATGTGGCCATCATGCAATACCCAGACTACGGCGTTAAGCTCTATGGCAACGCCATCATCGTCAGCCCTAAGCTGATCAAAGAGAACCCAGCAGCTATCAAAGCGTTCTTGGCGGCATTCACCAAAGCGGCCAAAGAAGTGGTCGCGAATCCGGTTGAAGGTATCACCTATGTTAAAGGACGTGACGGCATCATCAACGTGGCACTGGAAGAGCGCCGCTTGAAATTAGCAATTGACACCGTCATCAACAGCCCAGACGCACGCACTGAAGGTTTCGGCAAAATCAACGATAGCCGTTTGTCACTGATGGCGAGCCAAGTATCTGACGCATTTGCTACAAAAACCCGCGTAGATCGTAATGCTATTTGGAATGGTAGTTTCTTGCCTAGCGACGCTGCTTTGAATGCTGTTTTGCCAACTGCAAAGGCTATACCTGTCAAAAAATAAACCAAAAAAGTAACCAGATTAACTCGTTAGGACAGCCACATGGCGTTTGTTGATTTTAAAAATGTCTGGCTGGCTTACAACGACGAGTTGTTAGCGCAAAACCAGTTTGCGGTTGAAGAGATCAACCTGTCGGTCACTGAGGGCGAGTTCATCGCCATCGTCGGGCCGTCGGGTTGCGGCAAATCCACCTTCATGAAGCTGACAACGGGCTTGAAAATGCCTACACGCGGCAGCATTCATGTGGATGGGGCTGCAGTTACAGGGCCACTCAAAATATCGGGCATGGCGTTTCAAGCGCCCTCTTTGCTGCCGTGGCGCACCACGCTTGACAATGTCATGCTGCCACTAGAGATCGTCGAACCCTACCGCAGCAACCTCAAAGCCAAACGTGCCGAGTACGAAGCCCGTGCCCGCCAATTGCTTAAAACTGTCGGACTAGATGGCTACGCGGACAAATTTCCGTGGCAGTTGTCGGGCGGTATGCAGCAGCGCGCCAGTATTTGCCGTGCTTTGATTCACGAACCCAAAATGCTGCTCTTGGATGAGCCATTTGGCGCGCTTGATGCCTTCACCAAGGAGGAGCTGTGGTGTGTATTGCGCGATTTGCATCAATTGCAAAAATTCAATGTCATTTTGGTCACGCATGATTTGCGTGAATCTGTTTTCTTAGCAGACAAAGTGTTTGTGATGTCCAAAAACCCAGGTCGTTTTGTTGTGGAACGCAAGATTGATTTGCCGCGTCCACGCGATTTGGAAATCACTTACACCCCAGAATTCAGTGATATCGTGCATGAGCTGCGCGGCCATATTGGCGCTATCAGAGGTGGCGCGGCCACAGCGGGGAAAGCAGCATGAACTCAAAAAAACTAGAAGCCTACTCGCCACTGATTTTGTTTGTGATCTTGCTGGCACTGTGGCAAGCTATTTGCAGCTTGTTCAATATCCCCGAATTCATATTTCCTAGTCCGCTACAAATCGGTCAAGCTATGGCCGAATTTGCTGGCCCAATTACAAGTGCGGCATGGCAAACCTTTTGGGTGACCATGGTGGGTTTTGGTCTTTCGATTTTGGTTGGCGTCTTACTTGGTTTCTTAGTCGGATCGTCGCGAATGGTTTACGCCGCCGTCTTTCCGCTGTTAGTAGCCTTTAACGCTGTCCCCAAAGCTGCCATCGTGCCTATTTTGGTGGTTTGGTTTGGCATTGGCGTTGGCCCGGGCATCTTGACGGCATTTTTGATTTCGTTCTTTCCCATCACCGTCAACATTGCGACCGGCTTGGCAACGCTGGAGCCTGAGCTCGAAGACGTCCTGCGTGTATTGGGTGCAAAACGCTGGGATGTGCTGGTCAAAGTCGGTCTGCCACGCTCCTTGCCTTACTTTTATGCCTCACTCAAAATTGCCATCACCTTGGCGTTTGTGGGTACGGTGTTGGCTGAGATGACGGCCGGTGACTCTGGCATTGGCTACCTCATGCAAACGGCTAGTTCGCAACAGCGCCTGGCATTGGCTTTTGCTGGATTGGTCGTGATTGGCGCGATGGCGATGGCTATGTACGAATTTTTCAGCTACATTGAGCGCCACACCACAGCCTGGGCACACCGTGGATCGCAGGGTTCTTGATTTTTAACTAATCAAGTTTGGTTCGTTAAAGCACCGCGCGGCGCAGTTCTTGCGCGCGCAGTGCGATGGCTTTGACATCGGGCGCATCGGTCACGTTTAGCAAGTAAACATCGAAATCGCGCACCGCAGCTGTCGCTTTGCCAAGTTCGGCAAAAGCTAGTCCTCGGTCGCGGTATTCGCTCCATGCATCCGGATTCAGCGCGATTTGGCGGTCTTGCACGGGAATCATGCGCTGCCAGTCTTCAGCTGTTTTGTGCACTTCTTTGAGGTTGTGCAGCATGCGGGTGATGATGTCGCGCGGTTTGGCGGATTGCAGGTACAAGCCCAGCGGAATATCGGATTCCGCCATCTCAGATTCAGGCGAATCGCTAAGTTGCTTGAACGGCATCAAACGCTCGCTCAGGTCTTCGCGACTGAACGATTGGCCAGTAAACGGATCAATCACCACCTGCCCTTTGGGCAAATTCACCTTCACCATGAAATGCCCAGGAAACGCGACGCCGCGAGCGTTCAAGCCCAAGCCTTGCGCCAGTTCTAGCCACAGAACCGCCAATGAAATCGGTATCCCACGTCGGGTACGCAGCACGGCGTGGGGATAGCTGTTGTCGGGGTCGTAATAGTTGTTGACGTTGCCGCTGAAGCCGAGGTCGTGATAAAAAAACTGGTTCAAAAGCCGCAATCTTGCCAAAGCAGTGCTGTCGGCAGGCAAACGGCGTTTGATTCTGGCTAAGAGTTGATCGACCTCACCCAGCACCTGCTCTACGTCTAATTCAGGATATTCATCTTGCGCGATGGCAACGGCGGCTTCTAAGAGCGGAAAATGCTCGTCGCTGCTGACCAACAGGCTGAAATAAGCCAGAGGTGTTGGGACGTCAAATTCGAGTTGCATGGCGCTATTTTGACTTACTTTTAGGCACGTTTCCGGATAAGGGTTTTAGGCATGCTCTCTAAATTAGCCCTGCCCCTTTAGCAAAGTCTTGATTTTTACCCCAGAAGCAATCAACGCTATAAAATAAATAGCTGCTGAGGCAACTAATACGCCGGCTAGAAGCATAATTCTCTTAAAAATATCACTTTTTAACGCAGTCCAGTCAACATAACCCGCGCTCCACCACAACAAGATACCCAGCAAGGCGCTGGCAAAAACGACTTGGGCGATGAATTTCCCCCAACCTGGCAGCGGTTGGTAGCTGCCCCGTTTGATCAAACCAATCAACAACCAAAACGCATTGATCAACGCCCCCAATCCAATCGCCAACGCCAACCCCGCATGGGCAAACAGCGGCACGAGGGCGATATTCAACAACTGCGTGATGATGAGCACTGCGATGGCGATTTTGACCGGGGTTTTAATGTCTTGGCTGGCGTAAAACCCGGGCGCTAATATTTTGATAGCAACCAAGCCAATCAATCCGACGCCATAGCCCATCAAAGGCGTGGTCACCTGCTGCACATCGTTGGTCGAAAATACGCCGTAATGGTACAAAGTCGCCACCAGTGGCTTAGAAAACAGCAGCAACGCCACGGTGCAAGGCACGGCCAACAAAATCACCAGTCGCAGCCCCCAGTCAATCATCGCGGAATAGGTGGTATCGTCGCCACTGGCTTTGGCCGCCACCAATCGCGGCGTCAGCACCACACCAAGCGCGACACCAAGCATAGCAGTGGGAAATTCCATCAGCCGCTCGGCATAGCTCATCCAGCTCACACTGCCCGGCGTCAAATGCGAGGCGATTTGCAAGTTGATGATCGCCGAAATGTGCGCCACACCCACACCCAAGAGCGCTGGCAGCATCAATTTAGCGACGTTTTTGACACCTGCATCCGCCCAAGCGGCTTTAAAATCAGCCCAATTTGCCCTAATTTTCGGCAAAAAACCAATCTTGTGCAGCGCCCACATTTGCACCCCAAGCTGCAGCACACCGCCACCCATGACACCCATCGCCATCGCATAAATCGGCTCAATCCCCATGCTTTTGAACCACGGCGCGCCCAGCCAAGCGGCTGAAATCATCGCCACATTCAACAAAACTGGCGTCACTGCGGGCACTGCAAAGCGCTTGTAGGTGTTCAACACCCCAGCGCCCAGCGCCACCAGCGACATGAAGCCAATGTAAGGAAACATCCACCGCGCCATGAACACCGCCGCGTCAAACCCCTGCTGGTTTTGCTGCAGCCCGCTAGCCATCACCCACACCAGCACGGGCGCTGCCGCAACGCCAATCACGCAAGTGAGCACCAACACCCAAAACAGCACCGTAGCGACACGATCCACCAGAATTTTGGTCGCCTCGTCCCCGTTTTTAACCTTGCTAGCGCCCAAAACCGGCACAAAAGCCTGGCTAAACGCCCCCTCGCCAAACAACCGGCGAAACATATTCGGCAACCGAAACGCCACATTAAACGCATCCGTCATAGCCGAAGCACCAAACATAGCCGCCATCAACTGGTCACGCACCATGCCGGTGATGCGGGATACCAAGGTGAGCAGGGAGATGGTGGAAGCGGATTTGAACAGAGACATGGGGATTGAGTTTAGCGACTTAATTCAACACCGCTGAAGCCGTTAAAAGCTGTATTTGGCTTGTTTTTATGGGTTTACGGGTAATTTACGACATTTTACCCCTTAAATATGCCTCTAGCCGGCGTATTTATTGCCTAAGTAGCTATTTTATTTATAGCATATTTCACAGTATACTCATCTGAAATAATAGCTAGAAGCCATTCTCAGGAGATTTTAATGAACAGATTATTCCGCAATCGCCGGATTGTGTTGCAGGTTTTGCGGTTTGCATTACGTTAAACCACTCATGCGCTCTTGGCACGACTACCACCTCGTTGGCTATTCAGTTGCGGAGTCTGGGCGGAAGATTGCATTTGAAGTGACATGGCCGTATGAGACAGAAACAGATGTACGGCGTGCAAACGTTGTATTCTCAAACGTAGAAGGCTACTTTTTTGAACACGATCTTGGCGGTAATATTCTGTACTCGATTTCCGAAGAGTCCGTTCACGCCTTGCTTACTCAGAATGCATCGCGGTTCCAGGATGAAAGCAAGTGGGGGTGGCCTTTGTTCTGGCGTGACGGCGTGGAGAAAACATTGGAGCTACTCGTTGAGAAAAACGTGAAGTGTTTCGAAATTTCGTCGTCGTATGGTTTGAGTGGTTGGGTGCTAGCCACAAACATGGATAGCTATGAAACCGTGGTTTAACATGTTCGTCGAATGGGCCAACGTTAAGCGATAAATCGACAATCAGTCCTATTATTTCTGCGAGCTTCACCACAAACCAAATCTCTTTGCTTTGATTTGAATGTCTCACGACTTAGGCTAAAACCTCGAAATTACCCCTCATTTACACTTCTAGCCGGCGTATTTATTACCTAAAATGCTATATAAAATATAGCAAAACTTAGCCTTAACGATAAACTTCTTTGCGATTTCCAACTCTAACCACGATAATAATTACCTCACGGTCTTCAATCCTAGCTATTACGCGGTAATCACCCACGCGGTACTTCCAAAAGTCGCCTAATTTTGCACCTTTCAAAGCCTCGCCGATGCTGCGCGGATCATCCAATGCCGCTAAGCGTTCGCGCAGAAAAGTCACAATGCGCCTTGCTGCTGAATGATCTAACTTGGCTAAATCCTTCTCAGCGGCGATCTCAAAGTTAATTTGCCAAGCCAAGTCGGCGCTCCACCTCGTCTAGACTTATGGTCGAACTACGACCTGCGCGAATGTCGGCCAAACGGCTTTGGGCAAGATAGGCGTCTTCCAAGTCGTCCAAGTACTCAAGAATCGCTTCGCGGGCATAAAACGTCTTGGTTCGACCCGTGGATTTCGCCAAAGCGTCTAAGCGTGTTTCAATTTCAATGGGTAATCTCAAAGCTAGCATGATTTTTTACTCCTGCATT